>CADCDP010000015.1 GCA_902800305.1 uncultured Bacteroidales bacterium
GTAAATAATTGTTAATCGGACAAATAGAATTGAGGTTTTCTAATGGCGGGCATTAGAAAATCGTGTTGAATGAATCTCTAATGACCGATTTGGGTTTATATAAAAACATACCCCTTTGGGATGATCAAGCTGATTCAGCAGATTTATGGGATTTATCTAAATCCCCACACAGGGTTTTACTGGTGAACCCAGATTTTGGGGAGGAGTCTTGAACTCATGCGACAGCGTCATAGTAAATCTATTTCCTTCAGAAAAGTCCGACGCCGTCGGACTTTTTCCCTGATGTCCTTCTTCTGTCTGTAAAAAGTCCGATAACGTCGGATGAATTTCTAACGAGTCATTCTTCAATCCATCCGATGACGTCGGATGAATCTTACTCAGTTCTTTCCGCTTTGCTGCCCACGGAAGTACTCTTCTATTTCGGAATTCAACATGGCATAATCGCGGTCATAGTCCTTGAGGATGATGCCATGTTCGAGGAGGGTGATACGTTCCTTGCTGTAGGTCTCCAGCAGGTACTTCATCGCCAACTGGGAGGTGGGGTCGAGGAAATTGAACGGCTCGTCGAGAATCAGCAATTTGGGATAGTGCAGCATGGCACCAATGATGCCCACCTTCTGCTTGTTACCCATGGAGAGGTTGCGTATCAACGTCTTCTGTCCCAATACATCGCCATTCATGAAGCTGTCGAATTGCAGCAGACGGTCGTTTAGCACTTCATCCGAGATGCCTGAAATTTTGGCGATAAAACGGAAATATTCTTCAGGGGTGAGATAATCGATGAGAAAACCTGCATCAACGAAAGCACCTGTGTAGGCTTTCCAGTCTTCACTCTTAGAAGTATCACACGACACGGCTCTCCCATCCACAAAGCCATCTATCGTGACGCATCCACTATCGGCATGGAGCAAATCAAGAATGATGCGGAACAACGTGGTCTTTCCTGCCCCGTTATTGCCAACAAGTCCAATGATTTCGCCGCTATGAATGGAATAGCGGTCAATATCGAGAGCCTTCTTCTCCCCGAACGATTTAGTTAGATTTTCGATTGTTAAATTCATAAGACAGATTGCCTTTTATCTGGAATTGCGATAGCCATCCATGTTCTTGTAACGGCGTTGCATAAATCGATTATATATATTGCGCAACCACAGCGGATGAAGCACGGTGCCAACAAGCCCTATGCCCATCATCAAAATGGCTGCTATATCATCGTTGAAACTCTGAACGAAAATGTACATAATCAACATAGGCAGGAACAGTGCCACTGCCGACATAATCATCTGAACCTTAGTGTCTCTACCAGCTTTTGTTAATTTTTCATTTAAATGGATGGTGGAATCGTTATAAACAGCAAGTTGGAAGAGGAAGGGGAAGACGACTCCTGAAGTGAAGAAGAGGCATCCCAGAGCCATCATCAAGGTGATTTTCCCTTCGATAATGGGCATGAGAGAAAAAAGGAACGGAATGATGAGCACCAAACACTGGAAGTAATACTTAGCCTTCAAAAGAGCAAGTACCGTCTCTTTTCTCACCATCAACCCATCGATGTAATTACCTTCAGCACACATAATCGTAGTAAGGGTCATTACACCTAAACACGTGAAACAATAGATGCATATAAAAATACGCATAAACGGCATCCCTTCATAAATGTCGGAAAAAGAGAAGAGTCCACAGAGCATCAGCATACACAAAGTACCAGACAGGAACTGCTTACGAACCACCAGATTCCGTACCATCGACTTCAACTCCAGTTTGAGGTACTCACCTATCACTCCAAACTTGTCAAGGAATGTCATATTGTTGGTTTTCACTTGCTTGACAACCTCTGTCTTAGCTATTTCCACATAGATGGCCATCTTCTGATAGTGGTGGTTAATCCCAAATAAAGGTATCAGCAACACGACGAAAAATAACCAAGAAAAAATATTCCATCGGCAAAAGCCCCTCATCAGAAGAATGGAACCTTGGAACAGCCATTGATTCTCTGTATCATAAAAAATGCCAAAGAAGATAACGACTCCGTATATCAGCAAAGGAAGGATGAACATCAAAAAGTGACGATTGATGAGTGTACGCCACAGCAGATACCAATAACTATTGAGCACAAACATCAGCCACCAACCGACGATAAAGCCGATAAAACCCGAAATTCCGTAAAACTGAGGGATAGCGAGGATGCCGAATGGGACAAAAAAGAAAGCCCAGAAGAAGTTATAGAGTTGCAGTCCCATCCGCAATAAAAACGTGTTGAGCAAGAACTTCGTAGGTATGTTCAACAGCTTGTATTGCTTGATATTCTGAGCAGGTGTTTCCTGCATCGCAAAGCGAACCCAAAAGTCGATGGCGAGAAACCAAATCATTCCCCCGTCCACCCAATCGAAGGCCTCCAACGAAGACCCGTCGAATGCGTAAAATACAGAAACACCCAATACAACAAGATAGACAGCCCAGAAGGCAATGAAAATATAGCCAAATATCTTCATTGCCAAATTCTTCTCAAACATCGGGTGCCGACGAGTCTGCAACCGCTGATTGTGAGAAATCTGATGGTACAACAAACGAGCCCTTGAGTAATCCATGTCTATCGGAGGTCAACTATTTCTGCGTTGGGGTAGTTTTTCTTGTTAAACTTGAACGTCGCATCTGTATATTTCTGGTTCTTCAGGAAAGAGTTACAGGTGATGACTGTCACATTCCCCTTCGCCGAGGTCATGTCGATATACGTGGGGTAATTCGTTGACTTATTCACACGAAGCACCACTTTTTGGTAAGGGGCTGAATCGACACCCGTCAATATAACTTCATGCTCTTTCGAGGTGCTTTTGCCCATCTTCGCCGAATACCCTTTCTTATAGAATGTGAGGAAAGAATAAGGATTCATCTTGGCCACCTCCGCTTCCGACGGAGTGGTTACGTTAACCTCATTATTTTTCTTCACATAGCTCCACATCGTCTTCCCGTCGAACCACGTAATTGTTCCACCCATATTCGTCACAAACTTGGTTCCTTGCAGCTTGATGTAACCTGTAGATGAAGCTCCATCAACCGTCATCGTGAACCCAATCTTCACATTTCCAGCCCCTTTCAATGTGACGGAAGTCTTATCCAGAATCTTGGTTGCATCCTGTGCTCCTGCCACCATGCAGAAGGCAACCAAAAGGGAGAACATACAAAAAATCTTCTTCATATCGATTTAGTTACTTAAATATTCCTTAATACTCCTTTTCAAAGCGTGTTCAGCAGCCCCTCCAGCGTCAACGGGTCTTTTATCAGTACCTCACGAGGCTTTGCCCCTACCTGTGGACCTACCACACCCATCTTCTCCAACTGATCCATAATCTTTCCTGCACGATTGTAACCAATGGAATAGTTACGCTGAATCATCGAGGTCGAACCGCTCTGGTTGTTCACCACAAACTTGGCCACATCGGCAAACATCGGGTCGAGATGTCCCCTGTCCACAGTGCCCATGCCACCACCCTCACCTTCGGGGTCAGCCACCTCTGGCAGATACATCGGATGCACGAACGATTGCTGTCTGGCAATGTAGGCACAGATGTCGTTCACCTCGGGTGTATCGACAAACGCGCACTGCACACGCACAGGCTCCGCATTCGATAGAAACAGCATATCGCCCTTTCCTATCAACTGGTTCGCCCCAGGACGGTCGAGAATCACGCGGGAATCCATCATCGAACTCACTTTAAAGGCAATCCTTGCAGGGAAATTCGTCTTAATGGCACCGCTGATGATGTTAGCCTGCGGACGCTGGGTTGCAATAATCATGTGAATGCCCACAGCACGTGCCAACTGGGCTATGCGACAAATCGGCAATTCCACCTCTTTGCCCGCTGTCATAATAAGGTCGCCAAACTCATCCACGATTACCACAATGTATGGCATATACTCATGCCCATGCTCTGGGTTCAGCAAACGGTTCTTGAATTTCTCATTATACTCCTTGACGTTCCTCACATTCGCCTTCTTCAGCAAGTCATACCGCGTGTCCATCAGCACACACAGAGAGTTCAGTGTCTTCACCACCTTCTGTACATCCGTGATGATGCAGTCCTCTTCCTCTTCCAAACGTGCCAAGAAGTGATTCTCAATCGGGCTATAGATACTGAACTCCACCTTCTTCGGGTCAACCATCACAATCTTTAACTCAGATGGATGCTTCTTGTAGAGCAGAGATGTCACAATAGCATTCAAGCCCACCGACTTACCTTGACCCGTCGCACCAGCCACCAGTAGGTGAGGCGCCTTCGCCAAGTCGAACATGAACACCTCATTGCTGATCGTCTTACCGATGGCACAAGGCAGCTCCATCTTGCTCTCTTGATACACACGGCTGTTCAGCACACTCTCCATCGACACGATGCACGCCTTCTTATTCGGTACCTCAATACCAATCGTACCCTTCCCAGGTATCGGCGCAATGATGCGAATGCCCTTCGCCGCCAACGACAAGGCGATGTCATCTTCCAAATTACGTATCTTGCTGATTCTCGTACCATCCGCTGGGACAATCTCATACAGCGTAATCGTTGGACCAATCGTCGCCTTGATGCTCTTAATCTCCACCCCGAAATTTCTCAGCACCTCGATGATGCGGTTCTTGTTCGCCGTTTGCTCCATCATGTCGATTTGAGGTCCTTGATTATCAGCCTTCTTCAACAGACTCAACGTTGGGTACTTATAAAACTCCAAATCCAGCTTCGGGTCGTAAGGTGTACTGATGTCGCCACGCACAATCTTCCCCTTACCCTGCTCCGTCACACCCGTCTCAACCACCAGCGTCGTCTCGTCCCCCGTATTCGTCTCCCCCACATCCTTCTTAAGTGGTTTCGACTTCTTTCCTGCTCCATCATCTACAGGCTCCTTTCCTTCCTTCTCATCCGATACACCTCCATCCTCTGGGTCAAACTCCACCACAATTTCACCACCATCAGAGTCACTATTCCTATAGCCGACTTCACTAATAGAATCTTCTTCTTCCTCCGTCCCGTCATCCTCGTCCTGTTCCTCATCTTCATCTTTTCTCTTCATCAAGCCCTTGATGCGCTCCAGCCTCTCCCGCTTCAGAAACCTCAGTCTGAAGGCGTTCCGAATCACCTCAATCGTCTTTGCGCTCAGATAAATCAGATATAATACAGCCGTCACCACCAGCACCGCCAATAGTCCAGGCGTTCCCACCACTTGCGTGAGCCACTTCACCACATTCACTCCGTGGTTGCCGCCCAGCTTCACAAACGAGCCCTCAAACCAAGGGAACAAATAGCCAAACGAAGCCAGAAACACGCTCAGCCACAGCATCAGCAACGTGAATAGAATAAACTTGCGCACCAGCGTGAACTTGAACACACGCATCATCCGCAAGCCCAAGATAATCAAATATGGGGGAATAATAAATGAAGCCAACCCAAACAGGTCGTTTAGGAAGAAAAAAGCCACCATTGCCCCCCACGACCCACACACGTTCTTATACTGCAAATCCCTGTTCAAAGGGTCAACACTCTGTTCCAACAAACTGTAATCTGCCTCACCCGTAAACAAATAAGAAACAAATGCTGCCAACATGAAGATGGCAGCCATAACCAACAGGAAGCCGATACCGAAAGAAAGCATCTCCCACCTGCCAAAACCTGCAAAAAAATCGCCAGCAGTCAGCTTTTCACGCTGCGCCGCCGCATATTTCTTTCCCTTCTTATTATTCGATTTACCTCGATTCGTAGCCATTATACAGTAACATCCAAGACACAAACACGAAACAGCAAACACACATCCCCACCAGCTACATTTCACATTTGCTATCCGTCAAAAACTTTGCAAAGGTAGCTAAAATCTTACACTCCCACAACTTTTCCTCCTTTTTATCGGGGCTTTTACGTTTTTTTATACGCTTGACAGCCCATAAACAATCTATAATATTTGTTTTTCCCCTTTCTCTCCCCAAACATTTTATTTCCCTTTCCCTTCCTTTTCCAGCGCACGAAGTTCCTTGCCCATATTAAGTTTGAAGTAGGCTTCGCGCAATCCAGGGAGCCAGAGGTCGGGGTGGAGTTGGTCGAAGAGGCGAGCTTGCTCAAAGGAGTGGCAGGCTTGCTGGTAGAGTTGGGTGATGGCGGCTTTTCGCTGACTGTAGGTAGGGTCAGAGAGAGGCAAATCAAATTGGGCATAAGCTTGATGTGCCTGATGCAGGTAGATGTTTCCCAATGCGGAGTGGGACTCGGCATCGTCGGCTTTCAGTTCGACGCAGCGGTTGAAGCTTTGGAGGGCTGCTTCATAGTCACCAAGGAGCATTTGTTCTTTGCCAGCCATGAACCAGTAGTCGCGATGGTTAGGATGCAGCTCCACCATCTTTAGCACAATGGTAAGGGCTTTAGCATAAAGGGCATGATCGTTGTAGTACTTCACGAGGGTGATGAAAAAGTAGTCGGAGGCTGGATAGGCGTAGAAGCCGTTTTCGAGCAACCGCACCATTTCGAGGGTATCGCCAAGGGCAGCAGCTGACTTGCTGCCAATTTCGAGCAATTGGGACTGGAGCTGCTTGTCATCAAGACTTTGGGACAAGTAGCGGACGACTCCCTGATGGTCGTTCGAACCGTATGCACTCAGTACAGCCAGCACAGAAATGTCTGTGAGGTCGTCGGGGTCATTGACTTGTGTCTCGCCTTTAGGGGTGAGGAAGACGGGAGCTGTCTTGGTGCTTGCATACATGTCAATGTACTGGAAGGCTTTAGCGTAGTCTTTCTTACGATAATAGAATTTCCCAGCATTGAGTACGTTGTTGCGGTAGGGCATCATCACCTGAGCCACAGCGTATCTGTACTGATGTTTTGCCTTGGGGGTATGGAGTACATGTGCCGTTTCTATGCTGTCACACATCAAGCCAGTGGAGTAGAGTTCGTAAATGTAGCTGAAGTAGGTGGCAGTGTCGGGGTTGGTGTTGAGGTATATCTTTCGATTCTCCACACCTATGAGTTCGTTGAGAGCGTATGCTTTAAATTGGTAGAGCTGTGGGTCTTGTGCTGCTACCTCATGTTTCTTGATGGCATCGTCCAAGGCTTGTTTGGCCTTGCCGTAGTTCTTTTCCTTCATGGCAGTCTTGTAGGCTTTCACCACGGAGGATTTCTTGTAGGCATCAACAGGCTTCTTACCGCTTTCGGGTGTTTGTGCTTGGAGGAACAGTGTGAACAGAAACAGGGCGAAAAGTGTACTTGAGTGTTTCATTTTCATATTTCATCACAAGAATGGCAATTGCACCACCCCCTTGAGAGATGGTGCAATTGAGTTATGTATATTACTGTCTGCCAGAAGATTTAGTTGAACCACTTCACATAGCAGAAGTCCTGACGATGAGGGAGGTCAGCGTTCTTCGGATACATACGGTAGGCCACCTTGAAGCTGCCAGCAGTTGGGATGACATGGGTGCCCTCGAAGGTATAGAGGTTGCCTTCACGCTTGGTCACTTCCAGAGGTTCAACCTGCTTGATGTGCTCACGGCCATCCTCGTCCTTAAAGATAGTGACGAGTTCGAAACCTACGGCATCGTCAAGCCCTTGTTCGTCGATGATATACTTGAGTCTGTACCTCTTGCCAGAGAGTACGTCGCCCTTAATCATGTCTTCGGCTTTCTCGTAAGACACAACGTTGATGCCGTCCCAACGGGAGGCTACCAGCTCTTTCCATGCAGCGATGTCCTTGGCCTTCTTGTAGTTGTCGGCAAAGAGCACCTTGCGACGCTCTGCGAGTGGGCAGTAGAACTTTGTGAAGTAGTCGTCGAGCTGACGCTTCATCGTGTAGTGAGGTGCAATCTGTGCGATAGAGTTCTTCACTGTGCGAATCCATCCCTCGGAATAGCCCTTAGAGTTGCGAGCATAGTAGAGAGGCAGGATTTCATTCTCCAGCAGTGAGTAGATGGTGGCAGCGTCGAGTTGGTCTTGCTGCTCCTGATTCTGGAAGGTGCGCTTCTCGGTGAGTGCCCAACCAGCACCCTCGCGATAGCCTTCGAGCCACCAACCGTCGAGCACGGAGAGATTGACCACACCGTTCATCAGAGCCTTCTCGCCTGATGTACCAGAAGCCTCGAGTGGACGGGTGGGTGTGTTCATCCAGATGTCCACACCTGTCACAAGACGGCGAGCCAGCTTCATGTCGTAGTTTTCGAGGAAGATTATCTTGCCCAAGAACTCGGGACGACGGCTAATCTCGTAAATCTTCTTGATAAGTCCCTGTCCTGCACCATCGGCTGGGTGTGCCTTTCCTGCGAAAAGGAACTGGATGGGATAGTTAGGGTTGTTGACAATCTTGGCCAGACGGTCAAGGTCAGAGAAGAGCAGATGTGCACGCTTGTAAGTGGCGAAGCGACGAGCGAAACCAATGGTGAGCGCATTGGGGTTGATTTTCTCTACAATCGACACGATGCGAGAGGGGTCTCCCTGATGCTTGAGCCAGTCTTCCTTGAAGGCATTCTTAATATAGTCGAAAAGTTTTGCCTTCAACGCAAGACGAGTGTTCCAGATTTCCTCGTCTGGCACATTGTAGATGGCTTCCCAAAGCTTCTGGTTCGACTGGTCGGCGAGATAACCTTTCGCGAAGTTCTTGGCATAAAGGTTCTTCCACTCCGAAGCTGTCCATGTAGGCATGTGGACACCATTAGTAACATAGCCTACATTTGTCAGTTCCTCGGGGAAATAACCCTTCCAGATACCGTTGAACATATCGCGTGACACCTTACCGTGGAGCCAGCTCACACCGTTCACCCATGAACAGGTGTTGCAAGCGAAGGTGGACATACAGAAACGTTCACCCTTATCGTCGGGGTTGACACGTCCCATGCCAATGAATTCGTCCCAACTGATGCCTAACTTGGCAGGGTACTGTCCCATGTACTTGCCGAAGAGACCTTCGTCGAAGTAATCGTGGCCAGCAGGTACAGGGGTATGGACTGTGTAAAGTGAAGAGGTACGAACCACTTCGAGTGCCTGATTGAAGGTCATACCCTGCTCCACAAATTCAGCCAGACGCTGCACGTTGGCCAAAGCGGCGTGTCCCTCATTACAGTGGATGATGTCTTTCTTGATGCCAAGTTTGTTCAAGGTCAAGATACCACCAATACCCAGCAAAATCTCTTGCTTGAGACGGTTCTCCCAATCGCCACCGTAGAGGGCATGGGTGATGGAACGATCGTACTCAGAGTTCATGTCATTGTCGGTATCGAGCAGATAGAGCTTCACACGACCTACGTTCACACGCCAAATGAGGGCATGAACGGTGTAGTTGTTGTAAGGAACATCGACAACCACCTGATTGCCATTGGCATCAAGCTCACGCTCAATAGGCAGTGTGGGGAATACTTGTGCCTCGTAATTGGCCACCTGCTGACCTTCCATAGAGAGAGTCTGGGTGAAATAGCCATAACGATAAAGGAATCCGACAGCACAGAAATCTACGTTGGAGTCGGAGGCTTCCTTCACATAGTCACCTGCCAAGATGCCAAGACCACCTGAATAGATTTTCAGAACATGGTTCAGACCATACTCCATACAGAGATAGGCCACCGAAGGACGTTTCTTGTCGGGCTCTACATCCATGTAGGCGCGGAATTCCTTGTACACATTGTTGATGCGGTCAACAATCTTTTTATCTTCTGCAAGCTTCTCAAGCTTCTCGTAGTTCATACGACCAAGGAAAAGCACAGGATTCTGCTGCACATCATGCCAAAGCTTAGGATCCATGTCATTGAAAATGTGGCCTACTTCATTGTTCCACGACCACCACATGTTATGGGCAATCTCGTTCAGAGGCTCAAGAGCCGCAGGAACGGATGACCTTACGCTAATCTCACGCCAATTGGGCATATTAGCATTACTTGCCTGAATTCTCATAATTGTTTATTGAATTGGGTTTGTCTTTTATTTTTCTATATCTATTTCAAACGATTATTACGTTTTGTTAAAGCGTTGTTGTAGGCTTCGTAATAATAGACGATAAAGTGTTTCCACAAAGCCTTTTCCGCCACTTTCTCCGCATTCTTTCGGGCTGCATTGACACCTTTCTTGTCCATCTGGGAGAACTTTAAGATGGTATCGCGAATGGTGTCGCTCACTTCATCGAAATTGTAATCGGAGCGATGAATGGTCTTTACACCATCCTCAATCTCACTTGTCCCTCCCTTCAGGCTGTTTGCCCAAAGGCCAAAACCTGCCAAATCGGTAGTGATGCAGGGCACATGGAATGCGACAGACTCCGTGGGGGTATAGCCCCAAGGCTCATAGTAGGAAGGGAACACGGTGAGGTCGTTGCCAATCAACAGGTCATAATAGTGCTGATTGAAAATGCCATCCGCACCATCCAGATAACAAGGTACAAATATAATCTTTACCTTGTCTTCCGGGCGATTATGAATGTCAAGCCAGCCTAATTGCCCCATCACCTTGTCACCATCTTGTTCGTGGAGAACATGGGTGATACGAGGGTCACCGATGGGTCCTGCTTCTATCGGGTCGTACTTCTTTTTGGATAATGCGGCCTTCAAATCCTCGCGAGCCTCCTTCATCCATGCTGGCACCATGACAAAGGCCAAGACATCCTTTTCCAATCGGCTATCCCAGCGAAGACGATTCAATGCGTCAATATAGACATTGATGCCCTTGTTCTGATACTCGTAGCGTCCACCTGTACTAACAATGAGGGTGTCATCGTCCAGCTGTGTGCCCATCAAGGTGTTGGCCACCTTCAACAAGTTTTTGCGAGCTGTTTTACGCGCTTCATTAAACTTAGTTGCTGGTGAAGGAACAAAGTCATTCTCAAAACCGTTCATCAGGATGACATCAGCAGGTTTATCGAGCAGTTCGGCACATTCTTTCCCTGTAATCTCACTCACTGTCGTAAAACAATCGACATTCCATGCCGCTTGCTTTTCCACGGAATGTTTTGCCTCCACATTCAACTCCGATGCCATCTGGTCGCCATTGTAGGCAGACAAATAGTCGTACAGAGGCTTGTTGTTCCCTGCGATAGAACGTCCAACCGTTGTTGCATGAGTCGTGAAGAGGGTTGCAACCTCTGGCACATACTTCTTCACATACAATGCAGCCAAGCAGGTTTGCCACTCATGGGCTTGGAAAATCACATTATCCTCCTGAGTCAAGCCAAAATAATTATAATAGCTTTCAACCACTTTACCTGCCGCCCACGAGAACATAAGGCTTTCGTCGTAATCGCCATACGCATTCAACGAATTTACCTGATAGTTCTCCCATGCCCAAGCAAAGATGTCGTTTTTCTTCTCAAAAAAGGGCTTGAAATCGACTAATATAGCTATCGGTTCGCCTGGCACTTGCCATCGGCCGATACGGAAGGACACACCATCATATTGCAACGCACTCTTACGCCATTTGGCCAACAAAGTCTTGCTTTCCTTAAACAAAGGATTCTTTTTGCCTTCCCAAAAATCGGGACCAATAAAGAACACCTTATCCGTAAGCTTTTCCTGAAGTGTCTTTGCACGCGTGGACAATACTGTATATATACCCCCCACCTTGTTGCAAACTTCCCAACTTGATTCGAAAATGTAATGTGGTTCCTGTACTTTTTTAGCCATAAAAGTCAATAGAGAATAACTTTACCTTAAAAATGAATTCGGCTGCAAAGGTACTGATTTTTTTCATTTTAATAAATTTTTAGAATAAAAAATACATTTCCACCTCAGAAAAAAGACATAAACGACACATTTTGAGTATTCGGAGTGTCAAAGCATCGCCAAAAATTCCTCTTCGGAAACAATCGGGACGCCAAGACTTTGAGCTTTTTCCAATTTAGCGGGTCCCATATTGTCACCAGCAAGGATAAAGGAGGTCTTCTTGGAGATACTTCCCACATTTTTACCGCCATTCTGCTCGATGATAGCTTTGTATTCGTCACGCGAATGGTGCAGGAACACACCGGAAATGACAATACTCTTACCCGCCAATTTATCTGTCTGTCCTGAAAGCTGCTCTTCAGAAAGCTGCATCTGCACCCCGTAACTAGCTAACCTATCGACGATGGCAGCATTCTTGGGGTCTTGGAAGTACTTGACCACCGATTCGGCTATCACTTGCCCTACCCCATCAACTTCCATCAGTTGTTCTACCGTTGCATTCCTTAAAGCATCCATCGACTGAAAGTGGCGAGCTATCAACTTGGCGGTTGTCTCCCCCACGAAACGGATGCCTATGGCGAACACCACCCGTTCAAACGGCACTTGAAGAGTCGCTTTCACACCATCCACCACCTTCTGAGCAGACTTCACACGGTTCTTGTTGTAGCCACAAATATCAGCAACCGTCAGCGTGTAAAGGTCAGATACATCGTGAATTAAGCCACGTTGGTAGTAGTCATCCACCGTCTCAGGACCAAGACTATCAATATTCATCGCCTTACGAGAGATAAAGTGCTCAATGCGTCCCTTGATTTGCGGAGGACAAGTACTATCGTTGGGACAATAGTGTGCTGCCTCACCCTCAAAGCGCACTAGCTCCGCCCCACATTCAGGGCAAGTCTTGATGAACTGCACTTTCTGCAAACCTGGCTGCCGTTGGTCTTTGTCAACCCCTACTACCTTGGGGATAATTTCGCCACCCTTCTCCACATACACCATATCGCCGATGTGGAGGTCAAGTTCCTCCATCACATCTGCATTGTGGAGCGACGCACGTTTCACGACAGTACCTGCCAACTGTACCGGATTCATGTTTGCCACAGGAGTGACCGCACCTGTTCTACCCACTTGATAAGTCACCTCGTTCAGTCGTGTACAAGCCCTCTCAGCCTTGAATTTATAGGCAATCGCCCAACGTGGACTCTTTGCCGTATAACCCAAATGACGCTGTTGTCGCAAGGAGTTCACCTTCAGCACTATGCCATCCGTTGCCACAGGTAAGTTCTTACGTTCCTTGTCCCAGTAATCGATATATGCCAGCACCTCCTCAATACTCTTGCACTTCTTCATTCCTTGCGAAATCTTGAAGCCCCACGATGCTGCCCTTTGGAGGTTCTCATAATGAAAACCATCATTGGGAATCTCGTCACCCAATAAATAATATAAGTATGCATCCAAGCCACGCTCTGCCACCACTCTCGAACTTTGCGACTTCAACGTGCCGCTGGCTGCATTTCGCGGATTGGCGAACAAGGGTTCTTCCCGTTTCGCCCGTTCCTCATTCAGTTTCTCAAACGAAGTCCAAGGCATGAGTATTTCTCCACGAATCTCAAATTCGTGTGGATAGCCACTACCCTCCCTCAGTTTCAAGGGGATGGAACGAATGGTTCGCACATTGTTCGTCACGTCATCGCCCTTCACGCCATCCCCTCTCGTGACTGCCTGCACCAACTCTCCATCCACGTATGTGAGCGAGATACTCAACCCATCATACTTCATCTCCGCACAAATCTCGAAGTCCTCGCCTTCCAAACCCTCCTTCACACGATTGTAAAAGTCTCGCACTTCCCCCTCATTATACGTGTTTGCCAGCGACAGCATCGGATATTTATGCGCCACCGACTTGAACGACTGGTTCAAGTCGCTCCCCACCCTTTGCGTGGGCGAATTAGGGTCGGCATACTGCGGATAGAACATCTCCAAATCCTCCAGATGGTGCATCATCTGGTCGAAGTCGTAATCCGAAATCGTCGGCTGATTCAACACATAATACTGATAATTATGCTGCTCCAACTCCCGTCTGAGTTGTTCAATTTCTTCTTTGGGTGTCATAGTGATTTCAATTTTGTTGCAAAAATACAACAAAAAAATGAAAAGAAAAGAGTGAAAAGTGAAAAATCTAAGCTACGAACTACCCTTTCGGACAGAAGCAACTTAGATTTTTCACTTTTCACTCTTCACTTTTCCCCTCTCTTCACTTAAAGGAATTAGATGAGTGGCATACCCGCTTTGGCACATTCTTGGCGCATTTCTTCTGGCCAAATAGATGCCTGTATTTCACCAACGTGAGCTTTGTGAAGGAGCACCATGCAGAGACGGCTTTGACCAATTCCGCCACCTATAGAAAGAGGAATTTCGTCATTCATTAACTTTTTGTGGAAGAAAAGGTTAAGACGTTCCATCTTATTCTCAAGTTCAAGTTGTCTGAGCAGGGCTTCCTTGTCCACACGAATACCCATAGAACTGAGTTCGATGCTGCGACCAAGGATAGGATACCAAATTAAAATATCACCGTTCAATCCCTTGTATCCATCATCGTTCGGAGTGCTCCAGTCATCATAATCGGGGGCACGACCATCGTGCTTCTTTCCGTCGGAAAGTTTGCCGCCGATGCCCATGATGAAGACAGCTCCATACTTTTTACAGATAGCATCCTCACGCTGTTTGGGGGTCATATCGGGATACATCTGCAACAGTTCCTCGGAATGAATAAAGTGTATGTCTTCAGGAAGGAAAGGCTTGATTTGGGGATAAGACTCGCACACCAGATACTCCGTGCGGATGATGGCACTATAAATGTCCTGCACAATTTTCTTCAGGAAAGCCAAATTGCGGTCTTCTTTGCGGATAGTGCGGCACCAATCCCACTGGTCAACATAGAGTGAGTGGGTATTGTCCAACTCCTCGTCACCACGAATAGCGTTCATGTCGGTGTAAAGCCCATAACCTGGCTGAATACCATATTCACCCAACATCAGACGCTTCCATTTGGCGAGAGAATGCACCACTTCAGCTACCTGCTCGCCCATGTCGGCAATGGGGAAAGACACAGGACGCTCCACACCGTTTAGGTCGTCATTGATGCCCAATCCACGCAACACAAACAGCGGAGCCGTGACACGGCGCAAACGAAGAGCCGTGGAGAGATTCGCCTGAAAGAAATCTTTTATCTGTTTGATTCCTAATTCTGTTTGAGTAGGGTCGAGAAGCTGCTTATAGCCCTCCACCTTGATTAACTTACTCATATTTGGTTTTATTTTGTCAACTTCACTCAGTAAAAACCTTCCGCATTGACGTATATCAAAGCGGAAAAGCGGTGCAAAGGTACAACTTATTTTCAAAACAATCACAAAAAATCGCAAAAATAATTGCAAAATGAAAGAAAAACGCTTTATTTTTCTTACACTATTACACAAATCGGGGAAATTCTTTGACTATAATGATATTTTGCAGACCTTTCTACGCTCGTCAGTTATTTTGCAAATACGAGCAATCCCCTTGAGAGGAATGCCGTACAAGCCTATTTCACCAAAGAAACAACCTTCAAAACGGTATGCTCGTCACCTTCTCATCGCACCCGTCGGGTGCGGCACGTCGTACCCGACGGGTACGGCACATCGAACCCGACGGGTGCGATTTACAGGTGACGAGCGCACCACTTTATACATAACCCGTTCAAGAAAGAAGTAATATAAGGCTACCCGATGAAGGGAGCAGGAACAAATGTCACAGGGGATGTTTCGGAAAGAAGGTGACCAATCAAGCAATCTTTCCGCTTTTTTATAATGTTTCACATTTTTAATAATAATAAAGTGAAAAAAAATTCGTAACTTTGCAGCCGTTTTGTATATAATTCCGAGTTAAAGAGACAAACAGACCCTACGCACAATGATAGATTTCAATTTAGACGACATAATCGAAGACACCCAAGTGGAAAGCAAAATTAGTTTCATCACCAGCATTGACAATACAACAAAGGACAACATCGAGCAGGAAATCTCACCGGAGAACTTCATCCCCATCCTGCCGCTGAGGGGCATTATGCTCTTTCCAGAGACGATGGTGCCCATCTCAATAGGCAGGGACTCGTCGTTCAAACTACTGAAGGATGCACAGAAACATGACGCACCCATCGCCGTGTTCAGCCAAGTGGATGACTCGACCGACGACCCCGACTTCGATCAGCTCTACCACACAGGCGTGGTGGGGAAGGTTCAGAAAATCATCAAACTGCCCGATGGCAACCGCACAGCACTCATTCAGGGCTACAACCGCATCCGTCTCATAGAGTTGGGATGGAATGGCACCTACAACATTGGGCGTGTGGAGAACAATCCCGAGGAGATGCCTGCACGTGGTGACCGCGAGTTCATCGCTGTGACCGACGCTTGTCGCGAAACCGCCATCAAGCTGATGCGCACGAGCGAGGTGACGCTGGGTTCGGCCTTTGCGCTGAACAACATCACCGACCGCACCTTTGCCATCAACTTCATTTGTGCCAATCTCAACATCACCAACAAGGAACGTATCATGCTGTTGGAACAGAACAGCCTTTACGACCGTGCCTTCCGTCTATTGAGCATTTTGCAGCGCGAATACCAATATGTGTCCTTGAAAATCGACCTCCAGATGCGCACCCGCGAGGAACTGGACAAGCAGCATAAGGAGTATTTCCTGCGTCAAGAGATGGAAACCATCCAGGAGCAACTGGGCGAGAAGAGCGAGGACGAAATTCAGGAAATGCGTGAGGCTGGGAAGAAGAAAAAGTGGAACGAAGCAACAGCTAAGGTATTTAACGACACACTGGACAAGATGTCGCACATGAGCAGCCATTCGCCTGACTACCAGACGGAATACACTTATGCGCAAACCATGCTCGAATTGCCTTGGGGAGAATATACAAAAGATAACCTCAATCTGGCTAACGCTGAACGTGTGCTGAACCGTGACCACTATGGAATGGAGAAGGTGAAGGAGCGCATTGTGGAGCATCTGGCCGTACTGAAAATGAGAGGCGACTTCAAAAGCCCCATCATCTGTCTGTACGGGCCTCCAGGTGTAGGCAAGACTTCGTTGGGCAAGAGCATAGCTAAGGCAATGAAGCGGAAGTATGTGCGGATGTCGCTGGGTGGATTGCATGATGAGGCAGAAATCCGAGGTCATCGTCGCACATACGTGGGTGCAATGGCTGGCCAAATCATCAAGAACATCAAGAAGGCAGGTAGCAGCAACCCTGTTTTTATCCTTGACGAGATAGACAAGGTGACACAGAACGCCAACCACGGCGACCCAGCCTCTGCCTTGCTCGAGGTACTCGACCCCGAGCAGAATGTGGCTTTCCACGACAACTATTTAGATACTGACTACGACCTCTCAAAGGTGATGTTCATCGCTACGGCTAACAACATCTCAACCATCCCTGCCCCATTGCTCGACCGTATGGAGCTGATTGAAGTGAGCGGGTATCTGACAGAGGAGAAGATAGAGATTGCCAAACGCCATCTTGTGCCGAAGGAATTGGACAACTTGGGCATGAAGGACACGGGCGTGAAGATTTCAAAACCTGCCATCGAAAAGATTATCGAGGATTACACTCGTGAATCTGGAGTACGCGACCTTGACAAGAAAATCAATAAGGTGCTTCGCAAGGTGACACTCAAGTACGCCAAAGACGGTGTGCTGCCCGAAGGCGAACTGAAAGTGGAGGACATCAAGGAATATCTGGGCACAGAGCCATACAGTCGCGACAAATATCAAGGCAACGACTACTTTGGTGTGGTGACAGGTTTGGCGTGGACAAGCGTGGGCGGCGAAATCCTCTTCATCGAAACCTCCATCGACAAGGGCAAGGGCGGAAAGCTCGGCCTGACAGGTAATCTAGGCGACGTGATGAAGGAGTCAGCCACCATTGCTTTGCAGTATCTGAAAGAACATTGCGACCTCCTCGGCGTGGATTCAGAGTTCTTTGAGAAGCATAACATCCACATCCATGTGCCCGAAGGTGCCACACCGAAAGATGGACCATCTGCAGGTATCACTATCGCCACCTCGCTGGCCAGCGCCATCACCAAGCGCAAGGTGAGGAAGAACATTGCCATGACGGGTGAAATCACCCTGCGCGGCAAAGTGCTCCCCGTGGGTGGCATCAAAGAGAAAATTCTGGCAGCCAAACGTGCCGGCATCACCGACATCCTTATCTGTGAGGAAAACCGCAAGAATATCGAGGAAATCCCCGAGAAGTACGTGAAAGGCGTAACTTTCCACTATGTGGAAAACGTGAAGGACGTGCTAGACTTTGCGCTGCTATAAAAAGCCTAGAATAACCTGGAAAATTCTAGAATATCTAGATAATCCTAGAAAATCTAGAAACCCTAAAAAAGAAAAATGACATTCACCCTCCAACATAACGACCCCAAGACCAACGCTCGTGCTGGCCTCATCCACACCGACCACGGCGACATAGAGACACCCATCTTCATGCCCGTGGGCACACAAGCAACGGTGAAGGCGGTGCATCTGCACGAACTGAAAGATGATGTGAAGGCTCAAATCATCTTGGGGAACACCTACCATCTCTATCTCCGACCAGGACTCGAAGTGCTGGAAGCGGCAGGAGGACTGCACAAGTTTAACGGGTTTGACCGTCCGATGCTGACTGATAGCGGAGGTTTTCAAGTGTTCTCGTTAGCAGGCATCCGCAAAATCAAGGAAGAAGGTGTGGAGTTTCGGAGCCACATCGACGGTAGCAAGCATTTCTTCACGCCTGAAGGTGTGATGGATATTGAACGTGCCATCGGTGCCGACATCGTGATGGCATTCGACGAATGTCCTCCAGGTACGAGCGACTATGAATATTCGAAGAAGTCGCTGGCGCTGACGGAACGATGGCTTGACCGTTGCATCCAACGGTTCAACGAAACTGAACCGAAATACGGCTATCAACAGAGCCTCTTCCCCATCGTGCAGGGATGTACCTACAAAGATTTGCGTACACGTGCCGCTGAGAATGTGGCAGCAAAGGGGGCTGACGGCAATGCCATTGGCGGCTTGGCTGTGGGCGAACCAACGGAAGTGATGTATGAAATGATTGAAGTGGTGAACGCCATCCTCCCTACAGACAAACCACGCTACTTGATGGGGGTGGGTACTCCTATCAACATTCTGGAAGGCATCGAGAGAGGTGTGGATATGTTCGACTGTGTGATGCCTACACGTAACGGTCGCAACGCACAAATTTTCACTCGACATGGTACCATCAACTTGCGCAATAAGAAGTGGGACTTCGATTTCTCACCCCTCGACCCCGAAGGAACATCATACGTGGATACGATGTACACGAAGGCATACGTCCACCACCTTTTCAAAGCACAAGAACTGCTGGCCTTGCAAATTGCGTCTATCCATAACCTCGCTTTCTACCTTTGGCTGGTGGGCGAAGCACGGCAACACATTATGGCTGGCGATTTCAGCGTATGGAAGGCAAAGATGGTGGATGAACTCGGACGAAGGGTGTAATTACACATTATTTATATATATAAGGCAAAAAGATTAGGAAGATTGGTTACCTTTGAAGAAGTAAACGGAAAATTGGTTCCACGCGGAAGCGAAGAGGACATCAAGGCTTATCTTGACTACAAGAAAGGGCAAGCATCTCGCAAGAGACGGCGTTCCCTTCGGGATAGGGCAAGCAGGAAGTCGTATGCCTTCAACTGGCTGGCTAAACACACTCCACTATCTCGCCTCGACCGCTACATCATCGGGAAGTTTCTCGGCACATACTTCTTTTCCATCGTGTTGATTATCAGCATTGCTGTTGTCTTTGACTTCAATGAGAACATCGACAAATTCCTCCAGCATGATGCACCCGTGAAGGAAATCATGTTTGACTACTACCTGAACTTTATTCCCTTCTATTCCAATCTGTTCAGCCAGCTGTTTGTCTTCATTGCGGTTATCTTCTTCACCACCAAACTGGCAGAGAACTCAGAAATCATCGCTATGTTGTCAACCGGCACCAGCTTTGGGCGTATTGTACGTCCCTACATGATTTCTGCAGCCATCATCGCCTTGCTCAACTACGGGTTGGGAGCCTACATCATCCCGAAAGGCAATGTGAAACGTGTGAAATTTGAGAACAAATACAAAAACCGAGGCAGGCAAGACTTCAATACCAACGTACAGATGGAGGTAGATACTGGTGTCATCGCCTATTTCGGACGCTATGAGGACAGCCAGAAAATGGCCTACGAATTTACGTTGGACAAATTCGAAAACAAGAAATTGGTCAAGCATCTGCAAGCTATGACCATCCAGTATGACACCTTGTCATACGAACCCTACCACTGGGTCATCACCAACTATCAGACACGCAACTTGCAAGGACTTAGAGAAATCATCCAAAGTGGCAGCAAACTTGACACCATCATTAAGATTACACCACAGGACTTGCTCGTTTCACGAGATATGGAAATGACGCTGACCACTCCTGAGTTGAAGACCTATATCGAACGACAAAAAGCCAGAGGGTTCGCCAACATCCAACAATTCGAAGTAGAATATTGGAAACGTGGTGCCACCTCATTCGCCACCTTCATCCTCACCATCATCGGAGTGTCCATCTCCGCCCGAAAGAGGAAGAACGGTATGGGTATTGCATTGGGTATCGGTTTGGCGCTCATTCTGACCTACATCATGTTCCAAACCGTTGTGTCCAGCCTTGCTGTCAATGCCAACTTCCCTGCCATGATAGCAGTTTGGATTCCCAATGCCGTGTTTGCCTTCGTGGCACTTTACTACTATAAAAAAGCACCCAGATAGAAATAGAACAAATTCATAACCCCATAAAAAACAAACATTCTGTGTATTTTGACGAATTAAACATATCAGACGAACTGCTTGATGCGCTTGATGCCATGAACTTTGAGGAATGTACTCCCATTCAGGAGCAAGCTATTCCTCAAATTCTGGAAGGGCATGACCTGATGGGCATCGCCCAGACAGGAACTGGGAAAACAGCCGCCTACCTTTTACCGGTACTCGACGCTCTCAGCCACGGTAACTATCCCAAGGATTCCGTTAACTGCATCATCATGTCGCCCACGCGTGAATTGGCACAACAAATAGACCAACAAGTGGAAGGTTTTGCCTATTATCTTGAAGGCGTTTCTTCTGTGGCAGTTTATGGTGGTAACGATGGCATCCGATTTGAGCAGGAACGACGTGGACTTGAACTCGGTGCTGACATCATCATCGCTACTCCAGGAAGACTCATTAGCCATCTGAATGGTGGCCACATCGACCTGAAGAAAGTCTCATTCTTTATACTCGACGAAGCAGACCGTATGCTCGATATGGGCTTTTATGACGACATCATGAAGATTGCCAGCTATCTTTCAGAAGACAGGCAAACCATCATGTTCTCGGCCACGATGCCTGACAACATCCAGAAATTGGCACAGAACATTCTCCACAACCCCGTGGAAGTGAAGATAGCCGTTTCGAAACCTGCCGAAAAGATTCAGCAGACAGCTTATCTCTGCTATGAAGGCATGAAAGACAGAATTGTAGAAAAAGTCCTGAGCGACGAGTCTCTTGACCGAGTGATTCTTTTCGCTTCCTCCAAGATGAAGGTGAAAGAACTGAGCATCACCCTCAAAAGGAAAGGCTACAATGTGGGAGCCATGCACAGCGATTTGGAACAAAGAGAACGTGAGGAAATCATGCTCGGATTCAAGAACCGACGCATCCGCATCCTCATCGCCACCGACATTGTAAGCCGAGGCATTGACATCGACGACATCCAGATGGTCATTAACTACGACGTACCACGTGACCCCGAGGACTACGTGCATCGTATCGGACGTACTGCCCGTGCCAACCGCGACGGACAGGCAGTCACACTGGTCACCCCTCGCGACTGGCAGCATCTGCTGAAAATAGAACGACTCATTGAAAAGGAAATCCCGAAACCCGAATTGCCAGAAGGGTGCGGAGAAAAACCTTTGATGGAGAAAGAAGCTGCAAAATCGCGGCGTCACACTCCTGGCAGACATGGTGGCAAAGGTAGATATAACAAAAGAGGGAACGGGAAACACCACGGTAAATCCAAAAATAAGCCCTCAAACAACAAAGCCCAATAGGTCAATCTGTGCCACAAATGGCGCCTTTCAGTTTTTTTAACTCGCATTAAAGACCGAAATTTTGAAGACTCGATAAAAAAGACGTAATTTTGCATTGACTTTTCAAGTTTCTACATAAAAACAATAGAATGAACAAAATATCACTTGCCATCATTGCCGCATCTTTTTCCTTGACGGTTTTTGCCCAAAACGGCATCAACTCACCCTATTCCCGTTATGGTTTTGGCATCCAGTCAGAACGAGCCATGGGATTCAACAAAGGCATGGGTGGGGTGGCACAAGGATTCCGCAACGGACAACAAATTAACATTGCGAATCCTGCTTCTTATTCCGAAGTGGATTCACTCACCGCATTGTTCGACCTTGGTCTTTCGTTACAAAACGGCAATTACAAAATGCCTAACGTTCAGCAGAACATCCGAAACACCAGTTTTGACTACTTTGCGTTCCAATTTCGTGCCGCTAAGCATGTCGGCATGACTTTAGGATTAATGCCCATCACCAACATTAAATATAATTTCGCCTCCTCAAGCGAGAATCTAGAAGGAACAGAAAACATCACGTCATCCTATAGCTTCAATGGAGACGGTGGTTTGCGTGAGGTCTTCTTAGGCATCGGCTGGAAGCCCTTTTCTCCCATCTCCATCGGAATCAACACTGGTTATATCTGGGGTGATTATACCCACAATATGAGCATGACATTCAGCGAAAGTTCTGCTTTCAACATGAGGCGTACCTATTCCGCAGACATCCGCACATACAATCTGCAAGGTGGAATACAATACATCCAGCCTCTCAACAAAGCAGACAAATTGGTGATTGGTGCGACCTACACATTTGGGCACAACATCAACAAAGAGGCATACCGCAACACCGCCACCCTCAACAGCAGCACGATTGAGACACAAACGATAGACACCATCAAGAACGCATTCCAACTGCCACACGCTGTGTCTGCTGGCATCACCTACTACCACTCCAATCGTTTGCGAGTAGGAGCCGACTACGAAATACAGAAATGGGGGAAATGTAAATTCCCCAATCAACAAACAAGTTTGTCAAGCACCTCAAGCGGAAGTTCCGAAGCTTACACAGCGACATCAGGCCAACTGTATGACCGTACCAAAATTTCTGCAGGTCTTGACTGGACCCCCAATCCGAACCCCGTCAGACGCAACTACTTCAAAAGATGCACATACAAAATCGGTGGTTACTTTGCCAAGACATACGCCAACGCTGACGTAACTGGCACCATCACCCAAAAGCCATACGAATTGGGAGTCTCAGCAGGAATATCCATGCCCATCTACAACCGTTGGATTTGGCATAACAGCCCAAGAATCAACATCTCTGCGCAATGGGTACACACTAACATCCCCTACCTGAATACCACCACACTCCAAAAAAACACGCTGACAGAGAACTACCTCAAGCTGTGCATCGGTGTGACATTCAGCGAACGATGGTTCTACAAATATAAAGTACAATAACTAAAGTTTACTAAAAATAGGACTTTCCCGATAAAAAACGGGGAAAACCTACCCAAAAGTGAAACACAATCACTAACTTTGCAATCGATTTCAAAAAGGAAATATTAATAGTTAAATACAATTTTGATCATGAAGAAAATTCTATTAACTTATTCTTTGGCTTTCGTTTCAGCCATTGCATCCGCACAGGATCTTAGTGGAACCTCCATCAACGACCGTCTGGCCAACAACCCCGACAGCGCAGAAGTGCTCCAGAGCATCAGCCTCTACCGCGAAGCTTTCAAGAGCCAGAACTATGCTGAGGCTGTTGAACCTTGGGAGTTTGCCTTTACAAAAGCTCCCCTTGCTCAAAGCCGTCTCTATACGGATGGTGCTTGGATGTTCGAAACGCTCATCTCTAAGGAAACCGACGCTGAGAAGAAGAACCAGTACTTCTCCAAGCTGATGAACATCTACGAGCAGCGTCTCAAGTTCCTCGATGCCCTCAACTCTTTCGCCACACCCAAGACGACTTCGACGAAGGGTAACATCATCTGTCGCAAGGCATACGACTACTTCAACTACTGCCCCACGATGGACAACGAGACAGCCTACAAGATGTTCAAAGAAGGTATCGACGACATGGGACCTAACACCGAGGCATTTGTTCTCTACGCCTTCATGCAGTGTTCCTACAATCGTTTCATGGCCAACAAGGATAACATCGATATCCGTCAGGACTTCATCCAGGACTACATGCAGACCAACGACATCTGCGACCGTCTGCTTGACCAAGCCAAGGAATATCCATCAGAAACCATTCCTGCCGACCCCAATTCCGAAGACTCCACAAAATGGGTAGAGCAAGTGGTGCTGGCTCCAGAAGCACAAAAGATTGTGGACAACTATCAGCCCACACAAAATCAGGCCAACGACCTCTTCGTTTCTTCGGGTGCTGCCGACTGCGATGCTCTTGAGAAAATCTACGGTGCTCAAGTTGAAGCTAATAAGACAAATCTGGCCTACCTCAACTCTGTGCTCGCCATCCTCAACAACTTCGAATGCGACAAGTCCAACATCTACTATGTAGCTGCCGACTACGCCTACCAAATCAACAAGACTCCACAGGCAGCTATCGGTAAGGCATCGAAACTCCTCAAAGACGGCGACGTGAACGGCGCCATCAAGTACTTTGACGAGGCACTGGGCTTGGAGACCGACAACGCCAAGAAGGCTAAATATGCCTACATCGTAGCAGCCCTCATGTATAAGAAAGGCAACCTCGGACAGTGCCGTGCATACTGCCAAAAGACGCTCCAGTACAACCCATCCAATGGTGGTGCTTACCTGCTCCAGGCCAGCTGCATCGCACGTGCAGCCACTGGCGACCACTTGCAGCGCAGCTACTACTACTGCTTGGCCAGCGACTACTGCAACAAGGCCAAGGCTGTTGACCCTGCTTCTGCTGCCAAAGCCAACCGTGCCGCCGCAAGCTATGCCGCCCACTTCTACCCCAAGTCTGAGGCATTCTTCGCAGGCATCAAGGCAGGTCAGACCGTCAGCGTTCCAGGCTACGGAACCACCACTCTTCGTCTTCGCTAAACGTCTATGAGACAAAGAATCACACATACATTCAGCATCGCAGCAGTCCTTATGGCTGCTGCGATGTTATCGTTCCAGTCATGCGACAGCACCGACAAGAAAGTGGGTCCCGACATTGGAATGCGCGATTCTTTGCCCACACTCAAGTCTGTTGGAGTCAGCACCCTCATTAGCGACTCAGGCATCATCCGCTACAAAATCATCACAGAAGACTGGTACATCTACGACAAGAAGGAACCACAATACTGGTCGTTCGAGAAAGGACTCTTCATCGAACGCTTCAACGAGTCCTACCAAGTCGATGCATACATCTCATGCGATACAGCCTACAACTATTATAATAAACGCCTTTGGGAACTCCGTGGACGTGTGCTCGTCAAGAACATGAAAGGCGAAACCTTCAAGACATCCCTCCTCTTCTGGGACGAAGTAGCCCACCGCATCTACTCCGACCGATACATGGAAATAGACGGAGAGACCCGCAAACTTTCAGGCTACAACTTCAGCAGCAACGAGCAGATGACCGACTACATCATCCACTCCTCCAAAGGCCTGTTCCCACTCGAAGAACACCAACCCACCCCACAACCCAATCCACAACTCATGGCTGAACAAAACCAAGAAGAAGAGCCAAATCGAGACGAAAAACCATAAAAAAGGGGAGCTACCATAAAAAAACTGACATACGCCTTGCGTTAGGTCAGTTTTTTTTTGTAATTTTGCATGATTTTGTGGTTTTTTGCCAAAAAATCGGTCTCCACAGAGACTAACACTAAAGCTATGCAAATAAATAATAACAAAAAACAATAAAAAAATGGCAGCATTACAAAAAATCAGAAGCAAGGGTGTACTCCTTGTAACCGTCATCGCCGTGGCGTTGTTCCTGTTCGTCGCCGGCGACTTATTCAGAGGTCTTGAAAGCATTTTCCAACACTCCAGTCAGCAAGTCGGAGAAGTCAGCGGCAAGTCCGTCTCCATCCAAGACTATCAGAAAATGATAGAAGACCTCCAGACCTATTACGAAATCGTACAGCAAAAAAGTTCGTTCAGCGAAGACGAACTGAACCGCATCAAAGACGAGGCATGGCAAACCTACGTGCAGTCACAGCTCATCCAGCAGCAGTGCGAAGAACTTGGCCTCGCCGTGTCCGACGACGAAATATCCGATGTGGTGAAGAGCGGCTACAGCCAAATGCTTCAAGTCCCTGTGTTTATGAACCAGGAGACCAACCGTTACGACTACTCTATGGTGAACACTTTCCTCACCGAGTACAAGAAATTGAAAGATGCAGGCTCGCAAGTGCCAGAGGCTTACGAGAAAATCTACAAGTACTACCTCTTCGCACAGCGTCAGATTCGCGACCAGCTCCTCACTCAGAAATACCAGGTGCTGCTTTCGCAAAGCTTCCTCTCCAACCCCGTAGAGGCCAAGCTTGCCTTCGACAGTCGTTCCTCTGAGGCTGACCTCCTGCTCGCAGCCCTTCCTGCTTCATCCATCAAAGATGATGCCGTACAGGTTTCCGACGACGACATCAAGGCTAAGTACAACGAAGACAAAGAGAAATATCAGCAGCTCATCGAGACTCGCGACGTGAAAATCATTGACATTCAAGTAGTCGCAAGCCAAGCCGACAAGACCGCCGCTGAAACAGACCTTGCAGAGGCAGCAGCCAAATTAGCAGCCGCCTCCAACAATACAACCGCTGGCAACGCCGTTCGTCAGGCCACATCTCTCATTCCCTATTCCGATGTGTATAAGACAAAAGATGCCTTCCCTGCAATGATTTCTTCAGGACTCGATTCTGTGGCTGTGGGCACCGTCACCAAACCAGCATTCGATGCGATGACCAACACCTACTACACCTACAAAGTGCTTGGCAAGACCACACAGGCTGACTCCGTTCTCTTCCGTCAGATGGGTGTCATCGGCAAAGATGAAGCCGACATCGCCAAGAAGGCAGACAGCATCATGACAGCACTCAGCACAGGTGCAGCGTTCAAAGATATCGCCAAGAAATACAACCAAACAGGTGACTCCGCATGGATTGCCACCTCACAGTTCGAGAACGCCGCACTCGATGCCGACAACACCCTCTTCATCAGCACCCTCTACAACATGAACGCAGGAGAGACTAAGAAGCTGAAGCTCGACAACGGCTCCACCATCATCCTGCAAGTGATGAAGACAGTCCACCCTGTCACTAAATACAACGTGGCAGCCATCGTTAAGGAACTCCGATTCTCCGATGACACCTATAGCAAGGAATACAATAAGTTCTCTTCCTTCGTGGCAGCCAATACCACACTGGAACAGGTGGAAGCTAATGCCGCCAAAAACGGCTACACCGTCCGTCCCATCGAGGACTTGACCACAGCATCCCATGGCATCGCCAATATCCGAGCCACACGTGATGCCCTCAAGTGGGTCTTCGAAGAAGCCAAAGTGGGCAACGTTTCTCAGCTCTACGAGTGTGGCAACAACGACCACCTCTTGCTCGTCGTCCTCACAGGCATCAACGAAGCTGGTTATCGTTCCGTGGATAAGCTGAAAGACCAGCTCACCGACGAAATCAAGAAAGAGAAGAAAGTCGAGAAACTCTACGAGTCTGCCAAGAACGTGAAGAGCATCGCCGAGGCACAGAAACTGAAAGACGTGGTAGTCGATACAGTCAAGCACGTATCCTTCAGCGCACCTACCTTCATTGCCGCCACCACCTCTTCCGAACCACTCGTCAGTGCTGTGGCTGCCAAGACAGCCAAGGGTGCATTCGCTGGTCCCGTGAAAGGCAACAACGGCGTGTATATGTTCCAAGTGCTCAACAAGACCCAGACATCAGAGAAATTCGATGCCAAGTCCGAGCAGAGCACCCTGGCCATGAACAACTTCCGCAACGCCTCCAGTGCCATCATCAACGCCCTCTACCTCAAGGCAAACGTGAAGGACAACCGCTACAAGTTCTTCTAAGAAGCGACTTGTCTATTAAACATATAGAAACCAACACGAGGGGGTATCAAATGACGCATTTGATACCCCCTCGTTGTATAGTGCAATAAGTAACTATTAAAAAATAAATTGGTATGATTTGCCGCTTTGCGGCATTAAAAAGAAAAATAAAGAAAAACAGATAAAAACATGAAAAAAATTTTTATATATTTTTGCCTATTTTTTTCTATTTTTTCTTTACACGCCCCGCAGGGGCACGAAACGTACCAAGTTATTTTTTTTACGATTACTAAAAGATTTCAAGTTCTGCAAGCATCACTTCTTTGGAGTTATAGGGGAGTTAGCCCTACCCCTTTGGGGGATTAGGGACTTCCCTATTATCTTGCAAGGCTACGCTTCAAATTCGCACAAGGCTACGCTTCACATTCGCGCAAGGCTACGCTTCAGATTCGCACAAGGCTACATAGAGTTGGCTTGCAAGGCTAAACAACGAACCCTCGAACGGCTGGACAGCGTGGTCTAATAAGGCTATTCAAGGTTGGCTTGCAGGGCTACGTGGCGAGGTCATATAGGGCTATACGAGGTGGTCAAGAAGGAATACTTTAAGTTGGCTTGCAGGGCTACACAAAGTTGCCCTACAAGGCTACGCAGACCCACCTTATAAGGCAATATGATTGGGGGTGTACAGGGCTACGCATCGTAACCCTGCAAGGCTGAGCATCATTGTATTTCTTGCTTTTTCGCTATAAGTAGCTCTTTTACCCCATAGAAAGTCGGCCAACTTTGCATTTTTTTAATATTTTTCTTCTTTTTATTGCTTGATTCAAAATAAAGCGTTATCTTTGTCGGCGAGATTGGTTATACGGTTAAAAGTGAAAATACTAACTAATTTTATACTTATAATAAATATGATGCGTATGAAAACAAAACTTTTACTTCTTTTTACGGTGTTGACACTGATGAGTGTCAATATGGAGGCTTCTGCCATGGATGGCATGAAACAAGAGCCAAGTATGGGACAGGCAGGATGGATGCCTACGGGAAATTGTGTCGCCGATGCACAGGACGAAGAGGAGAGTGCGTCGGAAAGTCCGCGCGACATGTTCTGGATGGGTTGGGACTTAACGGGAAAGATGGTGAATTTCGACTATAGCATAGGACTGTGCGATGGATGGACGATAGAGGGCAGCAAAGAGTTCTCTATTGGTGGTACGGAAGACCACAAGTGCTGTGGCTATTGGGCGAGGTCGACGTTCAACATGTATCAGGTCGTAGAAAATCTTCCAGCAGGTGAGTACGAAGTGGAAGTGCATGGATTCTACCGCTATTTGGGCTTAGGTTATGCTTGGCTCGCCTACAAGAATCAAACGAATGACTATGTGAAGGAAGGTGGAGCACCTGTGTCTTTCTATGTGAATGATAAAGAAACTCCTTTTACCAATGTCTTCGAGGAACCCGTGCCATACGGAACACTCTACAACGCTTCTGACTTGACTGGAACTTTTATCGACAAACCGTTAGAGGACGGAGAGGGGCACTGGTATCCTAATGGCCATTACAACGCAGCCTTGGCTTTCGATGCAGGATTGTATAAAATGACGATTGCTTGCAGGGTGGAAGAAGGAGAGTCGTTGCGCATCGGCATCAAGGGAGCTACTAATCAGATGTTTGGCTTCATTGGCAGCTGGGCTTGCTGGAGCAAATTCAAATTGATTAAGAAGGATTCAGGAGAGGAAGAAGAGCCTGAGAAGAATATCACCCTTTATGTGGATGAGGACAATTCCGAGACCATCGACGAGAACGATGAAGAAGTCGCAAATGTGACCATCGAAGGTTTGTCTTTGGAGACGGATCAGTGGAACACGTTCTGTGTGCCGTTCGACTTGACCGAAGCCCAAATAGAGGAGACTTTAGGCGAGGGTGCCGATGTGGAAGCTCTGGTCGGTTCTTCCTATAACGAGGAAACCCAGCGACTGCACCTCGACTTTGAGCCACGTACGGTCATCGAGGCGGGTATGCCTTACGTGGTGAAAGTGGCTGCCGACGTGGAAGACCCAGTCTTTAATCAAGTGATTATCAACAACATTGAACCCATCACAGTCACCACGACCTGTGCATCCATGACAGGCAGTTACAGCCCTACCCCACTCACAGAGGGCGACAAGAACACGTTGTACGTTGTCGATAATCAATTCGTCTATCCCACCACAGCCACTACACTTCCTGCTACGAAATGCTGGTTCACATTATTGGGTACAGCGATACAGGATAATAGTTCCAACGGAATTAAGGGAGTTCGATTCGCTTTCAAAAACTCGCCAGCTACAGGCATCTTCAACATCAAGTCTTCGTTGGAAGCAGAGGATGAGAGCTGGTACACGTTGCAAGGTGTCCGCGTAACTACGCCTCAAAAGGGTATCTACATTTACAAAGGAAAGAAAGTATTCATGAAATAAAAACAATTTAATCAATCCAAAAAGATGAACAAGAATTTGCTAAAGAAGGCATACACGATGCCACGTATCCATGTACTCGGTCTCATGGCCCAGAATCAAGTGTTGGTTGGCTCAGAGAGAGAACCTGGCTTCGCTGTCGAAACGAATCTCCCAGGTCTGGGAGTTTAAGGAGGGTGGAATCCTGCCTACGGTGACAGACAAGCAATGTAAAACTGTCTGACAAAAAAGAGTGCGCCCCCAATGGTGCATTTTCGCACCCGTCGGGTACGGTAAGCCGCACCCGACGGGTGCGATGCGTCGGACCCGTCGGGTGCGATTAGGAAGCAACGAGCTAACTATAAAAGGAGTGATTTCAATGGGTATCACCAAACGAAAAGCATGGGACATACAGAAATACAGAGTGACAGGCTGAGAGCCTGGAAGGGGAAAGGATGGCAAAAACACTCTTTCTTTGTGTTGCTGCGCTATGCGCTGCACATCAGCGAGGAACTGCCCCAATCCATTTCCACTACTGAATGGGGAGAAATCTACACCATAGCGCAGGAACAAAATGTGATGGGGGTTCTATTTGCGGCTATCAGACGGATGCCTGCTGCATTGCAACCGCCACACGCACTATATTTGATGTGGTATGCCGAGGCGGAGCGAATTGCCCAAGCCAACGAACTGGCCAATGAGGAAGCAAAAAGATGGACTGAGGTGTTCGCAGGAATGGGGGCAAGGACGTGTGTACTGAAGGGGCAAGGAAACGCTCTTTTATATACAGAGGACGGAATACGGACACCTGGTGACCTCGACATTTATGTGGAGGGAGGGCAAGAACAAGTCATGCAGCTATTGGAGGGGTTGCATCTGGAAGGACGTGTCTGCGAACATCACTTCCATGTGGACGGGAAGGGCGGCATCCCTGTGGAAGTGCATTTCAAAGCCTCCCAAGGGAGCCTGAACCCACGGTTCAACAGAAGGGTTCAGAAATGGATGATGGATGAATTGCGGACTACTGTTTCCGCAAAAGATTTCTATATACCCACACCAAGGTTCAACAGGGTGATGCAACTATCCCACATGCAGCACCACTTCGTAGCCGACGGAGTGTCTTTGCGCCAACTGATTGATTATTATTTTGTGTTGAAGAGTGAAAAATGCCCCGACATGGAGCAGGAGATGAAGTGGTTGGGGCTGAATCACTTCGGACAGGCTGTCATGCACGTGATGCGAACTGTTTTCTGGCTGGACAAGGAGCATTTGCCTGTACATCCCAACAGGCAGCGGGGAAAAGTGCTCTTAGATGCTGTGATGCAGAAAGGAAGTTTCGGAAAATATCATGCGGTGAGTTTCGACGATTGGCCTTTCATCGCACGGAATATACGACACACGCTGGTTTTAATCTATTATTGTTGGCTCTTTCCCAACGAATACAGCATAATTTGGAGCAATTATTGGAAAAATTTCTATAAGAAGCACCACGTGCGGAGGGCTTAACGAGAGGATGTTGGAAATAATTGCAATTTTTTTTGTTTTTATTTTCGTTTTTCCAATTATAATTCGTACTTTTGTGGCGTAAACACAATTCCATGGAAAATAAGAAGGAAAACATATTGACTGAAGAGGAAATCAGGGAGGACTTGAGGTATTTGCAGTTGCTGGCTCAAAGCTATCCGAATGTAGCAGAGGCGAGTTGCGAAATTATCAACCTTGAGGCAATACTGAATCTGCCGAAGCCGACGGAACACTTCATCAGTGACCCGCATGGGGAGAGTGATGCGTTCAACCATGTGTTGCGGAATGCGTCGGGCTATGTGAAGCGGAAGGTGGAGGAAATTTTTGGTCCCACTCTGAGGTTAGCGGAAAAGCAGGAACTGTGTACGCTGATTTACTACCCCGAAGCGAAGCTGCAACGCATCAAGGCCGCTGAGACGAACATGGAGGATTTCTACATCATTACGCTGAACCAGCTGATTAAGGTGCTCCGTGAGGTCAGCTCGAAATACACACGCAGCAAGATTCGGAAGGAACTGCCTGAGGAGTTTGGCTACATCATCGAGGAACTGCTGCACGAGAGCCATAGCGGCGTGGGTGAGAAGCGGCATCAATATTATAATGTGATTGTGCAGACCATCATCGACACACAACGAGCAGACCATTTTATCGTGTCTATCTGCAACCTCATCCAGCGACTCGCCATCGACCGTCTGCATCTGCTGGGCGACATCTTCGACCGTGGACCTGGGGCGCACCTCATCATGGAGACATTGATGCACTACCATCACTTTGACATTGTGTGGGGTAATCACGACATCGAGTGGTTTGGTGCAGCGGCTGGCAACAGAGCTTGCATCGCCAACGTACTCCGTCTCTCGCTGCGTTATGGCAATCTGGCAACGTTGGAGGATGGCTACGGCATCAACCTTCTGCCACTGGCTACGTTTGCCATGGAAACTTACAAGGATGACCCTTGCAAGCAGTTTGCCGCCAACGAACTGGGCAAAGAGAGTCAGCATGACAAGAAGACGAATCGCCTCATCGCTCAGATGCACAAGGCGATTACCATCATTCAGTTCAAGGAGGAGGCTCGGATTATCGACCGCCGACCAGAGTTCGACATGGCAGGACGGAAGATGCTGGAACACATCTACTTTGCCAATGGAACGTGCTTCATCGAAGGTAATGAGTACGAGATGCTGGACACGTTCTTGCCCACTGTTAATAAGGAGAATCCGAATGCGCTGACGGAGGAAGAAGAACTGCTGATGGCGAAGTTGGAGCATTCGTTCCGCACAAGCGACAAGTTGCAGCGTCACGTCCAATGTCTGTTGGCGCATGGAGGAATGTTCTCGATAGCGAACAGCAATTTGATGTATCATGCCACCGTTCCGCTGAATGCTGACGGGTCGCTGAAAGAAGTGGAAATTAGCGGAAAGAAGTATAAGGGCATGGCACTGATGAAGAAGACAAGCCACATCGTGCGTGAGGCTTTCAACGAGGACACGCCACGGGAACGGAAGGATTTTGCGAAGGACTACATTTGGTATCTGTGGTGTGGAAAGAACTCGCCACTCTTCGATAAGGACAAGATGACCACTTTTGAGCGATACTTCATAAAGGATAAAGCAACCCACACGGAGACAAAGGGTTATTACTATCAGTATAACAACGACGAGAAGACGGTTGACATGATTCTGGACAACTTCGGAGTGGAAGGAAAGCACCGCCACATCATCAATGGACACACGCCCGTGAAGGTGCTGAAAGGAGAAACGCCCATCAAGGCAAACGGAAAGTTGCTCGTTATTGACGGTGGGTTCTCCCGTGCTTATCAACCTGAAACAGGCATCGCTGGCTACACACTCACTTTCCATAGCCGTGGGCTCGACCTCGTGCAGCATCAGCCTTTCCGCTCCGCTGAGGATGCCATTCAGAACGGTAACGACATCAAGAGTTCGACACAGATTGTAGAGTTAAATTCGCAGCGTATGTATGTGAAGGACACAGACAAAGGGAAGGTGCTCATAGCCAAAGTAGAGAACTTGAAACGTCTCTTGTATGCCTACCGGCATGGATTCATTAAGGAAGTGAATAATCACTAAATAAACAAACTAAACAACCAAACCACTAAAACAATCAAAGCGTATGAAGAAGCTATTACTCATGGCGGCGATTGCCCTCAGCAGCATCGGCGCAAACGCTCAGCAAAATCTGACGCTGAGCACGTACAAGGGTACAGACCTTGCAAAGTACACAGGCAAGACACTCAACGTATCGGTAAACCGCTACGTCTTCAACGGATGGAACACCATTTCTCTTCCTTTCGACCTGACGGAAGCACAAGTGAACGAAGCTTTCGGTAATGACTGTCGGTTGGAAAGACTGGTCGGTGTGGAGAACGATGGTTCAAACATCAGACTGAATTTCCAGGATTGCAAAGCTGAAGGCATTAGGGCTAATGTTCCTTACATCCTGCACTACACGGGCGAAACTGGCACTAAGAGTTTCAAGACTGAGAATGTGGCCGTTTATGACGCTCCTTCTGCCATCACTTTCACGGCTGAAGGTACGGGCGAAACAGTCACGATGGCTTGTGCCAAGACTCAGAAAGCAGCTGAAGGTCTCTATGGCATTTTGGCTAAGGACAACGCTGAGGCAACATTCGTGAATGTGAATTCCATCTCAACAGGTTTCTATGCCACCCGTTGCTACATTCAGCTGTCTAACGGCAACTCGACTTTGCTGACCACTAACCACATCGGTAGCGACGTAACTGACATCAAGTCGGTGGTGAAGGCTGGCGAACGAGTTGAAGTGTACAACCTTTCTGGTGTAAAGGTAGCTGAAGACGTAAAGGGCCTCAAGAGGGGTATTTACGTAGTAAAGGGTAAGAAGGTGATGGTGAAGTAAAGGTTCTTTTTATAAAGATTCTTTTGTAAAGGTTAAAGTTTAAGGTTTAAAGTTTAAAGATGCTAACGCGGTGTTTGCAAACAAACCGCATGGTCTTTAAACTTTAAACCTTAAACTTCAACCTTTACTTTAAACCATTACCAGTCGTCATCGTCGTTACCTACGATTCCATGCTTCACAGCCTCCTCGACTTTGTCCATAATAGCGTTGGAGTAGGCATGAGCCATGACAAGAGCTTTGGAGCAGGTACGCTTCTGGGGGTCTTTCTCGACAAAGGGATAGTGCTTGGCTATCTCCCACTGCTCATCGTAGAGGTTGGCATTCGTCTTGTCTTCTTTCTTACGCTTCGAGTCCCCGTAGGTCTTGTGGTTATCGTCAGTGGGGCTAAGCCATCCACCGCTGATGTCGGCCAGGATGTCGTAGTTCTGCACCGTGTAGGTGACACGAATCTTGCCGTCCTTGATGTCGAGACGGATAACAGGGGTGATACTGACGGAGTATTTGTTCAACGTACCTGTATGCTCCACGATGTTGGCAATAGTGGAGGAAATGATGATGCAACCAGCGTCTTTGTCGTTGAGCGTAATGGCTTGTTTATCCTTAAAGGTAGCTGTAGCCCAATAGTTTAAGGCAACATAAAGCTGCTGTTTCGTTTTGCCTGGAGCATCAACCACCTGCTGGTAGGTAAGAGAGGCGTTTTTGTCAAGCGTCAGTGTACTGGCCAAATTTGCCGCAGCTTCAAGCCACTTGTCACCATAGCGTTCCTTAGCGTATTTCTCCAAGTCGGCAGCTTTCATCACTTGGGCTTGTACACTCATTGTGCCGCAGAACAGGATGGCGGCAAACATCCATCGAAATAATCTTCTCATTGTATTACTTTAGTTTTATTGGGTGAAACAAACAAAATTCCTCAATTACTTAGGTAAAGACAACGACAGAAGGGTTATTCCCCTCTGGCGTTGACATAGTGACCGTCGGGTCCTATCTCCCGACCCTGAATGTTTTTGTCAATAGGATTCTCAGAGAACCAGTTCTTGGCACCAGATTGGTCGGCAAGGTTGATGGTGCCGAGGTTCTCTGTGGGGTGGTAGATGGCGCAACCAGACAGATAGAACTCATCGTCGAAGTTGAAGAGTGACGCATCGCCCCAGTTGGCGTAGAAACGACAGTCCTCGAAAACAGTGCCCACGCAGTTCCGACTTTCGACAAGGGAATACTCGCGGTTGTTGAAGAAGTCGCAGTGGGTGCAGTGGACGGCTTCGGAGTTGCGCAGGGTCATAATGCCATAAGTGCAGTCATGGATTTTGCTGGAAAAAATCGAGAAACTGTTAGTACCGTCGATGTCGAGTCCATAGGTGCCGCAACCGTAGAGGTCGCAATTGATGACCACGTCTCTCCATCCGCGTGTAATGCCGATAACACCCCCTTCGCAGTGCCCATCATCGGTGTGGCCAATAGTCAGATTGTCCACCGTACACTGGTCGCAATCTACGAAGCGCAGACAGAAGGCATAGCGAGGTTCCACGACGATGCGCGAATTGCCTTCGCCCTCGATAATAAGCTGCTTCATGTTGACGAGGGTCAACTGTCGTCCGTCGAACACTTCTTCACTGACCACCACTGCACGACCTTCGTGGATTCCGTTGGACACATCGGGCATCCACATCTTGTAGCGCGTACGGAAGAGGCTCTCATCATTGAGCATCGGTGTCAGGTTAATCTCCGTGTTCTTGGCCACCAGCACATTGCGGTTGGAGCCAAGGGCATTGAGGAACTGTTCGGCGGTATAAACACGGATGTAGTCATCGTCCTTGTACTTGATGGTCTCGCCAAAACTGCCTGTGGGAGCTGACACTTGCACGTTGCCAGCAGGACGGCCTAATTGCTCCTGATGGAATTGGGAACCATCCCACTTCATCAGTATCTGCACTTCGCTTTGCGGGGCATGGATGGTAGCCATGATGTCCTTGCCCGATTGTGGCAAGACGTAAGAAACTACTTGACTGACGTTGATGGCAGCACCGATGTCCTGTCTCGACAACCACTTCATGGTCTTCGTCTGGTTGTCGTAGAGGTAGAACTTGAGCGTGGTGTATTCCGAAATGACAGGATGCCCTTGTTCCACCCAACCACTGTTCAAGGCCACAATCTTCTGCTTTTGGTTGGCGCAGTTCCAGTAGCAGAACTCCACGTAACAGTAAGTGTTGGCCGTATAGTGTTTGTCGAAACGGGCAAAGCCGTTCTTCACGTCCACGGTGAAAGCGACACCATCTTCCAACGGTTTGCCTTGCCGACGGCGTGTCCAGTTCTCAGTGACATCTTTGACAAGTTCATCGCCATCATGGGAAAGTGCAGCTGTCACGAAGTCATTAATGGTGGGTCTTGCACCCGAAAAGTTGACGCGGATATTCTGTTGCGCCATCACTGACAGGCTCATCACAAGAGCCGTAGCCATAAGAATATATTTCTTCATTTTCTTATCTGGATAATATCGATTGATTAGTTTCATGCGTTTTTCTATTTAGCCTTGGCACGTGCAGCCAGTTCCTTCAGTTTGTCCTTACCCTTGAAAGCGAAGACCCAAATGAGGAAACCAGCAAGCACCAAAAGGGTGATGCCAATAAGCGGACGATAGAACAGCCATGCCAATGCTATGACGAGAAGACTCCATACGAGGCCGACTACGGTGCATACGATGCTGACGCCCCATCCGAAAATGCTTGAGATGAACGGCACCACCTTCAGAATGGTCTCGACGAAACCGAAGAGTCCCTTCAAACCTGCAATGACCAGTATCACACCCAGAATGCGTAAGCCCCAAAGCCACATGGAGTTAGTGCTGTGTTCACCCTCAAAAATCTCGTCGGCATCCACTTTGCCCATGACAAGCCGCTGGAACCGTTTGCCATTCTTCGCTTTGTAAGCTTTAAAGGTGTCGCCATGCACCTGTGCCACTATCGTCACCTTGGCTGGCACAATCTTCTCGAACGTCACACGCACGTCACCCACTGAAGGATCGGAAGAAGAAAGACCATAGTATATTTCCCCGTCACCCACATGGACGTATTCCAGAGAGTCGGCCAAGTTGCCTTGCTGACACAAAGCTTCGTTCATCGCAGCAATCTGTACAGAGTCAAAGGAAAGTTCCATCGGTTCCTTCGATGAAATGGAGTGAATCAGTGTCTCGTTCAGGGTGTAAGCACCAAACGTCACGTTCTCAGCCCATTGCTCTTCTGGCTCCACAGTGGTCAACACAAAGTTCTTCTGCTGATATGCTGGGTCGTGGAATTTCGCCGAGTTGACAGGGCTATTCGTCCACTCTTGCGAATAGGTATAAGTGGTAGTCGTCACTTCCTTACCACCTAATTTGTCTTCCTTCTCCTCATCGGAGTGTTCCACCCACTGATAGTACTCCACATGACGTTGCAACGAGATAGCCACCGCACCGATACCATACTGACGGTCGCTGAGTGAGTCCTCTGTCGTAGCCAAAGCCGAGGCACACACCAATTCGCCATCCAGCGAAGCATCCTTCTTGTTTGGGTTTTCCATCTCCACGTAAGCCCCTTCCACTTCGTCGAGCATTTTGTCGGTCTTCACTGCTCTGCCTTCGTTCCACCACAACAAAACCGTGGCGGCACAGAACAACAAAAAGCCTGAACCAATACTTCGGAACGAACGTCCCACGCGCGTTCCATAACCTGTCGTTTTTACTTCTTGATAAGCCATAATACAATTTCTGTTTTTAATGAATATAGTTTTTTCTCTTGATTCTCTGTAACAATCTTGCCGTTCATCACACGAAACGCATTACAAATTTAGTGACAATCCCACAAAAAACTATCCTTTTTATGTTAAAAACGAACTTTTTGAGAGAAAAAAGCCTTTTTTTTCGTCTTTTTGTTTGTCAGTTCAATAAAAAGCCGTTACTTTGCAACCGAAATAAAAATTTCACTGGAAATGACTAAGAAGTTTAACGCATATTGGTGGTGGCGTAACTTGGGATTCAAAAAATCGTAAGTCCAATGGTCATACCCCTATGCAAAGACAAACATAAAGCATAGCACAAAAGAGCCTATCGTACTTGCGATAGGCTCTTTTCTTTTATCGGATTGTAAATATAATTAAATAGTAAATATACATGACTTATCAAGTAGATGAAAATGGCTTCTACGGACAGTTCGGTGGAGCCTACATTCCTGAGATTCTCTACAAGACCGTGGAGGACTTGAAGAAAGCTTATCTCCCCATCTTGGAGAGTGAAGAGTTCAAACGTGAGTACCATGCCCTGCTAAAAGATTATGTGGGTCGCCCTTCCCCACTCTATTATGCCAAACGCATGAGTGAGAAGTACGGTTGCCAACTCTATCTGAAGCGCGAAGACCTCAACCACACGGGTGCCCACAAAATCAACAATGCGCTCGGTCAGATTCTCCTTGCCAAGAAATTAGGCAAGACACGCATCATTGCCGAGACAGGTGCTGGTCAGCATGGTGTGGCAACCGCCACTGCTTGTGCGCTCATGGATATGCCTTGCACGGTGTATCAAGGTGCTCTCGATGTACAGCGTCAACATGTGAACGTGGAACGCATGAAGATGTTAGGTGCAACCGTTGTACCTGTGGAGAGTGGTAACAAGACCCTCAAGGATGCCACGAACGAAGCCATCCGCGACTGGTGCTGCCACCCTGCCGACACATTTTATATTATAGGAAGCACGGTGGGGCCTCATCCTTATCCTGACATGGTGGCACGTTTACAATCAGTCATTTCGGAGGAAATCAAATGGCAGCTTGAAGAGAAGATTGGCAGAAATTACCCTGATTACTTGATGGCATGTGTGGGTGGAGGAAGCAATGCTGCTGGTACCATCTACCACTACATCGACGATGAACGAGTGAAGATTATCCTTGGAGAAGCTGGAGGTCTGGGTATCGAAAGTGGTCAGACAGCTGCCAGCATGCAGGTGGGTACCATCGGTATCTTGCACGGCAGCCGCATCAAGCTGATGCAGACAGAGGATGGCCAAATCATCGAGCCTTATTCCATCTCTGCGGGTCTCGACTATCCAGGCACAGGCCCTATCCACTGCAACCTCTACGAGACAGGACGCGCACAAGTGCTCCCTGCCAACGACGATGAGGCTCTCTGTGCAGCCTTCGAACTGACTCGCATGGAAGGCATCATTCCAGCCCTCGAAAGTGCCCATGCCTTGGCATTGCTGCCCAAAGTGAAAGACCAATTTACGAAGGACACCGTGGTGGTGCTCACCGTCAGCGGAAGAGGCGACAAGGACTTGGACACCTATTTGAAAAATGCACAATACATTATCAATTAATTTAAAGCCACAACACAAATATGTACAACTATCGCACAGTCTCCAAAAAGATTCTTGGCGACCTCAACACACCCGTGAGCGTTTATCTCCGTGTACGTGATGCCTATCCGCAGAGTGCCCTGATGGAATGCTCTGACTATCACGACGGTAAGAATTCTCGTTCCTTCATCTGTCTGCACCCAATCGGCAGCGTATCGGTGGAACATGGTGTGGGCGTGATGAAGTTCCCTGATGGAGAAGAGACACACACTCCCATCACCAATGCTGACGACACGGCTCAGCTCATCAACGAGTTTCTTGGCAATTTCAACATTGAAGGCACTAACAAGACTGATTGTGGCATCTTTGGCTATACCACCTTCAATGCCGTACGCTACTTCGAACACATCGACGTGAAGGACGAGACACAAGCAGAGAACGATGCACCCGACCTCCTTTACATCCTCTATAAGGACTACATCATCTTCGACCACTTCAAAAACGAGGTGACACTCATCGAACTGTTGGCAGATGGTGAAGAAGACGACCTCGACCAACTGGAGCACGATGTAAACAACCGCCCCTATCAGCAGTACGGGTTCCATCCTGTGGGCGACTACACCTCCACGCTGACGGACGATGAACACCGTGAGAACATCCGTCGAGGCATTAAGCATTGTCTGCGTGGCGATGTCTTCCAGATTGTGCTTTCCCGTCGATTCAAGCAGAAGTACGAAGGCGATGACTTCAAGCTCTATCGTGCTCTCCGCAGCATCAACCCCTCACCTTATCTCTTTTACATGGACTTCGGAGGTTTCCGTATCTTCGGCAGCAGTCCTGAGACGCATTGCCGCATTGAGGCTGTGTCCTCCAGTTCTCCCACAGGAGCCACCCCTTCCTTCCGTGCCTACATCGACCCTATCGCTGGCACCACTAAGCGCACAGGCGATGAGGAACAAGACCGTCAGAATGCGCTCTATCTAAAGAACGACCCGAAGGAGAATGCCGAGCACGTGATGCTGGTAGATTTGGCAAGAAATGACCTCAGCCGTAACTGCCACGATGTGAAGGTGGACTTCTATAAGGACATGCAGTTCTACAGCCACGTCATCCATCTTGTATCTCGCGTAAGTGGCACACTGAACGAGGGTGCTGACCCCGTAAAAGCCTTCATCGACACCTTCCCTGCCGGTACATTGTCTGGCGCACCAAAGGTTCGTGCCATGCAGCTCATCAGCGAATACGAGCCACACAATCGTGGTGCATACGGCGGCTGTGTAGGCAGCATCGGCTTCGATGGTAGCCTGAACCAAGCCATCACCATCCGCACGTTCGTCAGTCGCAACAGCGAACTATGGTTCCAAGCCGGTGGCGGCATCGTTGCCAAGAGCGATGTGGAGTACGAACTCCAAGAAGTGAACAACAAACTGGGCGCACTCCGCAAGGCCATCGCCATTGCCGAAAAGCTTTAGTCCTCCCATTCACCCCATTAAATCCATTCACCCCATGAACATAGTAATCATCGATAATTACGACTCATTCACCTACAATCTGAGTCATCTCGTCAAGGCTTTGGGAGCCGAAGTGACCGTCTATCGCAACGACCAGTTCCAAATGGAGCAACTGGAGGCTTTCGACAAGATTATCCTCTCCCCTGGCCCTGGCATCCCTTCCGAAGCAGGTCTGCTGCTCGACGTCATCAAAGCATACGCTGGCAAGAAGCCCATTCTCGGTGTGTGCCTTGGTCATCAAGCCATTGGCGAAAGCTTTGGTGGACACTTGACCAACCTTTCCGAAGTGTATCACGGCGTGGCAACGCCTACCACCATCACCGTCCGTGATTACCTCTTCGAAGGACTACCCGAACGCATTGAGGTGGGACGCTACCACTCGTGGGTGGTCGATGCCAAGAGCCTACCTGACTGCCTCGAAGTGACCAGCGTTTCCGACGAAGGCTTCATCATGTCCCTACGACACAAGGAGTACGACATCCGAGGCATTCAGTACCACCCCGAAAGCGTACTTACTCCTGAAGGTAAAACAATCATAAACAACTGGTTAAAACACTAAACACGATATGAAAAAGTTTCTTTTACAACTCATCGAGGGCAACACCCTCACACAAGCAGACACCCACGAGATTATGCTCAACATCGTGGAGGAGAAGTATAACGTACAGCAGATTGCCGCCCTGCTGATGGCATTGCAGACACGTGGCGTAACCGTAGATGAACTGCTCGGTTTCCGTCAAGGACTGCTCGAAACAGGCAAGTATCTGGACTTCACCGAGTATGATACCCTCGACATTGTCGGAACGGGCGGCGACGGCAAGAACACATTCAACATCTCCACTTGTTCTGCCTTCGTCATTGCAGGTGCGGGTTACAAGGTGACCAAGCACGGAAACGGTGGCTCATCCTCTGTGAGTGGTGCCAGCAATGTGTTACAAGGACACGGAGTGAAGTTCACCGATGACATCAACCTCCTGAAACGTTCTCTCGACGAAGCTGGCATTTGCTACTTCCACGCTCCCCTCTTCGCCTATGGCATGAAGTTCGTAGGGCCAACCCGCAAGGCATTAGGTGTTCCCACTTGTTTCAACTTGCTCGGCCCTCTCGTCAACCCATGTCATCCAAAGAACTCCCTGCACGGCACAGCCAACCAAGCACAATTACGCCTTTACACCAACCTACACCAGCGCATCGGCGACAACTATGGTGTCATCACTTCCTACGATGGCTACGACGAAATCTCAATCACAAGTGGTTTCAAAATCTGCACCAACGACTTCGAGAAAGTGCTCACACCCGTCGATTTGGGTTTGAAGTACGTCAAGCAGATTGACATCTACGGAGGCGATACAGCAGAAGAAGCCCAAAAGATTTTTGACTCCGTATTGGAAGGCACTTCCACCGAAGCACAAAAGAACGTGATCATCGCCAACGCTGCCTGTGGCATCAGCATCATGGACAAGAACATCTCTATGGCTGACTCTGTGGCAATGGCACGAGAGTCTTTGGAAAGCGGCAAAGCCCTCCAAACCTTCAAGAAGTTCGTAGAACTAAACTCCTAACCCATCCACCCCATCAGACCCATGCAAGATATCCTACAAGAAATCGTCGCATACAAGCGCATCGAACTCAAGCAGCAGAAAGCCATCATCCCCCCCACTATATTATATAATAATGTGGAACAACTGTTGGCCGATGGCACACAGCCACGACGTTCCATGCGAGAGAGCCTTGCCACATCTGCCTCGGGCATCATTGCGGAGTTCAAACGCAAAAGCCCCTCGAAAGGATGGATTAAGGAAGAAGGAAAGCCCGATGTCATTCCTGCCTCATATAGTGAGAATGGAGCCAGCGCTGTCTCCATCCTCACCGATGAGAAGTACTTTGGTGGCAACCTGCGGTACGTGCGCATTGCCCGTCCGACTGTCTCCTGCCCCATCCTGCGCAAAGACTTCATTGTGGATGAATACCAGCTGTATCAGGCCAAGATGGTAGGTGCCGATGCTGTCCTGCTCATTGCTGCCGACCTGCAACAGATTGAGTGCCAGACACTGGCAAAGAAAGCACACGAACTGGGACTTGAAACCTTGCTCGAAGTGCATTCCGAGCCAGAACTGGAGTATGTGAGGGAGAACATCGACATGGTAGGCGTAAACAATCGGAACCTCGGCACCTTCCATACGGATGTGGCGAACTCCTATCGCCTTGCCTCCCTGCTGCCCAAGGACTATGTGCTTGTTTCCGAAAGTGGCATCAGCAATCCACAAACCGTTCGTGAACTCCGCGAAGCTGGCTTCCGTGGCTTCCTCATCGGCGAGACCTTCATGAAGACGCCCAATCCTGGTAAAGCCCTCGCCGACTTCATCGCTCAAGTGACCCAATAACCCCGCTCACCCCATTAAACACATTAAGCCCATGATAGTGAAAGTCTGCGGAATGCGCGACCCTGACAACATCCGACAAGTGGATGCCCTGACATGTGTCGATTGGATGGGATTCATCTTCTATCCCCATTCGCCACGCTTCGTCAGCGAAGTGCCCACTTATCTGCCTCAGCATTGCAAACATGTTGGTGCATTCGTCAACGAACCTATACAAGATATCCTCGCCCGTATCAAAGCCTTCGGTTTCCACCTCATCCAACTGCATGGAAATGAAACACCCGACTACTGCCAGCAGCTTCGTTCCTGCATCGATAAGGACATCCAAATCATCAAGATGATTCCCATCACCATCCCCTCCGACTTGGACGAAACCAAACGCTACGAAGGCATCGTCGATTACTTCCTCTTCGAAACCCGATGCTCCATCTATGGAGGGTGTGGCCAACAATTTGACTGGAACATCCTGCAAGGTTATGAGGGACACACACCTTTCCTGCTCACAGGCGGCATCAAGCCCACCGATGCCGAACGCATCAACGCCTTCCACCATCCTCAATTCGCCGGCATCGACCTCAACTCAGGCTTCGAGACCTCCCCTGCAATGAAAGACCCAGCACTCCTCCGCACCTTCCTCTCCCAAATCACCCATTAAACCCACTCACCCCATTAACCCCATCAAAAAACAATGAACAGAATCAACCAACTCTTCGCCACCAAGCACGAAAATATCCTGTCGATTTACTTCTGTGCAGGACACCCCACATTAGAAGGCACCGCCGACACCATCCGCACCCTCGAACAGAATGGTGTCGATATGATTGAAGTCGGCATCCCCTTCTCCGATCCCATGGCCGACGGTCCCGTCATCCAAGACGCTGCCACCAAAGCCCTCCGCAACGGCATGACCCTCAAGAAACTTTTCTCCCAACTGGAAGGCATCCGTCCCGAAGTTCAGATGCCCCTCATCCTTATGGGGTACCTCAACCCCATCATGCAGTTCGGCTTCGAAGCCTTTTGTCAGCGATGCGTCGAAGTGGGTATCGACGGAGTCATCATCCCCGACCTCCCCTTCAAAGACTATCTGGAAGAGTACAAGCCCATAGCCGACCGCTACGACATCCGCATCATCATGCTCATCACCCCCGAAACCAGCGACGAGCGCATCCGCTTCATCGACGAACACACAGATGGTTTCATCTACATGGTCTCCTCAGCCGCCACCACAGGCGCCCAAAAGGAGTTCGGCGATGCCAAACAAGCCTACTTCTCGCGCATCAACAGCATGAACCTGAAGCATCCACGCATGATTGGCTTCGGCATCAGCAACCGACAAACCCTCGAAGCCGCCGAGCGCAACGCTTCAGGAGCCATCATCGGCAGCAAATTCGTCAACCTTTTTGAAGAGACAGGCGATGCCGCCAAAGCGATGGATGCCCTGTTAGAAGCTTTGAGTCAGTAATCTAAGGTTCTCCTGACATAATCCGCATCAGGCATCCCCATCATCCTCATCTGACAAAACAAAATACCTCTTTCTCTTGACAACGTCAAAAAAAATTCGTATATTTGCATCAAATTAAGGATGCCATCATGCCCTCACGGCTACGATAAAACTTTTTCCGCGAAGGCAAGGAGAACACCTTCAAATACAAGTAGGATTTGTATAAATATAAGAAGTATTTGTACAAATCCTACTTGTATTTGTGTAAATCCTTCTTATATTCGTAAGTCGTAACGAGCTAAGGGAAAAGGGGGACACGGGCGTAGAGTAAAAGTGGTTACGAGCAAGTGCCTAAAGAAGAAAAATCATAACGGAAAGAGTGAAAATAGGCGATTTCTCTTGGTGCTATGCGCATTTAGTCGTACCTTTGCACCCCGAAAAATAAAGTTCTCAATTGGGGGTAGTTTTATTGCCGCAACCCAAACAACCGAAATTTAACATTAAGTTCATTCAAGATGAGACATTTTCTATGGGTATTGGCCATGATGGCTATCAGTATGCAGGGCTTGGCGCAAACCAACGTCAGCTCGACGAAATCAAAACAACTCGCAAATAACAAAGTTACTACAACGGTAAAAAAGCCTGTGGCAACAGCTGTAAAAAAGCCTACAGCGACACAAGATAAGAAACCTGTCACCACTCAGGACAAGAAGCCCACAACCACAACACCAGAGAAGAAACCAGCGACCACTGCCGCCACAACGACTCCTACCTGCGGATACCTCTGCAATCCACCGCTCCCCTATCTGCCGGCCAAGCTCGACATCCTCTTCATCGGCAATTCTTTCTCCATCGATACGAGCACTGCCCTACCAGAGATTTTTAACTCGCTCGGAATCCGCAACGTGAATGTATATGTCCTTTACAAGGGTGGCTGCTCGATGAAACAGCACTACGAGTATTATAAAAGTGGTGAAAAGGTTTACGAGTTTTACCGCTACAACATTCTGGGCGAAACACAACTGGAAAAAACCACCAGCATCAACGACGTGATGCGCCGTTTCCCCTACGATGTGGTGGTGTTCCAGCAATATTCGCTCGATTCAGGCGACTACAACAGCTATGAGCCTTATTTGTCGAAGCTGATTCAGGCATACAACATCACGAAGATTGCTCAACGCACCACTTTTGCCTTCAACGAAACATGGTCATACGCCTCCAACAACAAGAGCATCGCCAAGTATAAAACACCTGTCGATATGTGGAAAAACATCTGCAACTCCATCAAGAAAATGAAGGCCATATCAGGCATCGATGTCATCATCCCATGTGGAACGGCGGTACAGAATGCCCGCAGCGTTGAGGCTCTCAACATCGACAACGAACTAACACGCGACGGGCTGCACATCAACCTCTATTCGGGTCGCTACCTATTGGCTTGCACCTTCTTTGAGAGCATTATCGCCCCCTGCCTTTGCCGAAGCCTTCGCGACGACATGACCATCTATGGGAAAAGTACCGACATCGGCCCCGTGAACAACTCCAACCGTCGTCAGTTACAGAACTGTGCCCGATTGGCAGTAGCCAACAATTACGAAATCAGCGAGTTTGCGAGTGCAGAGTGATGCTTGTATCAGCTATGCCGAGCTTGAGCTGATTATGCAAATCAGCGAGTTTGCGAGTGCAGAGTGATGTTTATGTCAGCAAATCAACAAGTTTGCTGGGTAATAATGTTAAACATCATTAATAAACACGCATTTAGCGACCTTTCTTTCCTTTGGTTTCGGAGATAAAGGCTAACTTTGCAACATCTTATTGATAAAGAAACAGAAATATGAAGAAAATCTTATTCACCCTGCTTGTACTGGTAGCATCAGTGACAGGCATTCAGGCACAAAGCCTCTACAAGACAGTTTACGAAAGAGCAACAGCTGTAGTCAACAATCCCGCATCGTCCGACGAAGAAATCCAAATCAACCAATTCAAGATTACTGCCCTCAACTACATGTCTATGATGATCAAGAAACGTGGTCTGAAAAAGGACTCCTACTTCTACGACAGTCAGGCAGTGAACATGGCTTCGTTCATCACAGACTTTCTCGCTAATCTTGAGAATGCGCGTTCCATTTCTCCTGCCAAGCGCACCGAAATCCTGAAGATTTACACCGATGCCAGCAAGTACAACCCCTTGTTTAAAGATACAGACAAAGAAAAGGTGAACTGCTATGTGGACGACAGATCCACGCAGACACCCTTCTGCCTTGATACGGATTGGGAAAAAGCATACGACCAAGCAACGACACTGGTCAAGGCTGCCATGAGATAAATTCATTAAACGTCAAATGTTCAATGTCAAATGTCAAATGTACTATTCCTTGCATTTCACATTTGACATTTTACATTCAATCGAAGATATGAAGACCATCAAGATTAACCCTGCCGACAATGTCGCAGTAGCCATCGAGGCACTCAAAGCAGGAGAAAACATAGAAGTGGAAGGACAAACCATCCGAGTCAACGACGATGTCCCCGTAGGTCACAAGATTTTGCTCTGCGACCTTGCCGAGGGAGAAAATGTCATAAAATACGGTTACCCCATCGGCCACTTGAAGGAAAGTCACAAACAGGGCGACTTCATCTGCCATGACCACATCAAGACCAACCTTTCGGGACTGCTCGACTATGAATACCACCCCGTTGACAAGACGGAGCTGACTAATCCTGCTTACGAAGAGTGGTTCCCGAAGGAACAACTCACCTTCCAAGGCTATCGCCGCAAAAATGGCGAAGTGGGTATCCGCAACGAAGTGTGGATTGTCCCGACCGTCGGCTGTGTGAACGGCATTGTGAACCAGTTGGCCAGTCATCTGACCCATGAGCTGTACAATCCAGACTCTCCGCTTTGCCAGATGCTTCCAGCCGATGCAGAACGTCTGCGCATTGTCGCCTATCCCCATAATTACGGCTGTTCCCAGCTTTCCGACGACCACGAGAACACCCGAAAAGTGCTCCGCGACCTCGTGCTCCATCCCAATGCAGGTGCGGTGCTTGTGGTAGGGCTTGGCTGCGAGAACAACCAACCCGACCAGTTCGAAGCGTTCTTGGGTGACTACGACCATGAGCGCATCCGTTTCATGGTCAGTCAGAAAGTGGAGGGCGACGAAGTAGAAGAAGGCTTGAAGATACTCCGTGAGCTTTATGCCATTGCTTCCCAAGACAAGCGTGAGACGATTCCGCTCTCCGAACTGCGAGTAGGGTTGAAATGTGGCGGTTCCGATGGCTTCTCAGGCATTACGGCCAACCCCCTGTTGGGCGTATTCAGCGACTTTATCGTCAACCAAGGGGGAACGACCGTGCTCACCGAGGTGCCCGAAATGTTTGGTGCTGAAACCATCTTGATGAACCGTTGCGAAACTCCAGAGCTGTTCCAGCAGACGGTCTCGTTGGTCAACAACTTCAAGCAATACTTCCTTTCGCATGGCGAACCTGTGGGCGAAAACCCGTCGCCAGGCAACAAGGCCGGTGGCATCTCCACGCTCGAAGAGAAAGCCCTCGGATGCACCCAAAAATGTGGAAAGAGTGCGGTGAAGGGTGTTCTTCCATACGGCGAACGCCTTTCTGTGAAGGGACTCAACTTGCTTTCTGCTCCTGGCAACGACCTTGTGGCAGCTACGGCACTCGCTTCTTCGGGTTGCCACATCGTGCTCTTCACAACGGGACGTGGCACTCCCTTTGGCACCTTCGTCCCTACCCTGAAAGTGAGCACCAACAGTACGCTGGCTAAGAACAAACCTACGTGGATAGACTTCAACGCTGGCACCATCGTGGAAGGCGAGCCTATGGCGACGGTCTTCCATCGTTTCGTGCAGAAAGTCATCGAGATAGCCAGCGGCGAACCCACTTGGAACGAGAAAAAGAACTATCAAGAAATCGCCATCTTCAAGAACGGCGTGACCCTCTAAATCCTATATGACCGATGGGGCATACAAGCCTTATATGCCCCATCGGTCCTAAGCCAAACAGGTAGCATGAAAGCCCTTTCGCCCCTCTTCATTTTCCTCATCCTCTACCTCGCCACAAGCATTATCGCTCAGGACTTCTACAAAGTCCCCATCGCCGTGGCGTTTCTTGTCAGTTCCGTCTATGCACTACTGACGGTGAAGGGGACGATGAACGAGCGCATCAAGGTGTTTGCACAGGGAGCGGGTAACCCCACGATGGTGCTTATGCTGGCCATCTTCATCCTGGCAGGAGCCTTTGCCGCCTCTGCCAAGACAATGGGAGCTGTGGATGCCACCGTGAATCTGGCACTGAAATACCTACCCGAACAAGCCATCCTGCCAGGCATCTTCCTCGCTTCCTGCTTCATCTCGCTCAGCATCGGCACCAGCTGTGGCACCATTGCAGCCCTTACCCCTTTGGCAGTGGGGATTGCCCAGCAGTCGGGTATCAGCATTCCCCTGATGGTGGGTCTTGTGGTGGGTGGCACTTACTTCGGCGACAACCTCTCCTTCATCAGCGACACAACCATCGTAGCCACTCAGACACAAGGATGCAGCATGAAAGACAAATTCCGTGTCAACGTCCGCATCGTGGCTCCCGTGGCGGTGCTCATGCTCTTCCTCTATTTCTTTCTCGGAAGTAATATCAGCACCCCCACTGAAATCGACACCGTGAACTTTTGGCTCGTTCTGCCCTACATTGCGGTCGTCGTCCTTGCCATCTGCGGAGTTAACGTGCTGCTCACGCTCGGCATCGGCATTGCCCTTACAGGCACGGTCGGCATCCTCATGGGTACGTATGACCTTTTCGGTTGGTTCTCTGCCATGAACGAGGGTATGATGGGGATGGCAGAACTCATCATCGTCACGATTTTAGCAGGTGGAATGCTGGAAATCATCCGTTACAATGGTGGTATCGAACTTATCATCAAAGTCTTAACCCGAAAAATCGATGGCAAGCGTGGTGGCGAACTGGCCATTGCCGCGCTGACCTGCCTCGTCAATGTCTGCACAGCCAACAACACCGTAGCCATCATCACTACCGGCCCTATTGCCAAAGACATTGCCCGACGTTTCCACATCGACCCTCGCCGTTCAGCCTCCATTCTTGATACCGCCTCCTGTTTTTCCCAAGGACTGCTCCCCTACGGTGCTCAGGTGCTCATTGCAGCCAGTCTTTCGGCCATCAACCCCATTACCATCCTACCCTACCTTTTCTACCCCATGCTCATCGGAGTGGCCTTGCTATTGGCCATCTTCTTCCGTTACCCAAGAAAGTTTGCTTCACGAACCATAGGAATCTAAGAAACATCTCTTTGTGCAAGTAAAGGTTTCTTAGTGCGAAACAAACATGCCCATAAGGGTTGCTTGCTTTCCCTAACGAAAGCAGGGAACAGGATTTCTCCCGTTCCCTGCAAAAATCGTACCGTACAGAATCCTTATCGGTTCACGACCTTCTTGCCATTGAGGATATAAATACCCTTTGTGGCTGGACGACCCTTGATAGAACGACCCTGCAAGTCATAGTAAACTGCATTTTCGTCTGCGGCAATCTCATTGATGCCTGTCGTTCCGTCGTCATTGCCTCCCTTCTGCATGTCAGACCTGTCGCTTGGCTTGTTCGTCAGCAAGTAGAGCTGTCCGCCATAGAAGGGGTTGCAAGTACCGATGTAGAGACCTTCTTCTGTAGCCAAGAACGAAGGACAACCGTAGTTGTACTTGTCACCGAAACCTGTGCGGGTAATCACCTCAAAGTTCTCACCATCGTAGGTGCGGAAGAGGTCGAAGCCCCACTCGTTGGTCATCACCATGTGGTTGATATAGAGATACATTTCCGCACCCTCCAAGTCAATCTTTCCAGCGATGTCCTCAGCAGCATTTTTTACCTTTTCCAAGGCAGCGAGTAGCACCTTGCTCTCGATGTCTTCACCAGGCATTGCAGCTATTTTCTCCTTGATTGCTTCGATTTCCAAAGTTATAATAGTGGATACTGCCATAGCCAACTTCTGGTAGTCAATATACTTCTTGACGGTCTCTTCATCCACCTGCTCCTCCTCGGTAAATGCTTCAAGGAAGCTCTTCAGAGTTTCCAGTTTGCTCTTCAGATCCTCGGCTTTCTCGGAAACCTTTGCGGCTACGAGGATGTTGAGCACAGCGGCGATATACTTCACTTTGGTAATACGCTCGGCAAGGCTCATCTGGAAGAAGCTCTTGTTAGTCAGCTGAGTGATGTAGTTGTAGAAGATGCCGGCATCCATCGTGGAGATATAGAGCTGGTCGTCATACGTGCCCATGCGCCAGATGTATTCGTTCAGAGTACCTTCAGTCAGTTTGGTGAAGTTCTTCAGTTCCTCAAACTTGCCCGTTTCATCGTTGAGCTTCCACACCTTCTGTGGATTCTGGAGCGAGTTGTACATGTAGAAGAGGTAGTCAGAAGCTTTTACATCCTTCCCTGCCACCTGCTGGAGGATACCAGCGAAGGCAGAAGCCTCGGCACCGAAAGAGTGGTCAAAGTTGTAAGCATAAAGTTCGCCCTTAAACTCATACACAGAACCGATGAGCGAACGCATGGTGCCAAGTTCTCCCAACGGCACATCGCTCAAGCCAGGATTGTTGATACCGTTGGTGAGTCCAGCCACTTCCTCCCAGTACCAGCCATATTCGTTAGCTGTTTCACCTTCAGCTGCAGGATGTCCTTTGTAGATGACGAAACCAGCGTGGCTCGGTGCGGTGGCATAGATGTAACCATTGTGGTTGGCAAGCTCCCAGATGGGAGCACCTGCCCAGTTGCCTTGGATGGGGTCATAGGCAACCCAGCCGAAATCCTTGTAGTCAGCCACACGCTCCCACACGGTATCGTCCTCGTTGCTCTTGCGCAACACCGCCATCTTTGCCATTGGTTCCATATCACCCTCTCGTACTTCCTCGCGGTCGTCGGCACCAGCAAAGAAGAGGTGACCGTCATATTCGCAGTTGGCACGCAACGACACAGAACCCATTGTCTGGAACACCTTCGTGAAGTTGCCCTCTGTGTCGAGCTTCAGGATGTACTGTGCATTGGCGGGATTGGCAGAATAGCTGCCGAAGTAAACGTTTTCGCCGAAGGTCACTGCCATGCGGAAATAATCGCCAGTGTCAGCGGTGTAAATAACCTTAAACTCACCCGTCTTGCGGTTGTAGGAGATGATGTTAGCTCCTTCATTAGCATCGTTACGAGGAATGTCGCCGTTAGTCACAGCATTAATCATCGCCCAAAATGTGTCGAGGGTAATGCCACTGGCTGCAAACTGTGGAGCATAGAGGTTGACCAGAGCAGAGGCAATGTTACGGGTTGTAGCAATGTAAATCTCGTCGCCACGCATAGCCAAACGCCATGTATAACTGTTTTCACGGTCGCCACCAGGCATGAGACCATCCACCTCACGTTCTCCACGGTCGGGGTTAGAGATTTTCACAAGCGTGTAGCCGAGTTCATCATCGTTGTCGGCTGTCGGTTGCGGCGTTGCAGCTACATACTGAGCTGGCAGCAATGCCATCAAAGCGTAAAGTAAATGTTTCTTCATAAGAGTTACTATTTGGTTAATAAATTCATATATGATACTTGATATCTATTCAAGTTTGGTTTTTCCTATAGGTATTACTTCGTTCATTAGATTGTTATTCATTGACAAAGGTAGCGATTCCGTTTGTAACAACCAAATAAAAAAGGGGAAAAGTAAACAAATCAGCAAAATTTTGTCACTAAACGGGTGTCAACATCGAGATGTACCCCTTGTCCCTTTCTACGGTCAGCCGCACACCACTCAATCGCACCCGTCGGGTACGACGTGCCGTACCCGTCGGGTGCGGTGTGTCGTACCCGACGGGTGCGATGAAGAGGTGTCGAGCATACGTATTAGGTCATCTATTCGATGCCTTTGTGACGTTAAGCCCTACAGAAAAATTCAGTTGATTTCCCCACTGCCGAAACAAAGATGGTGGTCGGCATCATAAACCACACAAAACTGACCAGGAGCAACACCGTGTATCTTCTGGTCGGCTTGGAGGAAGTAGGTGCCGTCTTCTTTTTGTGTAAAAGTGCCCGTGAGATATTCAGGGGTGTGACGAATCTTGAAAGTCACACGAAGCTCGTTTCCGTTTTTCCCTTCATAGACGTTCAACGGTTCAGTACCACGACGAAAGACCTCACTTTGAAGGGGGTTCTCCGTAATAAAATGAAAATCATTCATCGTGATATGGTCTTTATAGACCTTCTCGGGGTCGTAACCATGAGAAACAAAGAGGATATTACGCTTCAAGTTCTTCTTCACCACAAACCAAGGACCACCGCCGAAACCCAACCCCTTGCGCTGGCCGATGGTGTAGAACCACAAACCTTTGTGCTCCCCTATCTTATGGCCAGTTTCTATCTCGCGCACATCGCCTGGGTTCTCTCCCAAATGAGCCTTGATGTAGTCACGAAAATCAATGTTTCCAAGGAAACAAATGCCTTGGCTGTCCTTACGTTCTGCATTCAACAAATGGGCTTTCTCTGCCACTTCGCGCACTTCATGCTTCCACAGGTGGCCAATAGGGAATAACAGTTTGCTGACTTGCAAGGAATCGATTTGACAAAGAAAATCAGTTTGGTCTTTCACGGGGTCAGGCGACGTGGAGAGCCACACTTTGTCGCCAACCACTGTGGTTGTGGCATAATGTCCCGTAGCCGTATAGTCAAAATCCTTTCCTGCCACATCTTCAAAACAACCGAACTTAATGAGTTTGTTGCACATCACATCGGGATTGGGGGTCAAACCCTGACGGGCTTTGTCCATCGTATAACCCACCACTTTGTCCCAATACTCCTTATGAAGGTCGATGACATCGAACTTCAAGCCATAACGACGTGCCAACCACTGGCAAATCTCCACATCCTCTTCGGAGGTGCAGTTCCACTCTGTGTCTTTGTCCGGACCTATCTTAATATAAAAAAGATGTGGGTCAATCCCCTGCTCTTTCAGCAAATGTACCGAAACAGCGGAATCGACACCACCCGAAACCAATGCAGCAACAGACTTTCCCATCACTTGCTCGACATGGCTGATTTTAAGTTCTTCGATATTTCCAACATCTTGTTGATGGGCCTTACCGCTTTCTCCGCAATTTCGGGAGCCACTTCAATCGTTGGCCACTCGTATTTAAGCGTGTTGTAAAGTTTCTTCAAGGTGTTGAGCTTCATAAACTCACACTCATTGCAGGAGCAACCTACCGTCTCTGTTGCCTCTGGTGGAGCCGGAATGAACAACTTGTCGGGACAGGCTTTCTTCATCTCATGCAGAATACCGCTTTCAGTCGCCACAATAAACTCTGTCGCTTCATCCTTAATGGCATAATTGAGCAGACCTGCGGTAGAGCCAATCACGTCTGCCACCTTCTGAATGGGAGCAGGACACTCTGGATGAACCAATATCTTTGCTTGGGGATGCTCAGCCTTAATGGCTAAGATTTTCTCCAAAGAGAACTGACCATGCACATGGCAACCTCCATTCCACAGGAGCATTTCGCGACCCGTGACAGAATTGATGTAGTTGCCCAAATTCTTGTCGGGACCAAAGATGAGTTTTTCATCCTGCGGGAAAGAATCGATGACCAACTTGGCGTTGCTCGACGTAACGACTACATCCGTGAGTGCCTTCACAGCCGCCGTTGTATTGACGTAGCTCACGACTTTGTAACCAGGATGCTTATCCACGAACTCTTTCAAGTCTTCTGCCTTGCAACTATCAGCCAATGAGCAACCTGCATTGAGGTCAAGCACCAGCACTTTCTTGTCGGGACAGAGTATTTTGTTCGTCTCGCCCATAAAGTGAACGCCGCACATCACAATGATGTCGGCATCGGTCTTTGCCGACCACTGCGCCAAAGCCAATGAATCGCCCACAAAATCGGCAATATCTTGCACGGCTCCGTCCGTATAATAGTGAGCCAAAATCACCGCATTCTTCTCCTTGCACATCTTGCGGATTTCCGCATTCAGGTCAATGCCTTCGGGGATGGGTTCATCCACATACCCCTTTTCCAACCAAGAATCTTTCACTTCCATATCAGAGAATTATTATTTGATAAGTTTTGCAAATATATACATTATATATAATATAACAGCCTTTTTATCACCGAAAGAAAACAAAAAGCCCTCTTTTTTACACCATTACTGCAAGTTTGTCTCTTTTACAGCTTCTTTTTCAGCATTCTTTGGGTGGAAGTTGGCGCTTGATTTTCCACCCTATCGCCGCCATCAAGATGGCCATACAAGGACTCAGTAAATTGAAAAAGCAATAAGGGAGATAGGTGAGTGTGGGAACGCCCAACACGGTGGATTGTGTCATGCCACAGGTGTTCCACGGCACTAACACAGATGTAACCGTGGCTGCATCCTCTGTAGTGCGACTCAAAAGACGATTCTCGTAACCTTGCTCATGGAAAATCGCTCGATACATATCAGCAGTTAAGACAATCGATATGAATTGGTCGCCCGTAGCGATGTTGAAAAAGATTCCTGTACCTACGGTGGACGATACAAGACTGAAACGGCTATGTACAAAACGAACAATCACCTGCGTGATGCTATCAATCATTCCACTTGCCACCATGACCGCACCAAAGCACATGGCACATATAATCAGCCAAATCGTGTTCAGCATTCCAGCCATACCTCCTGTAGAAACCAACTCGTTGAGAGACGCATTGCCTGTCTCAACGGCTGTCGCCCCATAGTACATCTGTGCCAAGCCACGAGTGAGGGTTGCTGCATAGGACATGGTGGAAGAACCTGCTATCTCACACAAGACATGAGGCTGAAGAATCAAAGCTACCACTCCTGCCATGACCGAAGAAGCAAACAATGTAATCAGCGATGGGACTCGACGAGCGATAAGTATTCCCGTCAACACAGGAACAAGCAATGTCCACAGCGAAATATTGAACGTATGCGACAAGCCTTCTGTATATTGATAGACATCGACCTCTACTTCATCATGGCCGCTAAACCCCACGACAAAGAAGATAATCAATGCTATCACAAAGGATGGCACCGTCGTGTAAACCATATAACGAATGTGGACAAAGAGGTCTGTGCCAGAAGCCGATGAAGCTAAAATCGTCGTATCACTCAATGGTGACATCTTATCGCCGAAATAAGCTCCAGAAATAATGGCACCTGCTGCCCATGCTTCCGACACCCCTAATACATGGCCGATACCCAACAAGGCAACACCGATGGTGGCAATCGTCGTCCAAGAACTGCCCGACAATAACGACACCAAGGCGCAGATGATGCAGGAAGAAAACAGGAAGAATTGTGGAGACATGATCTGCACTCCATAATAAATCAATGTGGGAACTATACCGCTCACCATCCAAGAACCAGACAACATTCCGACGGTCAGAAGAATCAACAAGGTGATGGACACTCCACCCAAGGTCTTCATGATTTGTTTCTCAAATGTTTTCCACCGCACTTTGTACACCGCCATCGAGATAGAGATGCATACTGCCATACCCATCAACAGAGCCATCTGACTGCCTCCCTCCAGAGAATCACTGCCAAAAATAGCAATAACTACTGCTAATAGACTTATTAGCACCAACAGCGGAATAAAAGAGATGAGCGGATGAGGAAGTTTCTTTTCTGCCATGTATTGAATAAAAGGCGACAACCTTGTAGGGCTGCCGCCTTTGTTTTATACTTCTATTGAACGAAAGACTAAGCGATAGATCCTGAGATAAGAATCAGCACGAGAAGGCCAAGGATGGCGTAAAGCTCGGGGAACACGGCAAGCACCATCGTGGTTCCGAAGGCATTGTGACCACCGCCGATAGCTGAAATACCGTTGGCACAAACTTTTGCCTGACGAATGGCTGAGAAGAGAGCCACTGCACCCAATGCGAGACCTGCACCAAGCACGGCACAAGCAGCAAACATGCTGATGTCGGGAGTGACAATGGGGTTGAGAATGAAGAAGCCCACGAAGCCATAGAGACCCTGAGACGATGGGAGGGCTGCGAGACCGATGTAGGAACCGCTGGCTGAGGGGTTCTTCTTGAATGCGCCGATGGCTGCGTTACCACAAATGGTTACGCCATAGGCGGAACCGATACCTGAAAGGCCTACCGCAAGGGCAATGCCGATGTACGCTAAAAGTACTGGAGACATAATTGAATTTTGTTTTTTTAGTAACCACACTTCCGCCACCCATGAGAAGGGCTTGACACGGCATGGAAGGGGTCGGGGTTTATAAATGATTAATTAATGTTTAATAGCAAACGGTTGATATTCGGTACCATTTCCTTCGAAGTTGGCGTTCTTGAAGTACTCCACGAAGGTGAGTCGCATCGGATGCACGAAAGACGAAATCATACAGAGACCGAAGTTGATGCCATGTCCGAAGAGCAGGATGATGAGCATGACCAGTTCGTGAACCACGGGAATGTCGGGACTCATGTCCATAGCAAGACTGTTGAACACCGAACCGAGCACACCACCCGTAAGCCCGAGGGCAAAGAGTCGGATATAAGACAGCAAGTCGCCCAAGAGTCCTGTGGACATACCGTAGGTGGCCCAAATTCCTGCACCAAAGTTGCTTCCCACACCCAGCGCCTTGCCAAGAGCAGAGTCTTTCTTGTAGGCGTTGGGATTGTTGAGGAAGAAGATGCCAAGGGCAGAAAGGGCAATGAGGGCATAGAGCACGTATTGCACGGTCTGTGGCAACTCTGCCCCAAAGAGAGGTAAGCCAAAGAGTATAGTAGCACTGACCAACGCAACTACCCACGAGAACTTGCCCACACCATAAACGAAGCCGTAGTTCTTCACCGCCTTGCAACCAGCGAGCGTCATACCGAGCAACACTTGGATAAGACCGATGATGACGGAAATGACCATCATGGGCGAGTAGCCGAAGAAGCTGTCCTTCATCGAGTCGTTGATGAAGTAAGGCTGGATGGGCTTGATGAACTCCCAATCCACCTTAGACAGGTCGATGCCAAAGAAGGTACCCGTGATAAATCCGCAGATGCAGGTCATGCCACCCAACAACGCTCCGAGCTTGCCGTAGGAAGCAAAGTCGGGCTTCGCAAAGATGAGGGCAATGCTGACACCAAGGATAATCAAGCCGTATCCCATGTCGCCCATGCAGAGTCCGAAGAAGAGCATGAAGAACGGGGCAAAGAAAGGCAATGGGTCGATGTCGTGGTAATTCGGCAACGAATACATACGCAGGATGGGTTCGAAGAGCGACGAGAACTTGTCGTTCTTAATCTTGATGGGCACATTGTCCTCGAAAGCAGGGTCTTCCAGTTCGTAGAAGATGTGCTCCCGTTCAAGGTAGTCCACCACCTTATCCGCATTCTCCTTCAGTGTCCATCCAATCATCAATCTGACGGCACCATCGGCGATGCTCTCCTGACTAAGATGCACCTTAGAGAGCTGAATGTCATTTTCGTTGGCCAACTGTCCCGCCTCAATAGAGGCACGGTCAACCGCTTGCACCTGCAACAACTGCTCATGGATGCCAGCCAGTTGCTCGCCCAACGTCTTGCGACGCTCTTGATAGAAGGACAACGACTCTTCGGGAAGGAAAAGACGTTCAGCCGTAATCTCAGGCTCCTTTTCCTCGTCGGAGAAAGCGACGAAATAAGTCTTCTTATTCAACTCGTTGACGGGTGTGGCGAAGTACTTCTCGCCCCACTCTGCCTTATACATCTTATTATTAACAGCATAGAAATAAGGCTTATAGCCAGAGGCTTCGAGCTGACGAATCGTGTCCCAGCAGAACTCGCCAAAAGGTTCCAGCTGGCGAATGGCTTCGTCGGTGGCATCAATGCTATGCTTCACGCTGTTTTCGTCCACCAGCAAGCGCTCTACAGTGTCCACCAACGAAAGTCCCTTGGAGGCATCTGCTGGTTGAGGCACGTAAGTAGTGGAAGACTCGTATGACTCTGCAGCGAAGTCAAGTGCTTTGATAGCCTCCTTATAACGCGCAGCAAGGTCAAGCCCAGCCTGCAGTTCGTCGCTGGTGGCACCACGCTGAAGCTCTTCCACATGGATAACACCCAACTGACGAATGTCGGCGATGAACTTGTCATATTCCTTCGTCGTGACGAGGAACGTAAGTTTCTTCATATCCTGTATCATACCGCAACTTCTTCCTCCTTTCTCTTTCTCGCCTCTTGCAAAGACTTGAGAATCTTTTGGGACGACTTGGAGAGGTTCTCCTCGTCTTCCATGAATCGCTTTATCTTGCGCACCGCCTCTTGGAAGCCCGGTATCTGGACTTTCTCGAAGAGGTTCACCTTTTGGGTCGTCTTGCGACGCGCATGGTCAAGCAGAGCGAGTTTGGCAAGGACAAATTCACGCTCCACGGCAGTCTTGGCGAGTCCCTGCAACAGATTGATACCGTCGAAGTACCACTTCGGGGCAGAGAAGAGTCCGAAAGGCTTCACGTCCAACGCTATATTCAAGAGTACAGGCACACGCACACCTGCCACCTTCTTCACGTCGAGTTGCACGTCTTTCAGGCTCACCAGCGATGCGTCGAATTCTCCCCACAGGGCGTACATCGACTCATAGCCAGCAATCTGACTTTGCAGTTTCCGTTCCAAGGTCTCCGCTTCTTCCTTGCACTTCTTCACCTCCAGACGCAACGCCGTTTCCTTGTTCTTGATGATAGGCAAGGTGCGCTGTCGCATCTTCAGGTTTTTCTCAATCTGCTGAAGCGATGTCTTGTTATATTGAAACTTAATCGCCATACTTTACTTCCAATAAATGTCTGTAAATTCACGCTTGATGTTGACTTCCTCCAACTTGAAGTACTTCTTGAAGAGAGACCACGTAACATCCAGCATTTCAGTGGTGTCGAGGTTCACGTCGATAGCAAGAAGTTTGTTGGCATACTCCTTGGCGAAGTCGAGACAGCGGTTGTCGTAGTCGGTCAAGTCGAAACCATTCTCCAACTTCGTCTTGGCGTTAGCGGCATCCGAGTAAAGACGAATGGCGGCGTTCATCACCTGCGAATGGTCTTTACGTGTCTTCTTACCAGCCACCAGCTGCTTCAGACGAGAGAGTGAACGGAATGGGTCAACAATCACCTTACCAATGTCGGAGTCGCGACGCAGGTAGAGCTGACCCTCGGTGATGTAACCCGTGTTGTCAGGCACAGCATGCGTGATGTCGCCACCCGACAGCGTGGTCACGGCGATAATCGTGATGGAGCCACCACCCGCACTTTCGGGGAACTGCACGGCCTTCTCGTAAATCTTCGCCAAGTCGGAATAGAGCGAACCCGGCATAGAGTCCTTCGATGGAATCTGGTCCATACGGTTCGACACGATGGAGAGCGAGTCGGCGTAAGAAGTCATGTCCGTCAAGAGCACCAGCACCGTCTCATGCTTCTCCACTGCGAAGTACTCGGCTGCCGTCAGAGCCATGTCTGGTACCAACAGACGCTCCACAGCAGGGTCTTCGGTCGTATTCATAAATGCGATGATTCGGTCGAGCGCACCAGCATTCGAGAACGTATTCTTGAAGAAATAATAGTCATCATTCGTCATACCCATACCGCCGAGGATAATCTTATCCACCTTCGCACGGAGTGCCACCAATGCCATCACCTCGTTAAACGGTTGGTCGGGGTCGGCAAAGAACGGAATCTTCTGGCCAGACACCAGCGTGTTGTTCAAGTCGATACCAGCGATACCCGTGGCAATCAGTTCTGACGGTTGCTTACGACGCACAGGGTTCACCGACGGACCACCGATTTCCACTTCCTTGCCCTCAATCTCTGGGCCTCCGTCGATGGGGTGTCCGTAGGCATTGAAGAAGCGTCCAGCCAACTGTTCGCTCACCTTCAGCGAAGGAGCCTTGCCCAAGAACACCACTTCGGCGTTCGTCGGGATGCCTCCCGTACCTTCAAACACCTGCAGGGTCACGTCGTCACCCGCAATTTTCACTACCTGAGCCAGCTTGCCATTGATGGTAGCAAGCTCATCGTATCCGACCCCCTTTGCCTTGAGGGAGACGGTGGCCTTCGTAATCTGGCCAATCTTTGTATATACTTTCTGAAAAGCTGTAGCCATAGTCGTTTATGCGGCAAGCATTGCCTTGATTTGTGAAACAAAGTCGTTATACTGTTCACTTCTGAACTCCGAGTAGTTCATCTGTTTACAGAGGTTGATGAGTTTACGGAAGAAGTCCACGCAGTCCTCGAAGTGGTCGAATTGGAAGTCCGTCTCACAGATTTCCGTCACGAGGTCGAGGATGGCCTCCTGACGTTCCAGAGAAGTCACGGCATCCACCTCGTCGAAGGCATCCTGCTGGAGCACCACAAAGTCGATGATTTCCGACTTCCAGAACACCACGTGATAATCTACTGGCACACCATCGTCACCCAGGATGTTGATTTGCTCCGCAATCTCCTTACCGCGCTGCATACGAGTCTTCAGCGCCAGCACCTTCGGAATCCACTTGTCGTTAATCTTCTTCGAGATATATTCGGCAAACTCCGGATATTCCAGATACTTCGAGTAAGAATCAATCGGGTTCACGGCTGGGTAGCGCTTCTTGTCCGCACGGTCTTGTTCCAGTCCGTAGAAACAACGAGCCACCTTCTTCGTGTTCTCCGTCACAGGCTCCTTCAGGTTACCACCAGCCGGCGACACCGTACCGATGAACGTGATGGAACCAATTTCGCCGTTGTTCAGATACACATAACCCGCACGTCCGTAGAAGTTCGAGATCAAGGCACCCAAGTCCATCGGGAATGCGTCGGGACCAGGCAGTTCCTCCATACGGTTCGACATCTCGCGCAAGGCCTGTGCCCAACGAGAAGTGGAGTCGGCCATCAGCAACACGCGCAGACCCATCGAACGGTAATATTCTGCCATCGTCATGGCTGTATAAACCGAAGCCTCACGCGCAGCCACAGGCATGTTCGACGTGTTGGCGATGATGATGGTACGCTCCATCAGCTTGCGTCCCGTATGTGGGTCGTCCAGCTCGGGGAACTCCGTGAAGATTTCCACCACCTCGTTCGCACGCTCACCACAGGCAGCGATAATCACGATGTCAGCCTCAGCCTGTTTCGAGATGGCGTGCTGCAACACCGTCTTACCCGTACCGAAAGGACCAGGGATGAAGCCTGTACCGCCTTCCACAATCGGGTTAAACGTGTCAATGGTACGCACACCCGTTTCGAGCAACTTGAAGGGACGTGGTTTTTCCTTATAATTGGTCATGGCAAACTTTACGGGCCAGTGCTGCACCATATCGACCTTCACCTCAGTGCCGTCCTCCTTCGTGAGCACAGCCACCACATCGTGAATCTTATACTTGCCAGCCTTCACGATGCTCTTCACTTTGGCCTTGCCCTCCAGCTGAAATGGAGCCATAATTTTCAGTTTCTGGGAGTTTTCTTCCACCTCGCCGAGCCATGCCGACCCTTCCACTTCGTCACCCACCTTGGCAAGTGGCACGAAATCCCACTCACGTTCTGCATCCAGCGGTTCGGTATATTGGCCACGCTTCAGGAAGACACCCTCCATCTTGTCGAGGTCATTCTGCAGACCGTCGAAATTCTTCGACAACATACCGGGACCTAACTGCACTTCGAGCATGTGTCCCGTAAAATCGGCTGGAGCACCAACCTTCAGTCCACGTGTCGATTCAAACACCTGGACATACACGTCACTGCCCACCACCTTGATGACCTCGCTCATCAATCGGTCGCCACCCGTCTCGATATAGCAGATTTCGCCCTGCTTCACGGGGCCATCCACCTTGAGCGTCACCATGTTGGCAATAACGCCACTAACTGTTCCTTTTGTCATATCTTGATAATTTTTCTTATTTACTTCTGAAATTCTTCGGGCACACGAGCTTCTCCACGGAGATTCTCAATAATCTGGCGGAATGTCTCCTTGCCAGTTTCCACATCGAGCTTGTCCCAACGTGCCAGCATGTCGAGCTTGCAGAGATAGGCAAACACAGCCTCGATGGAGAAAATGTTGAAGAACGTCTGCTCTTCGAGCCAAAGCCACTTGAAAGCATCCATCTTCTTCTCCTTCTCCACCGGATCCTCACATTCCACAATCTTCACCAAGTCGGCCACATAGTCATATTCTGCCGTCAAGTTGAAGTCCTTCGTGTTGTTCGTCAGAATCATCTCCGTCACCTCATCCTCGCCCTGAATGTAGTCCGCCACATTCCAGCCGTTCCTGCGAGCCAAGAAAGCCGTGAGGATGTTGGTAATGTCGAGGTTGAGCTTATACCACTGGCGCACCATCTTGTTCGGGCACGTCTCGATGGCATACCGATAAAACTTATAGAGCATGTCGTCTTCGGCGAAATATTCCTCCTTATCCTTATTATACGCATACCCACGCGCAAACTCGCTCATGAAGCTCGGATAACGATGCACATTGAAGTTCATCTCCCGTGCCGAAGTCATCAAATCGACATACTGTTCCATGGTCAAGTTGCCGTCGTACTCAATCTCCGCCTTCGGATTCTTCAAAAGCTTCACGAGGTTCGTGCAGTCGTTCTTGAGGAAGAAGTAATAGAGCACCTTCTTGTCGCCATCCGACAAGACCGCATCCAGTTCCTCTCTCAAGTCCTCCATGTTCACCCCCCGCTTCGTATCCTCCAGCGTGATGTCAGGCAGACCCGCCATTAAACAATAGTAATTTCCCATACCTTAGAAAATCATATCAACCAACTGTGGACGCAAGAAGTTCTTGAAGTACGTCTCAAACTCGGCCTCGCCAAAGTTCACCTTATAAGAACCGTCGGCTGGTTGCACCGTGAAGAGCGTTTTCTGTCCGTTCACTTCCTCAATCTTCACACCCTTGTCGAGCAGTGCCTTTGCCTTCTTGGCAAACAGCGCCTTCAGACTCTTGGCATCTGCCGTAGAGATGACGATGTCCTCCTGGGCACCCCACTTCTCCGCCAACTTCAGCATAAACTCGTTCATGAAGTCCTTGTCGCCGACCACTTCTGCTGTAGCCTCCTTCACCACCTGATTGCCCACCACATTGGCCACTTCGCTCTTCAGAGCGTTCAGTGCCTGAGCGGCATACATCTTAATCTCGCTCTTCATGTTTTCCTCCATGCCTTGCGTGTTCTTCTTAGCAGTTGCCTCAATCTCTGCAGCCTGTGCCTTCGCGTCAGCTACAATCTGAGCCGCCTTCTCATTGGCGGCAGCAATAATTTTCTCGGCTTCAGCATTGCCCTTCTCCACTCCTTCCTTGAGGAGCTTCTCAGTCAGTTCTTGAATTTTATTCTCCATATCTATTTTGGTATTTATATATATTCCGCTACAAATTAACAACTTTTTTTCCGAACCACCAACACTCTCCAACAGATATTTCTCAAAAAGTGTCCCCAAAAGTCCTAGACACCCACACTTTGCAACGTAGCCAAGCAAAAAAAACGCCGTAAAAAGCAGCAACCACCCCACAGATGAATACTGCCAAATATTTGCAAATTCCAAAAAAATGTTGTATCTTTGCACTTGAAAAGGGATGCTCCAATAAACCTCCATGGGGTGTTCCGCCCCAAAACCCCAAGTTCCAATCGTAAGCTTCGATAGTACAATCGTAAGCTTCGATAGTAAAATCGCAACCTTCGATAGTACAATCGAAGGTTGCGATTGGTTTTAGTAGAGTGCTGTCCGCAAAAAGCCCCAAACAAGTGCGGCAAGCCTACTGTACAGCTATCTTACGCCCACCATGGATATACACCCCACGCTGGCTGGGTTTCCCACTCAACTTGCGACCGCTGAGGTCGTACCACGCATCATCGGAATTCGTGAAATCCGTGAAATTCGTTGTTGAAAGAATCCCCGTTGCGTCGTCCTCGTCGCCGAAGTTCAGCACGAACTGGCGCACTTCCGCACCACCACCGTTGACATCCACGTGGAAGTACGCGCGGCAAGAACCCGGCGTGAAGTCCTCGTTGCTGGGTCAGTAGAGCGTGTTATCCGCACCGAGGTACAGGTTATTGTGAGCGGTACTATAGATGACAGTGGGGCTGTAGGTGCCCTGGAAGCGGACGTTCCCATCCTCGCTCACCACGCAGCCCGCCGTCGTGCTGCTCACGGTCACACCGCTAAATACGGGGCTGATCACGTTGTCGCCCGTCCACTTCACGATGAACGGTGTGCCAGCCTCGATGGTGCTACCCGATGCCACGCTCGTGAAGTTGAGCGTCAGCACACCCATCGCTGTCGAAGCTCGACTGCGAAGCGTTCAGCGTCATTGCCGTAGCACCGCTCATCTGGCCGCTGCCCACAGTCACGCCGCCCGCCTCACTTCGCCGCCCAGCCCCGTGGCCGAGGGCACAAAGTTTTTTTTCTTGTTCTTCATTGTCTTGTGTATATTGTTTTATTTTTGGAAATTCATATTCAAGAAAAACATCCGCGCCATTTGTGCTCAACACAAACAAACGCGCTGGCGGCTCCTCCCGCCCACTTCTGGACGAGAGGAGCCGCCACGCGCTCCCTCAACAGTGTATAAGCTACTGTTTGTTTTATACAAAGTATCCATTGCTGCATCTGTAATTTTCGCTACAAAGTTACGCCTTTTTCCACCTATATGTATGGGAAGTGGTGTGGCACGGAGGAAAATAGTCTTTATACAACAATGCCTGTCTGCATGACATCGTCGTAGAGAGGTGACCAATGGTCTTCGGACATAAGAACTGGTTCGATGAGCAAACTCACCTTATCTACGTCCATGCCAAGAGCAATGGATGTTTCGAGCCACTTGTCATCGGAAAGGTTGGGAACGATAACAGCCACGTCAATGTCGCTCCACTTATTGGGATTACCCTTAGAATAGGAGCCAAACATCATGACTTTCGCCTGCCCATTGAAACGAGGCGAGATCACACGTTTGTATTCTCTGACAAGCTGGAGGGCTTCATCGCGAGTAAGCACTTTTGGTGTATCCATTGCTGCATCTGTAATTTTCGCTACAAAGTCACTTCTTTTTCTACCATGATTCAGTATAAATCCAAAAAAAATGCTTGCCGAGGCTTTTTAGCGATTTATTTTCCGTACTTTTGCAACCAATTTAAGTGATAAGTGAAAAATGAAAAGTGAAAAATTAGCTACCGCATTCTTGCTACTCACCATCGTCTGCTGCTCGTTCACCAAGGCTGATGACACCAAGGCACTCCGCGAATGGACACCAGCCGCCGTCGTGAGCGACGATGCCGTGAAGGCTTACAGCCTCGACTCCTGCTTCATGGCTTTCCCCATCAGCGATGCCATTTTCCTCCGTATGCAGGGAAAGTCCTACAAGCAGAACTGCACCGTGCCACGCACCTCGTTACGCTATCTGCGCGTGCTCCACCGCAACGTTGAGGGCAAGACCCAGTTGGGCGAAATCGTGTGCAACCAAACGATTGCCGACGACCTGCTCGACATCTTCCGCCAACTCTACGAAGCGGGCTATCGGATAGAGCGCATCACCCTCATCGACGACTACGATGCCGACGACGAGCGCAGTATGACGGCCAACAACACCTCGTCGTTCAACTTCCGTGTCGTGGCTGGCTCCACCACCCTCTCCAAACATGCCCGTGGCCTTGCCATCGACATCAACCCCCTCTACAACCCCTGCCTCCATCTCCGCACAGGGAAGGTGGAACCGTCCGCCGGAAAGCCCTACGCCACCAACCGTAACGGCATAAAAAAAGCAAAGGTCGCTCTCATCGATAAGAACGACCTCTGCTATCAGCTGTTCGTCAAGCATGGCTTCCATTGGGGTGGCGACTGGCGCAACACCAAAGACTACCAGCACTTTGAGAAGTAAACTTTACCCTAACCTTGCTTGTGGTTGATGCAGATACCCTGCAAGTACCACTCATAGAGGCGATGGATGCCCTCGTCGATTTCGATGGTGTGGTGCCATCCGAGACGATGGAGCTTGTCCACATTGGTCAGCTTCTTCAAGGTGCCGTCTGGTTTCGACGAATCCCAGCGGAGTTCACCCTTAAAGCCGATTTCCTGCATAATCTTCTCGGCCACTTCCTTGATGGAGATTTCCTTGCCCGTACCTACGTTGATGTGGCAGTTGCGAATCTCCTTGATGCCGTCGCGGTTCACGGTAAAGTCGCTCTTCTCCACCACATCCTGGAAATCGACATTGAGCAGACAGTGAACAGAGGCGTCGGCCATTTCCTCACTCCAAAGGAACTCGCGCATCGGCGCACCCGTACCCCACAGTGTGACGGCTTCGGGCGTAATGCCGTAGTGACGCAACACTTGAAGGATGGTGTATTCGTCGCTCATGGCAGTAGCCATAATCGTCAGTGTGGCCTTCGAAGCCTCGCTGTCGGGAGCACCTTGTCCGTCCACCATCTTGGGCACCTTCATCGACACAGGACGAAGGCCGAGGTCCTTACGTACAGCCTCCCAATTACCCTCGTTCAAGCACTTTGCCAGATGAATCTTGCGAATCATGGCAGGAAGAACGTGGGAGTTTTCGAGGTGGAAATTGTCGTTGGGACCATAGAGGTTCGTCGGCATCACGGCGATATAGTTGGTACCGTATTGGAGGTTGAACGACTCACACATCTTCAAGCCCGCAATCTTGGCGATGGCGTAAGGCTCGTTGGTGTATTCGAGAGGCGATGTGAGCAGACAATCTTCGGGCATCGGTTGTGGCGCTTCACCCGGATAGATGCAGGTGGAACCCAAGAAGAGGAGCTTCTTCACGCCATGCTTCCAAGCCTCACCAATCACGTTCTGCTGAATCTGCAGGTTCTGGTAGATGAAGTCGGCACGATACTGTAAGTTGGCCATGATACCACCCACATGGGCTGCTGCCAACACAACGGCATCGGGCTTTTCCTCATCAAAGAATGCCTTGACAGCCACAGGGTCAAGCAGGTCAAGCTCAGCATGGGACTTACCCACCAAGTTCTCGTAGCCACGAGCTTTGAGGTTGTTCCAAATGGCAGAACCCACCAAACCATGATGCCCTGCCACAAATATCTTCGAATTCTTGTCTAACATATAATCTTATTTTACAACACCTTTCTCCAAATACTCTGCCAAGTTGGTGCGCATCACCGAAGCCACATGGTCGGCAGCCACTTTCTCCATATCGTGTTTCACCATGATGGACACAAGCTGCTCGAACGAAGTGGTCTGTGGATTCCAACCCAACTTCTCCTTGGCCTTGGTGGGGTCACCCCAGAGGTTCACCACATCCGTTGGACGATAGAAGTCTTCCGACACTTCAACGAGCGTCTTGCCAATCAGCTCCTTCGGACCGTTTACGCAGATACCTTTCTCGTCCATGCCTTCACCCTTAAACTCCAACTCGATGCCGGCAGCCTTAAAGGCATAGTAGGCAAACTCACGCACCGAGTGCTGCACACCCGTGGCGATGACGAAGTCTTCGGCCTTTTCCTGCTGCAGGATGAGCCACATACACTCTACATAGTCCTTGGCATAACCCCAGTCTCGCAACGAAGAGAGGTTGCCGAGATAGAGCTTCTCCTGCTTTCCCTGAGCGATACGTGCGGCAGCAAGGGTTATCTTGCGAGTAACGAAGGTCTCGCCACGACGCTCACTCTCATGGTTGAACAGGATGCCTGAACAGCAGTACATGTTGTAAGCCTCACGGTATTCCTTCACAATCCAGAAGCCATACAGCTTAGCCACGGCGTATGGGGAATAAGGATGGAATGGGGTTTTCTCGTTCTGAGGCACTTCCTCCACCTTGCCATACAACTCCGAGGTAGAAGCCTGATAAATGCGGCACTTGTCAGCCAAGCCACAAAGACGAACGGCTTCCAGCACACGAAGCACACCTACAGCATCGACATCAGCTGTAAATTCGGGAGAGTCGAAGCTCACCTGCACGTGCGATTGGGCTGCAAGATTGTATATCTCAGTAGGTTGTACCTTGCTGACAACCTGAAGCATAGACATTGAGTCGCCAAGGTCGGCATAATGGAGGTGGAAGTTTGGAGTACCCTCCAGATGAGCGATGCGCTCGCGATAATCTACAGATGAACGACGAATGGTACCATGCACTTCATAACCTTTCGAAAGGAGAAATTCAGACAAGTATGAACCATCTTGTCCTGTGATACCTGTAATAAGAGCAACTTTTCTTTCCATGTAATTGAATAATAATTTTTTAGTATGATAATTATATGTTTACTTCTTTTAGTGTAACCAACTTATTGACAATGGCATAGATGGTGATGCCAGCAGGCGAGTGTATCTGGAGCTTACGGGCAATGTTGCGACGGTGGGTCGTCACGGTGTTGACCGACAAACAGAGTTGGTCGGCTATTTCCTTGTTCGACAATCCCTTGGCCACACACACCACAATCTCTTTTTCTCGATCCGACAACTGCTCATCGCCACTCCCCGACAAGGAAGCCTGTTCCTCATCCTCTTCTGGCCGATGCATCCGTGCCTGATGCTCCAAGCGACGAACGGCTGGCACGAAGATATTGTCCTCCACCGCACTGTGGATGCTCAAGTCCTCTTCTGCCTGATAGATGGAGATGATGACGGCATTCAGCTTCTCGTTGTTCTCCGTCTGCGGATAATACTGCATGAAGAGGTTCTTCAACTCCTTCAACTTACTCTCGATGGCCTCATGGTGGCGAGAGAGCAAATGGCTGTTATCGACACTTACCATCTCCCCGTCCAGCAGTTTCTGCACGTAGGCAAAGACCGTCGTTTCCTCATACTCCATGTGCTTGCGCACCTCCTCCACATACTCATCGAAGAACTTCAGCACCAGAAAGGCTATCTCGTTCTGCACCGAGCAGTCGATGGCATTGAGCAGATGGAAACGGATATTTGGAAAGAGATAACCTAAAAAATAAGTATGCGTTCGCTTCAGATAGTCGAGCACCGAAGCGGCACTCACTTGTTCCACGTGCTGCGGACGGTTGTCTGCCCCATCCTTCACATAGTTGATGATGGTCAGGAACGTCTCAGCATCCACGCCACACTGACGGCACACTTCGGTGATGGTCTTTTCCCCGAAACCCAAGGAGATGCCAAAACGACTCATCACCTGCAAGAGGCGATAATCGTTAGCAATCACATAACTCAATTTGTCGGATGACTTATATTGGCCAGCCATATCTCTTTTTTAAAATCCAACCCTCATTCTGAAAAACACAAAAAAGGAAAATGTTTCAGAATGACGTAAACCATTGTCAAAATCGGGTGCAAAGGTAGTGAATTTTCGAGAAACAAAGGACAAGAACACCGCCTAAATTATTAAATAATGTATAATTTACCGACTTTTGAGTATTGCTTGGTACGTAGAAAGGTCGTAACTTTGCACAAAAATCGACGAAACATGAAACTTTCAGAGCTGAAAACAGGTGAATCGGGCGTGATTGTCCGCGTGATGGGTCACGGCGGTTTCCGTAAACGCATTGTGGAAATGGGCTTCATTAAGGGAAAGAGTGTGGAGGTGCTGCTCAACGCTCCCTTGCACGACCCCGTGAAGTATAAGATTATGGATTACGAGGTGAGCCTACGCCGTGCGGAAGCAGAACTGGTGGAAGTGGTCAGCGAAGAGGAAGCCAAGAAATGGGCAGAACTTCACCTCGACTTGCAAGGCATCCCAGCCGACGATTGTGAAGATATTATACATCGGGTGGCTCGTGCAAAAGGACGTGAGCTGAACGCCGTGTTTGTGGGTAATCCGAATTGCGGGAAAACCAGTCTTTTCAACATCGCCAGCGGAGCACATGAGCGAGTGGGCAACTACTCTGGCGTGACGGTGGATGCGAAAGTGGGGCATTTCGAATTCGAGGGCTACCACTTCAACCTTGTTGACCTTCCTGGCACCTACTCTCTTTCTGCCTACACACCCGAAGAGCTGTATGTCCGCAAATACATCATCGAGCGACATCCCGACATCATCATCAACGTGGTGGATGCTAGCAATCTGGAACGCAACCTTTACTTGACTACCCAACTTATCGACATGGACGTGCCGATGATTATGGCTCTCAACATGTACGACGAACTGCGAGACAGCGGCAACCAACTCGACCGCCACCAACTCGGCACCCTGCTCGGTGTGCCCATTGTCCCCACCGTGGGAAAGACAGGGGAAGGAGTGAAAGAGCTGTTCCACCAAATCATCGAAATATCCGAAGGTAAACAGAAGATAGCCAGACATATACATGTAAATCACGGAGTGTTACTCGAAGGGAACATTGCCAAGGTGGAGGAACTGATTCGGAAGAATCCCGAACCTCACCAGAACTACTCCGCCCGCTTTCTTGCCATCAAGTTGCTGGAGAACGACAGACAGGTGGAAGGCATTGTCCAACAACTCGACAATGCCAAGGACATCCTCGCCAAAAGGGACGAGTGCCAGCAAACCATTCTGAAAGAAATCGACGAAGACAGCGAATCGGCCATCACCGATGCCAAATACGGCTTTGTGCAAGGTGCTATGCGGGAAACCTTCCAAAAAGTCAACCGATACAAGCGGTTGATGACCAAGCGCATCGATGCGGTGGTGACCCACCAAGTGTGGGGCTACCCCATTTTCCTGCTGCTCATGTACTTGATGTTCTTCTGCACCTTCAACATCGGCCAATACCCGATGGATTGGATTGATGCTGCCGTGGGTTGGTTGGGCGAGCTATGCAGCACCTATATGCCCGACGGTCCCCTGAAAGACCTCGTCATCGACGGTATTATCAGCGGTGTGGGTGGCGTCATTGTCTTCCTGCCCAACATTATGATTCTCTATGCCTTCATCTCTTGGATGGAGGATTCCGGCTATATGGCCAGAGCCGCTTTCATCATGGACAAAATCATGCACCGAATGGGCCTGCACGGCAAGTCGTTCATCCCAATGATTATGGGATTCGGCTGCAACATTCCAGCCATCATGGCCACACGCACCATCGAAGACCGCAAGTCGCGACTCATCACCATGCTCATCATCCCCCTCATGTCTTGTTCTGCGCGTCTTCCCGTCTATATCATCATCATTGGTGCTTTCTTCCCCCACAACTCCGCGCTGATACTGCTCTCCATGTATCTTATTGGAATTGTTTTTAGCGTTTTTATGGCAAAGATTTTCAGTCGATTCGTCATTAAAGGTGAAAGTAGTCCTTTTGTGATGGAGTTGCCACCCTATCGTATGCCTTCCATGAAGAGTGTTGGTCGCCACACTTGGGAGAAAGGTCGCCAATATCTAAAAAAGATGGGCACCACCATCCTTGTGGCCAGCATTGCAGTGTGGACACTCAGCTACTTCCCCCACAACGATGCCCTAAGCGAAGACCAGCAGATGGAGCAGAGCTACATCGGCCAACTCGGTAAACTCTTTGAACCCATTCTCCAGCCTTGCGGGCTTCAATGGAAGGAAGGTGTTGCGCTTGTAGCAGGCGTAGGTGCCAAAGAGATTGTGGCCAGCACGATGGCTGTACTCTACCACGGCGACATCGCCAGCAGCGGACTCACTCCACTCGCCGCATTCAGCCTTATGCTGTTCGTGCTGCTCTATTTCCCCTGCTTACCTACTTGCATCGGCATCAAGAACGAGTCGGGCAAATGGCGATGGGCTGGCTTCACCGCCCTCTACACCACCCTGCTGGCATGGCTCACGTCGATGTTAGCTTATCAACTAGGAAGTCTGTTCGTATAGTCAAAACATGCGTCGAAAGCACCCCTAAATCGCACCCGTCGGGTACGATGTGCCGCACCCGACGGGTGCGGTGTGTCGAACCCGACGGGTGCGACAAGGAGGTATCGAGCTAACGTAAAAAGAAATATAAGAAATGAACACACAAGAATTATTGGTTTACATCATCATCGCTTGCACTGTCGCAGTCATCGTCCGTTACGTTTATCGACAAATCAGCGGAAAAAGCAAGGGCTGCAACTGCCATGAGTGTCCCATGCACGGCGGTGAGTGCCATTGTAACGATACTCAAAAGTAAGTATCGAGAAAAAGATTTGGGTATCGGCGTTCCGAAGATTGAGTATTCAACCGAAAATAATACCCACTCCAAGAGTTTTTTTGACCAATTTTAGGTATTGCGACGTTTAACACTTGTTAGTAACTTTGCACTCGAATTGGAACATGGGGAGCATTTCGCCAAGGTCACCCTCTCTCCTATTGGCGTTTCCTCCGACAAGTTCCACGAATACTAACAAGCAAACGAAAACAAATCATGGAGGTCAAAAAGACAATCAAAAGCACATTGACACTGGGTGCCATTGTTTGGGCAAGCAGTGTCATGGCACAAAATTCACAGGATAGCATTCAGTATGGCGGATGGGATAAGTTCCGCATTGGCGGCTACGGCGAGATGGTGGCTGCCTTCAAGAACTATGGAACGAACCGTTTCTATGGGGCTTCGGAGGGTAACCCAAAGGAACGCCGCAACACCATCAGCATCCCCCGTTTTGTGCTGGCTGGTGACTATAAGTTCACCAAGCAATGGATTCTCGGAGCTGAAATAGAGTTTGAGAGTGGAGGTGTGGGCACTGCCTACGAACTGGAGAACTCCGAAAACGGCGAATACGAAACAGAGGTGGAGCGTGGCGGCGAAGTGGCTCTGGAACAATTCCACATCACCCGACTCATCGACCGTTCCTTTAATGTACGTGCTGGTCACTTCGTCGTACCCGTTGGACAGAACAACGCTCATCACGAACCTGTCACATTCTTCGGCACCGTGCGTCCCGAAGGCGAAACGACCATCCTGCCCAACACGTGGCACGAGACAGGTCTGGAGTTTTTCGGAACTCTCGGAAAGGGGCTTGGAACCTTCGACTACCAAGTACAGATTGTCAGTGGACTGAATGCCAACGGTTTCGACCGCAACACATGGGTTGGCAGCGGCAAACAGGGCATCTTCGAGGAAGAGAACTTCACCAATCCTGGCTATGTGGCACGGATAGATTGGCGTGGCGTGAAAGGTTTACGTCTCGGAGCCGCTTTCTATTATTGCGCCAACACAGGTGATAATGCCGACAAGAGCCAAACCTACGATGGACTTGGGAAACTCCCCATTCGCATCTACAACGTCGAAGGACAATATATAAATAAATATGTGGAGGCACGCGCCAACTGCCTTTGGGGGAATCTGACCAACTCCAATGTGGTGAGTGCCAAAAACACCAAACTCTCCAACAAGTCACCCTACTCCCGCATCACCCCCGTGGCTCATAAGGCTGTAGCCTTCGGCGGAGAACTAGGTTTGAACATCCAAGGTATCTTGAACGACGCACGTTGCCCCAGAATCATCCCTTTCGGACGCTACGAGTATTACAACTCTCAGGAAGACGTACTTTCGCCCTACACTGCCGACGACCGTCTGAAAACCTCCCTTTGGGTAGCTGGCATCAACTGGCGCGTCTTGCCTCAACTGGTGGTAAAAGCCGACTACACCAACCGCCGCATCGGCGGAGGCAAGTACAACAACGAGAATGAATTCGCCGTGGGTGTGGCTTGGGCCGGCTGGTTCTGGAAGAAATAAACTCTCCATAAGCCCTAAGTCCAATAAGACCACAAAGTCCTATAAGCCTCAATAGAACAATCAATCATCACTAATAATAAACAACATGAAGAAAAATTTCCTTATCATGGGTCTCCTCGCAATGGGACTCGGTCTCGCTTCAACTTCTTGCAGCAGCGATGACGACAACAAGAAAGAAAACACGAACGAAGAAATCACCGTGGAAGAGGCTCAAAACCTCGAATACACATCGGAGAACGCAGCCGCTTGGGGCAACTATGCCGTGAACGTGGCTAAACTGCTTGCCAACGACTCGCAGACGCTCTATGACGAGTGGAACAACAGTTTTGCCAATGCTTTCAAGGGACATACGGCTGGTTCTGGCTATTCTTCAGCCAACGCTTGTGTGCAGCAGATTATCGAGGGTTGCATCGACATCGCCAACGAGGTGGGTACCGCTAAGATTGGTGAGCCGGTTGACCTCTGGACTTCTGGCAAGCAGCAGGAAGCACTCTACGCCGTAGAGTCTTGGTACTCTTGGCACTCACGTGACGACTACAAGAACAACATCCTCTCTATCGCAAACTCTGTGCTGGGTCAATGCATCAACGGCGACCCATCAGCATTCGACTATCACTCGAACGACGCAATGACTACAAACTCCATCATCGTGAAGTGTATGATCAACAACAACCTGCGCCAACCGTCTGTGGTTGTATGGCAGAATATCTGTAAGGCTTGGACAGCCATCGACAACATTCCTCAGCCCTTCCGCAACAACATTGGCTCCAGCGAAGCAGCCGCTGCCATGGAGGCTTGCGCCGAACTGACAGCCAGCCTTGAAACACTCAACGCAGCCATTGCCGAGAACATGTCGGAAGAGGATGCACAAGCTATCGTCACCCAGTTCGTTGACAACGTAGCCATGCCTACCTACAAGAGCCTTGTTGAAAAGAACAATGCACTTCGTACAGCCGTACAACGTTTCCAACAGAATCCTTCTAACAACACTTTCACTGCTGCCTGTGAAGCTTGGATGGCCGCCCGTCAGCCATGGGAAACATCGGAGGCATTCCTCTTCGGCCCTGTGTCGGAACTGGGTCTCGATCCCAACATGGACTCTTGGCCACTGGATGCAGTCGGTATCGCCAACTTGCTGAAATCGCAAAAGTGGTCTGAAATGGAGTGGACAGGTGAGTACAACGAAGACAGCGAAGCCATCGAAGCCGCTCAGTCCGTTCGTGGATTCCATACGTTGGAGTACCTGCTCTTCAAGGATGGTCAGCCACGTACCGTAAGATAAAAACTTACATGAAGAAACTCACGACATATTCTGGTGTGCTTGCCACTGCGCTGTGCCTCACCATGTTCACCTCCTCCTGTGAAGAAGACACGGAGGGGGTGGACAACTTCATTGAGACCCATGTGCAAGAACTAGAAAACTATGCGCTTTCGGCGGGCACATCGACCATTTTCAAAAACTCATCCAAAGCTTTCGACACCGATGCCGAATGGCTCACGGGTACCTATCAGCAGCGTTTCCTGCGTGGTGACCGCCTCTACGACAACGTGACCGACAACCACGGTCCTGTCTATGCTGGTTACTCCTGCGGAAGTTGTCACATGAACGCTGGACGCACCAACCCTGGTGTGTGGAACCGCATTGGCACCGACCCCGACGGGACACCCGTTTATGGCTCGGGCACTAATGGTATGTCGGCCATGCTTGTTTACGTGGCACGAAAGAACGGTGTCTTCTTCCAGAACTATGGTCGAGTGCTCCACGACCAAACCATATATGGGGTCACTCCAGAGGGCAAGCTGCAAGTGCGTTGGGACTACGAGACGGGCACCTTCCCCGATGGCGAGACGTATGAACTGGCCAAGCCCAACTATACCGTCGTGGAGTGGTACACGAAGATGTGGGACGGCGTGAAGAAAGACTCTGTGGAAATACGCCCTGAAGACCTTTTCTGCACCGTGCGCATCCCACTCCGTCATGTGGGTATGGGACAGATGATGGCCATCGACCGCAACGAAATCGAACAACTGGCAGCCAAGAGCAACTACCCCGAATACGGCATTTCTGGCAAGTGCAACTACATCACCGAGAAAGGCGTGAAGAGTGTAGGGCTTTCGGGCAACAAGGCTCAACACCTCGACTTGACAGTGGAATTGGGGTTCTCGTCCGACATGGGTGCCACCAACTCACGCTATCCAGAAGAGATTTGCGAAGGGCAATATCAGATGGTGGAAGGTTCCATGATGGGACTCACCTATGACCAGCTTGACGTATCGACCGAAGACATGGAATGCGTTGACCTCTATCTGCACTCACTCGGTGTACCAGCCCGTCGCTTGGGCAGTAAGACCAACCAAGTGACTTTGCAAAAATCAGACGGCACCAACGTGACCATGAGTGAGCGCAATGCCATCAAGAAAGGTGAACAGGCTTTCTACGATGCAAAATGCCATCTCTGCCACGTCACCACCCTGCACACCCGTCCACGTGGAGCCACCTTGCTGAACGGCATCGAACTTCCTTGGCTGGGCAACCAAACCATCCACCCCTACTCCGACTACCTGCTGCACGACATGGGTTCCGAAATCATGGGTGTGGGCCTGAACGACAACTACGTCAGCGGATTGGCACGTGGCAACGAATGGCGTACAACCCCTCTATGGGGCATCGGACTTCAGCAGAAGGTGAACGGACATACGCACTTCCTGCACGACGGACGCGCCCGCAACTTCACCGAAGCCATCCTCTGGCACGGCGGTGAAGGCGAGGCCAGCAAGAACCTCTTCAAGAAAATGGACAAGGCCGACAGGCAAGCCCTCATCAAATTCCTCGAATCACTCTAAAAAACAGAAGTAATGAAATCACTTTATATCGCAGCTTTAGCTGCACTCACATCATTGACAGCCACAGCACAAGACGACACATTCGATGCCGACAACGGCGTGGTGACTATCGGCTCTGACCGCATGTTCCAAGTGGAGAGCAAGGATGGAAATTTCTCCTTTAAGCCCTACCTCATGCTCCAAACAGCCGCCAACTTCAACTACTATGACGACGAAGGGCTGGACAAGGCTTACAACCAAGACAACGTGGCTAACTCGGGCTTTTCGTTCCCCTACGCTGTATTAGGCTTCACAGGCAAAGCCTACAAGATTGTCACTTACAACCTCTCCATCAACGCCTCGCAGTCGGGCGGTGCCCTATTACAACAGGCATGGTTCGACGTGAAGGCCAGCAACGCCTTTGCCATCAAGGTGGGAAAGTTCAAGGTTCCCTTCAGCCACGCCTACCTAACGACCCTTGGCGAGACACTTATGCCTTGTGTCCCCACATCGCTCACCGCCACGACCATCATGCCCTACGTGCTCAACGCTGTCACGCCCAAAATCGGTCTGGGCTTCGACCTCGGCGTGATGGCTCACGGTAAAATCGGCAAGTGGTGGGGCTATGAAGCAGGTCTCTTCAACGGTACTGGAGCTGGGGTGAACACGGCTACCAAGACCCTATCCGACGACTGGCACATTCCTTCTCTGCTCTATGCTACACGTTTCACTTGGACACCTATGGGCGCCATGCCCGCCACGCAAGGCAATCCTCGATTGTTGAACGAGAACAAATTTCAGTTAGCGGCTTCTGCCAACCTCAATGTGGAAAGTGAAAGCGAGAGCACCAACGATGCCCGATACGGTTTTGAAGCCGCTTGGCTCTACAAGAAGCTTTACCTCGCCGGCGAGTTCTACTACATGCACGTAGGCTTCACCGACCGTCAGAAAATCAAGGACAAGTTCGACTACTTTGGCGGCTACGTGCAAGGTGGTTACTTCGTGGCTCCGCAGACACAGGTGGCGCTCCGATACGACTTCCTCGACCGTAACGGTAGTGGCAAGGATGGTGTGCTAAACATGCCAGCTGTTGGTGTCAACTACTTTATCAAAGGTACAGGACTGAAACTTTCGGCCATGTACCAGTACATCGGTCGCACAGGGCATGAGACCCAGCTCGACCGTGACAACGACGACCTTGGTGTGGCTAAGCATTCTGCCACCGTCATGCTACAATACACGTTCTAAACCCAGCGAATCTTTCGAATGGAACGATTTTCGATTATCATTATGGTCGCTCTCTCGTTGAGTTTCGTGAGTTGCGACGACGGTCATGTGGACGACCCAGTCTATGATGACCATTCCGAGACTTACACGGTGCAGATTACAGGCACGTTCAAGTCGCTGAACACGTGGACAGGCACTTATTCTGTGGCGGCAGCTTGCTTCGACGAAGAAAACGCCTACTCTCTCATCCAGAAAGTGCTTCCATCCACCGCCACCGACAGCACCATGGAAGTGCTCACACTGGCAGGTGTCCCGACCCGTACAAAGACCGTTGAAATTGCCCTTGTCAATTCTCTTCGCAAGCGCATCGCCACACTCTACTCCTACAACATCCCAGAGAATCAGCGATACACTGACACCATCAAGATTGACGTGGGCACACTCAACGTGGGTATGTTCGGTGCCATCAACCAGTTCATCTTCCAAGGAACAGGTACCAACTGCTCACGCTGTCACTCGTCGGAACGTGCTGCAGCCAACCTTGACCTCTCAAAGGAAAATGCCTACAGTAATCTGGTGGGGGTACTGTCAACGAAAGACACCAGCAAAACCCGTGTCGTAGCTGGCGATGCCGACAACAGCTTCCTCTATAAGGTCATTACCGAAGGAGACGAAAACGTGGGCTATTCTCACCCAGGACTCTTTGCAGATGACAAATACGCACCCTTCATTGACATTATCAAGGAATGGATCAACGGAGGAGCCAAAGAGTAATGACTAATTGATTATTCATCATTGACGATGCACAACATACGAAGCCTCATATTCGCCTTGTTCACACTATGCTTGGCCGTAAAAACAACCGCTGGCATCCCTGTGGTGGAACGCGTACAGGCAGACTCCATGCGTACGCAACAAGTCGTTTACGAAGGTCGAGTCTGTCCCCTCAACACTCCGGCACTCGCTTTCACGAAAGCTCTCACGGGACAACGCACTTTTCAAGGTCTCAGCGCTGAACAAGTGTTGCTGTCGTGGGCACTCTATCCCGAAGAATGGAAAGACGTAAGAATGGTTCAGGTGAAAGACAGCAAAGTACGCCGATTGCTGGGCATCGAGGGTGACTATGCCCGATTTTCAGACTTCTTCGATGACGAAGGCAACTACCTCCTAATTTCCGACCAGCATCCCGACATTGACAAACGGCTCACCCTCGTGGCACTTCTCACCAAAGGAGAACTCTTCACTCCTTTGCCACCTGACCAAAAGCCACTATCACCCATACGTCTTCGAATGGAGTTGCTTTTCAATGCTGTACCGTGGAACTATGTGCCCCTCGTCTTTTTCCTCTTGCTCGCACCATTGCTCTTCCTACCCCAGACAAAGAAACACACCACCCTCATCATCACAGCAGCCATCTCCATGCTGATACTGCATCTTGTGGTGAACACCTAAAATCGCTCACTACTCACTTTTGAGGATTTTCGTGCTTCTGCAGCAACAAAATCCGCTATCCTCATTTCCAATTCCCATTTTTTCACTATCTTTGCACCCGTTATGGAATTTCAATCGAAAAATATACAAGAAATAGGGGCTCGCATTGAGCTGACCCACTTCACGGCTGGCGATGTGACGGAGTTCCACGCTATGCTGCATGTGGAACCCAGATGCACAGAATTTGCCGACCAGCTCTTACGCATACAGCAAGCTGAAACCATTCTGATGGCCATGTCCGAGATGGAAGGTGCCAAGGCCGTGTTCAAACGCTACTTCTTGAGCGATGCCACCAACCAAGTGCCCGTCATCAAGGAGAACGACCTCTGCACCATCTCTTACATCCAGCAACCGCCGCTCGACGGCTCGAAAATCGCTATTTGGCTTTACTTGCAACGTGGCACAGAGGTGACGAACGAAAATGAATCGACCGTCATCTACCACAACGGTTACCGCCACATCTGGACGATGGGGTTGACCAACAGTACGGTTGACACGTCTTACATGCAAACGTGGAAGACGCTTTTCGCCTATATTGACATTTTGAAAAGCTTTGGAGCCACCCTCGAAGCCAACTGCATCCGCACATGGTTCTTCGTGCGCGATGTAGATACTCAATATGGAGGTCTCGTCAAGTCACGCCGAGAGTGCTTCGTGGAGCAGGGACTCACTCCCGACACCCACTATATTGCCTCCACTGGTATCGGTGGCAACCCTGCCGACCCAAAGGCACTCGTACAACTGGGCAGCTATGCTATGACAGGCTTCCAACCCGAACAGCAACGCTACCTCTATGCTTTATCGCATCTGAACCGAACCATTGAGTATGGTGTTACCTTCGAGCGCGGAACCCTCATGCAATACGGCGACCGCAACCACGTTTACATCTCTGGAACCGCCTCTATCAACAACAAGGGAGAAGTGATTCACGTTGGCGACATCAAGAAACAAACCCTCCGCATGTGGGAGAACGTCGAAACGCTGCTTAACGAGGGTGGTATGACCTACGATGACGTGATGCAGATTATCGTCTATCTGCGTGATAACGCCGACTACCAGATTGTACAGAAGATGTTCGAAGAGAAGTTCCCTCAAATGCCTCACGTCATCACGTTGGCTCCCGTCTGCCGCCCCACATGGCTTATTGAGATGGAATGTGTGGCTGTGAAGAAGGCTAACAATCCAGCATTTCGAAACTTCTAAACAAACACTACAGGGAACGATTCCCAAAGTGCATCTCATCCTTGTAAAAACAGCAGTGCCCCACTCCGACGAAACGGAATGGGGCACTGCTGTTTTTGAGAAAGACGATGGAAAGTCCTTCTCCATCCTAAAAATTGTAAGCCAAGCCGAGGGTGAAGTACTCCTTGAACTGAAAATAGCCGAGAGTAGAATCGTAATACTGTTGGCTACGGTTATCGTCGAATCGCCAAAGGGTATATACCTCGGTGGAAATATACTTGTTGAACTGGAAAGAAAAGACGTTTTCCATCTCGGCTTCAACATACTCGTAGGAGGTGAAGTAGTAGCAACGACATTGCCAAATGAGGTCCTTCACTATCTTAATCTTCGATTTGAATTCGATTTTGGAACCGAAGTCCTGCTGGAAGTCCTTATCGACCATATTGTAGGAAGAGTGGATAGTTTCGTCGGGGGCACTGATATAGCGCATTTTGTATGAAAAAGGAAGGAGAGCAAGCGAGAAGGAGTTTCCGTTCTTGAAAGTCGGCTTCCAATCCATACCGAGTGACACATACACATCAAGTGGAGAAAGGAACTTGGAGTAGGCACGGCGGTCGTTGCTCTTGTAACCTGGCATGAACTGAGTGTTCGCTTCGGTAGAGAGCGCATAATACCAGTTCTTGGCGGCCTTGATGCCAAGTTTCGATGAGAGGTAAATTTTGTCATTGTTAGTCAGATAACGGTGGCAAGAGTCGGAGGTGGCGGTGACAAACCCTAAACGGAGGTCGAGTTTATTGTCCCATGTAACACGCCTTTGGTCGTTGTAGTTGGCTTCAAGCACCAGATTAGAGAGCATGGTCACGTTGTTGTTACCACCCTTATACCAATTTTCGGAAAAGTAGTTCTGAGTGAACTGCAAAGAAAACTTTCCTGTGGTTGACCAGAAGTTCGGCTTTTCGATATGGATGTTCACATCCACGTCATCTACAACATCGGCCACATCCTTGATTTCGTCCACCTTTTCGTAGATTTCCGTTAAGTCTTCGGTCTTGGCACCCACCACCGATGCGGGTGCAATGATGTTCTCAGAATTTATCTGTGCGTCAGAATAGCGGAAAGCCGATGGATAGGCCACATAGGTCTCAGCCAATACGTCATCAATTCTGGCGTTCAGCTGTTGGCGATAATCCAATCCGTCGGACGTGGCAACCGCATTACGTTGTTCTGGCAAAACGTAACCTAACGCAAACTTATCCGACAAGGCCGAGCTGTAATAGACACCAGGCCCCATGAGCTTATAAAAATAAGGCGACATGACCACATCACTGGTATCCGCAGCACTACTTGCTGCTTTCTGGGCTGCTTGTACGATGTCCTTCTTATATTTAGCCACCACCGCAGCCGCTTCTTTCGAATAGCTTCTCGCCCGTTGGGCATTCATAGGGCATGAAACCATCCACAAGATGCCCATCCACATTAAAAAAGAATATTTCTTCATATATACAAGAGTAATTTTTGTGCAAATTTAGGGCTTTTTAGCGATTATTCATAGGAACAAGCGCATTTTAACGAAGAAAAATTTCCTCTATTCGGGAAAAAGCACTAAATTTGCACTCCGAATAAGTGTACAGCGCACAACTGCACGTTAAAAGTATACAATAAACAATAGTATAAACAACTAAATTTTCAACAACTATGCCAAACGGTAAGAAGAAGAAAAGACACAAGATCTCTACTCACAAGCGTAAGAAGAGACTGAGAAAGAATCGTCACAAGAGCAAGTAGGCGGTTGAGAAACCGCTTTCGCTCAGAAGACGGCAGAACAAGAACAAACCCTATACATGAACCTTTCACTCTATCGAAGTGTTTCATTGTATGGTTTGTTCTTTTTCTGTATCTATCTAAAAACAAACTTAAGCAAACAGGTAAGCAAGCAAAAATGACCAGCGAACTAATCATCGATGCTCAGCCGAAGGAAGTAACCATAGCCCTGCTCGAAGATGAAAAACTCGTTGAGTTCCAACGAGAAGGTCAGGACAGCAAGTACTCCGTAGGCAACATCTACGCCGGGAAAGTGAAGAAAATCATGCCGGCACTCAATGCATGTTTTGTCGATGTAGGTCATGAACGCGAAGCATTTCTGCACTACCAAGATTTAGGCACACATTTTCTCTCGATGGAGAAATATGTGAAACAGGTGATAAGCGACCGTCGGAAGCTTGCACCCATGGCGAAGGCTGCAGGTCAGTCGAAGCTGGAGAAAACAGGAAGCATTCAGGATGTGCTCGAACTGGGACAAGAAGTGATGGTACAAATCACAAAAGAACCCATCAACACAAAAGGTCCCCGACTGACGGGCGAGCTCTCCTTTGCAGGAAGGTACATCGTTCTGATACCCTTCGACGAAAAGGTGAACGTAAGTTCCAAAATCAAGTCGAAAGAAGAACGAGCACGACTGAAACAGCTCATTCAGAGCATCAAACCAAGAAACTTCGGTGTCATCGTCAGAACCGTAGCGGAAGGCAAGAGAGCCGCTGAACTGAACAACGAGATGAGTATGCTCGTTGATTCGTGGAACGATTGCATCGAAAAGGTTCAGAAAGCAACAAGTCTGCCAGTACTTGCACACGAAGAAACTGGCCGTACCGTCTCCATGCTGCGCGACCTTTTCAACCCCTCCTATCAGAGCATCCATGTCAACAACGAGGATGTCTATCAGGAAGTGAGAAAATATGTAGGTCTCATTGCGCCAGAGTGCCAGTCCATCGTCAAGCTCTACAAAGGCAACACCCCCATTTTCGACAATTTCGGGGTGACCAAACAGATTAAGTCAGGGCTTGGTCGAACCGTCAGCTTCAAGCACGGTGCCTACCTCATCATCGAGCATACAGAAGCGCTGCATGTCGTTGATGTCAATTCGGGCAACCGAAACCGAGGCGTGGACAGCCAAGAAGAGAATGCCTTTATGGTGAACATGGGAGCCGCCGAAGAGTTGGCGCGCCAATTCCGCCTACGCGATATGGGAGGCATCATCGTTATCGACTTCATCGACATGGACAAGGCCGAACATCGCCAAGAGCTTTATGAGCACATGACTGAGTTGATGAAGAACGACCGCGCCAAGCACAACATCCTGCCACTAAGCAAGTTTGGCTTGATGCAAATTACACGCCAACGGGTACGCCCTGCCATGGACATGCATGTGGACGAAGTCTGTCCCACCTGCTTCGGCAAAGGCACCATCAAGTCATCCATCCTGTTCACCGACACGCTCGAAAACAAAATCGACTATATTGTCAACAATCTTGGTCTGAAAAAGTTTAAGCTCTACGTCAACCCATACGTTGAAGCCTTTATCACGAAAGGGCTTTTCAGTCTCGCCCTCCGATGGCAGATGAAATATGGGTTTGGCATGAAAATCATTGCAAACCAGGCATTGGGCTTCCTACAATACCAATTCGTCGATGCAAAAGGCGACGAAATCATTATGTTGGAAGAGGTAGAGACCAAATAGCCCATTGCATGACAAGAGCAGACTTCGTAGTTTATTGACCGATAGAAAAAGCAGGGGGAAGGAATCACACCGTTGATTCCTTCCCCCTGCTTTTTCTGTCTGCACACTTACCTCACCTTCAGCAAGTCGCCCGATATAGGCACATAAGTGTCGTCCTTAAAGTTCATCTTGTAGAGACTGGTCACGCGGATACCATAGAACTGACTGACGCTATACATCGATTCGCCCGCCTTCACCTTGTGCCAATAATCCTTATACTGGGCATCGGCCTTCTTGGCCTTCTTCTCCAAGAAGATGTTCATACCAGCAGGAGGCATATAACTTTCATCCACTTCGTTCACCTTCAGTAATTTCCGTTTCGACACCTTCGTTTCCTTCGCCAATGCCGCCCATGTATCCCCTTGACGAACCGTTATACAACGCTTGCCATTCACCATTTGTACAGGATGCTTGATTGAAGTCACCTTCACATCCTCCGAATGTCTCTTCCTCTTTGGCTTCAATCCATTGCGGTCTTCGTCATACTGCGTCAAGTCGTAGGTGTCAATTATCTTAATCAGACGGTCGGCATACGTCGGCAACGTAGCATATCCACATGCTTTCAGTCCACGTGCCCAAGCCTTATAATCCAGCGGGTCAAGATTGAACAACCTCTTGTAGCGGTCTTTCAGCAAAAATTGGGAATGGTCTTCATAGCTCTCTGCTGCATTGCGATACTTGCGGAATTTCTCCCCTTTCGCATCGTCGTCTCGACGGATGTAAGGTCCCGTCCAACCCACACCCACCTTGATGCCAAAGTGGTTGTTGGCCCGTGTAGCCAGATAGCTACTTCCTGCCCCACTCTCTAACAATGCCTGTGCTAGCGTGATACTGGCAGGAATATGGTACTTGTGCATCTGGTCGATGGCAGCATCCTTATATTGCTCAATATATCGCTCGTATGCTGCATTCCGCTGAGCCAACAGCACCGAAGAAACAGCCATGACACACAACAACAAAATGAATCTCAGATTTCTCATCAGTATGCAATTAGTCGATTTTTGTGCAAAGTTACAAAAATAAATAAGAAAGCTGCTTGATTTTCCGATTTTTATATGCTACCTTTGCGGAAAAATACCGAAAAACCATGAAAACAATCACGCTCAACATTTCCGTCGCCATCAAGAATGAGGCAGAACTCACACCTGAAGAGCAACATCTTCTCCACGAAGCCCAACAAGCCACCTACCGCAGCTATGCGCCCTACTCCCATTTCTCGGTGGGTGCTGCTGTCGAGCTGGAAGATGGCAGCATCGTCTCTGGCAGCAATCAAGAGAATGCGGCTTATCCCTCTGGCACCTGTGCCGAGCGCACCACCGTCTTCTATGCCAACTCACGCTATCCCAATCTTGGTGTCCGACGCATCGCCATTGCCGCACGTGGCACTGATGGAACTTTCACACCTCGCCCCATCTCACCTTGTGGAGCCTGTCGGCAGGTGTTGCTCGAAACCGAACAACGGGCAGGTCGCAACATCGAGGTGCTGCTCTATGGAACCGATGGCACCTATTGCCTCCACTCCATCAAAGAGCTTCTTCCACTCAGCTTCGACGACACATTCCTATAACCCCATCCTCGTCACCCCAAAATCGCACCCGTCGGGTACGCTTCACCGCACCCGTCGGGTGCGATGAGTCGTACCCGACGGGTGCGGCACATCGGTGACGTCTTATGTCCTCAGATTATTTCGCCATGCACTTCTGTGTCGAGACAGAGCCATCGGAATAATGCGTTTTTACGATGTAGAAACGCTGACCATCAGTAGGCGATGTGATGCGCTGGCCATTTATATTATAATATGTACGCGCGAGAACCTCCTTGTCGGCAGCCATGACATCGCGGACAGGAGTCACTTCGTCCTTCACACCTTGGAAGCCATCTACAAAGTCGGGCAGATAGTAACCCAGATGGGGTGGTTGGTTGTAGGCACAATTCTGCCATGCGACACCCATACGGTAAACATGGTCGTGCATCAGCGTTGGCACACGATATTTCGTGGTGGTCGTGCTGCTGACAATATACACTTGCGAAGGGTCTTTGCTGTTCCACCAAATGACCTCTTCCCGCCAGTCGCCAAAGAGGTCGGCTTGCAAACAAGGTGTGGATTTGGTGGAATTGCAGGAAGACGGGGTCAAGCCTAATGCCGAGAAGGTTTTCACCGAGGAAGCCGTGGCATAGATGCCCAACTCTGTGATGCTACCCGCCCACTTCGAGATGGCCGTGCCATCCAACAGTTCATCGTAAACATCGCCATCCCAATAGATACGGAAATTCATCGAAGGCTTCGTCGAGCCTACCTCTCTGCCCGTCACTGCATTGAACGGATTCTGATTGCGGCTACCCTTGTCGAAACCACCGTATGCCGACCAAAATTCATAGCCACGACTACCCGATGCAATGTCGGCAGCCAAACCACGGCCATTGTCGGCACCTTCCTGTCCACCTTTCCAAAGAATCTCGCCCGTGGCTGCATCGTGCAAGTCCCAAGCATACTCACCTTTTTCCTCATGGATGTCAAAAAGTTCCAAACCTGGACGGTCTGGGTTCATGTCGCCCAAATGGATGGCATCGCCATGACCGAATCCCACGGCATAGAGCATCTTTCCGTCGTTGTCGAGTGCCGCCGAACCCCAGATAATCTCATCGCAACCATCACCATCCACGTCACCCACCGAAAGGTTGTGGTTGCCGTTGGCATACATGGTGTTCCGACCCATTCCCGAGGAACAAGCCTTGGGCGTATAGGTCTTTTCAGTACCATTGGCATCCTTCAGCCGATAAGTCGTCTTCTTGTCCGAACTGTGCAACCAACGTGTCTTCAGCTTCTCACCATCGAAATCGACTGCCCACAAATAGGCGTAGGTGTAGTAACCACGGCACATTACCGCCGACGGACGTTCTTCCTGTCCAGCCAAATAGGCCACACAAGCTAGATAGCGTTCTCCACGATTGCCATAGTCGCCACGGTCTTTCTTACCACTACGGTCGTCCCAATTGAACGTGCCAGTCGCATCACTCAACTTTGCTTCGGCATTGCGGTTGGGATAATAAGCAATAGTGTGGATGGCTTTACCTGTCAATCCCTCAAAAACAGTCAGATACTCATGTCCGCCATTGACACGGCCTCCCGACACACGCCAATCCTTCGTGTTGCTGGCATTTCGTATCGTGGCGAGGTCAGCAACTTGATTCACATACACACCTGTGCCATCCTTCGAACCTGGAGCCGTCTTGCAAATCAGCTCTGCCCGCCCATCCTTGTCGAAGTCATAGACGAGGAACTGCGTGTAGTGTGCTCCTGCACGGATGTTCACGCCGAGGTCGATACGCCACAACTTCTCGCCCGTAAAGAGACGGTAACAGTCCAGATAGACGTTACCCGTATAGCCACTCTGCGAATTGTCCTTGGAGTTGCCGGGATCCCACTTCACAATCAGTTCATACTGACCGTCGCCATCCACATCGCCCACCGAGCAGTCGTTAGGCGAGTAGGTATAACTACCCTCAGAATTGCTACCGCCAGCAGGTCTATCCAACTGCAAGAGGTGGTAACCACGTTTGTTGAAGGCGACAGGCGCAAGGGTATCGACGGGCACTCCGTTCTGCAACGTCACCAACTGAAAGGTCGAAGTCGAAGTGGAAGCGACTCGTTTGCTCGTCGCATTGCGAATCGTGTCACCAACCACTACTCCATCCTTCAACACCAAAAACGAGGTGTGTATATCGTCTGTGTCCAACAGTCGCCACGACAGGAACAATGACGATGCCGCCGTGTTGATGCACACTAACCCACGGTCAAGCCGCTCTTTCTGATAAGTCGGTGTATCGTCTGGAGATGGTGTCTGACGTTCATCGGCAAACCCCTTGGCAGCAACAGCCAACAGCAGCGATGCCAATGCAAATCTAATAGTATGTCCAATCTGATAATTCATATCTTCCACAAGTTTTAGTTGCAAAGGCATCAATAAATCTTGCTGCGCAACTCCTTGATGTCGTCGCTGTGGACATAATCATCGTACTCCATGAGTTTGTCAATATGACCCTTTGGTCCTAACTCGATGATGCGGTTGGCGATAGTCTGAATAAACTCGTGGTCGTGGGAAGCGAAGAGGATGTTTCCCTTGAACTGCTTGAGGTTGTTGTTGAATGCCTGAATGGATTCGAGGTCGAGGTGGTTGGTGGGCGTGTCGAGAATGAGACAGTTGGCATTCTTCAACTGCATACGTGCTATCATGCAGCGCATCTTCTCGCCTCCAGACAGCACATTGACCTTCTTGAGCACTTCCTCACCGCTGAAGAGCATACGACCGAGATACCCCTTGAAGAACACATCGTTACCTTCGCCAAACTGACTCAACCACTCCACCAGGTTCTTGTCGCTTTGGAAGAAAGCGGTGTTATCGACAGGCAGATAGGCGGTCGTGATGGTGACACCCCACTTGTAGGTGCCTGCCTGCGGTTCGCGGTTTCCGTTGATAATCTCGAAAAGAGCGGTCATGGCACGTGGATTGTGCGAGAGGAAGACCACCTTCTCGCCCTTTTCCACAGTGAAAGAAAGGTCTTTGAAGAGTACCGTCCCATCGTCTTCGATGGCTGTAAGCCCCTCCACTTCGAGAATCTGATTGCCAGCCTCTCTGTCCATAGTGAAGATAATGCCCGGGTACTTACGTGTAGAAGGCTGGATGTCGGCAACGTTGAGCTTTTCGAGCATCTTCTTACGCGACGTGGTCTGCTTGCTCTTGGCAGCATTGGCCGAGAATCGACGAATGAACTCTTCCAACTCCCTCTTCTTCTCTTCAGCTTTTGCCTTCTGATTCTGAGCCTGTTTCAGAGCCAACTGCGAGGACTGATACCAGAAGGAGTAGTTACCAGCAAAGAGGTTCACCTTGTTAAAGTCAATATCGACCGTATGGGTACTTACGGCATCGAGGAAGTGACGGTCGTGGCTCACCACCAAGACGGTGTGCTCAAAGTTGGCCAAAAAGTCTTCGAGCCATTCGACCGTGTCGAGGTCGAGGTCGTTGGTCGGCTCGTCGAGGAGAAGGTTGTCAGGATTGCCGTAGAGTGCCTGTGCCAGCATGACGCGCACCTTCTCCTTACCCGTCAACTCAGCCATCATCTTGTAATGCAAATCTTCCTTGATGCCAAGACCCGAAAGGAGTTGGGCAGCATCGCTCTCGGCATTCCAACCGTCCAGCTCGGCGAACTTTTCCTCCAATTCTGCTGCACGGATGCCATCCTCATCGCTGAAATCGGGTTTCGCATAGAGGGCATCCTTTTCTGTCATAATGTCCCATAGCACCGAGTGGCCCATCATCACCGTGTTGAGCACCGTGCATTGGTCGAATTTGAAGTGATCCTGCGAGAGCACCGAGAGGCGTTCGCCTGGGCCAAGCGTTATTGTACCTTTTGTGGGTTCAAGTTCACCACTAATGGCCTTGAGCAGAGTTGATTTACCTGCACCATTAGCACCAATGACACCATAAATGTTGCCATTGGTGAACTTCATGTTCACGTCTTTGTAGAGAACGCGCTTGCCAAACTGTATGGCAAGATCAGAAACTGTAATCATTGCTTTTTGCTTTTACTTTTTACCCTTCGCCACCACCCTTTCACAGGGGTTGCTATGGCTTCGTTTTTCAATTCGGGTGCAAAGGTACAAAAAAAAAGGCACTTCCCGAAGGAAATGCCTCTTTTTTATGAGTTAATTGACAATCAATTAGCCGTTCACCTTCTTCATGTGAGCGATCAACTCGAGCACCTTGTTAGAGTAGCCAATCTCGTTGTCATACCAAGAGATAACCTTTACGAAGGTGTCAGTGAGGTAAACGCCAGCATTAGCGTCGAAGATAGAAGTGAGCGTGCAGCCGAGGAAGTCAGAAGAAACGACAGCGTCCTCAGTGTAGCCGAGCACACCCTTCAGTTCGCCTTCAGAAGCTTCCTTCATAGCCTTGCAGATGTCCTCCTTAGTAGCGGGCTTCTCAAGGTTAGCCACGAGGTCAACTACAGACACGTCGAGAGTAGGAACGCGCATAGAGATACCAGTGAGCTTGCCGTTCAACTCAGGAATTACCTTACCTACAGCCTTAGCAGCACCTGTAGAAGATGGGATGATGTTGCCAGAAGCAGCACGACCACCACGCCAGTCCTTCAAAGATGGACCGTCAACAGTCTTCTGAGTAGCAGTTGTAGAGTGAACAGTTGTCATCAAACCTTCCTTGATACCGAACTTGTCGTTGAGCACCTTAGCGATAGGAGCAAGACAGTTAGTAGTACAAGAAGCGTTAGAAACGAACTGAGTGCCCTTCACATACTTGTCGAAGTTCACGCCGCAAACGAACATAGGAGTAGAGTCCTTAGCAGGAGCTGACATCACTACGTACTTTGCACCAGCCTCGATGTGAGCCTGAGCCTTCTCCTGAGTCAGGAAGAGACCAGTTGACTCAACAACGTACTCAGCCTCAACCTCGTTCCACTTCAGGTCAGCGGGGTTGCGCTCAGCAGTTACACGTACCTTCTTACCATTCACAATGAGGAGAGAGTTCTCTACGTCAGCTTCAATCGTGCCATCGAATGCACCGTGCATAGTGTCATACTTCAGCATGTAAGCCAGATAGTCCACTGGGCAGAGGTCGTTAATACCTACAATTTCAATGTCGTCGCGAGTCTGAGCTGCGCGGAATACAAAACGACCGATACGGCCAAAACCATTAATACCAACTTTTGTTGCCATTCTTTACATTATTAATTTAAAGGGTTGAAAAATATGTTAACTAAATCTCTAAATACGTCCATGGTGTTCATCCACAATTACAATGGTGTGCCGTTGAACATGCTACCATTAAAAGTAACATTCCCATCATTAAAACCGATATAAATAAGCGATATTTCATGCTTTTTCTTATTTTCAAGTACAAAGTTACGAATAATAATTGTAACTTTGCAAAGATTTAAGATATATTTTGACAACAACTAACATTTTTATTACTTTTTAATCCATTAAAAAAACTATGGCAAAAATTATTGACGAATTTAAAGAGTTTGCCTTTAAGGGCAATGTGGTTGACATGGCTGTTGGTGTCATCATCGGTGGCGCTTTCGGTAAAATCGTTTCTTCTGTGGTGGGCGACCTGCTTATGCCACTCATCGCTGCCATCGGCGGTGTGAATGTGAGCGACCTCAAATTGGAGTTGAAGCCCGGTGTCGAGGCCACTCTCAACGAGGCCGGAGAGGTTGTTACTGAGGCAGTTGCGCCTGTTACATGGAATTATGGCGCATTCTGCCAGAATGTGCTCGACTTCTTCATTATCGCCATCTGCCTTTTCTTCATGATTAAGGGTATCGCCAAACTTTCTTCGCTCAAGAAGAAGGAAGAGGAGGCCGCCGAAGCAGCCGCTCCAGCACCAGAACCAACCAAGGAAGAAATCCTGCTCGGTGAAATCCGTGACCTTCTGAAAGAAAAGAAATAAGTAGGTAAATTTCCCTTCTTTTGGAGGGATGGACTTTTTTAGTCCGCCCAATGCTCCAAACGACAAAATGCCAACTCGACTTTGCAGTCAAGTTGGCATTTTGTCGTTTTAATGTACATCACCTCACTTCTTGAAATAGGCTCGGAAATGACTAAAGATTTTGTCTTTGATACTTGGCGACGGATGTGCGTTGTCACCATTGGCAAGTGTCTCGATAGCTTTACGTTCCTCACGAGTCAAGGTTTCGGGCATATAAACCGAAATATTCACAATCTCGTCACCACGCTGGTGAGAGTAGCTGTTGATGTCGGGGATGCCCTTCCCTTTCAGACGAAGTACGGTACCCGGCTGCGTTCCTGAAGGAATCGTAATTTTTGCCTTTCCATCATGGGTCGGAACTTCGAGAGAAGTGCCGAGCACTGCCTGTGGAATCGTCAGCAGGAGATTATAGACAAGGTCGCACCCATCGCGCATCAGGTCTGGATGTGGCTTCTCATGCACCAAAATCTGGAGGTCGCCATTCACGCCTCCCCGACGACCAGCTCCACCTTTCCCTTGGAAATTATACGCATAGCCCTCTACGAGTCCAGCAGGAAGTTCCACTTCCACCTGCTTCTCACCCTTCACGATACCTTCGCCCCCACAATGTTTGCACTTGTTCTTGATGACAGTTCCTTCTCCTCGACACGTGTCGCAAGCGGTTTGAGTCTGCATAATACCCAACATTGTCTGTCGGGTCTTATAGACAACACCCTGTCCGTTACAGGTCGGACACGTGGCTTCCTGTCCGTCTTCCGAACCTGTTCCGTTACAATGAGAACAGGTAATGTCTGTACGTACATTGAACTTTTTGGTGACTCCGTTCACGATGTCGTTCAAGTCCAGTTCGATACGCATACGCAAGTCCTGCCCCTTATAAACAGGCTTGCGACGTTGACCACCGCCACCGCCAAAACCACCGAAGCCGCTGAAACCGCCACCAAAGCCACCTCCGCCGAAGATGTCGCCAAACATACTAAAAATGTCATCCATCGACATACCTGCTCCTCCACCGAAGCCACCAGCACCAGGGCCGAATGCATCAGGACCGAACTGGTCATACTGCTGTCGCTTCTGTGGGTCGCGAAGCACATCGTATGCCTCGGCAGCCTCCTTAAACTTTTCTTCAGCTTCCTTGTCACCCGGATTACGGTCGGGGTGATACTTAATGGCCATTTTCTTATAGGCCCGCTTTATCTCTTCGTCGGAAGCCGTCTTCGACACCCCCAGAACTTCGTAGAAATCTCTTTTTGCCATAAAATTATTCTGCTACTGCTACTTTGGCGTAGCGGATTACTTTGTCGTTCAGTGTATAGCCAGCCGTCATGCAGTCAATCACCTTTCCCTTCTGGTCTTCGGGCAGTCCCGGCACCATAGCGATAGCTTCTTGGTAGTCGGCATCGAAAGGCAGTCCCACCACCTCCATCTTCTTCAAGCCTTCCTGCGCAAGCAGTTTGAAGAACTTGTCGATAATCAGGTTCAATCCCTCCTTCACGGCAGCCACGTCCTCAAACTTGTCCATGTTCTGCTGGGCACGCTCAAGGTCGTCAACGATGGGCAACAGCGTCGTAATGACTTTCGCACCGCCATTCTTAATCAGCTCAGCTTTCTCCTGCATCACTCGCTTGCGGAAATTGTCAAACTCAGCCACCTTATAGAGTTGCTGCGTCTTCAAGTCCGTAATTTGTTTTTCCAACTCCGCAATCTTATCTTCGGGAGTCGGCTCTTTCGCCTCTTCCACCTTGTCAGTAGCCTTATCGGAAGAACCCTGCTCTTCCTTCACATCGGAGGCCGTTTCCTGCACCTCCTCATTGCGGTCAACGATTTCCTCGTTCACCTCTTCGTTCTTTATTTTTTTTTCCATAATTCTTTTCACTTTTTCATTTTTCATTCAGCATAGTGCTTGACTGACAAAAACAATGCCAGCGCATGAAACACTGGCACCCGTATGACATCTTGTCACTTGTTTCATTTTCAATTCGGCTGCAAAGTTACACATTATTTATGAATTGGTCAAGAAAAAAGCGAATTTTCCCTATAGGCAACGACGTTGCCCTCGATGACTCTTCGTCGTTGCCCCTCAAGACTCTACGTCGTTGCCCCTCGAGACTCAACGACGAAGAGTCATCGGAAGTTGTATGTGATTGGCAGTTTGCAAAAGCAAGGAAACACTGCGTGGGGAAGCCCCTGCAAGCACTTTTTTGTGTATTTATAGTGAATCTTGAGAGAAAAAGAAGTAACTTTGCACATTGAAAGGCGTAAAGGGAAAAATGACGATCACTTATATTCACCTACATTAAAAACTAAAAAATGAAGAAGGGAATCTTTAGAAAAATGACGGCACGAGCTGCGATGACGCTCTTCGCCCTGTTTTGCTTCCTTGGGGAAGCGAACGCACAAAAAACGTTACCTTACGAGTATGGCTTCGAGAAAGGCGACCCTGTTACTGAAGGCTGGAGCATGGTGGATTGCGACAAGCAATCGGAAATATATGCAGGTAGCAGTATGGGAGGACATTATCTGTTCGATTTCCACCCCAACAAAGACCATGACCAGTATCTTATTTCTCCCGAGCTCGACAGCAGTGCTCCTATCAGTGTGTTATTCTATTATAAAGTGGCGGATCCTGGTATATCTGCCATCTTCGAAGTAGGCTACTCCACTACGACCAATGATGTCAGCGCCTTCACTTGGGACCTTCCCAGGACTTACTACAGCCCAGATAAGCATCCATACGCAAACACTTATCCTGCCGGCACTAAATATATTGCAATTAAATACCGTAGTTTTAGTGACACCTGGTTGAACATAGATTCCTTCAGCTTCACCCAAGCGGAGCCTGTTTCCCTGCCCTACGAGTTCGGCTGTGAGAACTATCCCGAGGAAGAGGGCTGGATTTATGTTAATTGCGATTTATCCACAGATCAATGGTATTCTCCCGGTAATACTCATACAGGCAACCGTTGCTTTAGATTCTATCATGGCAGCAACAACGCTCCTCAGTGCTTGATTACTCCTATGTTTAGCGGCAATGCCGAAATTCTAATGTCGTTCTGGTACAAGGGGGGCAGCCCATTCCAAATAGGTTACTCCACCACCACGAATGACCTCAGTACCTTCACGTGGAAAGAGGAGATAACGCCCGATGGAACATGGAAACAATATAGCGGCAAGTTCACTGGTGGTGTGAAATATATCGCCTTCAAGTATGCCTCCACCACTAAAGATACCTATTTGGACGACTTTTGCTTTGAGGCAGGGTCTATCTATAAGCAACCGACAGACCTCACGATGGCGGACATCACATCCACTACTGCTACCATCACTTGGAAGAAACCTGCAAGCGGTGTCACTGGCTATTACTATCAGTACAGGAAGAATGGTGCTGCTGATTGGGGGCCGGAAGTAAGTGTGTCCACTCCTTCTGCCTCACTGAATGGACTAAAGCCCGGTACAGACTATAACTTCCGTGTGAGAGCCTGCTATGGTAGCGGCAATTATAGCAACTATGCCACCATCGACTTCACCACCGATTGCAGTACAGTGAGCGTGCCATACGCCGAAGGTTTCGAGTATGGCCTTGCCTGTTGGAGTTACGTGGGGGCTAACCTTGGGGTGAATAGGTTTTCAAGTATATCATACGAAGGGGAGCATGGTGTCATCTTCTACCACTCTGGAACCCCCCAGTACCTTATCTCTCCAGAGTTCGACAGCAGCGCAGCCATGACCATGTCGTTCTGGTCTTGGAAAAACTATACAGACAATCCCGTCACTTTCCAAGTGGGCTACTCCACGACGACCAATGATGTCAGTGCCTTTACGTGGGGCGAAGAGGTTGCTGCCGATTGGGGATGGAAACAATACGAGAACGAAATCCCTGCAGGCACGAAGTTTGTCGCTATTAAATACACCAGCACCAACGCGGATAATCAGCTGATCTTGGATGACTTCAGCTTCGTAAAAGCCCCTGGCCACTACGGCACATGGATGGTGTCGTATGGAAGCGACTATATGGCTGTTGTCAATGTACTGAGGAATCGACTCGGCCTCAATCTGACGGAAGCCCAAGAGTTGGCGAGTTCGGCACCCTGCTACGTGCTGACAGATGTGTACGAGGAAGAGGCAAAGACATTGGCCACTTGGCTGACTGCAAAGGGAGCCATGGCGTATGCGAAGGACATGAGAAAACACGAAGGCTATGCCACTTGGCTAGAGTCGTGTGGAGACAGCTATTTGGCAGTTGTTAAGACACTGAAGGATATGCTCAATATTGGGCTGAAAGAGGCCAAAGAACTGGTTGACGCTGCACCTTGCATGGTGCGGGAAGACGTGTCGGAGGAAGAGGCACAGGCATTGGCCGATGCGCTGAATGCCAGTGGTGCCACGGCGTATGTAAAGGACCTGAACGAAAAATCCTACCCCCTGCCCTACACCTACGGCTTCGAGAACAACGACCTTGATGGAGCGGGATGGAGGCTTGTGAATTGCGAAGAAAGGTCGGATATCGAGAATAATAGTGACGCATACGAAGGGAATTATAGATTCCGATTCAGATTCACCTCCAATCCGCCTCAATATCTCATCTCGCCTCTGTTGGAGGGAACTACGAGCGTAGCGGTGTCGTTCTACTACAAAAACGTTCGGGACATATATCCTGAGACCTTCCAAGTGGGTTACTCCACCACCGGTAAATCGCCTAATGACTTCACGTGGGGCAGAGAAGTGACGGCCAATGACGAAACCACATGGAAGCAGTATAAAGCCACTTTCCCCGAAGGCACCAAGTATGTCGCAGTCAAGTACACTTCTAAAGACAAGTTTTATCTTTTCCTTGACGATTTCTGCTTTGAGGATGCGGACGGCATTATCCTCGCTGTCACGGAGGATAACAACGACATCCTTAACGCCAACAAAGGCCAAGAGGTCAAGGTGAACATTTGGGGACTCACTCTGAAGGCGAACACG
>CADCDP010000016.1 GCA_902800305.1 uncultured Bacteroidales bacterium
TTCTTCGACTGGTCGGCAATGGCACTGTCAGCCTTGCACAGCCACAGATAGGCTGAATCGGAATGTTCCCCCATCATGGCCTCGGCACGGTCGAGGATGTTCAACACGGCCTTGTCGTCCGTGCAGGAGGTCAGGCACAGGAGCAACAGGATGGATATGGATAAAAAGTGCTTCATCGTACATCTCTTTTTTGTCGGCAAAGGTAGTGATTTTCTTCGATACAACAAAATTATCGTACCATCGTATATGGTATTCAAGCACTTCTGTTACCTCTCCCCAGCATAACCGCGAACAATACCCCTACATACCTATAATATTTGGCTTTATTACACTAATTAATTTAGCATTGTTACACAAATTGATTTAGCGTTATTATAAATTGTTATTTGGCATTGTTATAAAAAGCAATTTAGCTTGATTATAAGATAGTATTATCAAGCTAAATGGGATAGTATAAACATTGCAAAATAAAATCTATAAACGAACTAAATGAAGATGAATACATTAGGTGAAGATGCTGATAGTGAAGAGCAATGGATGGAAGTGTGTACGACAACAAGCCCTATATGCGGATAAAGAGTACTACCGTCGTCATGCCTCGTGACATCTTTGAGGATCGATTGATGCGTAGCAAGACAAATCTTCATAAATGGGAAGACCAGATCTGCGAAGGCATCACAATTGCAGATTTGGAGGAACAACGTATTCGTGGTGGTGTCCGTCTCGGCGTGGAACGTGGTCGAATGGCATTCGTATGGGTTACGTTCAAGCGTACAACTATCAATGCATACAACCACACAAGTTCATCCCTCAACCCCTCAACTTCAAAAAAGAATAATAAGCTTCTAAGGTTAAAGGCATTTCTCTCAATCATTGGAGAAAATGGAGCGAGCCTTAAGATGCTAATGGAAGGGATGCACCTAAGGGATAGGAAGAGCTTTGTAAACAACTACATCAATCCAAATTTGGCAGAAGGTTATATTGCGATGCTGTACCCTGAAATACCAAACCACCCAATGCAGTCATACTATCTGACCAACAAGGGCAGAGAACTTTTGAAACGAATGAGGGCGTATCAAAAGTAACATTTTGGTACGCCCTCTTTTGTCCGCTAATGGACAGTTGTAATGATGTACAATGTACATCGTAAAATGTAAAATGTATAATGTAAAATGTAAAAGGGGCTAACGCGGTGCAAGTAAGCCGCATGGCTCATCGTACATCGTACATCGTTCATCGTACATTTAATGGTTTCGGAGGTTCCACTTGGAGTTGTCGGTGGAGAAGTCGTATTCGGCGAGGGTGGGGGTGCTGTCGCCAGCGGAGTAGAGGCAGTAGCGAGTGTTGATGCCTGGACGGCCAGGGATGGCTTTGGGCATGAGGCGGAAGGTGCCATCGATGAGCTGTTGGACGCACCAAAGCTGTTCGTCGGAGCCAGAGAAGGCTGGCACGGTGGTCAGCTCCAGATTGGCGGTGGCAGCAAGGGCACGGTCGGTGTCAGCGATGGTGATTTTGTAGTAGGGACCGCCTAAGTAGCCTCCTGCTTCGGGCACAGGGGTGAGTGTCCACCGCTGGTGGGGTCGGAACATGTAGTCGCCAGCACGAACGGAGATGTTGCCTGTAGGCCATGTGGAGAGGACATCAGCAAGGCTTTGGTTTGCGATGGGGACAGGGGGCTTTTGCTGCTCTTCGCGTCGGAACCATGCCTGACGCTCTTGGGGCATACGCACGAAATCAACAGCCAGTTCGAGGGCATAACCTCGACGTTCGGACTCTATCTCGAAGGTGCCACCCTTGAAGCGGTCGCCAGCCACTGGCCAACCGTTTTTCCAGAGGAGGGGACGGATGCCGAGCACGGAGCGTCCGCCTTGGTCGAAGTCGGCCTCGTAGTGGCACGACATGATTTCGACGCCTTCGTCGATGACGGTGCGGCCAAAGTGTCCGGGGCCGCACACGCGGTCGCCAGCGGCGATGACCATCTTGCCGCCACCGTGGAACATATCGCGACCGACATTGTCGAGGTAAGGCCCTGTGACTTTCTTGGAGCGACCTACCACGATGTTGTAGGTGGAGTTGACGCCGTCGCAACAAGTGCCGTGGGTGCCGAGCAGGTAGTACCAGCCGTCGCGGTAGAGGAGGTCGGTGGCTTCGCAGTCGATGGCGATGTCTTTCTCCTTGTTGCCTCGAACGCGCTCACCTGTCTTGGGGTCGATTTCGATGAGACGGATAGTGCCGAAGTAGGTGCCGTAGCTGACCCAGAGACGGCCTGTGGTGGGGTCGAGCAGGAGGGAGGGGTCGATGGCATCGTTGTCTTCCATGCCGTCGGAGGCTGCCACCTCGATGGGTTCGGTGTATCGGAAGTCAGGCGACTTGGGGTCGAGGGTCTTGTTCCACATGGTGAGGATGCGACCATTGTGACCACCGCCGAGTCCGCCGCCCGTGGCTCCGTAGATGACGAGGTAGCGATTGCCTATCTTCAGCACGTCGGGGGCTGCTCCGCCACCGGGGCGTTCGGCTCCGCTGTGCCATGTCCAGCCGTCGTCGGAGATGAGTCCGCCGCCGCCTGTGCCGAAGGTGTAGTACTTGCCATCGCACTCGGCGATGGTGGAGGGGTCGTGGATGTATGGTGCGCCAACTTGCGCCCTTGCAGGGCTAAATGACAAATGACAAATGATAAATGATAAAATGAACAGCAAATGCGCCCTTTTATTCTTTCCTAATAATAGTGTTTCCATCTCTTTATTTCTCTTATTTAATGATTATTGAGCATTTGTCATTTAACATTTAGGGTATAGCCCGTAACAGGGTTGCCTTTCTCATCGACGAAGCGGACGCAGAAGTCGCTCATGCCAGGGCCATTGATGACGGTACCTCGAAGGATGTTACGCCCTTTCTTGAGGGTGAGACGCTGGGACATGCCATCGTCTTCTACCATGCGGCGGTCACTGGAGAGGAGGAGTGCTTCTTCGCCATTGAGCCACCACATGGAGGCTCCGTTGGATCCTACGGCTAAGCGCACGTCCTTGATTTCTTCAGGACAGTCGATGATGGTGACTGCCCAGTAGAGCACTCCGTAGAGTTTGCCTGTGTAGGCCTCTCCGAAGCGGAAGAGTTTGATGTTGAAGCGGTTGCTGTCGAGGCTGCGCCATGTGAGGGTCTGCTTGCCCACCTTCACCTTCTGTCCATTCTTGGGAAGGACGGTGAGCTGGTCTTTGAAGTAGGGCTGGAGGAAGTTTTCTCGGAGGTAGCTGTCGGTGAAGACGGTGTTGGAGCGGTTGGGCTTGTCGATGGGGTCGAGCAGTGTCCAACGGCGAATGAAGCCAGCACTGTCGGGGTGGGCTGGTGCTGCATTGGAAGAGACGGGGGTGAAGTATTCCTCGCGGTTCTTGAACTGCATCCAGTCGATGCTGACGGCCTTGTCCTCGCAAGTGATGCAGAGGTCGGTCACGCCCTTGGGTACGTAGAGGAGGGGTGTGGTGACCATGAGCCACTTGCCGCTGTTGTCGCGACGGAACTGGCCTTCAGTGATGACGGTCACGTTGACCTTGGCAAGGATTTTACCCTTGGCGTCGTTCTCACGCACGAAGAAGGTCGTGTTGGCGTTGGCCTTGACGTTGGCGATAAGGTAGGCATTGGACTTGAGCATGGAGAAATCGACTTGGTTGTAACGTACCCAGCTGCCTTTCTGGGGCAGGTCAACACTCCAGCCACGGAAAGCGTTGAGGGTGTCTAAGTAGGCGATGGTGGTGCCTGCACTCACAGAGCTGTAGCGGTCGATGTCGAGGCGATGGGTGGCATCGCTGATGCCTACACCACGGAGTGTAGGCTTCACTTCCTTGATGGTGCCGTCGGCATTGAAGGAGATGGGGTCGATGCAGACGGAGCGGTTCTTGTCGAAACGGGGGGAGTAGTCGTTGTGGTGATAGAAGAGATACCACTGTCCTTGGTACTCCACGATGCTGTGGTGGTTTGTCCAGCAGCCGTTCTCATGCTCTGCCATGATGATGCCCTTGAAGTCCCATGGGCCAAGAGGACTCTTCGACATGGAATAGGCCAATGTCTCGGTGGGGTTCTTGCCGCCGCTGGTGTCGCCGCGCACCCATGGGAAGGTCAGATAATACCAATCGCCGCGCTTGAAGGCAAAGGGCCCCTCCTTGAAACCTTCGGGCAGTCCTTCCATGGCTTGCCCTGCCACTTTCATGCCTGTGGCTCCAGCGGGGGCATTGGGTGGGGGTGCCATGGTGGTGAGTTCGCCGTCCACCTCGGTCATGTTGGCTTTCAGTTTGGCACCACGGATGCCCATGCCCGACCAATAGATGTAGGCTTGTCCGTCGTCGTCGATGAGCACACAGGGGTCGATGCCCGACACACCGGCAATGGGTTCGGCTTCGGGCGTGAAGGGACCTTCGGGGTGGTCAGCGATGGCCACACCGATGGCAAAACCACGTCCGCTCTTGGGAGCGTTGGGATAGTAGAAATAGTACTTGCCGTTCTTGCAGACACAATCGGGTGCCCACATAGAATAGGCATCGGGCTTGCCCCAAGGCACGGAGGTCTGGGAGAGTATCATGCCGTGGTCTGTCCAATCAACGAGGTTCTGGGAGCTGAACACATGGTAGTCGGCCATGCAGAACCAGTTTTGTCGTTGTCCTTCTGGAGCAGGGATGTCATGCGAGGGGTACAGATACATCTTGCCGTTGAACACACGGGCGGTGGGGTCGGCAGAGAATTGTCCGCTGATGATGGGGTTCTGTGCTGTCGCTGAGAGCGAGACACAGAGGAGGAGGGTGTTTGCGATGTGTTTCATATTCCCTTTTCACTTTTTCATTTTTCACTGTTGACTTTGCCTTCTTCAGACACGACTCGGCCATTCCCAAACGAGTTGGGATGGCTCTCGCTGCTTTTTTAGTTGGCTTTGATTACTGTTTTTATGCGTTGCTGGGAAAAATTGCCACGAAGAGGTTGCTGCGTGAGTTGCCTTTTCTTGTCGTTCCATCGGAGGAGGACTTGACGGTAAATCCCTTTTGTATAGTCGTTGCTGACACCGTCGTCGTCGTAGAGGGTGAAGGTGGTATTTTCCCCTGGATAAATCCACACTTCGATGGGGGCATCAGGACAGTCGGCGGTGTGCTGACGGACTGGCCCTACGGGGATGATGCTTCCAGCCTTGACGAAGACGGGGATGCGAGCGGCATCGACAGGAGTGGTGACATACTGCCCACCGTCGTAGTGCTTTCCCGTGTGGTAGTCGTACCAACCCGCCTTGTTCTTAGGTAGATAGGTTCGCCACGTGGTGACGTTCGGCTCGGTGACAGGACTGATGAGCATGGACTTTCCAAACATGTACTCGTACTTCTGCTGCAAGGCTTCGGTGTCGTCGGGGAAGTCGAAGATGAGGGGGCGCATGAGCGTGGAACCTTCGAAAGTGATGGCGGCGGCATTAGAGTAGATATAGGGAAGCAGACGGTAACGCTCTTTCAAGCATTCAGCAATAATGGACTTGGCTTCGTCGCCGTAATTCCAAGGTTCGGTGTTGCTGATGTAGCCATGCACACGCATTAAGGGGAGATAGACGCTGGTCTCTATCCAACGGAGCATCCGCTCGATGTAGTTTTTATCGGTATATTGGTTGCCTGGACGGAAGAAACCGCCAGCATCGTAAGTCCACCAAGGGAGACCTGCTGCTTGCATGCCAAGACCTGCCACAATCTGACGGCGGAGGGTTTCCCAGTCGTTGCCGACATCGCCCGACCATAAAGCCGCTCCATACCGCTGGATGCCAGGGAAGGCACAACGGGTGAGAATCATCGCACGATGACCTGCGTTGTCTTTCTGAAGTCCTTCATACACCGTCTTGTTGACCAACAGGGGATAGACGTTGCGGAAGAGTTCGCCTGGGTACTGGCCGTTCATCACACGCCGTCCAACCAAGTCGTCGTTCTCAGGTTCGGTGGCATCCTGCCACCATGCGTCGATGCCTAAAGGAAGAAGGCGTTGGCTGAATTGCTGCCAATAGGCTTGGGCGGCCTTCGGATTGAAGAAGTCTATCCAGTCTGTGCCTGGAATATAGTAGCCGCTCTGCTCCATCTGTTTCCCCACCACAGAATTCTTGTCAATCTTCGACCACACAGAGAGCATGAGCCGCTGGTTCATCCGATGGAGGCTGTCGGTCATCTCTCGGGGAGAAGGATAGTTGTCGGCATCGAAGGTCATGGAGTTCCAGCCGTTCTTTCCCCAGTACTGCCAGTCCTGCACGATGACATCGACGGGTAACTGCTCGTCGCGGAACCGTTTGGCCACGGACAGCAGTTCGTCTTGGGTGTGGAAACGCTCCCGGCAATGAATATAACCCATCGCCCATTTAGGCATGAGGGGTGCATTGCCAGTCAGGTGGCGGTAGGAGGCGATAATTTCGTCGGGGGAACCGATGAACACGGTGTAATCGACACTTTGAGCCACAGGCGAACGAAAGACGGTCTTGTTCTGCACCTTGCTCCATAATAGCACAGGCTTATCATCCTTCGTCAGTTCTGCTGTCACAGCATGACTACCCGCTGTGAGATGAACAATAGCAGAGGCCGTGGGAGGCAACCACAGGTTCTGCATCTCAATGACAGCTTGCCCGTCGATGCTGAGGTTGTGACGTCTCGCCATTGTCTGCCCCACATCGAGCAACAAAGAATAGTCGCCTTCCTCTTCCACGTCGATAGTGGCAGCATAGATGTTGCGTTCCCGCACCTCTTGCTTGCCACCTTCGGTCGAGGTCACATTCACCACCTCGCGCTGTCCACCTGCAGCTTGCTTCTTCAAAGGCACTTGATGGTCGCAAGGGTTGAACTCAGTCAAACCATAGTTGTTCCACAAAAGGCCATAGCCTTCACTCGAAATCAGCATGGGAACACTGATTTGGGTGTTCACCTGAGTGAGCCGACGGGAAAGACCTCGGACATTGCTGTAGCCATCCTGAAACTGGCCAAGACCAAACTGAAACTCTCCGTCGGGGGAAGCCAACGTGAGTTGAGCCTCTTGGGTGGACATTCCTGCCACCGTCTGTGATTTCAATTGATGCTCTGTAGCGATAAGAACCGTTTTACCTTTTTTGTTCTTAATCTCCACGATGCCTTTCGTTCCATCCACCTTCACCATAAAATGTTTCGTGGCAACTTCTTCGTTTTTCACGTAAACAAATTCAGGCAGGACTGTGGAGGGCGTTCCCTCGGAATACTGTATTCTGACGGCGTTGTCAGCTACTACCGTCACCGTTAACTGCCCTTTCCCAAAGGAATAAGACTTGGCTGAGACAGACAGGGCAATGAGGCACAAAGAGGCCAAAAGAGCTGTGATACGATGTTTCATGATTATACTTTATGGATTGATGACGAAAATGAAACCACCTCTTGGCTGGCAAACCACAGTGGCAGGTATTTCTTTAACGGATGTTTGCTTAATGCTCCAAGGAGCAGCCTTATCGGTAGAGTCGGCAAAGAAAGTGACGAGACCTACAGAAGGAAGCATCTTCTTCAAGTTCAATGAGATGCTCTTCACCTCGTCCGTACCGTTGATGCCAGCCACATACCATGTCTGGCCTTTGCGACGTGCGATGGTAGCATACTCTCCCGGATAACCACCGATGAAGCGGGTTTCGTCCCATGCAGCTGGCAACTGGCTGAGGAAGTCCTGCACCTCTTTGGGCTGAGCCAAGAAGCTTTCGGGACGGTCGGCCAGATGCTGCAAGCCCGACTCAAAGAGCACCGTGAGTGCCAGTTCGTGGGCATGAGTGGTGATGTGGGGGTGTTGCGAATCGCTGAAAGCACAAGGAGTGTAATCCATCGGGCCAATGACGTTGCGTGTGAAGGGCAAGGTGGCGTTATGAGCAGCAGCCTTATTTGTAAAAGTGGGCACGTTGTTGTACCATTCTGCTCCATAGACACCCTCGGTGGACAGCAGGTTGGGATAGGTGCGTTGCCATCCGCGAGGAATCGTGGCTCCGTGGAAGTTCACCAACAAGTGGTGACGGGCGGCACTCTCCATGAGGTCAAGGCAATAGTCCATGTTCATCTGGTTGTCGCCAGAGAAGAAGTCTATCTTCACACCCTTCACCCCGATGCGCTCGCACCACTCAAACTCTTTCTCTCGGTCTTCGGGCTTGTTCAGGCGGAACTTAGGACCTGGAGCACCGTTAATCCACCCCACCGAAGAGTTGTACCAAATCATTGGTTTTACCCCCTTTGAAGTAGCGTACTTGACTGCGTCCTCCACTGTCTTGCCATCCTTCATCTCGTCCCATTCGGCATCAATCAGCACGTAGGGCAGGCGGAGCGTAGCGGCAAAGTCCACATATTTTTTAATAATATTGTAGTCGTTGGAACCGTGGTTGTAAGCCCAATAGACCCATGACACCACGCCTGGCTCTATCCAGCTGGTGTCAGTCAAGGCACAGGGAGCCGACACGTCAGTGATGAGGGTCGATTCCACCACATCGGCCAAAGAACCCACAATGACCACCCGCCAAGGGCTGTTCCAGTCGCCATTGAGGGTCACCTCGTTCTGGTCGGGGCACACCCGATAGTCGGTGGACACACCGTCATTATACAACGATGAAGCGCTCTGGCGACGCTGTATGTTGGCCTCGCTGATAAGGGCAAAGACATCGTTGGCGGGTTGAAGCAAAGCAGGATAACCCCAGTGACGATTCTTGCCCTCTCCCGTGGTGGTCAAAGGGAAGAAGCCTTCGTAACCCTCCGACCACTGCATCATCCATCGCTTCGTGCCTTCGGCAATGCGGTAGGTGGTCTGCTCGCCCTCTAAGCGTTCGCCGTTCAGGTTCTTGAGCTCGTAGTGGAAGGCTAAGCCATCGTTCCAGAGCAGGAACACCACACGGATTGTGTTGCCCCGTTCGTCACGATAAAGGCTGACATACTGGTTGGCTTTGTTGAGGCAGTGGCTCTTCTTGCCTGCCAGCATCTCGTAGTTGGCCTCCACTTTCCCCTCCTTCTTCATCTCCACAAAGGTCAGGTTCTTGCCCGTTTGCGTAGTGGTGACCCCCACATCGGTGAGTGCGAGCACCTTCTGTCCGCCACAAGAGAGTTGATACTGCCCATCTTGATATTGCAATGCAATTTTGCCATTGGGCGACTTGGCTGTAAACGCAGTTTTCCTCCCTGCTTCCCCCGCAGAGGGCGAAGCAAAGAGGAAAAGAGCGTTTGTACAAAGAACGAATAAAAAGAGAAGTTTCTTCATGTTGGGTTGTAGGATAGGTTAGAGATTGGGTAAATCGTGCTTTACTGCACAAACACCTTCTTGCCATTCACAATGTAGATGCCCTTGGTCGGATTTGTCACGCGGCGCCCCGACAAATCAAAGTAAACATCCTTCTCCGTCTTGCCTTCGCTGGCCATCGGAGCCTCGATGCCTGTTGCATCCGTTTCTCCATCCATCGACAGGAACACATCCTTCACATAAAGCGTTTGGTCGGCACCAACCGAAGTGAAGCCAGCGATACGGATGTGGCTGGGATCCACTTTCGTGCCCGAAGCCGTCTGCATTTCGCGAAGGTCTATCTTTATCTCCTTCTTCAAACCGATGTCGCACAGATAAGGCTCAGCCCAATAGTTGGAGGTGTCGTAGATGCGGAAGAACGTGTTCTTGACGGCATTGCGCTGTAACCTGATGACCAAATAGTTGTAGCTCGACAAGTCTATACCCTCTTCGTTCTCGAAGCGCCAACCTGCACAACCGTTCTGTTTCAGTTTCAGCGTGCTCATGGCTGCCATGTGAGTAGCGGAGTTTTCGTAGAGAATTGTGGGGTTGAACCACTCCTTGCTCCGTTCAAAAGGATTCTCTGGCACTTCCTGCATAGGCTGATACCGTTCAAAGGCTGCATAGTTCACCTTGGCATAGTCAGCATACCACTCAAAGCAAGCCACACCACAAGCCTCGTGAGGGTCAACACCTTTGGCCTCCATCGCAGTCTTGAAGGCGGGTGTCACCTTCTTATGGTTGATGTAGTCGTCGATGTCGATGAAATCGCCTGTACCCGTGAGAGTCATAGACACATTGCCATAGTGGTCGAGTATGGCCTTGTATGCCTTGCCCCACTTCGAAGTGGTGGCTGTGGCCCATGTGCCGTAGTTGCTGGTCACCCAATCGCCGTGTTCGTTGTAGTGACCTGTTCCTGGCTTCTCCGGACTCCAGTCCACCTCCGTAATCACGATAGGATTAGTGCGGATGATGGGCACAGAATTACCGAATTCGGTGATAGCCTTAGTTGGGTCGCAGCTATTGTCGCTATTGCCATACCACCCTGCATAATTATGGACAGCATAGCCGATGTTGTCACCCGTGATGGGGCATTTAGCGTAAGGGCGATAGTTGCTCTGCCAACCCGATCCTGGCACCCAAATGACACCCTTGAAGCCATTCTCGCGGATTTTATCGACGATGGGCTGGAAAAAGTCGTGGAAGGTCTGGTCGGTATCTGTGCCATTGGCGTTGTGGATGTTCACAGGTTCGTTGGCCAGCTCGATGCTGATTTGCCCTGAGTACTTCAAGATGGAGTCGTTCTTGGTGACACGATCCCACACATCCATGAGGTATTTCTGGTAGCCACCATCCACATAGATGTCGTGAGGGCATACGCCTGGTGGACGCATGATGACGTAAAGCCCGTGCTTCATGGCTTGCTGAGCGATGCGCCAGTAGAGCATCTTCATGTACTTCGTGAGGCGTGTGCCACTGTATTTGCTGATGTCAGCTTCGCTGTCTCCTGGCTCGCGGCTATCTACCGGCCACGATTTTGTGCTTCCGTTTGTCCAGCATGGGTCGAGGTGCAAGCGGAAGATGCTACAGTAAGCCCCACTGGTCGAGTCGGTGATGGCGGTGAAAAGCTTGTTGAAGTAATTCACACACGAAGAGATTTTGCTGTCGCTGCATCCCTCCGCCCATGTCGTCCAGCGGTAGTTGTTGAAGTAAGGACTGGGCGTGTCCATCACGCCGTGCAGCACCACCTTGTTACCCGATGGGTCTTTCAGATAATTGCCGTCCACATGGAGCGGAGGCAACGTGCCATAGCTCACCTGTGCCGTCGCCGACAGCGAGGACACACAAGTAGCCAATGCTAAGAGAATGTTCTTCAGTTTCATTGTTTCAGTAAAAGTTTTGGTATTTTTATGCAAAGGTAAGTATTATTACCTACACCCGTTTCCGCCCACGAAACATAAACTTTCACTTATGATACCTTCCCCGTCCACCTCCTTTTTTTCTCTGCGAATAGCCTCTCTCCCCTTTCTTCGTGCTCGTCGCTTCCCCGTTTTCGTGCTCGTCGGTTTCCCCGACGAGTCCACTCCCAACACCCCTTCCTCGTCTCCCCCAAACCGCACCCGTCGAGTCCGACACGTCGTACCCGTCGGGTGCGGCGCATCGAACCCGACGGGTGCGATTGATGCGTGTCTAGCTAAAGCATCAAGCCGATGAGGAAACGAGTGTCTTACCCCTTTCAGTTCGCGTCTCCAATCTTCTCCAAACGGAAATCGGTGGCAGAGAACCAACCCGTGGTGGCGGTATTGCCTGTGATGCGTTCGTCGGTAGTCACTCCGTAGAAGAGTTCTGAAGGTTTCGCTACCTTGATGCTGTCGATGTAGATGTAGCTCCAGCCAAAGCCTTTTCCGTGATGAGCTTTACTAATCTTCTGACGGTCTTGTGGGGAAATACGGTCAACCAGTTCATTGACCACTGCGTCATAAACGAACGGCTTTCCGTCTGTCCCTATTGTCACATTATCCTGCAAAGTATTCCCGTATTTCGCATACTCCACAATGTTGCCGCCCTCCGTACCAAAGACAGGAATCTCCTTCACCCGTTTCGCCAGTTGTACCGTATCGTTCGTAGTGGGGTCGATGGTCTGTCCATACAAGTAAATGAACTTGTTCGCATTGCTGGCTCTCACAGCGGCAGAGAGGCGATAGATGCCAGGCTCCACTTCTTTCGTCTTGCGTGCTGTGTAGATGACGGGAGCCTCATCGTTGCAGGCATCAAGATAACGCACATTGAAGTTGCCCGTCATCCACTCACCGCTGTAGGTGTAGCGGTCGGTGTTCTCAGCCGTGATGAGTTCCCAGTCGTTCATCTTGAAGAAGTGGTATTCCTCCTCGTTGAACTCATGCCCCAAATCGTCCGTGATAGTCACCTCTGCACCATCAGACCTTCTTCCTTCTCTGTCCCAACGTTCGGTCTGCGACTTTGCGAGCCGACCTACTGCCGAAGTCACACAACCGATAAAGCCTATCGTAGATGCCACCCACAGGAGGAACCACATGACACGCTGACGGACACTCATCGACGGGGTCTTGCCAAACGAGCTGACTGCCGCATGGATGGAGCAATAGAGCAGGATGCCAATGGAAGTGAGCAGCATAATACCACTGAGAAACACTGGGAAGGTGATGGCTTGAATATCCTCCGCATAGCGAATGTTCCACCAGTTGTCTGCCATCGTCTCATGGGCAGCTAAGAATGCCACGAAGAATCCCAGAGTCACTATGAAGCCGATGGTCAGGAAGGTGCTCAAGCCAATGCAGATGACACCCAAGAAGATGTTCCAGAACTGACTGCCCTCACCCTTCTCCTTCTTCTTGGCTGTGTGTTCCTGCACTTCCTCTGTCAACGTCTGCGGATTGACCTCCTTGCCCTTCATTTTCAACACATCTTCGGGTGACTTGGTTTCGGGGAGGAAGATGGCTGCTAATAGATAAGGCACAACAGGGAAGAACGCTACAGGAGCTACAAACAGCAGCAACGGCAGGGCAAAGAGATGTCCAAACGTGAAGGGGGTAACCCCATTGATAACCCACCACAGCAGACACACGATGGCATATCCCCAACGCCACAGGTTCACGTCGCCCCCGAAGTACTGCGCACAACCAGACAGCACACCAGACAGCATCTTATTCTGCGAGTCGCGGTAGAACTTCTTGCCGCCAAGGGGTTTCTTGCCTTTCTCGGAGCTTTCTGCATGATTCTGATTCTCTGGATTATCCAGGGCTTCTCCTGCAATATCTTCCACCTGTCCAATTTGACGGATGATGTCCTCCACATGCTCGATGGTGATGGCCTCTATTCCTTGTGCCTTCAGGTCGTCAAGAAGTTCAGCCACCCGCTCCTCGATGTCGTCAGCGATTTCCTTGCCACCCTCCTGCTTCAAGAAGTAGTTGCGCAGGGTCTCCGTATAGTGGCTCAATAGTTCGTAGGCATCCTCGTCTATTTGGTAAAGCCTACCGCAAAGATTGATTGTAATATTCTTTTTCATTGTTTCCTTATATATTAATGTGTTAGTTTTCGATAAGCAGTCGCCTGTTCTTCAGTTTGTGTACCGTCTGCTCCAGTTCGCCCCAAGCAGTGTCCAACTGCTCCAGAGTTTCCCTGCCGTCGTCGGTCAGCACGTAATACTTTCGCGGAGGCCCCTGTGTGCTCTCCTGCCATTCATAACCCAAGAGGCCATCGTTCTTCAACCGAGTGAGCAAGGGGTACAACGTCCCCTCCACCACCAGCAGATTCGCCTCCTTCAGTCGCTTGATGATGTCCGAAGTGTAGTAAGCTTTTTCGCCGAGCAACAGCATAATGCAGTACTCCAGCATACCCTTCCGCATCTGCGATTTTGCATTGTCCACATTCATACGCTTTAGTGTTTAAGTTCTAAATCCGCTACAAAGGTATGTAAAATATAAATACCTTGCAATACATAGTACTTGGATTTAACACTAATTAACGAAAGGAAGGCAAATTGTGGGAAGAAAATGGGATATAAGGGTCGTAATGAGTGGAAATGGTTGCTAAATACGGATGGGATGGCCTAAAAAGCAGGAGGCCTCCGTGCAACGAAGCACGAAGACCTCCAACAGAAAGAAGCACTCTTGATGCTTGTAATCTCCCTTTTCAAGATTTTAAGAATGCTGCGAGTTGGGCAACGGCTCTGGCGCGGTGGCTCATACTGTTCTTAATGTCGTCGCCGAGTTGGGCGAAGGTTTGGGTGTGACCTTCGGGCACAAAGATGGGGTCGTAGCCGAAGCCGTGGGTGCCTCGCTTCTCGGGGATGATGTGGCCGTGGATGATGCCCTCGAAGTGGTGCTCCTGTCCTTGGTAGATGAGGGCGATGTGGGTGCTGAAACTGGCTGGCCACCCTTGCTGTAGCGGGTTGCTGGGGAGTGGTTCGGTGGGATGGGTGGCGAGTTGCTGGAGGAGGTAGTCCATGTTGTCTTCGTCGCGTCCTGCGGAGGTTGTGAGTCCGTGGATGGCGGCGTAGCGGGCAGAGAACACGCCTGGTTGCCCATTGATGGTTTCGACTTGTAAGCCTGAGTCGTCGGCAAAGCAATCAAGCCCATAGTGTTGCTTCACGTAATGGGCTTTCTGCAAGGCGTTCTCGCTGAAAGTGGATCCTGTTTCGGGGATGTCCACATCGCATCCGATGTCGTGGAGGCTCTTGATTTCGAACTGATGGCCAAGGATGGCACGTATCTCTTGAAGCTTGTGAGCGTTGCCGGTGGCAAAAACGAGTGTATCCATTGTGGTTTGTTTTTTTACGGTTATGTGGTTGTACGGTTGTTTGATGTGCGAAATTAGCACTTTTATTTCACAAATGGTTGCATTTTTCCATCTTTTTTTGGTCTTTTTCTGTTTTTTCCGTATTTTTGTTTGACAAATAGAAAAAAAAGACCTACTTTTGTTTACAAATTGTTGAATGATGCAGTTAGACGGTTAGGCAGTTGTGCGGTTAGGTGTTCTTTTTTGAAGACCTACCGTAAAAACTATAGAACCGTATAACCGAAAAACCGAAAAAACAAATGGAAAAGATTGATAAGCTTGACAAGCAGATTATGGACATTATTTCTGCCAATGCGCGTATCCCATTTAAGGATGTGGCGGCAGTATGTGGCGTGTCGCGTGCTGCCATCCATCAGCGTGTGCAGCGACTCATCGACACGAATGTCATCATTGGTTCTGGCTATGTGATTAACCCGAAGAGTTTGGGTTATAACACGTGTACGTATGTGGGCATCCGCTTGGAAAAGGGGTCGATGTATTCCCGTGTGGTGGAGGAATTGGAGAAGATTCCTGAGATTGTGGAGTGTCACTACACCACGGGGCCTTACACGATGCTGGTGAAGTTGTATGCCCGTGACAATGAGCAGTTAATGGACTTGCTGAACCGAAAGATTCAGGGCATCACGGGTGTGGATTCGACGGAAACGCTCATCTCGCTCGACCAGAGCATCAAGAAGGAAGTGCCCATCTGCGTGACGGAAAATCTGGAAGAGAAGGTGCAGAAGGGCGGAAAAGCGAAAATCATTTTGGAAGAAGACGAGTAGATTTTCTACTTTAAGTGCTTGTATATCCTCTATGTCGTGACGGACAGGAAGACGTACAGGCGGAAGATTAGGAAAGAGTAAAGTAAAGAGGTTCATGGACAGTGTTCCACATTGTCCATGAACCTCTTTAGGTGTTGAGGGGTTAACGTTGATAGACCCTCACATAGTCTATTTCGTACTTCATGGGCATGGCGGCATCATCAATAGTGCCACCATTGTCGCCGCCAAGAGCGAGGTTGAACAAGAGGTATTGAGGGCGGGTGAAGGGGTTGATATGGTGGCCGACGGAGCCATTCACCGTTTCACTCATGGGGATGTCGTTGAGCAGTTCGTCGTCGAGATAGATACGGATGGATTGGGGTGTCCAGTCCATGCGCCAAAGGTGGAACTGGTCTGCCCATTGGGCATCCTTCTCTGTGAAGTGGCTGAAAGGTATCTTCTTCGAGTTCCACACAGCATGGTAAGGCAGGTCGTCGCCCCAAGCGGCATTGGCCAAGATGTGGGGAACACCTCCGATGCGGTAGTACTCCATTACGTCGATTTCTCCACATGATGGCCACGGCATGTCTTTTCCCAACAGCCAGATGGCAGGCCATGCACCTCCTGCGGTGGGTATCTTGGCACGCACTTCGAGCCGACCGTAGAGGAAGGAGAAAGACTTTCGGGTGGTAAGCGATGCGGAGGTGTATTCAATGAACTCCCGTTGGCTACGCCAGTCGCTTCCACCTTGTCTCCGATAACGTGGGTTGTCTTTCTTCTCTTTTCGAGCCTCCAGTACGAGACACCCATCCTTCTGGAAGGCATTGTCTTCCTGATACCACTGCGCTTCGTGGTTGCGCACAAAACCTTGTTCCGCATCCCACTCGTCATGGTCGTATGCTCCATCGGTGTCGAACTCCTGACTCCAAATAAGCGTCCACTCCTGCTGCTACGCCTGTGTTACGAGGGGCATCCACCCCAGCAACATACCTACGGCGATACGTCCTAAGAATCTCCTGCTCATCTCTTTTAGCTGATGAGGCTGCCAGCCTTCACGGGGTGTTCCACGGTAGTGACGCTGATGGTGCCATCCCAGTTCTCGGCTGAGAGAATCATGCCCTCGCTGACAAGGCCGTTCTTAAAGGTGCGGGGAGCGAGGTTGGCGATGAAGAGGACTTGCTTGCCCACAAGTGCCTCTGGCTCATACCATTGAGCGATGCCGCTCACGATGGTGCGTCCCTGCGGAGTGCCGTCGTCGAGGTGGAACTTGAGGAGCTTCTTCATCTTGGGCACACGCTCGCACTGGAGTACGGTGGCCACACGGATGTCGAGTTTGGTGAAATCGTCGAACGCCACAGTGTCTTTCACGGGAACCACTTCGGCGTTAGCCTCTTCATTGGCCCTAATGGTGGCGGCGAGCTTGTCAGTCTGGAACTGGATGGTCTCATCTTCAATCTTCGAGAAGAGGAGGCTGGGCTTGCCGAGTTGCTTGCCAGCAGGCAGGAGGTCGGTCTTGCCAAGGTCTTCCCAGTTGAGAGTGTCCATAGCTATCATCTCACGCAGTTTGGCCGACGAGAAGGGGAGGAACGGTTCGAAGGCGATGGCGAGGTTGGCAGTGAGCTGGAGGGAAATGTAGATGACCGTCTTCACACGTTCGGGGTCGGTCTTGATGACCTTCCACGGCTCTTCGTCGGCGATGTACTTATTGCCAATACGAGCGAGGTTCATGGCCTCCTTCTGTGCCTCACGGAACTTGAAGCCCTCGATGAGCTTCTCCACATTGTCCTTCACAGAGGCGAACTCGGCAAGGGTCGCCTTGTCTGTATCGGTCAGTTCGCCACACTCAGGCACGATGCCGCCATAGTACTTCTGGGTGAGCTGGAGGGCACGGTTGACGAAGTTGCCATACACTGCCACCAACTCGTTGTTGCAACGTGCCTGGAAGTCTGCCCAAGTGAAGTCATTGTCCTTCGTTTCGGGGGCATTGGCCGTAAGCACATAGCGCAGTTCGTCCTGACGGTCAGGCAGTTCCTCCAGATATTCGTTCAGCCACACGGCATAGTTCTTCGAGGTGGAAATCTTATTGCCTTCGAGATTCAGGAACTCGTTGCTGGGCACATTGTCGGGCAGGATGTAGTCGCCATGCGCTTTCAGCATTGATGGGAACACGATGCAGTGGAAGACGATGTTGTCCTTGCCGATGAAGTGGACGAGACGGGTGTCCTCATCCTGCCACCACTTCTGCCATGTGCCCCAGCGTTCGGGGTTGCTCTCACAGAGTTCCTTTGTATTGGAGATGTAGCCGATGGGCGCATCGAACCACACGTAGAGCACCTTACCCTCAGCACCCTCCACAGGTACAGGAATGCCCCAGTCGAGGTCACGGGTCACGGCACGGGGCTTTAGACCGCTGTCGAGCCAGCTTTTGCACTGGCCATACACGTTGCTCCTCCACTCGGTGTGCTCCTTCAGAATCCACTCTTCGAGCCACGGCTGATATTGGTCAAGCGGCAGATACCAATGCTTCGTCGCCTTCTTCACCAAGGGGTTGCCATTGATGGCGTTCACGGGGTTAATCAGTTCGTCGGGCGAGAGGGTTGCACCACACTTCTCGCACTGGTCGCCGTATGCACCCTCGGAGTGACACCGTGGACATTCGCCCTTGATGTTGCGGTCAGTCAGGAACTGGTGGGTCTCTTCGTCGTAGAACTGCTCCGAAGTCAGTTCCACAAACTTACCCTCGTCGTAAAGCTTCTTGAAGAAGTCGGCGGCAAACTGGTGGTGTATCTTGCTGGTGGTGCGGCTGTAGATGTCGAAGCTGATGCCGAAGTCAGCAAAGGACTTCTTGATGATGCCGTGGTAGCGGTCCACCACGTCCTGCACCGTACAACCTTCCTTCTTGGCGCGGATAGTGACAGGCACACCATGCTCGTCGCTACCACACACAAACATCACCTCACGTCCCTTCAGACGGAGGTATCTCACATAGATGTCCGCTGGCACATACACACCAGCCAAATGGCCGATATGCACAGGGCCATTCGCATACGGCAACGCTGCCGTCACCGTAGTTCTTTTGAAGTTCTTCTCTTCCATATTGATTGTCTTTTTACGATTGATGGTGCAAAGGTACGGAAATTAAGGGAAAAAGGAAAGTTTTTGTAAAGTTTAAAGGTTAAAGTTTAAAGTTTAAAGAGGCTAACGCGGTGTTTGCAAACAAGCCGCATGGTCTTTAAACTTTAAACTTTAACCTTTAAACCTTACAATATCTACTTAATAAAAACTTTCTTCACCTGTCCACCTTTGTGCTTAGCGTCTGCTGCTTCGGGCTTCCTTCGTTGCCCTCCCACCAGCCGAGCACTGCACCTCAGGTGGGCGAAAGTTTTACTTAATAAAAACTTTCTTCACCTGTCCATTCGCCATGCGGACGATGTTGATGCCCTTCTGCATGGTGGCTACCTTAGCACCGTTGACGGTGTAGATGGCTGCAGGAACAGATTCGGAAATGGTCTCTATGCCCTCGATGCTGTTGGGGTCTTTCTGGCTGTTTGCACCGAAGTAAGTAAGATGGAAGTTGTCCACTTTGAACCAGTTAGTAGCGAAAGCTTTGATGACGAGAGTCTCGTTCTCTCCCAACTTAAAGATGATGCTACCTTCGTCGGCTACATCCAACGAGTTGGTCATGGTGAACTCAACCGAACCGCCATTGGCACCGAGGCTCACCTTGTTGCCTTGGTTGGAAGCCATGAGAGCCGTCAACTCGTAGGTTCCAGCAGGCAAGAACTTGATGGTCTGCACCACGTCGTAGTCGAAGGTAGCCGCATTCTTCCATGTGTTGAACACATAACCGCCATCAGCATTCGAGATGGTGTAGGTGGAATTCGAGTTGTCCTTCACACCCGTGTCGTCACCCTTGGCAGCTGTCCAACCTGTCATGTCGCCCGTCTCGAAGCTGGGGTTCACGATGACCTGCGTGAAATCAATCGGCGTGTCGTCGGACGCATTGGCATAGTCAGGCACACGGAGTCGGGCACACATATCCTCGATTTCACTCACCTTGGCAGCCACCTCTTCGTCGCTGTAAGCACCTTCGTCGTAAGCTTCGCTGGTGGCAGAAAGCAATTTGTTGGCTTGGTCAGCCGCAGGAGATTTTTCGAAAGTCTTCACAGCCTCTTCCAGCGTGCTGATGGCTTTCTCCAACTGCTCGTAAGTGCTAATGCTGGCCTTGGCATCGGAAATAGCATTGATGAGGGCGGTAAGGGCGGCAAAAGCCTCGTCGCCTGTCTCGGCATCCTCAGCCATGACACTGGCAGCACTCAGTGCTCCGCTGGCAGCAGCACTCATGGGTTGCTCCAAGAGTTCTTCTGCCTCTTCAGCGTAAGTAGAGATGATTCCATCGATGGCATCCTTGTCCATGCCCACGTAGGTGAGGCGGAAGTTGTCCCACAAAGTCCATCGACCTTCTTTCGTACCAGTCGTCGATTTGATGCCTACTCGGAGCGTTCCATCCGTCACCACACCCAACACAGCGTTGTCGTAGTCGGGGTTTACACCATCCGACATCCGAGAGAACACATTCGAAGCAGCCTTCATGCCATTAGGCAAATACAGCCCATCCTCCACCTGCGTGTAGTTGTCCTCCAGAGGCTCGGGATAAGGAGTCTGGTCGGCAATATTCTTAATCTTAGCCTCACTCTTGTTGGCATAGATGAAAGCAAGCACCTCGTCAGTCTCTGGGTCAGCCTTGAAGTTGTCCCAAGAAGCCTTCGTGTCACTCAGCGGACGATAGAAGCCCTGCACACGCAACTCATATACGCCGTTCGGCATCCCCGAAATGATCTGATAGAAGTCGAAATTGTCGTTCCAACGCTCCACACATGGGTTGCTCTCCAGTCCGCCCCATGCACCATCGGCATACTGCGAATCGTGGCTCCAGCCATTCAGACGGTCGTCGAAGTTCGGGTTCACCAAGTTCTTCGTGCAGTCCATACCCGGCACAAGGCAGTTGCGCTTCACCGTCTCAATCATCTCCGAGAGCTTGTCACACTCAGCCGTCATCTCTTCGGTGGAGAGTGCCTTATCCCTCACGATATCCTCAGCCTCTTCCTGCACATAGTCGTAGAGCACATCGGCATCGTCGCCAGCATAGCCAGCAGCTTGCAAGTCTTCCACATCAGCGAGCAGAGCAGCATAACGGGCGTAGGCCTCCGCATTGGCCTCCATGGATGCCAGAGCCTCAGTGAACTGGTCGTAGTAGGCCAACACTTCCTCCACCGTAGCAAACGTAGAGGGGTCAGTGTCGAGCAACTGGTTGTAAGCCTCCCGTGCAGCCGTCTGTACGAAAGCGTCATCGTCATAGCGTGGCGCATTCTCCAAGCTGAAGCTCACCCAATAGGCGTAGGAAGCCACCGAATTGCCCAGATAGAGCAGTTTGGCATCGTCGATACCAATCCAATTTTGCATAGCCTTCGGCGACTTGAAGCCCACCTCCAGCGTACCGTCCATCACACGGGTGAACACCGTGTAAGGAGTCATGTCGGCACTCTTTGCCTCCACAGAATCGTTGCCAGCATAGACGTAAGACCCTTCGCCAGCATTCGTGAATGCCGAAAGTGTGAACGAATACACGCCATTGGGCAGGTCTTTGATGGGCAGATAAATCTTACCCTTGAAGTTGCTCCCGTTCCATGCTTCCAAGAAGTACGTGGCATCACCCTGTTTGCCAGGAGTGCCGCCCGTTTGCCAGTTCTGTGCATTGGGCGACTGCTCACGCAACCACACGCCAGCCCCCTGATTCTGTTCAAAGTCCGCATCGGGGATGTACGTCTCCGTCAAGTCCTTCGGATTGTCGGGCGTAGCATCATGCTCCTTATAGTCATTGATGGCAGCCACCAGCTCAGCCGAAGCCGCCTCAATCTGTTCGAGCGTCGAAGCCGTGTTGTCATACACCGTCTTGGCAGCATCCGTGTTCAAGCCATAGCCTTGCGCCTCTTCGATGCGGCTACCCAAAAGCATGGCAGCATCATAGACCACCACCTCCTTCTGGAACGCCGCATAATCAGCCATCGTCACAAAGCCCCAGCGCACTTGCGACACTTCGGGAGCCTCTGGGTCAGTCAGGAACAACAGCGAGGTGTTGCCCGACGACAAATCCACGCCCAATGGATAGTCCGTCAATCCTCCAAACTGATTATAGATGTAGTAAGAGCCATCGCCCTGCTGCACCAGTCGCCAGTAGATATTTCCTTCTTCGTGGTAATCGACCCAAATGTTATCTACGCCACTTGCCCACAAATACCACATACCCGTAGGCGTGTTGTCCGAATTCGTCTCCACAGAGTCTGCAATCGTCACATACCCCGTTTCTTCATCGAGCGTCAACACGCACTTGTAGCCCTTCGATGCACTCACCGACGCACGGGTGTCGTAGTAGTTCGCACCCAAGAAGAACCCCTTCGCGTCAATGTTGTAGAGATAAAGCGTGTCGCCATACACCACCTCGCCGTACTTCGGCACAGGCTGCACCCATTGTGCCATAGCAGCCACACAGACCACCATAGACACGCAGAAAAAGTAAAATTTTCTCATTGTCATCATAAAGATTAGTTAAGTTAGTAATAAAGTTAGTTATTCATTTATTATTTATCATTTTTCATTTAGCGTAGCGTATTTTAGGAGCTGCAAATGTACATAAAAATATTGAATTACAAGTCTGCCGCAATAAAAAACTGATATTATTTAAGTTTCGGCTGTTTTTTTAACAACGGATTACACAGATTTCACGGATTTTTTTCGCTTATGAGTAAGCTATTACAAAGAATAAATTTTGATTTCACAGATTAGAAAGCCCCGCAGGGCTTTGGAAGGCGGAGCCAATCCGTATAATCCGTGCAATCCGTTGTTGAGACAATCTGTTTGTACCTGTTCTCTTGTTCCGTTGCCTCCAATGAACCCACTACGTTGCCTCCTCTGACTCTGCTACGTTGCCCCCTCTGGGTCAACGGGTGTACTAAAACCAATCGCAACCTACGATTGTACTATCGAAGGTTGCGATTATACTATCAAAGCTTACGATTGTACTATCGAAGCTTACGATTGGAAGTCGGTTCCTTGGAATAGGAAATCCAGGGAACCGACAATTAACCATCCTTTTTCAGTTGCAAAGTTACAACATTTTTTCGACTTTTCCAAATATTTGTGCAGCATTTTGACCTTGATGGGCTACCGATGAAAGCAGAAGATTCCTTCCTTCTATTTTCAAATTGAGCCATATCAAATAGCTCTTTTGTGGTTGGGTACACATTTTTCACCCTATTCATTTGGAAATAAAACAAAAGTTATCTACATTTGCAATGTCTTGGGAAGTGTGTTGCCGTCCGCAAGGATGAACGACATGTCGAACGAGACCTAATCCAGTAGCCCGATGGACGAGTGTGGCAGTGGTCACCTCCTTGTCCATCCATGCAGGGCGACAGGGTTATGTTTTTACATTTGGGTTTGACGCGTCGCGGCTGTGCCTCGTGCAGATACTCGGCTGCCTCTCGTCAAAAAGGACGTTTACGACGTTTTTCTTCAGGTCTCTAAATCTGGAAAATTTAAAGCTTTTCTTGAAGGTAACGCAATCGGAACGTCCACGTGGGTGATTTATCCACAACTTGCTTCTATGCTATTATTGTATGGAGAACGACGACAATAGAAACTTGTTAAAATAACATGAGTGGATAGGACATTACATATAGAAGCGACATAAGAAGCGTTGACTTTTTGATTCTTGTTCCAAATATCGCCAATATAAAGAACTATCAAGATGAAAAAGAGTTGATGCTCGCGTTTAGGCGCGAGCTGATACTTGTATTTGATAGTTGGGCGTTTGGCGATGCCTTTGGAACAGATGCAGAGAATCAGTTTCGCGCCATTTCTATGCCCAATCAGGACAGTTTAATGACCTTGACCGTCATATCTCCGCAAAACCAGCGTATGTAATAAAAGATAACATCAAATTGGAAAAAGACAAATGAGAAAGCAAACATTCATCAACATTATCTTCGCCATCGTTGCAATACTCTTCGGCGGTCCATCTGTTCACGCCGACATCATAAAAGGGCGCGTTGTAGATGCTGAGACAAAGGAACCGTTGCCTGATGCCTCTGTGACGCTGACGCAGAAATACGACATGGGGTCATCAACGGCATGGGGCAAGGCCGACTCATTGGGCGTGTTCTATCTGCATGCCGATGGGAAGTGTACCATCGAGGCATCGATGCTTGGCTACTACTCGAAGTCGAAGACGGTATTGGCCTTCAGCGACAGCCGAAAAGACACGCTTGACATCGGCGATATTGAGTTGAAAATGTCGCCGCAGATGCTGAAGATGGTGGAGGTGACGGGACGCGCCCGCCGCTTCACCGTGCGGGGCGACACCATCGTGTTCCACCCCGAGGCGTTCCACCTGCAAGAGGGCGCACGGCTCGACGAACTCATCAGCCAGCTGCCGGGCGTGGAGGTTGACAACGAGGGCAAGATGTCGTGGAACGGCAAGCCCATCCGCCTGACAATGGACGGCGAGGGCATCTTGGGCGGCGAACAGTTGATGAGTCAGCTGCCTGCCGAGGCTGTGCAGGACATCAAGGCATACAACAAAGCATCGGAATTCTCGGAACGCACGGGCAAGGACGACGGCACGCAGGACATGGTGCTCGACCTCACCATCAAGCCCGGCTTCCTTGACCGCTGGTATGGCGACGTGACGGCGGGCTACCAGACGCCGGAGTATTACGAGGGCGAGGTGACGATGAACCGCCTGTCGAAGACCGACCCCGTGATGGTGTTCGCCAATGCCAACAACATCGACAAGACCATCAGTAAAAGCATGAGCGGATGGGGCAGTAGCTGGGGCGACGGCTACGGACATGACCAAGGCGGTGCCGCTGGCTATCAGCATAAATGGAACAAGAAAGAGGGCACACAGGAGATGAAAAGCCAATACTCTGTCACGGGTGCTTTGGACCATGAAGACAACTGGGGCACCTCACACGCAGAGACGGAGAACTACCTGCCCAACACCGCCGCGACGCGCACCTCAAGCGAAACGTACCACCGCGACCACAAGTTGAACCCGCGCCTGAACGCCGACCTGCGTTGGGCCAAAGACTCGCTGAACACATTTTCCCTGAGTGCCGGCGTGGGGCATAAGAACAAACGCTCGCACAGCAGGCAAACTACAGAACAGGAGGAAATGACAGCGAGCGGTTACATGCCAACACTCTCACAATACGTGGGAAGCCATAGCGACGGACACGAGACCGCACTCAGCACAAGAGCCGGATGGGAGCACTACGTCAAAGACGGTTCGCTCGGTGCAAGCATCCAACTGGACTATACCGACGGGAAGAGCAACAACTGGACGGAACGCACTGTCACCTCGCACATCGCCTCGCTCAATTCCTCAAAGTTGAGCCAGTTCTCCACCTCGCCGACCTCAAATTTCAAAACAGGAGCCGAGGCACATCACGCCCGCTGGCTCACCAAGAAATGGATGATGCGGATACAATACAACTTCAATCACAGGCACGAAAAAAACGACCGAGACTTCATGACCGATGGAGTGGCCGATGCCGCAAACTCCTATCGAGATCGCTACACAATCAACAGTCACTCACTGCAAATATCTTCCACCTTCAATCTCGCCCCGCTGCAAATCATGCCCAGCGTCAAGGCCAGATGGCTGCGTGAGAGCCAGGACTACCAGCGCGGAATGCTCGACACCGCCGCCGTGCGCCACTCCTTCCTCATAGACCCGTCGCTGCGGACAACGCTGAAACTGAGCAAGACCGTAGGCTTTGAACTGAACTACGGTTTCAGCACATCGAAGCCAAGAATCCTACAGACCATTGGCTACCGCGACCTCACCGACCCGCTCTTCATCACCGAGGGAAACCCCAGTCTGAAAGACACGCACAACCACAACGTAAGACTCTCGTACAACATGGTGCTCGCCCGCAGCCAGACCTCGCTCAGTGCCAGCATCGCCTTTAATACCAGCGACCGTGACCGCGTGACGGCCCTCAGCTACAATCCCGCCACCGCCGTCTATGTCAGCCGTCCCGAGAACGTCCGAGGCAGTCACACATGGGAGTACCGTCTCAACATCGACCAAGCCCTCGGCGAAATGTTCCGTTTGGAGAACGACTTCCGGCTCAACACAGGGCAACGCTACGGCTACCTGACCCTGCTACCCACGCAGACCGAGCGGACGTTGAACCGCCAAACCAACTTCCACCCCAAAGACCGCCTCACCCTCTCCTTCGACAAAAACTGGCTCAAGGCTTCCGTGTTCGCCATCATCGAGGCCGACCGCTTGCGCTTCTCAGCCTCGCCCGAGCAGAACACCACGCTTTGGGACAACCAATTCGGCATCAAAGCCGAGGCTACCGTGAGCAACTTCGTCTTCGCGTCCGACCTCACCGAGACCACCCGCCGAGGCTATGCGGCTCAGTCGATGAACCGAAACCTGCTACTCTGGAATGCAGCCGTCACGTGGAAAGTCTTGAAGAACAAGGCTCGTTTGAAACTGGAGTTCGAGGATATCCTGAACAAGCAGGACAGCTTCCGCAGCGAGCGTACCGCCTACCAGCACAGCACCTCGTGGAAGGACTTCCGCCATCACTACGTCATGATCAGCTTTACATATCACTTGGATGCGAAGAAAAAGGATTAGCACACTGGTTCTTATGAGCGTATCTTCCCATTTGTATCTGTAGCGATCAACGAGTAGATATTCATATCATTAAGAAACAAACTCTTTCAATCTATTAGACAAACTCGAACAGGGCAAGAAACAAGGGTGGCATTATAATTCTTTGCTCTATTCGTATTGACAAGTGAAAGGATATTGCACAAAATCGCGCGCTTTGTGGTTTATAATAGTTAAAAACGTTAATTCTTAGCCTTTTTCTCCATCCATAGAATCTCCGTCAACACTTTTCTACCGTTTCAACCAAAACTAATTGGTGCACAATAAGTTGCAAATACGATGGCTGTTGTAGTCTAATCTCCGTGAGCATTCCCGGCAGCGTGACCTCTATCGGTGCTAATGCTTTCGCTAATTGTCAAGAGCTGAGGGATGTTTATTGCTATGGAGAAATTCCACCATCTGTATATTCTAATGCATTTGAAAAATCCTACATCGAATACGCCACTCTCCACGTTCCCGAAGAATCGCTTGATGCCTACAAGAACACATCCCCTTGGAGCGGATTCGGAACAATTGTTAGTGTGGAGGATAATAAAAAAAACTATCAAATGGTAGTAAGTGTGAGCGACTTGCGAAGCATAGTAACCTATGGCGAGACAAGCATCACGAACGGAAGAGAGACGTTTGACGTGAAGGAGGGTTCGGATGTTGTGCTGATGCTGACACCACGAGAAGGTTACAAAGTGAAGAGTGTGAAGGTGAATAGTGTGGAAAAGGTAACGGAAGTGAACGGAGAGGGAGAACTGACTATCGCCAATGTGGAAGATAATCTGAGTGTGGGAGTGGAGTTTGAATGTGCTGGCGACTACATGACGACTACGATTGGGAGCAATGGCTTCGCTACGTTCTGTAGTATGGAAGCCCTCGACTTCTCGGAGGTGGAAGACGTGAAAGCCTACATTGTTTCTGCTTTCCAACCTAAGAAGGGTGAGGTGACGTTGACCCGTGTCTTTGAAGTGCCAGCTGGCATGGGCTTGGTGCTGATAGGCAAGGAAGGTGAATATGAGATTCCGTTGTGTACAGGCGAGGCAATGGTGTCGAACCTGCTGGTGGGTATCAACGAAAACACCACACTGAAAGCTACGGAGAATGACCGCACGAACTTCATCCTGCCCGAAGACCAAGGGGATGCGGCTTTCTGTGCCGTCACGGACGAAGTGGAACTGCCTTTCGGTAAGGCTTATCTGCCGCTGCCCACAGAGAGCGTCGCCCATCTTGAAGATGGCAAGCTGACCCTCCACCTTGCTGACCCATCCCTTGGCGACGTGGATGGCGACGGATATGTGAACATCAGCGACGTAACCACACTCGTCAACATCATCTTGGGAAAGTAAGCCGCAATGGTTTGAAGAATTGAGAAATTGAAGGTTAGGTAAAGGTTAAAGTTTAAAGGTTAAAGTTTAAAGAAAGCTTGCGCGATGTGCCTAATGAGAAGCACCCCGCATGGTCTTTAAACTTTAAACTCTAAACTTTAACCTTTACCTAACCTTTACAATATTTACTTCACGTACACCTTCCTACGTCCTACGATGTACAGCCCTTTGGTGGGACGAGCAACAGGACGACCTGTGAGGTCGAAATAGTTGCTATGGGACGATTCGGCATTGACGGCTTGGGCGTCGGGGGCGGTGATGGCGGTAATGTCGTTCTCGCCGTCATCGCTGAGGAAGACGCTGTTGAGGTAGAGGGCTTGGGAAGCGTTAGTCTCGATGCCCACCATGTAGATGTGGGTGGGGTCGATGGTCTTGCCTTCTGGAGTCTTCATATTGTGGAGGTCTATTTGGGCGATTTTCGACCCGTTCATCTCATGACTGTAGCAGGGGTTGAGGTAGTCGTCAGTATCGAACACCTTCACTACGGGTTTGCAAGCGGCTGAACGCATTAGTTTCACCACCAGATAGTTGGCTCCCGAAAGGTCGATGCCGTGAGGATATCGCCATCCACCGAAGTTGCCACTTCTCTCTCCAGCGAAGGAGGCGGCTGTACCCACTTTCTTGAAGGTACCAAGCAGATAGAGCGAGGGATTGAATGCCTCAGAAGTTATGGGGAAAGGGGTCTCGCTGGTGTCGAAACCGATGGTGGCAGTCTTGTCGAGCAACTGAAGCATGGTTTCGGCATATCGCTTTCCTATCATGCGGTAACCTTCAGCTGTGAAGTGGAGTCCATCGGCTGCACCTGGACAGTTTTCCGAAGAGATGACATGGGCATTAGGAATAACCTTCGAGGTGTTGGCAATGACAGCGTTGTGTCCCCAGCATACGCCACCCATCTTCTGAGAGAGCAGTTCGCCAACAAGCAACGGAGTCTCTTCCTCGTTCAGTCCCAGTTCGTTCAGCATACGGATATAGACACGCTTCACTTTCACAGGCCAATCCTGCTGTGTGTTGTTGGAGCATCCCTGATGGAGCAGAATGCCCTTGATGACTCCTGCTTTCTGTGCCTTCTTGGCGAGGTTGATGAGGGTGCGGTAGGGGTTGTTGTTGTATTCCTTGCAATAGCCCTGCAGCCAGTCGGCAGCATTGGCGATATACTCAGCACACTGGTCTTCGTCGAAAAGTTCGATGGCACAGCCACCCACAGCCACGTTGATGATGCCCACTGTGATGCTGTCGGGCAGGTTCTCCACCATCGTGCGACCGAAGTAGTCAGCAGGAGTGAGTCCTGTCCAGTCACGGCAGAGTGGTGGCAGAGCGGTGTACCACTCCCCTTTTTTACGACCCGACGAAGGCATATCGACTGCGGCCATCATCTTGAAGCGTGGAGACACACCTGTGCGGTCTTTCGCCTCGATGGCAGCGTTGCCCTCCATGTTCGACTGTCCAAAACAAAGATAGATATGGAAGTTGGGGTCGAAGCCGTCGGGTTGCTCTGTCTCTCCGCTGTCCGTCTTCTTCACGATGCCCTCGGCGGCTTTCTCAAACACGGTGATGTAGGCAGAAAGCTTCTTGATGGCCTTCTCACGCAGGTTGTCGGAGGTCACCTTGTCGGGGGAATAGGTGTCGAGTGCCGTTTGCAGGGTCTTATAGACAGCCTTGGAAGTCATTTCGGGGGTGTCTTTCCACTCAGCGATGAGGTTGGCGGCTTGATTATAGATAGCTGTGTATTCTTCTTCCAGCGTTTGCAAACTGAACCGCTTGCAGAAGTTCCAGATTTCCTTGGCATTACCATCCATCGGCCAGTGACCACCATTGTTGTAGGAGAAGAGTTCAACGATGCAGCCGTTCTTGTCGCTGCTCCACACCTCCTTGTCGCCGTTGTACCATGAGCCTGGGTTGTAGTTGGCCAGCTTGATGTAGGTAGTGAACTGGTTCATCTTCGCCATGTTCTCCACATAACTGTGGATATTATAGTCATTGTAGTTGAACACATCGTCGCCATACGCATGGCAATGGATGAGGTTGACAGGCTTCTTGCAGGCATTCCAAGGTTGCTCGCTGAACTGCACACCACTTGTCGGGGCGAAGGCGGCAATCTTGTCCTGTACATTAGCCATGCAATGATAGATGAGCATGGAACCCATCGAGAAGCCCGACCAATAGACGCGGTTCTTGTTGATGCCGTGGCGTGTGGCCATCTCGTCGATGGTCTGTAGCACGAAGTCTTGGTCTTTCGTGCCACCGATATCCCATGTGCTGCCGTCGCTACGCAGATACGCCACGACAAACTTAGCCGTGTCGATAAGATTGTAGAACTTGTCTGAGTCATACTGATACTCAGGGCTTTGGTTCATGCCGTGAGTAACAATCATCAGGGGCATGTTCGTCTGAGTCGTGGTAGGGGTAAAGACCACCATGCTGCGCTTCTGCCCATTCACGGTGATGTCGATACTCTCTTTCTTGTGGGCATAGCTGCACAGGGAAAGAAGGAGAGAGAATAGTAAAAGTAAACGTTTCATATTGTTTTGAGTTGTTTTGTTGTTTAGTTTTTTAGTTTTACCAATCTACTAATTTACTAATCTACCAATCTACTAATTTGGTTATTTAATAGTTAAGTTTAATTTCTTCAAGTCAGTACTACGTGAACTGTTTCCATAGAGCACCTCGAAGTCGCCTTGCTTCTGATGCACCGTGTTCGTCTCGGGGTCGAAGAACTCGAAAGACTGCGGTGTAAGGGTCAGCGTAGCGGTGGCTGTCTGCCCTGCCTTTACATCTACACGTTGGAAGGCACGGAGCGACTTGAGCGGGCCATCGGGGTCGGAGAGGTCGCGGATATATACCTGCACCACCTCCGTTCCGTCCATCTTGCCCACATTGCTCACAGGCACCGTCAGCTGATAGTCCTTGCCATGCTTCGTCAGCTTGCCGTCACCGATGGCGAAAGTCGTGTAACTCATTCCGTAACCAAAGGCAAAGAGTGGGTCGTCGAAGTAGCGGTAAGTGCGTCCCTTCATCGAATAGTCCTCGAAGTCAGGCAACTGCTCCGAAGTCTTGTAGAACGTCACAGGCAGTTTGCCGCAGGGATTGTAGTCGCCAAAGAGCACATCTGCAATGGCCGTGCCACCCTCCTGACCTGCATACCACACCTGCAGGATAGCATCGCACGTTTCTGTCTCAGGCAGCAAGGCAATGGCCGAACCCGAACAGTTCACGAAGATGACCGTCTTGCCAGCCTCCTTCAAAGCCTTCAGCAAACCGCGCTGCACCTTCGGCAGTTCGATGTGGGTGCGGTCACCTCCCTTGAAGCCATCGATTTCCACAGGCATCTCCTCCCCTTCGAGTGCAGCCGAAATGCCACCCACAAAGACCACCTTCTGGATGCCCTTCAACTGGTCAACAATGGCAGCATAGTCGATGGGCAACTCCTTGGCAATGTTTATCTTCATGTTGGAGCCCCATGTCTTCACATATTTATAATGTACTTCTATCTTGTACGACTTGCCCGCCTCAGCTTGGATAGCCGTGCGAGTCGGCGTCGTGCGCCAAGTGTGCTGACGCACCTTACGTTCACCGTCGATATATACTTGGAAATCGCCACAACTCTCCACGTTCACCACATACTCACCCGACTCCTTCGGCGTGAACACCGTCTCATACTTGGCCGAAAAATCCTCCAGATTCACGCCTGGAGCGAAGTTGTGCATACCAGCCGTGGTGACAGCCAGCGGAGTGGTGTAGAACTGAGTGGTCACAGGCTTACCTTCCATCTCGGTGTTGTTCCAGAACGTGCCCTTCACACCTTTCTTCCCATCCACAGCACAGAGCGTACCCATCAGGCAGTCCATCACCTTGTCGTAGGTGAGGTCACAGGCAGGGAATGAAAGCAGCGACTTCTGCTTGGCCTTGATGCCATCGAGTATCGTCACCGTATGGTTGGGCGTACCGTTATAGTTACCCCACATCAGCGGTTCGTTGTCGGCATTGGGACCAATCACGGCAATCTTCTCCTTCCCCTTCTGCAACGGCAGCACATTCCCCTTGTTCTGCAAAAGCACAAGACTCTGACGCGCCATGTCGAGCGAAATCTGGCGATGCTCCTTCGAATCCATGGCCGAATACGGAATCTTCGACCACTCCACCAACTTCGGGTCGTCCATCTCGCCGAGGTCGAAACGGCCTTCCAGCAGACGCACCACATGCTTGTCCACCTCAGCCTCCGTGATGAAGCCACGACGCACCGCTTCTGGGATGCTCTTATAGGCATAGCCATAGCCACACTCCACATCTGTGCCCGCCAACGTGGCCTTAGCAGAGGCATGAGTGGCATCCGACGACGACTTGTGCGAATCGTAGAAGTCGCTGATGGCACCGCAGTCGCTCACCACCAGATACTCAAATCCCCACTCATCCCTCAGAATCGTCTGCAACAGCCGAGTGCTGCCACAGCAAGGGTCGTCGTCCAGACGCTGATAGGCACACATCACCTCCCTCACCTTGCCGTCCTGCACCGTCGCCTTGAAAGCTGGTAGGTATGTTTCCCACAAGTCACGAGGACTCACGTCTGTCAAGTTGGCCGTGTGACGGCTCCATTCAGGGCCACTATGCACAGCATAATGCTTGGCACAAGCCCACAGCTTCCGATACTTGGCATCCTCACGACCTTGCAAGCCCTTCACCACCTGTATGCCCATGACACTCGTCAGGTAGGGGTCTTCGCCATACGTCTCCTGTCCGCGTCCCCACCGAGGGTCACGGAAAATGTTCACATTAGGAGTCCATACCGACAAACTGTGGAACTTCTCATCCTCGCCACCATTCAACATACGATGGTTATACTGCGCCCTGAACTCCGTGCTTGCCGCATCAAACACACGGTAGAGCAACTGCGGATTGAACGAAGCCGCCATGCCCACAGGTTCGGGAAACACCGTCACGTTTCCCATGTTGGCCGCTCCATGCAACGCCTCGCTCCACCAGAAAAACTTCTTGATGCCTAACCTCGGAATAGCAGGACTTTCGTCGAGCATCAGCTGCGCCTTTTCCTCCAGCGTCAGACGGCTACACAAATCGGCAGCCCGTTCCTTAGCACTCAAATTCGGGTTCTGGTAAGGCAACGACTGAGCCGTCGCCCCGGCGATAGCCACCCAAGCCATCGCCCAAGTCAAAAGAATTTTCTTCATCTTACAGTAAGAAGGTTTTGGTTTTGGGGGACAAAGTTACGAAACATCCCCCACCGCCCCTTCCACTTATATGTCAGAAGCTGTTAATTCTGTAACATTCCCAGAGATTCATCCTTTTAGTTCCCTTGTTTGGGGTTCTCAACAACTGTCTTCTTCAAAACTTCCGATGACTCTTCGACGTTGAGTCTCGAGGGGCAACGACGTAGAGTCACGAGACTCAACGACGAAGAGTCATGCAGGGCAACGACGTTGCCTATAGGGATTTTCGTACTTTTAACCCCGTCGAAGGTACTCACGTTCGGAAAAACTTAAATAAATTTTGTTTTTCTCTCACTTAATGCATAAATTTTTCCCGTTCGGAAAAGATAACAAGTTCTCTTTTCACTCTCTTACTCAAAATTTTCGTACCTTTGCAGTCGCTAAGCAACGATTAAAAAATAACTTGGTATGATTTGCCGCTTTGCGGCATTAAAAAGAAAAATAAAGAAAAATAAAGAAAAACAAATAAAAACATGAAAAAAAAATTTTTATATATTTTTGCCTATTTTTTTCTATTTTTTCTTTCTACGCCCCGCAGGGGCCGCCCCGCAGGGGCATAAAACGTACCAAGTTATTTTTTTACGATTACTAAACGGAAAAAGAATGAATAGATTGCTCTATATATTGGTGCTCCCATTGCTGATGGCTGGTTGTGGGGGTGGAAAGGTGACGGAGACGGCATACGTGTCGGCGGCTCCTTCGTTTGACGAAGATTCGGCTTATAGCTACGTGGCTGAACAGTGTGCGATAGGGCCTCGGGTGATGAACTCGACGGCTCACGATGCGTGTGGCGATTACATCGCGGCAAAGTTCAGGGAGTTTGGCGCAACGGTGTATGACCAGTATGCTGACGCGAGGCTTTATGACGGCACTCCTGTGAGGATGCGCAACATTGTGGCTTCGCTGAATGTGGAAGCAGGAGGACGCATCCTCTTTTCGGGTCATTGGGACAGCCGCCCTTGGGCTGACCACGACAGGGAGGAAGCGAACTGGCATACGCCAATTGACGGGGCGAACGATGGGGGCAGTTCGGTGGGCGTGATGCTGGAGCTGGCTCGTCAGCTGTGGAAGGATAAGGAAGAGAGGGGCGACTCGTCGTTCCTTGCGACGCACCCTGATTTGGGGGTCGATTTCATCTGTTGGGATGCGGAGGATTGTGGCACTCCCTCGTGGGCGAAGGAGGGTGACAGCGGTGAGAGCACATGGTGTCTGGGCAGTCAGTACTGGTCGGGCAAGCGTCATGTGGATGGATATACGGCTCGCTACGGCATCAATCTCGACATGGTGGGTGGTGAGAGGACGGTGTTCTATCGTGAACAAATCTCGATGGCTTACGCTCCTGCTGTGGTGGACAAGGTGTGGGCAGCAGCTCATCGCATCGGCTACGGAAAGTATTTCAGTTATGACGATGAAGGAGGGCAGGTGATTGACGACCATGTGCAGGTGAACCGTGGTGGCATTCCGTGTATCGACGTGATTGGCACGGATGCTGAGAATGGAGGCTTTCCTGCCACTTGGCACACGATGAATGACAATATCAAGTATATCAGTAAAGCGACGCTGAAGGCTGTGGGACAAACCATGCTGGAGGTAATTTGGACAGAAGAATGACGATAGAAGAAATACAACAGGAGGTCATCGAGGAGTTTGAAGGCTTCGACGATTGGATGGACAAGTACCAGATGCTCATCGACCTGGGTAGCGAACAGGAACCGCTGCCAGAAAAGTATAAGACAGAAAGCAACCTGATTGATGGATGCCAAAGCCGTGTGTGGCTGGTGGCAGAACTCACGCCAGAAGGAACTATCAGCTTTCGAGCTGAGAGTGATGCGCTCATCGTGAAGGGCATCGTGACCCTACTGATTCGTGTGCTCGACGGCCACACGCCAGACGAGATTCTTACGGCGAATCTCCATTTCATTGAGGACATCGGGCTGAAGGAGCACCTTTCGCCTACTCGCAGTAATGGACTTCTCGCCATGGTGAAGCAAATGAGGCTGTATGCCTTGGCGTATAAACAGACCCTATGAAGGAATTTTACCAACAAATGGGCAAGTATTTTGCCCGCTACAAGGGATATATCGTCAGCACGTTCGCCATGAATGTGTTGGCTGCTATCTTCAATGTCTTTTCGTTCTCCATCCTCATCCCCATCTTGCAGATTCTCTTCAAGGTGAACACGGAGCGGTATGAGCTGATGGCATGGGAGTTTGGCAGTGTGGACGAACTGGTGGGGGTAGCGAAAAACAATGGTTACTACTATTCGCAGATGCTGGTGGAGACTCAGGGACCTGCCACCACGCTGCTTATTTTGGGCATCCTGCTTGCCTTCCTCACGCTACTAAAGACGGCTGCCTACTTCGGCGGTTCTGCCTGTTTGATGCCGCTTCGCACGGGCATCATCCGCGACATCCGAGTAGATATCTACAAGAAGATTCTCTCCCTACCCCTCTCGTTCTTCTCCGAGGAACGGAAGGGTGACATTCTGGCTCGTGTATCGACCGACGTGAACGAGATAGATGCCAGCATCTCGTCGTCGCTTGACATGATTATCAAGAACCCCATCTTCATCATCGTCTATGTGGGCATACTTTTCGGCATGTCGTGGCAGCTCACGCTCTTCACTTTGCTTGTGGTGCCCATTCTGGCAGGAGGCATCGGCCGCATCGGCAAGAAACTGAAGGCCAGTTCGCTCTATGCCCAGTCGAAATGGAGCGACGGCATCAGCCAGATAGAGGAAACATTGGGCGGTCTCCGCATCATCAAGGCTTTCATCGCTGAGAAGAAGATGGAGAACCGCTTCACGAAGGTGAACAACGAATACCGCACAGCCGCCATGCGTGTGGCCATCCGACAGTCGGCGGCACATCCTGTGAGCGAGTTTCTTGGCACTTGCATGATTGTCGCTGTGCTTTGGTTCGGAGGTTATCTCATCTTCTCGGGCAATTCATCCATACAAGCCAGCGACTTCATCTTCTACCTCGTCATGCTCTACTCCACCCTCCAACCCATCAAAGACCTCTCGAAGGCTGGCTACAGCATCCAGAAGGGACTTGCGTCGATGGAGCGCATTAACAAGATTCTCGGAGCGGAGAACAACATTAAGGAGGTGGCTCAACCTCGAAAGATTGAAGCACTCAACGACAAAATAGCATTGGAGAATGTGGGCTTTGCCTACACGCCAGGACACGAGATTCTGCACGATATCAGCATCACCATCCGCAAGGGTCAAACCATTGCGCTGGTGGGACAGTCGGGGTCAGGAAAGAGCACGTTGGTAGATCTCATCCCACGTTACCACGATGTCACATCTGGTGCCATCAAAATCGACGGGGAAGATGTGCGCAACCTCTCCATCCATTCCTTACGAAGCCTCATCGGTAACGTGAACCAAGAGGCCATTCTTTTCAACGATACAGTATTTAACAACATCGCTTTTGGAGTGGATAATGCCACACAGGAACAGGTGGAGGCAGCTGCCCGTATTGCCAATGCTCACGACTTCATCATGGAGATGGAGCAGGGCTATCAAACCAACATAGGCGACCGTGGCTGCCGACTCTCTGGTGGGCAACGTCAACGTATTTCCATCGCACGTGCCATCCTCAAGAACCCTCCCATCCTCATCCTCGACGAAGCCACTTCCGCCCTCGACACCGAGAGCGAGCGACTGGTGCAGGATGCTTTGGAGAAACTGATGAAGTCGCGCACCACTATCGCCATTGCCCACCGCCTCTCCACCATCAAACATGCCGACGAAATCTATGTGCTCCACGATGGTCACATCGTGGAACGTGGCACCCATGAGCAGCTCATAGCCACTAATGGCTACTACAAGAAGCTGAATGATATGCAAGCCTTATGATTTAAATCATAATGTAAAATGTATAATGTATAATGTAAAATAACCATGCGGCTTGCTTGCATTGCGTTAGCCTTATTATACATTTTACATTATACATTGTACATTACACATGGTGTATGATTCTATATCTGGCACCTCCTAGTGCCCTGACGATGCCCTTCATTTCGAGGTCGAGAAGTATCATGCTGGCACGGGAGAAGGGAATGTTGGTTTCGACGGATATTTGATTGATGTGCTTGTCTTCTGCCTTTTTCAACACATTCACTATGGCACTTTCCTCCTCGTTCAAGTCGGGGAATAAATTGGGCTGAATGGCTTGCGGATTCTTTGTGACAGGAAGTGAGCTTTGCCATCCCATTGTTTCCAATAAGTCTTCCGCACGAGTCAACAAGGTGGCTTGTCGCTGATAGATGAGCCGGTTGCATCCTGCACTTTGTTCGTCATAAACACGTCCAGGGAAGGCAAACACCTCACGATTATAAGTATTGGACAATTCTGCCGTGATGAGTGAACCACCTTTTTCAAGACTTTCCACCACGATACAAGCGTCACAAAGTCCTGCCACAATGCGGTTGCGACGCACAAAATTCATCTTTTCGGGGGTAGTGTGCGACACATATTCCGTCAGCAACCCACCTCCCTGATGCACCATCTCTGCTGCTACGGAACGATGCATGGAAGGGTAAATCATATCTAACCCATGAGCAAGCACACCCAAGGTAACCATACCATTGTTGAGTGCTGCACGATGGGCACAGATGTCGATGCCATAAGCCAATCCGCTCACAATCACCACATCGGGACAGCAACGTTTCAAGTCAGCCACGAAGGCATTACATAGTTCGCGTCCATACTCCGAACACTTCCGCGTTCCTACTATATTAATAATGTGTGAGCTATTCAAGTCAGCAGTTCCAAAATAGTAGAGAAGAAGCGGTGCATCTTCGCATTCCTTCAACCGCTGAGGATAGTCGTCATCGTGGAGAGTGAGCACTTTCACACCTTTCTTCTCCACAAATTCCATCTCCTTTTCTGCCCTCTGCACGGCATTGTCCATTTGGGCAAAAGCACCCACAAGACGCTTGCTGGCATCGGGAATGAGACTCAAGATGTCTTTCCGATGGGCATACACCTCACTGGCCGACCCTACTGTGTCGTAGAGTATGCGGGCATTGAGCAGACTCAAACCATTGAGCTGGGTCAAGGCGATGGTATGGATGATTTCTTGGGTGTTCACTATTGCAGGAAGGGTGCGAATTTCTTGTTCAGTTCAGGACTGTCGGACAGGACTCCATTGACCAGACAGACGGAATCTACTTGGGCACGGACGCAGAGCTTCATGTCGGGCAGACGGAAGATGTCTTGCATGAAGACGTATTTCACGTTGTCTTTCTTCACCCAAAGCTTGGTCACGTATTCGTTGCCACTCTTCAGCGGCACCTTGAACTGCATGGTGAGTCGAGCCACCACAGCATCGGTGCCCTGTTCGTGAAGACGGGCAAAGCTGATGTCGTGTGCCAAGAGAAACTCGTGGCGGCAATGTTCAAGATAGTGCTGATAATTAGCGTTGTTGACAATTCCCTGAAGGTCGCATTCGTAGTCGCGCACCTTGTCTTTCAATTCGAAGATATAATTTGCCATGTTATTTGTTCTTTTGTTTTTTATGAATCCTCTGGTCGTCTAAGTGGCTTCTCAGTTCGTCGAGGTTTGCAAACTCGCTGATGTCATATTCTGCTTGGTCGTAGTTGCCCTGCACGAGGGTGACGGTGCCATCGCGATCCAAGTAGAAGGCATCGAAGCCAAAGAATTTCTTGACGAAGGAGACACGCTTTCGAGGTTCCTGCCCGAGGATGACAGAATAGAATTCTTTGCGTGTGTCGCAACCCACTTGCAAGAGCGAACGGATGTCGTAGTAATCGCCAAGAGCTTGCTGAGCGGTGTCTATCTTGGTCGTGTTGTTGGTCACACAGACGAGTACAGCACGTTTCTTATTGCGGTCGGCCTTGGGACGTTTATCGCTCACTTTGAACTGGTCGAATCCCTCGCCCCACACACCACTGGCATCAGTCATAGAGACAAATGCGTAAGGGTCTATCTGCTTAACCATCCGCTGTATCATGGCTTGTTCCCGACGACGGATGACACTGATAATCACCTTACGGTCGGTGTGGGTGAACCAACCCTCACCGTTCAGCACCGTCACACCATGATGGGTCTGCACGATGGCATCGGCAATGGCATCGGCATTTCGGGAGAAAATCATAAACTGTACAGATTGGTGCCGACGACGCATCCAGTAGTCAATCGTCGTGGAACAGATGAAGAGCATGACGAAGCCGTAGATGACACGGAACCAATCGTGGAAAATGAAGTAGCAGGAAGAGATGATGACGACATCGCAAGCCATGATGACGCTGCCGAGCGACATGGGCCTGTATTTGTGAACAATGGCAGCGATGATGTCGGTACCGCCTGTGGAACCGTTGTTCTCGAAACAGAGTGCCACACCCGAACCACAGAGGATAGCACCAAGAACACAGGCCATGAAGGATTCGTCACCAATGTATTGAGGCAGCATCATGGATGCCGGATTGGAGGGGTCAGGCACTTCGATGATACGCTGGAAAAGCCACAACACGAAGGTCATGAAGAAGACGGCATAGATGGTCTTGATGCAGAACCGAATGCCCAATTCCTTAATGGCAATGATGAGCAGAATGATGTTGATGACCACGTAAGTGACCTGCACCTCGATACCTGTGGCATAGTAGATGATGGATGCCACACCTGCCACACCACCTGTCGTAAGGTTGTAAGGAAGCATGAACACCGTCACACCCATAGCATAAAGGATTACACCCACAGAGATGAGGGCGTAATCCTTCAGTTCATGAAAAAGGTTGGATTGGGTCATTATTTTTTGAGTACTACGTTGATCATTTTGCCAGGCACAACAATGACTTTTGCCACCGTGAAGCCTTCCATCCACTTGGCCGACTGTGGACAGGCAAGTGCAGCCTTTTCAGCCTCTTCCTTGCTGACATCAGCAGGGAACTCCAGTGGGAAACGTGCTTTACCGTTGAATGCCACCATCATCTTCACAGAGTCCTCTTTCAGGTAGTCCTCGTTGAAGGCTGGCCAAGGAGCATCACAAACAGTAGTGGTGTGTCCCAGCAAGTGCCAGAGTTCTTCTGCCAAATGAGGACAGAATGGAGCCAACAGGATGGTGAGTGCTTCCTTCACCTCGCAGCTTGTGCTCTTCAGCTTGGTGAGTTCGTTCAGGCATACCATGAAGGCAGCGATGGACGTATTGTAAGAGAACACCTCGATGTCGGCAGTCACTTTCTTGATGAGAGTATGCAAAGCTTTCAGTTCCTCCTTAGATGCAGCACCATCGGTTGCGTTGATGGTACCATCCTCATTCGTCATGAACTTCCATAGTTTCTTCAAGAATCTGTGGCAACCGTCAATACCGTTCGTGTCCCAAGGCTTGCTCTGCTCCACAGGACCCAGGAACATCTCATAGAGACGCAAAGTATCGGCACCAAACTTCTCCACAATCATGTCGGGATTGACCACGTTGAACATACTCTTCGACATCTTCTCCACAGCCCATCCACAGATGTACTTGCCCTCATCGTTGAGGATAAACTCAGCAGTTGCATACTCAGGACGCCAAGCCTTGAAGGCTTCCACATCGAGGATGTCGGCACTCACAATGTTCACATCCACATGGATAGGAGTGACATCGTAGCCATCCTTCTTATCAGACGAAACAAACGTGTTCGTGTCCTTGATGCGATACACAAAGTTGCTTCGTCCCTGAATCATGCCCTGATTGATGAGCTTCTGGAAAGGTTCTTCCTTGCAAGAGATGCCCAAATCGAACAGGAACTTGTTCCAGAAACGGCTGTAAATCAAGTGACCTGTAGCATGCTCACTACCACCCACATAGAGGTCAACATTCTGCCAATACTCATCAGCATCCTTGCTTACAAGTGCCTCGTTGTTGTGTGGATCCATATAACGCAGATAGTAAGCCGAACTACCTGCAAAACCAGGCATAGTGTAGAGTTCGATGGGGAACACCGTCTTGTTATCTATCTTCGTGTTCTCCACAATCTTCTTGTTCACCTCATCCCAAGCCCAAACGGTAGCATTGCCGAGTGGAGGCTCACCTGTCTCCGTAGGCAGGAACTTATCCACCTCTGGCAATTCGATAGGCAGACAATCCTCTGGAATCATCGTGGGGATGCCATTCTTGTAATACACAGGGAAAGGCTCACCCCAATAACGCTGACGAGAGAATATGGCATCGCGCAGACGGTAGTTCACCTTCACACGACCCAATCCTGCTTCCTTCACATATTTTTTGGTGGCAGCAATCGCCTCCTTCACAGTCAATCCGTTGAGGCTGAAATCGATGTATGGCTTCACATCCTTGCGAGGTGAGTTGCATACAATACCTTCCTTGGCATCGTAACTCTCTTCACTAATGTCAGCACCCTCAATCAGAGGAATAATTGGCAAGTTGAAGTGCTTGGCAAAGGCGTAGTCACGGCTATCGTGAGCAGGCACAGCCATGATGGCACCCGTACCATAACCAGCCAATACATATTCTGAAATCCAGATAGGATTCTTCTCGCCTGTAAAAGGATTGATGGCATACGAGCCAGAGAACACACCCGTCACCTTGTGGTCAATCATGCGTTCACGCTCTGTGCGACCCTTCACATACTTGATATATTCCTCCACAGCAGCCTTCTGTTCAGGGGTCGTTACCTTCTCTACGAGTTCACTTTCAGGAGCCAAAACCATGAAAGTCACACCAAACATCGTGTCAGCACGCGTGGTGAAGATAGTAAAGCTCTCGTCGCTATCAGCAATTTGAAATTCCACTTCAGCACCTTCAGAGCGTCCAATCCAGTTCTTCTGCGTCTCCTTGATAGAATCACTCCACTGAATCGTCTCAAGGCCATCCAACAATCTTTGGGAATAAGCACTCACACGCAGGCACCACTGGCGCATCTTCTTCTGCTCCACAGGGAAACCACCACGCACACTCACACCATCAACAACTTCATCATTCGCCAACACAGTGCCCAAACCTGCACACCAGTTCACCATCGTCTCACCCATAAAGGCAATGCGGTAGTTCATCAGCACATCACTCTGCTGCTTCTCATCCATTGCTTTCCATTCGGCAGCGGTGAACGAAAGGTTCTCTGTCTGAGCCACATCCAAGCCCTCTGTTCCCTTCTCTTCAAAGTGCTTAATTAACTGTTCAATAGGTTGAGCCGACTGGCATTTGTTGCAGAAGAACGAGTTGAACATCTTTTGGAAAGCCCATTGTGTCCATTTGTAGTAGTTAGGAGCACAAGTGCGCACCTCTCTGTCCCAATCGAAGCAAAAGCCAATCTTGTCCAACTGCTCACGATAGCGGTCAATATTCTGGAAGGTGGTCTTTTCTGGGTGCTGACCCGTCTGGATAGCATACTGCTCAGCGGGCAATCCATACGCATCATAACCCATTGGATTCAGGACATTAAAGCCCTGCAACCTTTTATACCTTGCATAGATGTCACTCGCAATATATCCCAGAGGGTGTCCCACGTGCAAACCTGCCCCACTCGGATAGGGGAACATATTCAACACATAAAACTTCGGTTTACTCTTATCCTCGACAACCTTGTAGATCTTTTCCTCCACCCACTTCTGTTGCCATTTTTTCTCAATCTCTCTAAAATTGTATTCCATTTTGTTTCAGTAGTTTAATTTTGAGTGCAAAGGTACGAAAATTAAATGATAAATGATAAATGATAAATGATAAATGAGCACAATACAAAGGGAAAAAGCCTTTTTTCACTTTTATTGTCGAACGTGAGTACTTTCGACAGAGTCAAAGGTACGAAAATTTTGGGTAAGAGAGTGAAAAGAGAGCTTGTTATCTTTTCCGAACGGGAAAAATTTATGCAAAAAGACAAATTATTTAAGGCTTCCCATCCTCTACAACCTCCACAGCATCTTCTTGTTCATAATAATAGGAATAGTCGATGCCCTTCATGAACAACTCGCGGTCATCGATGCGGTCAGTCAAAGCTTTTTGGAGTAAATGCTTGATGGCATTAGCATCAGTCACACGTTTCTTGCCATCAGGAGCAGTCAGTTTCAACTGGTTAGTGGCACTAACCACTTCATTCTGTTCCTTTTTCAGCTTCGTTTTCAAATATTTCCAATAGTTACGGTTTTTCTGGTAATCGTTTTGCTCATTAATGGCTCCAACTATATCAAGTACAGAGAACCACCACTTGGAATGTTCCTCGTCCCAAATGGCTCGCACCTCATAATCCTTATAAAAACGAATAGACTTCTTACTCATATTTCGCCCTCCTATACTTTTGTGCTACTCAGTTTCTTCTGTTCCCGTTCAAATTGCTCCAAGAAATGAATCTCAACAGGTGTCAGTTCATTTTTCGTCCGCTCCTTGAATTTGTCATAATCAGCATCTGCCTTCGCTTTTGCCAGTTGTGCAGAGACACGTCCTGCATGAGTCAGAATGTCTTTCCGAGAAATACGCAGGAAATCATCGAGAATGGCAATCCAGTCCTTCATATACATAGGACGATGCTCCTCTGCTTGAAGTTCCGCAAAATCGAGGAACTGCACACCACGATAGGAATGTACACGATAGCCCACGCTGATAATCGTATCGAGGTTAAAATACTCAACAAGATGTGTCTGTACTTTCCCCTCAATCGCGCCATGCTGAATGGTTGTTGCAAAATTTGCAACGACCACTTCTTTTTGTAGTTCCCCCTCCTCAAACACATTCTTAATATGCCTTGATATGGTAGATTTATTGCGTTGAAACAACTCCGCCATCTGATCAAGGCTAAGCCACACCGTCTCCCCTTGCAACCTTACCTCAATACGCGAATCTCCATCAGGAGTTTGATACAACAGTATTTGTCCTTTATCTTCGTTCATGTTTCTTTTTTTTGCAAAGTTAATCATTTTTTTCAAACTCATCATCATAATTACCTTCCGCCCTTCATCGTATTTACGTTGTGCTCGTCACCATAATTACGTTAGGCTCGCTATGAGAAGAGACGTCACCTCTTACCGTCGGGTGAGTCTATATTTCCGTGACAAACACGAGGACTCTTTTTCGATGGCAATACACAAGGCATTTATAACGCTGTGTGGCATAGCGTTTCACCGTTTCAGCGTTTCAGCAGGGTAATGAGGGGTGTACAAAGTTCCTAATTTATATATAACTACTTTATTATTATATAGTTATAAGTAATTTTAAAGAAGGTGTAACCCCTCTTTCCCGAGTGAAACGCTGAAACGGTGAAACGCTTTCAAATTCGTCAGCACTATTGACGAAATCTCCTTGCATGCATATACACGATAAAATTTTCGGCATTTATCTCTTTTTCAGCACCTTTAGGCATGGGTATCGTTTTGTTGACGTCAGCAAAATAATCGGAGACTGTCTGTCCAGCATTTGTACAAGCCTCTTTCGCCTTGTCAATCACGTTGTTAAAGTTACGCCACTGGGTATATCCCAACAAAGAACACAAATTTCTTGCACTCCAGCATTCGGTTTCATCAATCATGCATACTGCATCTTCATAACTCTTGAACAGAGCCTGTATTTCTTCTTTCTTCATTCTCCTATTTTTGTACAAAGTTAATCAATTATTTCGGGATAATCAGTAGAACCGTCCCCTTGATCCTTTTCATTTCTAAATACGCATCCATGTATATTAATCGATATTCCAAATAGCATCCATTTCCCCGCCAAGAGCATCGTATATGGAATCCTCGCGAGAATAGTTTTCCCAACCTGTTCCTCGGTCTTCTTTTGTATATCTAAATTGTCCATCCCATATGTAATCCCCCTCATCATCTAAAAGAACCATCCCATCTTCCATTTCAGCTGTTTCATGAACGATCGAATCATGTTCTTCATCATACCAACCAATTTCAATGTTATCTTCATCATATTTATCTAAGATAATACATAAATTATCATCCATGTCAATCGTTGAATATTCTATTGGAAGAATTAACTTCCCAGACGGAGAACAAATACCATATGATTCGCCATCAGAGACGACAAACAAAAACTTCAATTTTGATTCTTGCGAATAATCTAAAGTTCGCTCGATATAAACTTTAACGTCTTGGTACAATGGCTCTAAAACAAACTTTCCTTCTCTGATAATCCCAACATTACCAGCGAAATTTGTGAATTTTATGAACTTCTTGTTTTCTAAGACTCTTATTGAATAGCCCTTATTAAAAGGGATGCCTTGAAGTTTTATTTTATGATTAATAAACAAATCACATGTGTTATCCTCATCTTTGCCAATAACACCTACATAATATACATTCTCATCGTCTTCGATAGGCAATGACTTGATGTAATCATATTTACAATCTATTATCTTTTTGTATTTCTCCTCATGCCAATTTTCCATGTGATACACGCCACACTTTTCTATCATATAATGTTCCTTTGTACCTTTCGTAAAATCTATGACGTCAGAAGAGGGCACTTTTGTTTTAACAACAAACAAATCCTCATATCCTAGCATATGTCTGAAAGAGATATCGGGAATGGAGAAATCCTCATCGGTTTTATCATTATGACGAGTAATATCAGTCCCTTTAACATTATAATAGGCATCTGTATCATTGTCTTCAATAAGAGAAGAGTTTACTTTCATTACAATGGTGCCCCCAATTTCTTTTATTGTAGAGATTTCTCCAACAACATTGAATTTTCTAAGTAATTTAAAAGATGCATCAAATACATGTCCAATAGTGTTCCTAACAGGTGTTTCTTGGGATTCAAAGCTCCAATCATCTTCGTCATCATAATAATCTTGTATAGGAAAATGATTTTTTTCATATAAAACCACAATATCTTTATATGTTTTCGCAAAACCCCATTGACATTCGTCACCTTCAGGAATCTCTATTTCTTTACCTTCCGAGAGTTCATACGCTAATCCATCATATGGAAATAAAAGATAGGAAATTGAATTCACCTCCCAGATTTCAAAATCACAATAACTTTCATACAATATGTTAAAATCCTTGTCATAAACAATCAATTCATCTCCATCATATACAACAATCTTATTGCCGAAGTAATAAGTAAAAACTCCTATATGACAAATATCTTTTTCCCTTGAAATTATTGTGTCCATCAGCGGCTTTTCCACCCATCTTTCAACCTCACTCATATGAGCTTTTGCATATTGCTTTTTCTTGTGATAATTAATGGCCACATAGTTTTCTTCTTGTACAAAATCAAAAACATCTTCACTAAATTCTTTATCGTAAAAATCCAGGTATTTCAACTCAGTATATTGGTCATCACTATCATTCCCCCATAAAAAGAAATATTTCCCATCTTTGGGCTTATAGGACTTTGCTTCACCTTTATTAGATGGCTCGCAATAGTGATAACCATCATTATCCAAACATAATAATATGTCACCTTGTAAATGGGAATACGATATATAAGATTTTTGGGCAAAATTATCTAACACATTAAATTTCCCATCTTTTTGGAAGAACCATCTCCCATTTTCATGAAATGGAGCAATGTTTTCATACCCCAGATGTTTCAGAAGCTCTTTTTGGAACATCATAGTATCAAACATAAACTTTGCTGAAGCAACAAGCTCGCGAGGAAGATTTGTCTCTATTTTGAATCGAATATTATCAAAAAAATCTCGTGTCATTTTCTTTCTATATTATTTATAATCGAATACAATTACTACATCAACTTTCATCATCTTGTTTCCGTATGTATTATCACTGATTGATGGATTGAGTTTCTGTTTTGCTCTTCAACTTTTTCTTTTTCAATAATGTTATCGAAAGAATCCTTGCTTACATCTAAATTTCTTTTTCTTTCCTAATCTCATCCAGCACTTTCCCATTATACGAGAAATACTTGGCACCTTGATAGGCACCAGAGGTGTTGCGATGTTCTTCTGGCATAAATGTACCGACGAAGGGGGAGAGTTTATAGATGCGCCCCTCATATTCGATACTGTCGTCAGAGGAAACTTTCACGACAAGTCCCGTTGGGTCAAAGGTGATTTGTTCGCCAATCTTGATGCCACACATAGAGAACTTGAAGCGAGGACGTTTCACCTCTCGCTTCTGTGGCTCCTTATGTTCGCTTTCCACGATGGGTTTATTATCCTCGTAGAGTGTCACTTCTGCATCGTCTATCGCGCTGGCAATATCGCGGAATATATCAAGTGCCATCTGTGGAGCCACATTGAAGAACTCTCGGTTTTGGCGAATTCGCAAATCGGTGAGGCGATCAATGGTCTTATGCACCAACTTCTCCACTTCGTTGTATTTCGTGGTTTTCATCGTGGCGAATATCTCAAAAGGCAAGGGAACAGCAGTATTATCCAGTTCTTTGCTTCTCACATCCACAGGACGCGAGCTCTTTCCTATCTTCACCCAATCTTCACGGAAACTGGGATTGGTCAATATATAAACGTAGCCAGGTTCGTTGGCAGCCATCTTATTCTTAGGTTTTAGATTTCAATCGCAAAGTTACATCATTTCCTTATCATTTCCAACAAATGAAATGGAAAATGAAAGTTAGGACACCCTATTTCGGATGTTCTTCTGTTCGTTTTTTACAAAAAGGAATGGCCTTTTTGCCAACACTTTCCCTATAGGCTTCGTCGTTGCCTCGCATGACTCTACGTCGTTGCCCCTCGTGACTCTACGTCGTTGCCCCTTGAGACTCTACGACGAAGACCCAACGGGAGTTTGCGCAGTAAATGTTCGACAATAAAAGTTAAAAAAGGCTTTTCCCCTTTGTATTGTACTCATTTATCATTTATCATTTATCATTTATCATTTAATTTTCGTACCTTTGCACCCGTTTTGGGAAATTTATCAAAAAAATTGAAGAACAATGGATAAACTAAGTTATGGGCTTGGGTTGGGCATTGGCCAACAGCTCAAGCAGATGGGGTTACATGGCCGTTTGGTGGTGGAGGACTTTATGGCTTCCATCGTGGATGTGCTGGAAGATAATCCCTTGAAGGTGAGCCATCAGGAGGCACAGCAAACCGTGAACGCTTTCTTCCAAAGGATGGAAGCCGAGCAGAATGCCAAGAAGGCTGAGGCAGGAAAGGCTGCCAAGGCTGAAGGTGAGAAGTTCCTTGCTGAGAATGCCAAGAAGGAGGGCGTGACGGTGACGAAGAGTGGCTTGCAATATGAGGTGCTGACGGAAGGCACGGGACGGAAACCCAAGGCTACGGATACAGTGCGCTGCCACTACGAGGGACGATTGCTCGATGGCACCATCTTCGACAGCAGTTACAAGCGCAACGCACCAGCCGACTTCGGTTTGCAGCAGGTCATCGCAGGTTGGACAGAAGGTGTGCAACTGATGGGCGAAGGTGCCAAATATCGCTTCTACATCCCTTATATGCTGGCATACGGCGAGGGTGGCGCAGGTGCGTCGATTCCGCCTTTCGCCACACTCATTTTCGATGTAGAACTGATTAAAGTGCTTTAAACCTTGTACGCTTGCACCTGTCTCATCACTCGGAGGAAATTGCCTCCCCAAATCATCTGAATCTGTTCGTCGGTATAACGTTCGCGCAACAGCCGACGGGTGAAGTTAATGAGTTCGCTTGCCGAGGCACAACCACGAATGCCACCGTCGCCATCGAAGTCGGTTCCGATGCCTACATGCTCAATGCCCATCACGTTCACCATGTGGTTGAGGTGCTCGATGGCATCCAAAATACAGACCCCCTCTGCCCTCTGGGCATCTCCCCCTCTATGGGGAGACCGTCCGGCTTGTTCCCCACATCCCGCATGGTCACCCTCCCCATAGAGGGGGAGGGTTGGGGAAGGGGTCTGTTTCAGGAAGCCATGATACAGCGTCACTTGCACCACACCACCAGCCTCAGCAAGGGCACGCATCTGAGCGTCGGTGAGGTTGCGGGGATGGTCACACAGGGCACGAACTGACGAGTGGCTGCACACGATGGGGGTCTTGCTCAACCGAATGGCATCATAAAAACTTTCTTCGCTGGCATGACTGAGATCTACCATCATGCCCACACGGTTCATCTCTCGGATGACCTCTGCTCCGAACGGGCTTATACCGCCATGTGTGTGTTGGCTCTTGGAGGCAGAGTCGCAGATGTCGTTATCGCCGTTGTGGCAGAGGGTCATATAGACAACACCACGTTTGCGGAACGCCTCCACGTTCTTGATGTCGCGTCCAATGGCATAACCGTTCTCGATGCCCAGCATGACAGCCTTCTTCCCTTGCCGCTTGAGCCGCCAAAGGTCGTCGGGCGTATAAGCGATGTCCATTGCCGTGCAGTTCTGAGCAGCCATTTCCTCTATCTGGGTCAGAATCTGGTTAGCTTTCGCTGTGGCGTTCTCCAACGATGCTTCGTCCAATGCTTGTTGGGGGAGATAGGCAACCATAATGGTGGAATCGAGGTGACCTTCCGTCATTTTGTGGAGGTCAATCAGGATTTTGGGGTCGCGCGAAGCGAAGTTGATGCCTTGGGAGAAGAACATGGGGGTGTCGCAATGGCTGTCGAGGGTGAGGATTTGGGAGTGCAGTGTCTTTGCCCTCTTGAATTCGGTAGATTCATCGATGAGCCATTGGAAGATGGGGAGCATATCGGCGGAACCACGAAGGATGTAGGTCTCAGGATGCCACTGGACAGCAAGGATAGACTTAAATTCGTTGCTTTCCACTGCTTCAACCACACCATCAGGACTGATGGCAGCCACCTTTAAGCAGGGAGCGATGTCTTTGCAAGCTTGGTGGTGGAAGGAGTTGACGGGCAGCTGTGGGTCTTGCTGTTCGCTTTGTTGCGACTGAGTCGCAACAGACTTGACAGGGGGGAAGAGGCTTGCAAGGATGGAGCCAGGGGTGAGAGCCACAGTATGGGAAGGGTAGCGGCGGTCTTCGTCTTGGCTGTGCTTGATGCGTGTGCCCTCCATCTGAGTGTGGATATCTTGATAGTTGGTACCCCCAAGGGCGGCATTGATGGTTTGAATGCCCTTGCAGATGCCCAGCATGGGGATTTGGCGGTCGTAAGCCAAACGTGCTAAGAGCAACTCTTGGCGGTCGCGCTCGGGGGTGATGCCGTGCAGTTCCTTGATAGGTTCCTCGCCCAACAGCAACGGGTTGATGTCGCCACCTCCGCTAAAGAGGATGCCATCGAGACGGTCGAGCAGTTCGCCCAAGCGGTCGGTCTCGAAGAAAGGCGGGATGATGAAGGGGATGCCCCCTGCCTGTAGCACCGACTGATAGTAGCCTTCAGCCAAGGTGCAAGTCTCATTGGCATAGTTGCCAGTAATGCCAATGACGGGGCGAGGGGAACGAGTAGGGAAATTGCTGTTGATGCGATGGTAGTCGCTTTTCCAGTTGAAGTGTTCCATGTGGAAAGATTTTAGATGGAGCGGGAAAACCGCTCCACACGAACAGACAATAGTGATTACTTCTTCTTTTTCTTCTTGTTAAATACATCGTAGAAGGGTTGTGACTCCACTTGTCCTTCGAAGAACTTGGTCCATTCAGCAGCACCTTTGGGGCCTCGTTCTTCGGTGTAGCCTCGTTCTTCACGTGATGGTTTAGCAGCAGCACCTCGAATGATTCCACTACCCTTCTTGCTCTTCTTTTCTTCTTGGAAAAATTCCTTACGCTCATTACGACGCTCACGCCGTCCACCACGGTCACCACGGGCTGTGCGCTCGCCTCTCACAGAACGGAAACGGCCACTATCTTTGCCACCATCCCCTTTCTGTGCGCCACGCTGTCCTTCGGCTTGATCCGTCACTTCCACATTCACTTTGCGTCCATCGAAATCGGTACCTTGAAGCACTCGAAGCACAGTTCCTGTTTGCTGCTCAGGCACTTCGAAGAACGAGAAGTTCTGCATAAGGTCGATGCGTCCCAAGTCGATATGCGCACCTTGTGCCACACGATTGATGAAGCCCATAAAGACCTTCGGGTTGATGCCATCTTTCTTGCCCAGATTGATGAAAAGACGTGTGTAGCCAGCTTCGGCAGTACGGGAACGGCCTCCACCACGCTCACCTCTGCGCTCCTTACGGCCACGCTTTTCGCCATCGAAACTCTTCGTGTTCTTATCGCTGCTTTTCTCGCTGGGCTGAATGATTTCGGGAGCATTCTTGTAGTAGTTGAGGAAAGTGTTAAACTCCATCGACACCATACGCTTGATGAGGTCTTCCTTTTCCATCATGTCGAACTTGCGATACACTTCGGGGAGGAACGGAGCAATCTCATCTTCATCCACTTCCACCTTCTCGATGTCATCTATCACCTTCAGGAGTTGCTTGGCGCAAATCTCCTGTCCTGTGGGCAGAATGCCAGGCACAAACTTCTTCTTGATTTGGTTTTCGATGTCGCGCACCTTTCTCTTCTCCTTCACATGGATGATGGAGATGGATGTTCCAGAACGGCCAGCACGGCCAGTACGTCCCGAACGGTGGGTGTAGCTCTCGATGTCATCAGGCAAACCATAGTTGATGACATGGGTCAGTTCATCCACGTCGAGTCCACGGGCAGCCACGTCGGTAGCTACCAACAACTGCACACGATGCTGACGGAACTTCTGCATCGTGAGGTCGCGTTGTGCCTGCGACAACTCGCCATGCAGCGATTCGGCATTGTAGCCATCCTTGATGAGTTTGTCGGCAATCTCTTGTGTCTCCATACGTGTGCGGCAGAAGATGATAGCATAGATTTCAGGATAGTAGTCGGCCACACGCTTGAGGGCATTGTATTTATCGCGCGCGGATACCATATAATATATATGGTTCACGTGCTCGGCACCCTCGTTGCGGCTTCCCACCACAATTTCCTTGGCATCGTGGAGGTAGTTCTTCGAAATTCGCTCTATCTCTTTGCTCATGGTGGCGGAGAAGAGCAGCGTGTTACGTTCTTCGGGCACTCCGGCGAGGATGGTATCGATGCTCTCCGAGAAACCCATGTTGAGCATCTCGTCGGCCTCGTCCAGCACCACGTTCTCTACAGTACCCAGTTTGGCCACCTTGCGCTCCATGAGGTCAACAAGTCGTCCTGGTGTGGCGACGATGACCTGCACACCTTTCTTCAAGGCACGAATCTGTGGTTCGATGCTGGCACCGCCATACACAGCCAGCACATGCAGCCCTTTGATGTATTTGGAGTAATCCTTCAGGTCATCAGTAATCTGAAGACACAACTCTCGTGTCGGTGCCATGATGATGGCTTGCACATCCGTTCGGCTGGTGTCAATCTTTTGCAATACGGGCAAACCGTATGCAGCCGTTTTGCCCGTGCCCGTTTGGGCAAGTGCCACCACGTCGTTGTTGTGGCCAAGCAAGTAAGGAATCACCTTCTCCTGCACAGGCATGGGATTCACGTAACCCATCTCCTTGATGGCCTTCAGGATTTCCCCCGAAACACCCAGTTCCTCGAAAGTCGATTCCGTCTTCAAGAAGGCATCTACAGCCTCTGTCTCGTTCGCTTCGTCGGATGATGCGGTTTCTGTCAATGGCTCATTTTCCATCGATGGTTCATTCACTGTCGTTGACAGCTCGCTCTCTGTGGCGGGCTGCACTTGTTCCATTAAAGACATTTCGTTGTCCATAGTTTCTTGTACGTTTTTATTTTCTTCCATAATTTTTCGCAAATTCTTTACTGATTGAGTTGTTGAAGCTTTGGCACACTTCGGCGGCAAGGGTTTGTCCGTGGGCAATGATGCGATCCCATTGTTCTTCGCTGATGGTGTCCACATCATCTCGGCCAATGCCTTCCTGCATCAAGCCAAAAACAATACCGGCATTAAAGTTGTCGCCAGCTCCGATGGTAGATACGGTTTCTATCTTATTGACTGGATATTTCTTGATTACGTTGGGGGAAAAGAGACAAATATCGCCTTCGGCATCCGTACACAGCATCTGCTTGCAGTAGAAGGACACCTCTCTTTGATACGCCTTTTCTGGGTCAGACAAGCGGAACATATTCTGGAAGTCCTCTGTCGAGCCACGCACGATGCTGGCATACTCAAAGTTTTCCAGAATGGTGGAGTAGAGCTTGATGGCTTCCGAAGCGTGAGTGGAGCGGAAGTTGATGTCGTAGTAGATGAGTGCCTGCTGGCGTGTGGCATAATCAAGAAACTCTTTCACTTTAGTTCTTAGCACGGGATTCAGAACGAAATACGAACCCATCATCACGATGTCGTCCTTATACACCGTAGGCCACTCCACATCGAGTCGCGCCTTCGGATAGTCCTTGTAAAAAGAGTATTCGGCATCGTTGCGTTCATTGAGATAGGCAAGCGATATGGCTGTACGACCGTCTGCATACATACATACAGCGGAGTCGTCCACACCGTTGTCAACCATGAAACGTTTGATGATATGACCCACCTTGTCGTTGCCCGTCTCGGTAATCATCGTTACGGGTACCCCAAGGCGACCTAATGAGATGATGCCGTTGAAAGTAGAGCCGCCTGGCACCGCTGCCGTGGGCTGCTCATTCTTAAAGATTATGTCGAGGATGGTTTCCCCGATACCTATCACTTTTCGCATGAATCGTCTATTTTTCTCGCTACCGCAAATGCGTTGATTGCTACTTGAAAATCAATGTCGTTAAACTTTTTTCTTCAAACATTTCCCGCGCCACTTCCTGCAAGAGTTGGGGCGTGAGTTTCTCTAAATGCCGATAAGTGTCCTCTCTTCCCTCGAATTTGTTGTAGTGAAGGTAAGACTTGGCCATGTCGAGCGCGTAGTTCTCGGAATTGTCACAAGCCACTCCTATCTGCCCTTTGATTTGCTTCAGTGCCGCATTGAACTGTCTCTCCGTCATAGGATTGTTCATCAGTTTGTCCAGTTCACGCCGCACGATGCGCAAGCATGAGTCCACATCCTCGGGGTCGCATCCGAAGTAGATGGCCCAAGTGGAAGTGTCGGTATAGTTCGTCAATGAACTTTCCACCGTGTAAACCAACCCACTGTGCTCCCGCAAAGCAACATTGAGGCGTGAGTTCATGCCTGGCCCTCCCAAAATGTTGTTCAGGAAGTAAAGTGCAATGCGTTTGTCATCCTTTGCCCCGTATGCTGCACGCCCCACCATCACATGAGCCTGATGGGTGCCTCGCTCCTCCGTGTAAGTGCTAGTCTCCCTAGAAAGACTAGAAAGTCTAGAAAATCTAGATGATCTAGAAAGTCTAGATTGACTAGATAATCTAGATTGACTAGCTATCGCCAGCTTCCCCACCACTCTCTTCACTCGCTCAAATGCCACATCGCCATAGAGGAAGAACACCATCTTCTCCGGCAGATAAAGCCTTTTCACAAACCTGAGTGCATCCTCTGTCTTAAACCGCCGCACATTCTCTGCCGTACCAAGAATGTCATGCCCGAGGCTATTCCCTTCGTAGATAAGGTCTTCGAAACGGTCGAAGATAAGGTCGGCAGGTGTGTCGTTGTAGCTTTCTATCTCGTCCACGATGACCTCACACTCCTTGTCCATCTCATGCTGTGGGAAGGTGCTGTGGAACACGATGTCGAAAATCAGTTCTGCCGCACGGTCGAAGTGCTCCTTCAGAAAGGCGGCATACACCACCGTTTCCTCTTTATTGGTATAGGCATTGAGGTCGCCACCCACCGCCTCCATCCTGTTGATGATGTGCCATGCTTTGCGCCGTTCTGTCCCTTTGAACATCATGTGTTCGCAGAAGTGCGCCATCCCTTCCTCGCCTTCCTCTTCATCCCTCGTCCCAGCATCGATGCTGATACCACAGTATGCCACATCGGTCGGCGAAGCAATGTGGATAAGCCTCAACCCGTTCCCAAACTCGTATGTCCTTGCCACCTCAGCCATTGTCTCTCTTGCTCCTTTTCTATGTCCCCTATCGTCCCTATAGCTCCTATAAAACCTAATAAATCAACAACCCAGCCAATCCACACAGCAGTATCATCAAAATAGGGTGAATCTTATAGAGCCTTGTGCCCACAAAGGCGAAGAGGAAGATGACCACACTCAGAATGAAGACAAACGGCGATTCCGATGGCGACCCAAAGTTTTCCTTCGACATGAGCATCAGAGCCGCTGCCAGCAACAGTCCCACAATGGCAGGACGCAATGTGCCGAAGATGTCGTTCACGAACTTGGCCTTACTGTGCTTGATGAGGAACTTGCTGATGCTCACCATCAAGATGAAAGGCAACCAAATGACACTCAACGAAGCCAAGATAGCACCCAACACCGCTGCCCATGTAGGATAGCCCGCATGGATAACAGCCGTATAACCCGTATAAGTGGCGCAGTTGATGCCAATGGGTCCTGGGGTAGATTGGCTTACAGCCACAATGTCGGTAAACTCGTTCACCGACAACCAATGGTGCTTGTTCACCACCTCGTCCTGAATGAGCGACAACATGGCATAGCCACCTCCGAAGTTGAAGATGCCTATCTTTGAGAAGACATAGAAGAGTTGTAGAAAAATCATTTTGTTACTTGTCCGTATATAAAACCACCGACTCCTGCGGCGAGAATACACCAAATGGGAGAAACACCAAAAGCCACAATCAGCAAAGCACAAACAATCGGTATCCACCAATTACGCTTGTTCAGTTTCGCCTTCTTCGCCATACTGAAACAAGGCGTAAGGATGAGAGCCACTACACAAGGACGCACACCCATGAAGATTTTCTCCACATAAATGTTGCCCTTGAACGCCTGAAAGAATATAGCGATGAGCAGGATGGCGACAATGGAAGGCAATGCAGTGGCCAAAGCCCCCACAATGCCCCCTTTCACGCCTTTCAGCTTCAAACCCACGTGTGATGCCATGTCGATGGCGAAGAGCCCTGGGGTGCTCTGTGCCACCACCAACGTGTCCAAAAACTCCTCACGCGAGAGCCAGTGCTTGTTGTCCACCACCTCACGCTCCATCATCTGCACCATGGCATAGCCACCGCCCAGTGTGAAGCTGCCTATCTTGGCAAAAGTGACGAATATCTCCGTGTAGATGCTCATGCTGCTTCTATTTTGCCTAGTCTTCCTAGATATTCCTAAGATTGCCTAGTTCTCCTAGCCTTTCTTCTCCTCCACCCACTTCCGTGCGTTCACAAATGCCTCAATCCAAGGAGTCACCTCGTCTGCCTTCCGCTCAGCAGGATAGTTTGCCTGTTGCCAAGGGAAGATGGCACGCTCCAAGTGGGGCATCATCGCCAAATGTCTGCCATCAGCCGAGGCGATACCAGCCACATCGTAAGTGGAGCCGTTCGGGTTGCCTGGATAGCCAGAGTAATTATACTTCGCTACAATGCTATATTCGCTTTCAGCCTTGGGCAGACGGAAATTACCTTCTCCGTGCGCTACCCACAAGCCCAACTTGCTACCGCTCAATGAACCGAACATCACACTCTTGTTCTCTGGAATCTGCAAGGTCACAAACTCACTCTCGAACTTGTGGCTGACATTGTGCAACATCTGTGCATAATCCTTCGCATCGGTTACAGCGTGATTGTTGTTGATAAGACCCAATTCCACCATCAACTGGCATCCATTACAGATACCCAGCGACAGCGTGTCCTCTCTTGCATAGAACGCATCGAGGGCTGCCTTTGCTTTAGGGTTGAAGAGGAAGGCACCAGCCCATCCCTTCGCACTGCCCAACACGTCGGAGTTGGAGAAGCCACCACAGAACACAATCATGTTGATGTCTTCCAAAGTCTCGCGACCGCTCACAAGGTCGGTCATCATCACGTCCTTCACATCGAAGCCAGCCAGATAGAGTGAGTAAGCCATTTCGCGCTCACCATTGGTACCCTTCTCACGAATGATAGCCGCCTTGATGCCTGTACGCTCGCGACGGTCGGCACTAATGCCATATTGCTCCAGTTTTCCCGTGAACGAAGCAGGGAACTTGTGTTCTATCGGTTGCTTCTTATAGTTCTCGAAACGCTCCTTAGCCATACCATTGAACGATTGCTTGGTGTCGAGGCGATAAGAAGTACTGTACCAGATGTCACGCAGACGGTCGATGTCGAAGTAGCGATTGCGTCCGCCCTTCTTCACCACAATCTGACGTTCCTCGATGGGTTGACCGATTTCGACGAAGCCCACTCCGGCTTTGTTCAGCAAGTTCTCCACCTCCTTCTTGTCTGCATTCTTCACCTGAATCACCACACCTGGGTTCTCAGCAAAGAGCAACTTCACAGGGTCGTTTTCGACGATGCCGTTCAGGTTCACCTTGATACCTCCCTTCTGATTGGCGAAAGTCATCTCCAACAGCGTCGTGATGAGACCACCAGCACTAATGTCGTGACCAGCCAAAAGCAGTTCCTCCTTCACCAACTCCTGCACAGCCAAGAAAGCATCGCGGAAGTATTCTGGATTCTTCACGGTCGGCACATCACTTCCCACTTTGCCCAAGCTCTGTGCAAAGGCAGAACCGCCCAACTTCAACGTATCAAACGAGAAGTCGATATGATAGAACACCGAATCCTTATCGTTTACCATCACTGGGCTAACCACCTTCTTCACATCGCTCACTTCGCCACCAGAAGACACAATCACGGTTCCTGGAGAGATAATCTTACTGCCATCGGGATACTTCTGAGTCATTGAAAGTGAATCCTTACCTGTTGGCACGTTCACTTGCAAAGCGCAGCAGAAGTCGCTCAATGCCTGTACACCTTCGTAGAGACGTGCATCCTCACCCTTCTGTGAACGGCAAGGCCACATCCAGTTAGCGGAGAGGCTTACCGAGTCAAGTCCTTCTGCCATCGGTGCCCAAACGAGGTTGGTCAATGATTCAGCCACAGAAAGCACAGAACCTGCTGCTGGGTCTGCCAAACCTGCCTGTGGTGCGTGACCAATGGCTGTAGCAATACCCTTCTCGCCACGATAGTCGAGTGCCACCACACCACAATCGGAGAGTGGCAACTGAATCTCACCCTGACACTGCTGGCGAGCAATCTTACCCGTCACAGAGCGGTCCACCTTGTTGGTCAACCAGTCCTTACAAGCCACAGCTTCCAGTTGCAGCACATTCTCCAGGTAAGTCTCTATGTCTTTGTAGGAATACGTCACATCCTCATACTTGCGCACGACTGTCTCATCCGTCATCACCGTCTTGGGAGAGTGACCAAACATCTGTGCCACATCCAAGTCAAACGGACGGACACCGTCGCCCTGCTCGAAGGCAAAGTGGGCATCGCCAGTCGTTTCGCCCACCACATACAATGGAGCACGTTCACGCTCGGCAATCTTCCTGACGTGGTCAATGTGTTTCTCGTCAATGAGAAGACCCATACGCTCCTGACTCTCGTTGGCAATAATTTCCTTTGAAGACAAGGTCTGGTCACCAATCGGCAACTTGGTCATATCGATGAGACCACCACACTCTTCCACCAACTCAGACAGGCAGTTCACGTGACCTGCTGAACCGTGGTCGTGGATGCTGACCACAGGATTCACCTCTTCCTCACACAGCGCACGAACGAGGTTGTTGGCGCGTTTCTGCATCTCTGGATTAGCACGTTGCACGGCGTTCAGCTCGATGCCCGACGAATAGCGACCCGTATCGACAGAAGACACTGAGCCACCACCCAAACCGATGCGGTAGTTGTCACCACCAACCACCACAATCTTGTTGCCCTTCTCAGGCGTACCCTTCAGACAGTCGCGCTTGGTGCCGTAACCCACGCCACCAGCCAGCATGATAACCTTGTCGTAGCCATACTGCTCCACCACCTTTTCGCCCTCACTGGGGTTTGTGCTTTGCGGTTTTCCCGCAAAGACCTGCGTCTCCTCATGCTCAAACGTCAGCACCGACCCACAAATCAACGGCTGTCCAAACTTATTACCAAAGTCGCTCGCACCATTCGATGCCTTAATCAATATCTGCTCAGGTGTCTGATACAGCCATTTGCGGATAGGCAGCACCTCTTCCCAAGGACGGATGTCGCCCTCCTTGTCCGACTTGGTCCACTTCGGATAGCTGTGAGGCTGGCTTGGAGCCACCCCATTGCGTGGGTAGCTGGTCATATACACAGCCGTACCGGCGATGGGCCATGAGCCGCCACCACCACCCATACGGTCGCGGATTTCACCACCCGTACCTGTAGCAGCACCGTTGAAGGGTTCCACCGTCGTGGGGAAGTTATGCGTTTCAGCCTTCAGCGAGATGACGGACTCGATGTCCTTCACTTCGAAGTAGTCGCTGGTGGAATGGTCGGCAGGAGCAAACTGCTCCACCACGGGACCCTGGCTGAACGCCACATTGTCCTTGTATGCTGAGAGAATCTTGTTCGGATTCTCCTGCGTGGTCTTCTTAATCATCTGGAAGAGCGAGCTTTCCTTCTCTTCGCCGTCGATGATGAACGTGCCACCGAAAATCTTGTGGCGGCAATGCTCAGAGTTAATCTGTGCGAAACCGAACACCTCGCTGTCCGTCAGCTTTCTGCCCAACTGACCCTCCACCTTGTGCAGGTACTCAATCTCTTCGGGCGAGAGTGCCAACCCCTCCTGTTCATTATATTCCTCCAAATTCTCGACATGCAGAATCGGAGCAGGTTCGATGTTGACCGTGAAAATATCTTGATTCAAACCCTTGTACATACGTTGCAGCATCGGGTCATGCTCTGCGTCCTCGCCATCAACAGGGAAATATTCCTCGATACGTTGAATGCCTTGAATGGCCATGTTCTGTGTGATTTCCACAGCGTTCGTACTCCACGGCGTAATCATTTCACGGCGTGGCCCCACAAAATAGCCCTTCAAATTGTCTTCGTTTTCGGGTTGAGCTTCGCCATACAACCAGCAAAGCTCACGAATTTCATCAGCCGACAGGTCATGATTCGCTTGGGTAGCTATCACGCTCCGGGCTGGTGTTCTAAAAAAATAAATCATAATGCTTAGGAAATATATTGACGTGCAAAGGTACGACTTTTTCCTCGAACAATCCGTACAAACACCACCTAACTTACATTATTTATTAAAAAAAACCTCACCAACCCCTCCTTTTGCCTCATCACCCCTCCTCTTCTTTCCCGTCTGTTCGTGCTCGGCGGTTTTCCCGCCGAGTCCCCTTTCCCCCTCCGCGCCCGCCCTGCGCCCATCCTTCCTCATCCCCTGTCCATCACCTATCTTTTCCCCCGCCTATCTCTTATCTCATCCCCTCCCCGCCTCATCCCCCTCTTCTCCCATTCTCCTTTACCACCCATTCCCTCCCTTCCTCCTCCGCCCCCTCCATTCCCCGCCTCCCTTCCGCCAGTTTTCCCTACTTTTCCTTTTTTCTGCCCCTGTCCCTCTCTTCATTTGTAAAAAAGTGTTAAATGTTTCCTCCCTGTAACACTTTTTTACAGTTTTGCCCCCTTTGTTTCATCCACAAATTGTAATTTTGTAAACTTAACTTCGTCCTCAAAAAGCTAAGATTCAAGATGAAGATATGAGATAAAGAAAAAATTATGATGAGAATTATCAGTTTGGTCGTATGTATGCTTACTGTAACTTGTGTTACTAAAGCGCAAGACACAATAGTCATAAACAATACAAAACTGGTACGTGTGGGGGATTCGGTGCAACTGGCGATGCGCATCGACATGAAACAAAACAAGGTGGGCCGTCGGGAAATCGTCCTGATTGAACCTATCGTCGAAACAAAGTCCTCGGCAGTCATTCTGCCATCCATCGGCATCTACGGACGCGACCCGTATTACTACTACATCCGGTCGGGCAACAACTGGCTGCAACCAGGAGAGAAGGACATGATGCTGAGAGCCAAAAAGGTGGAGCAACCCATCGACTACGTGGCAACCATGCTGTATGAAACATGGATGGACACAGCAAGGGTGAACATCACCATCAGCAGCAACCACTACTGCGAAGGCTCAACGGAACTCTCGGGATTCACCGTCTATACGGCAAAACCACAAATCGTGCAAGGCGGTTCGTATGTAGAGACCCAACAACAGTCGAAAAAAGGAACAGCATACATCGACTATGTGGTCAACATCACAGAAATCAACCCGAACTACCACAACAACGCCCGAGAACTGAGGAAAATCGGGCAGACCATCGACTCCGTGAGGACTGACGCAGCCAACACTATCAACGACATCACCATCAAGGGATATGCGTCGCCTGAAGGACCTTACGACAACAACGTGCGACTGGCAAAAGGAAGAAGCGAAAGCCTCACACGCCACATCGCCGAAACATATAACATACCGAAAGAGCTGATGCGCACAGACTACCAGCCAGAGGACTGGGAAGGACTGTACAAAAGCGTGAAGGAATCCAACCTGCCACACAAGGCAGAAATCCTCGCACTCATTGACGACCCGACGTTCAACGACGACCTCGATGCCAAGTTGCAGCTCATCAAAGACAGGTTTCCGAAGGACTACCAGTACATCCTCAAGAACATCATGCCGTACTTGCGCCACTCCGACTACACCATCAACTACGAGAGGCACACCACCAGCACGATGACGGAAAAGCCAGACACGCTCTGGAGCATCCCCAACGGAGGACAACTGCTGCCACCCACCCAAGCAAGGCTCAAGCCCTTCCGTCCCATCTTCGCCCTGAAGACCAACATGCTCTTCGATGCGATAATAACTCCCAACTTCGAGATAGAAGTGCCGTTCGGACGAAAGCGCAACTGGAGCATCATGGTGGAAGACTGGTTCCCTTGGTGGCTTTTCGACAAGAACTCCCAAGGTGACTCCAACCCCTACAAATGGCTCGGAGTGCCTTACAAGAACAAAGGTGACAAATCCTTCAGAAAAGCCTATGAACTCTGGGTGATCGGAGTGGAACTCCGCCGATGGCTGAACCGCTGCCCCGAACAGAACCCACTCATGACAGGTCATTTCATCGGGCTTTATGCCGCCAGCGGAAAATACGACCTCGAACGCAAAAGCGTGGGCGACCAAGGAGAATTTCAGAGCTACGGCATCACATGGGGCTACTCATGGCTGCTCGGACGCCGATGGAACCTCGAATTTTCAGTCAGTGCTGGTGTCCTGTGGGGACCACAACGACACTATCACGGCGAATTTGACGATACACACCTCATCTGGAAAGAAAACCGAAACTTTACCTACTGGGGTCCAACTAAACTCAAACTTTCTATCGTGTGGCTCTGGGGCAACTCGCTACCCCGACACAGAAAGGAGGTGCGAGATGAATAAGCGCTCTTTGACAAACAACACCCTCTCCTTCCCATCCAGGCTCTTGGCCGTGGTTGCTTTAGTATTCCTCCTCTCCTCCTGCGAGCGCCGCCCCCTCGAAGTCTATTACGAGCCAGCAGCACTCATCAGAGTGGAACTCGACTGGATAGACCATTTCGGAATGCGACCCAACGGTATGCTGATGCTCATCTACGACGAAAACGACTCCATCACCAAAGCCGTCGGACCCGTCAACGAAGTCGATGCCCAGACACTTACCCTCGGAGTGGGAAACTACAAGCTCATCTTCTGCAGCTACCCCGACGAAGGAACCTTCAACTTCCAGCGATTGAGCAATCACTACTACGCCAACGCGCGTTCCGTCAAGTTGCGGGGACACACCTACGATTATTGGGAAACCGAGATTGCTGACGAGGGTCCCGAACCCATCGGAGCAGCTGTCGATACCATCACCATCACACCAGAAATGGTGAACCACGACCTCAAGTTCATCGACTACAGGGATAGAGACAACTTTGGTGCAGACACCTCAATATACGTCTTTCACGAAGTGCCAGACCCCATGACCGTCACGCTCTTCATCAAGGCGAAGGTGAAACGTCGGCAGAGCATCAAAACCATAGACGCAGCCATCAGCGGAATGGCAGACGGGTTCTACCTCAGCCGAATCGACCGCACTACCGAACGAGCAACCCTCTTCCTCCCCAACGAGAACTGGCACAAAGAGAAATTCGGAGCCGAAATCGATAGCATGGGCTTCATCTACACACAGATTTCCTCCTTCGGACTCCCACACGGGAAGGAACTCCTCGCCGAGCGAGACAGCGCAGACAACGTGCTCACCTTCCACATCCTAATGACCAACGACAGCATACAGGACGTATCCTTCAACGTAGGGAAAGAGATACGCTACATCACACCCACAGGACGGGAAGCCCAGATACGCAACCGACAAGACCTCCACGACCTCAAGCTCGAACTCGACCTATCTGAAATCATCGTCATGCCTCCCACACCGCCCACCCGTACCGGCCAAGGCTTCGATGCCGTAGTAGATGAATGGGACGACGGAGGCACATTCGAACTCGGAGGTTTCTAATCCTTCTCCCCAAAATTCAATAATATCCACAACAAATAGCAACAAAACTAACTCAATGATAAAACCAACCGATAAACCCATCCTTGACCTCATACGGAATACCATCCGAGAGCAAGAGCCTACTGCAGAGATTATCCTCTACGGTAGCCGAGCACGTGGCGATGCACGCCCTGACTCCGATTGGGATGTGCTGGTGATTGTGGACAAACCACACCTAAATCTAAAAGAACGTGGCACTTTTGACTACGACCTCTGGGAGAAAGGGTTGGATATTGGAACAGAAATCAACACTCGTACATATACCAAGAAAGAATGGGAAAACGCGCCCAAAACCCTCTTTAAGTATTTTGTACAGAATGAAGGAATAAGATTATGAGTTTAGACCAAGAGACAAGGATCAACACCGTGCTCTACAGGATAGAGAAAGCACAGGCTACATGGGATGATGCTATGGTCGCTATTGAACACAAAAGGTGGAACATGGCGACAAATAGACTCTACTATGCTGTATTCCATGCCGCATCTGCCTTGTTGATATCCAAGAACATCGTTGCAAACACCCATAGAGGATTTCTCTCCCAAATAAGTTTGCATCTTGTCAAAGCTGAAGTCATAACAAAAGAAGAGGGAAGGCTAATTAGACGTCTCTTTGAATTGCGACATGAAGATGATTACGAAGACTTTATTGATACAGAAGAAGAGGAAATCAAAGAGATTACACCCCAAGTCCGCCAACTCCTTGACAAGTTCATTAGACTTAATACACTATACCAACTCTAACCTCTAACATAAAAACCAATAACAATTATTAATAACCTAAAAATTAACCAATTATGAAAAAATTCTTTCACTTTTTCAGTTGGCCGCTCACAGCCCTCATCGTAGGTCTGTCGGTAGCGGCATGTACCGATAAGGAGACCATAGATGGTCTGCCCATCGGTTCAACAGGGACACCTGAAAACGCCCTGTCGTTCTCCACTTATATGGGTGGAAACCTGAAGGAAACACGTGCAGGTGCTACAGGCAGCATTAACACGGAAGTACTAAAAGGTACAGAATATGGCTTTGGCGTGTTCGGTTACTATACAGGTACAGGCACCTATGCCAATCACCGTATTACAGGTGGTGACACAAAGCGTTATCCCAACTTTATGTACAACCAGATGGTGAAGTATAATTCCGCATTAGACGACAGCTATGTCACAAAGTGGGTTTACTCACCCATCAAATACTGGCCCAACGACATCCAAGCAGGTGATGTGGACGACCAGACTTTTGACCGTAGCTTAGACCCTGCACAGGGCGATGGCACCAACGGAGGTAACATCAGTTTCTTTGCATACGCGCCATACGTTGAAGTCGCATCGCAGGAGAACGCCACTTCCATCGATGGATTCAAGACATCCACCAATGCTGACGAAACAGGTATCCTCTCTTTCAGCGGCAATAAGTTCAACGGTGAGACAGGGTACTATTCCGACCCATACGTGACTTATCGTATTCCCGCCAACTCCAAGAATGTGGTTGACCTCCTTTGGGGTACAACCAATCCGCTTGATATGTCAGACCCCAATGTGGTAGGTCAACTGAACAGCGGAGTGAAAGGCGACAAAACTAGTACTGAGGCTTATATAAAAGACATTCTTGACGGCTACACAGTAAATGCCGACATGACCAAGCAGACCACGAAGGGAGTGGTGAAATTCCTCTTCAAACACGCCCTCTCAAAAGTCGGTGGCTCCTACACTGGCGAAGAAACGGATGGCTCTGACGACGACCCAAACACCAAAACCAACGGTCTGATGGTAGTGCTCGACCTTGACGACCAGCAAGGTGCCGAAGATGGCGGTGAACTCGAAAAATATCTCGCCTACGACAATTTGGAGCCTTGTTCTGACGCTGCCCAGAACAAGTACAATACCAAAGTAACAGTCGAGAAGATAGAACTTTCCAGCAAGTATCAGTTAACAGACGATGGCGCAACTGCTGCCCAAGCTGGTGAGAAGATTACGACTAATACTAGCTACTGGGAGAACATCAAGAACCAAGGTCTCTTCGACCTCGCTACTGGTATTTGGGATGAGCCTTCCCTTATACACATGAATGACCTCTCACAGGTTATTCAGACATCTGGCACAAATGTAGATGGGAATCCAGACCCAACGGATGACGCGAAAGATGCTATCCTCAATGAGAATATCGCCGAGCCAGCCACTGCTCCCGACTACACTAAGACCGACTTCGAGCAGAAGCTTCCTATTGGTGTGACCACTGTTCCAAAGAACGTCTATGGCGACGATGGTGCTCCTTTCGTCTTCATCCCAGGCACACGTCCCGTCATCGAAATCTCCATTACATACGTAGTTCGTACCTACGACCCCAACTTGGGTGACGTTTATTCTGAAGTGCGCCAGCGCATTACCAAGAATCTCTACATCACCAAGGCTGTAGAACTCAACAAGCAGTACAACATCTTGATTCACCTTGGCCTGACCAGCGTGAAGTTCACAGCAACCGTAGATGACTGGGATGTGGCTGGACAAGAAACACAGACTGGTACAAATCCAGAAACTGGCGAGCCGATTATGACTTTCGAGGAAGAAATCGAGCACGTATATCTGCCACGCAACGTGGGTGAAGTTGCCGTTACTTACACAGAAACTTACAACAGTGATACAAAACTCTACAATTCAAATTACAACATCTTTGCCAGCCGTGCCGTGACAGGGGCTTTGACACTGAGCAATCCTGTAAACGCAGAAGACAAGTCTGTTAACCCATCGCATATTGCCATTTCAACGAATGCTGACTGGGTAACCATTAACGGTGAAGGTACAAATACCGTGACCATCGACCTCGCAGAGAACATCTCATTGGCAGCAAGAGAGGCAACCATTACTGCTATCTACGACAACGTTCCAACCACGTACACCATCAAGCAGATGCCTTCTACGGTTAAGACTTCGGCACTCAGAATCAAGGGTGATGACGACAGCGAGTACACAACTCTCGCTTCTACAGCCGACTACGAGACAGAACTGTACGTAACCGAGCTGAAGACAGTCAATGCGGATGGAACTGTCAATACCACAGCCAAGATTCCAGCTTCGCCAATCACCATTACGAAGAACTACACGCTGGCTAAGTCTGGTTCTGACACCTGGATTAACGTGGCTGATCAAAAGGTGTCGATCGCGGAATCTAATACGACTACAAGTGAACGTGGTCCTGTGACAATCAGTGCTACTTATAACTACCCAACCACCTATGGATTCGGAACAACAGCAGACGTTTCCGCAACAACTAACCTTAGCATCAAGCAGGAAGCTGCCCAATATGGCACACTCACGCTGAGCATTCCAACACCTAACGTGGCAAAGGAAATTGGAGCAACAACGACCTATACCCTCAATGCAACGCTCACAGACAGCAATGGTAAGGTGGTGAAGGCTGAAAATGATGTAACAAGTGGTGCATCTGTTACATCAACAGAGGCATGGTTGTCTGGCACAAATGGCACCTTGACTACAAACGCGGATAACATGGGTAAAGCAAGAACGACAGAGGTTACTGCTACATTCGAAGGCATGACCAGCAACACCGTTATCGTTACTCAGGCCGCTGCCGAACTGCGCATCAACGTAAACAGCGCTGCTGTTCCAATAAAAGAAACAGCTAATTCTAATGCACGTGTTACTTCTGTTATTATGAACGAAGGAAGTGCTAACGAAAATGTTACGGCTGATTGTACCTTCTACATCAAGTGTAACGACGGTGGCTCTTGGGCTTCGATTGACAAGACCACGGGTGTTATCACCGTACAAGCAAATGGTTCGGGCGCACCAAGAAGCGTTACAGTGACAGCTGTACACACTTCTGGCGTAAGCAAGACTCGTGTCCTTAATCAGAAAAACTAACTAACTGCTTCCTAAAATCTGTCCATCTGCTTTACGGATAGGATGGAGCATAACCTCTTCATCTCCAGACGTGCGTCCACAAAGGATACACGTCTGGAGATAAACACGAAAAGAACACTAAGCATTAAACGACTTATGAAAAAAATTTTATTTAATATCGGATGTGCATTCGCAGCAACCCTCCTGTTAGGAGCTTGCTCCGACACCGAAAGTGTGGTGGACAATCCTATCGTTTCCAATGGAGAAACACCAGAAAATGCCATTGCTTTCAGTACGTACATGGGCAAAAGTGAACAGGAAACACGTGCTGGTGCAACAGGTGCCATTGACACAGATACGTTAAAAGGATACTCTAATTATTATACAGGAGACGAAAGTAGCTGGACATGGAATGAAACAGCTGCTAAGAATTTCGGCTTTGGTGTATTCGCTTATTACACAGGAACAGCCACCTATGATGCTTTTAATTACAATAATGCTACACAACAGGTAGCAAACTTTATGTACAACCAACAGGTGTGGTGGAATAAAAACTTAGACAACACCTATATTACTAAATGGACTTATTCACCAGTAAAATATTGGCCTAATGAAATTTCTGGCACAGCTAATACACCAGATGATGACCAAGACGATGATAAAAGCGACAATCCAGCAACTGGTTCTGGCACTTATGGTGGTAATGTCAGCTTCTTTGCCTATGCACCATACGTAGATGCTGCTATCAGCGCAAAAACAGATGGAATCGTTGCAATCAATGGAGCTACCACATTGGCTGGAGATGGATCAACAACAGGTAACGCTAAGGTTGGTGACCCCACCATTACTTACATTGTTGCTTCAAGTGGTAAGAATATTGTTGACCTTCTATGGGGTACAAAAGGGAACAATGGTTTTGGTGTAACAGGTAATCCGAATACAGGAAGTGCAGAAGGAACGGCTACAGCAGGAACAGCTAATAATAAATCAAATAGTTATATAGCAAATCTTTTATCGGGCTATAAGACCAACACAGACTTGACTAAACAGACAACCACAGGCACTATCGGCTTCGTATTCAAGCATGCATTGGCAAAGGTGGGTGGCTCTGGCAAAACCACTACAACAGGAAGTACCACAACCACATCAGGACTGATGGTGATGCTAGATATCGATGACATGAAGGGTGCCGAGACAGGCGGAACCAAAGATGATGCAACAAGAGTAACCATCAACTCGATAACGATAAGTGCTAAAGCTTTCTTTGATAAGGATAATGATGCGACATTGGAGAGTGACGAGTACATGACCACTCAGAAGGGTATTTTTAATTTGGCAACAGGTCAATGGGAGGTTGCAAGCACAGATATTAGCTCGACGGGTGCTGTGACTAACTACATTATCAATACGAATGGTACAGGCGATAATGTTGCGGGTGAATTGGAAACGTCCCTTAAAGAACCAAGCACATGGTATAACGGAAAAGATGAGGGAGATAATGCTTGGTCAAAGAATCCAGAAGGTGTACTAGTCACTCCTAAGCCAGTATACGCGAACGAAGCTAATCCACTTGTGTTCATCCCTGGTTCCTATCCAGAGTTGACAGTAACAGTAGATTATCTTGTGCGTACAAAAGACGGAAACCTGAAAACAGGTTACTCTGCTGTTGAACAGATTATCACGAAGAAGCTGACCTTCACAAAACCAGTGGAACTGAACAAGCAATACAGTCTCCTTATGCGCCTTGGTCTCACTAGTGTGAAGTTCGATGCAACGGTAAGCGAGTGGGATAATGCTGGCACAGCATCCACGACCGATGGTGATCCAACCACCCTCACCGTGGACGACGTTGAAAGCATCTATTTGCCTATAAACGTATCTACAACCATCAACATGTCGGCCAAAGTTGGAAACGATGACGTTGTTAACAACACTGTCGAAGGAACTGTCACCAATGTCCAAATGAGTGCGACAGAGAATTACTGGGATGCGGCAACCAAGACGATAAAGACGAATCAAGCTCTCGAAGGAACAACAACATGGACAATCTCCCCAACAGGCTCTATTACCAGCGACGGTGTGGCAACCATTCCAGAAAACGGAGGAACAACAAATAAGGTCTACACCATCACCGCGACAAACAAGGCCCATGTCGGAACCTACACCTTGACTCAAACTCCCAAACCTCTCATAGCATTAGTACCATCAGAAGACATTGAAGCAACTGCCACCAGCTTTGATATAGATGACGTTAAGAGCAGTGATAACACCTTCTTGAATGTTACCGGCATCAAATCGGTTGTTGCAACCAAGACGATTGGTAGTGGAGTCCCAACAAATGTGACCCTTCCTGCCGTGGGAACAATAACGGAAGTATCTTCCTCTATCACCGATAACAAGTTAACGGTAACCATTCCTGCAAATACAGATACATCAAACACGGTAACTTACGTGATTAAATTGGTGTATGAAGACGCTACTACGACAGCAACAGTGACTCAAAAGAAAGCAGAGTGACACCATAACCCTTTCGTTATTATACTTTCACCAAATAGGAGGCGGAGCACACAACTCCGCCCCCATTTTGTCTCCCATCCATTTCTCCCTCCACCAAAAAACGTCCCCAACATTTTGGAGTATAAAAAAAAGTCTGTAACTTTGCAGCATGAAAAAAGAATTTGGTAAATGGCTGATGGATATTGCCAAGTATATGGTTACGGCATTGCTGCTGTCCACCATCTTCGCCGACATGAATGAGCCTATCATTATCTACATGGTGGTAATTCTTTCCATTATTGTGCTCATCTTTGGTTTGGCACTTGTATCCGATTCGCCATCATACGAAAAAGGACAAAAAAAGAGGAGAGAAAAATGAACACACTCATCGTTGCTGGCTCTATGGCACTATTGGCTGCCATAGGATACCTTTATTTCAAGTATCAAGACAAGAAAGAACGTCAGTATCAGGCATCCGTCCACACTGATGCCTAATGATTTTAACGCTAAAGCACCTGAGGGGCGGAGCACACACTCCACCCCTTTTTCATCTTGTAACACCCTTATTCCGTCCCTCGCAAATAAAACTCCTTTACCTCCTCTCCTCCTTAGACCCTCAACAAAAATCTCCCCCAACATTTGGAAGAAAAAAACAAAAGATGTAACTTTGCAGCATGAATGCGAGAAGAGACAGACAGAAGGAGCAGCGAGCGCTGCTGAATAGGCAGCTGGAGAACATCCAGAGGGATAACAAACCGAAGGAAAAGAATGAGAACTTAATCCAATTGGGGAAGTTTTTCTACTCTCTGGCGGGCATGACATACGCAGGTGCAGTGCTTGATTTTGTGATAAATATGGAAGAAGACCGAATCGTTGAATTATCGACTGCTGTTGTCGGATTTCTTGCTCTTTCCGTGGCTGGATGGATGTTCGTCAAACGTGGAAATTTAACAAAATAGGATAGATATGAGCACATTAGCTATTTTTTGGACAGTGGTAGCCATAGGTGGTGCTGCTGTAGCTATTTACAATTACATCAAACTTCGTCAAGAGGAACATGAGGCAGGTCTCGCTTAAGCCTCACGATGCCCCCCAGAATCTCCGACCTCGCCCCACGGCGAGTCGGAGATTTTTTTGTACGGAAAGTTTGGAAAGAAAGGGAAAAGTGTGTAACTTTGCAGCATGAACAACATGAAGACATTTTTGGACATAGAAGGTAGGTTGATGGACGTGGAGAGTTTCCTGTCGAAGGCACGAACCATCGTGACCATCGGAAGGGCTTCTGAGGAGGCATACAATGTGGTGCCGCTGCAGGATGAGGAAACGGATGTCTTTCAGTGCCAACTGAGCAGGGCAGATGAAGGCTGGAAGGTGCAAAACGGTCAGTGGCGCACGGAATGTCCCAAGGGAATCCGCTCACGGTTGCAACACGCCTGTAACTTATGCTTGGGACGATGCGTGAACGTAAGTCCCGCCCATCCCAAATATTCTTGGCGAATACCTGAAAAGGCTACATTACTGAACGGTGTGGCCTTGACTTCTGAAGCCAAGGTTTTGCAGGATGGGGATGTCATCACAATAGGCAAAACCAGCATCAAAGTGGTTGTACAATAACTGATGCTGGATGATATAAAAGCAACGAGGTGGCCTATCGGTTAGGATAGACCACCTCGTTGCTTCGTTCACCAAGTCCGCCATAGAAATTGGCACAACGGACGGAATAGCAGGAGCCTTCTGGAGTGCCTTTGGGCACCTTGTAGTGCGGTTCGGTCGTAAAGGCTACGACATCTCGGTTCTTGCAGATGGCGTATAGACATGCTTCGGGTATGTCGTCCCAATAGATTTCGCCCCTATTCCGAATCTTTAATACGGGCGGCTCCACAAGGACTGTTTTTTGTTCGGGATGCCACCCTGGAAACACCCTGTTGATGTCGTACTTCTCAGCATCCTGAACGGATAAATGGGTATCGTATCGTACTGTGGTCGAAATGTTATTTGTGTCTTTGTATTGTGTGCGACGCGCTTGGGTGGAGACCAGTTGAAAGTCTGCATCCATACTCTCATATTCGGAGAACAGGCGTGGCAGCGTTCCATGCATCTCTGACCATCCCGTAGAGTCGGGCAGTAAATCCATGAGGGTGCCAAGGAAAACGGCACGGGGTGCGTTCTTCCACGGACGACCTAACATGTATCTGCCTGCTTGTTCGGACGCACCATAAATGTGGCATCCATTGAACACATAGCCATATTCACGGAAGGCTTCTGTGGCAGGAGCGCAGATGACATCTCTCTTGCCTCCCCCACCCCGTGTACGGAGTTCTATATCGCAACGGTTGAAGTAGATGGTACCACCACCACAGATAAAGTCAACTGTTCCTTTGATGGTGCAATCCTCCAGATACGTCGTACCTCCGTCGTTGGTATAATAGGTGTCTTGATTGCTCATCAACGACAGGTTCTTAAAGATATTGCCCTTGCAGTTCTTCTCGTTCAACGCCACAGCGCGATTGGCAAATGCGTTAGGGTCGTTGCGGTAGTTCGACCATAGCTCGATGTCTTGTATATAGGTGCTATCGGCTCCATTCAGGAACAGTGTGGAGGTGCAGCTGATACCCTCATGCATGGGCATCGATTCTATCTGGGTATGTTTCCACCCCTCACCACAGATGCTGGTGTTTGGAGCAGTCAGCACCGTCATCGGGCTGGGAATCTCTATGACCTTCCCGTTCTCTGTAATCTTAATCGGGTTACCCTCGCCCTTGATACGATACATGCTCGACTTGATGAAGATGCGGAATCGCTTCTTCTTGTCCTTGCGGTTGTTGGCTGCATGGATGGCATCGATAAAGTTGCCATTGGTGGGCACGACAAAGTCGTATTTATAGCGAATACGCCCAAGGCTGTCGGGAGTCTGAGCTTTCGTTTGCAAAAAAGAAAAAGAACAACAAATAATAAATATATATAGTAGTTTCTGCATATCAAGATGTGGGGTTACTCAAACCAGTTATCGCGGTCGAGATTACGGTAGCCGATGGCTTCGGCAATGTGATGGCTCTGCACCTGGGCTGCTCCCTCCAAGTCGGCGATGGTGCGAGAGACTTTAAGGATGCGGTCGTAGGCACGAGCCGATAGGTTGAACTTCTTCATGGCAGTGCGCAGGAGGTCGAGGGCTGCATCATCCAATTGTACATACTTCTGGAGCAGTGCCGTGGTCATCTGAGCGTTACAGTGGACACCACGAGTATCCTTATAGCGCTCCACCTGTATCTGCCGCGCCTTCAGCACCCGTTCACGGATGGCTGCCGACGGTTCTCCCTTCGGTGCTTTGGCAATATCCTCGAAAGGCACACTTTCCACCTCCACCTGGATGTCGATGCGATCCATCAACGGGCCACTAATCTTGTTCATGTAACGTTGTATCTGCGCTGGGGTACAAGCGCATTTACGGGTGGGATGATGGTGGTAGCCACATGGACAGGGGTTCATCGATGCCACCAGCATGAAGGAGCATGGCATGGTGAGGTTGTAACGTGCACGGGAAATCGTGATGATGCGGTCTTCAAGCGGTTGACGGAGGGTTTCGAGGACACTACGATTAAATTCGGGGAGCTCGTCAAGAAAGAGCACCCCATTGTGTGCCAAACAGATTTCGCCAGGCATGAAGGTGTTGCCACCTCCCACAAGAGCGACATCCGAAATCGTGTGGTGTGGCGAACGGAAAGGGCGTTGACTAATAAGAGAAGTATCTTTCTTCAACTTTCCCGCAATGGAATGTATCTGAGTGGTTTCAAGACTCTCACTCAGCGAAAGCGGTGGAAGAATGGAAGGCAAACGTTTAGCCATCATCGACTTCCCACAACCAGGCGAACCCACCAAAACGATGTTGTGTCCACCAGCTGCCGCCACCTCAAAAGCTCGCTTTACATTCTCCTGACCGCGCACTTCATCGAAGTCGTAGTCGAAACTGAATAATTGCGAATAAAACTCTTCCCGTGTATTAACCACCGTTGGCTCGATGGGTTTAACACCGCTCAGAAAACCAACAACATCATTCAAGTGGCTCACGCCATAAACCTTCAGTTTGTTGACCACAGCCGCCTCGCGAACATTATCTTTCGGCACAAACAGCCCCTCGTAACCAAGTTCGCGAGCTTTGATAGAGATAGGAAGAATACCTTTCACAGGCAGAACGGCTCCATCAAGCCCCAGTTCTCCAACGAACATATAGCGGTCGAGATGATTTACTTTCAAAAAATCAAACGACCGCATAATGCCTATCGCCATCGGAAGGTCGAAACCCGAACCCATCTTTCGAACATCAGCTGGGGCAAGATTGATGACCAAAGACTTGAAGGGAGCCTTATAGCCATTCACTCTAAGAGCAGACATCACACGGTCTTGACTCTCCTTCACGGCACTATCAGGCAAACCAACGATGTTGAACTTGGGCACTTGACCAGCATCATAGTGGTCCACTTCAATCGTGACCACCATAGCATCAAGCCCCTGCAATGTTGCGCTGTGAACCTTTGAAACCATCGAAAGAAATCTTCTTTTATCGTTACTACTTGATGTATTCCTCTATTTTCTTGCCGATTTGAGCAAGGTCATTGCTCTTTTCCAAAATACGATGAGCGTTATCCGTCAAGACGAAACAAGGCAGAGTACCTACACCCAATGTCTTGATAACCTTCGACTCAAATCCCATGCCATCGCAATAATGCTCTATGTTATTCGTCGAATCGGGACGTATGGATTCTTCCCACCGATACCGCTCTATATCCAGCGATATGGCCACGATACGAAGCTTACCACTCTCCTTATACTCATTACTACGTTGTCTTAACTGCCAAAGAAAATCATAGCTATTCGGCATCCATATAGCCCAAAAAGCGAGAAGATGGTAGTCTTTCTCTTTCGACCACAGCTTCACGGTCGAGTAATCCTTCTTTGTCAGTGTGACATCTGGAAACTTCTTTCCTACTTGGTTTCGTTGCCGCTGAACCATTTTGGTGTCAAGGTCAAGCAGATAGTGGTTATGCGGATGCTTTCCCTTCACCACACGCAGTAGTTCGGATATCTCCGCATCGCTCACTTTGTCATCCTGCACAAAATACCGATCCAACAAGTAGATGGCCACAGGTGACTCCGGATTCTCCTTGATATAAGTACGAGCTTTTGCCACCACCATGGAGGGATTCAGCGTGTAGGTCTCCTGCCGGAACTGATTCATCAACTGATTCTCATCACTTCCATTCACCACATAGTTCTTCATGTCGTTGGCAGTCGCTTCGTATTCAAGGTCATGCCCAGGCCCCACAAAGATGACCTGTTCCATGCCATTGGGAAAAACAAGCATATAGGGAGTGACACTCTCTGCCTGTCCTCTGTAGAGGAACCGCCCATCTTGGATGGTCAACGTGTCAAACAGAGCATGGTCGTCAGACAGGTTGTAAATATACAATTCACCCCCCTGCATATCGCGGAAATGCCCCTTGATGCGGAACGAATCCCCCTCAAGACCACACGATGCCAAACACCCTGCACCCAGCAGTATATATAATAATATGTGTAGATGCCGCTTCACCATCACTTGTTATAATCCGAAAACTCAGCATCGTTAGCCGCCTTTTTCGCCAACGAAGCATCCAAAGCGATAGCCTTGGCAAGATTGTCCTTCACTTCCGACTTATCTTCCATTCGGGCAGCCAAGATGGCACGAAGGTAATAAGTCATGGCATCAGGATTCTTAATCTTGTTGAGTGTGCTTAATGCATCGGAATAATTCTGCGCGAGAATGTTGGCAAGTGCAGCACTATTATTGGCCGAATTCATCATCTTCACCGATGCCTGATTATACTTGCCTTGAGCTACATAAAGATGAGCCATCGCCTCATCGAAATTATTAGCCCCTACACCCTTGGCGATATACATTTCTGCATCCTGGAACTGGCTGTTCTGGATGGCTATCAAGCCAAGATTCACATTCGGTTCGGGAGCATTTGACTGAATACTGAGTGCCTGACGCAGATAGTATTGAGCATTATCCAAATCACCCTTCTTCAAGGCGATTTCGCCCAAGTTGTTGTAGGCACGGTAGTCGTTCGGATAGATGGACACCATCTTCTTAAAGATACTTTCCTTTTGAGCATCCGTTGTGGCAAGCATATTGGCAGCATACACCATCTCCTCCACGCTGAGTTTCGAGGCATCTTCGTCCAACAACGCGAGGATGGCATCATCACTCCTTCCAATCACGTCGTAGTTAATGACCATTCTGGCACGACGAAGCTCTGGCAACACAGCATCAGCCAACTCTTTATAGACAACAGCCACATTGCGAATCTCCTGTTCGCGCTGCTCTGGGTCTTGATACATGGACAGAACGCGGAGAATGATGTCCTTATCCTGAAGATTCGACTGAGAAACCAATTCCTGAAAACCATCCCAATCCTCTGCCGTATATTTCGTGTCCACATTCGTCGAAAGCTGATTCTGCTTTAATTGCTGATTCACATAACCCTCCGACACTTCGCCACGACGCTCTGCCAACTTTTCGTTGATGGCGTAAGCACCATCGGGTGAGGCGTATGCACTTACTTCGATGTTGTTGAGCACCAAACTCTGTTCATCGCTCTTGATGTTCTTCAACGTCGCAATGAAATCGCGCACATTCTGGCTGTTCAACTCGCTGCCTCTCAGATTAGCTTGTCCAATCAAGAACTTCACCGCAGCCTCCTGCTTCTGGCTAATGACACGCTGGAAGTTGTCGGGAGCAGCACCAAAATTAGCGGTCTTTGCCGTCTTTGTGACTAAAGCAGCCGTACATTGTGTTCCATAGCCGATTTTCACCGTCGGCATTTTTACCACCTTCTTTCCTTTTCGTGCATTAAACTGCATGAACAGTTCACTCTTCTCCATGCCTTCCTGGAAAGGAACACAAAAACGCATCGTGGCATGTCCCCCATTCTTATAAGAAATAATGGTGTTGTTGGCTTCCACCTTCTCGCCTTGCAACGTGAACGTCTCGCCATTCGCCACCCCGTCTTCCCACTTCAGAATCGGTGTACAAGCCACAACCACTTTCTTGTTCATCACTTTAGCTGGCACATTAATACTAATCGTAGCAGGCACATCACCTGCCATATACTCCAGCGGAGTAGGCGATACCGCAAAATTCTCGGCTACAAGAGATTTCGACTTGCCACACCCCACTAGCAGGGTGGCCATAGCTACTGTAAACAGTAAATAAATGTTCTTTTTCATCGTTCTTTATCTATTTTTAGTGTATTTTTTACTTAAATGTTTCACTGGATACCAAACAGAGAGGAATCCGACAGCAACAACGGTGAGGAAAACCACCACGATGTCGATGGCATGAACACTCACGGGATAAGCATCAATGATGTAGCTACCCTCGCTATTACCAAAACGGATAAGACCAAACTCCTGCTGCAAATAGCAAAGCGTCAACCCGATGGCTATCCCGATGAAAGCCCCCAACAAACAAATCATCCTTCCCTCCATCATAAAGATGCTGCTTATCTGTTTCTCGTTCGCCCCCAAATTGCGCAACGTGACCGCATCCTCCTTCTTGTCGATAATCAGCATCGCCAGTGAACCGATGATGTTGAAACAAGCTATCATCAGAATGAACGTCAAGAAGATGTATGAGATAAGCTTCTCTATCTGCATAATCTTGAAGGTGTCCTCCTGTTGCTCATAGCGGTCAAGCACACGATACTTGTCTCCCAAAGTCTTTTGTATCTCTGCTTTGACCGAACTCAAATTCGCTTGAGGAACCAGTTTCAGCTCCACCGCCGACACATACCCCTGCCGCTCAAACAGGCGACGGGCAAAAGCGATGTTGGTGACCACATAATGGGAGTCGTATTTATTCTGCTTCACCATGAAACCCACTTTGGGCGAATACAACTCCTCTTGATTCAGGCTTTCCCGAGGGTCAGCCAAATCGATGCGTTCACCCTTGCGAGGGGCATACACCTGAATGGCCGAAGAGAAATCGGCTGGCAACCCTAACTGCAACAACAAATTGCTTCCTAAGATGCCATAATCTATCACATCTACATGCAACTCAAACACGCCGTCGCCAAACAAGATGTTGTCGATATGGGTCAATTCCTCAAAATTATCCTCCACACCTTTGATGGTGGCCATTGTCTGACGGTTGTTCACCACCAGCAATGCATCGTCCTCCACCACCTCCGTATAGACAGCGATATTGGGATTCTTCCGCAAGACCTCCAGTTCTTTCTCGTCTGCTGCCATCCACTTCCCCTCCGCTGGCATCACCTTCAGTTCGGGGTCAAAGGCTGTAAACAACCCTGCCACCATATCTTGAAACCCATTAAACACCGAGAGGATGCACACCAAAGCCGCCGTAGCGATAGCCACACCACACACCGACACACCAGAGATGATATTGATAGCGTGGTGCGACTTCTTCGACAGCAGGTAGCGAGATGCTATGTAGAAAGGAAAATTCACTGATTCAGTAACTTGTCAATGTTATCTACATAATCGAGCGAGTCATCCAAAAAGAACTTTAGTTCAGGGATGATTCTGAGTTGATGACGTTCCAACTTACCCAATTCGTAACGCACCGCCGAAGCATGGTCGTTGATGTTCTTTAGCACCTCCTGCGCTTTTTCCGACGGGAAGATGCTCAGATAAGCCTTCGCCACGCTCAAGTCGGGGCTAATACGAACCACGCTCACACTCACCAAAAGATTTCTTGTTTGGCGTGTTTGTGCTTGAAAGATATTGCTCAAGTCCTTCTGTATCAGACGAGCAATCTTATTCTGTCTTGTTGTTTCCATACTATTTCTTTCTTATGATTGTCAAGCCATCCCGCAACGGCAAGATGACCTTTTCCACTCTTTCATCTTTTGCCACCCAGTCATTAAACGCCTGGATGCCCAATGTCTGAGGGTCGTGCGACTCCTCCAGCACATGTCCGTCCCACAGCGTGTTGTCCGCCAAGATGTAGCCACCCTTGTTCAAGTGCGCCAACACCATTTCGTAATAATCCACGTACCTCCGCTTGTCGCCATCCACAAATGCCAAATCAAACATCAATCCCAACTTCGGCACCACTTCCAACGCATCACCGATGTGCATCGTGATACGGTCGGCCCATGGCGAACCCTTCAACCACGGCAAGGTAAAATCCTCCTGCTCATCATTGATTTCCACCGTATGCAGATGGGCACCTTCTTCCAATCCTTCCGCTATGCACAATCCCGAATACCCCGAATAGGTACCGATTTCCAGCACCAGTTTCGGACGAATCATCCCCACCAACATTTTCAGCAACCTTCCCTGCAAGTGTCCACTCGCCATGCGACCATACAACAAGTGCAGCTGTGTAGCTCGCCACAACTTGTGCATGTAGTCACTCTCCTTGTCTATGTGTTGGAGGATGTAGTCATCCAACTTCTCGGTCTCAGTCATGCGCCATTCCTTTATGAGCAATAAGAGCTTCGATGCCCAAACGATAGCTGTCCAACCCGAATCCACAGATAACACCCAGACAGGCACAGCTAATCATGGAGTGATGACGAAATTCTTCCCGCTGGTGGACATTCGAAATATGCACCTCCACTACAGGAGCCTTCACACCACGGATAGCATCCTGCAACGCTACGCTTGTATGCGTATAAGCACCTGCATTGAACACGATGCCATCCCAATCAAAGCCCACCTCGTGAATCTTGTTGATGAGTTCTCCCTCGATGTTCGACTGCGCATACTCAAACTCCACTTCGGGGTAACGCCCCTTCAACTCCTCATAATAATTTTCGAAGCCACGCGACCCGTAGATTTCCGGCTCACGCTTCCCCAACAGATTCAAGTTAGGGCCATTCAGAATCAGAATCTTCATTATTCCTTACAATTTGAGTGCAAATGTACATAAAATATCTGAAATACAAACCACTCCAACGAATAATTTAGGTTTTCTTTAGAGAAACGGCACCACGAAGCAAGGAAAAAACAAAATCTCCGTTCCTTTTTTGAGGGATGGAGAGGTAGCACTAATGAACAGGAAGAAAGTATCGACAGAACGCTACGCACGACACCCCAAAAACGGTGTGAGTCACACCGAGGGTACCGGTCTGAGTCACACCGCCACCCTCGGTGTGACTCAGACCGTTTTTGTCGATACGAGCACAACGAAAAAAAAGAGGAAGGAATGATGCTAAAGTGCGGAAATTGTCGTAATTTTGCAGGCAAAACGGTTTTTCAATGGAATTGATGACGCATATCGACATTCCTGCATCGGACTGGAAGATGAAGCCTAAGGCACAAGTGCTGCTGGTCGGCTCGTGTTTTACCGACGAAGTGGGAGAGAAGATGGTGAGAGGGGGAATGGAGGCGATGGTGAATCCTTTCGGCACGTTGTACAACCCAGCCAGCATTGCAGCGAGTTTGCTGAGAAGCATCAGCGAACGGGATTATACAGAGGATTCAACCGAACTGGTGCAGGGGAATGACGGAACATGGCATTCGTGGATGCATCACAGCCGCTTTTCGTCGAAAAGCAAGACGGAACTGCTGGATGCCATCAACGAGACGATGCATAAGGTGGGGAGTTTTCTCCGTGAGGCCGATGTGCTGGTCATCACGTTGGGCACAGCCATCATCTATCGGCAGAAGGAGACCGGGATGCTGGTGGCAAACTGCCACAAGATGCCCGATGCGATGTTTGTGCGCGAACGGATGACCGCCTACGACATTGCCGACCAATGGTTGATGCTGCTTCAACTGCTGGAGAGCGTGAACCCACGGTTGAAGGTAATTTTTACCGTCAGCCCCATCCGCCACAAACGCGACGGAATGCACATAAACCAGATTTCAAAAGGAATCTTGCTGCAAGCCTTGGACGAAATGGCCGTAGAATATTTCCCTGCCTACGAAATCATGTTGGATGAACTGCGCGATTACCGCTTCTATGCCGACGACATGATTCATCCTTCGGAATTGGCGGTGGAATACATTTGGCAAAGATTCCAAGATACTTATTTCGATAACAAAACAAAAGATGCGGTGGCGAAAGCTACGAAAGAGTGGCAACGACATCAGCACCGAACGATTATACAATGACCTACACAATTGAAGAAATAGCGCAAGTGATTGGCGCACAACGAAAAGGAACGGCTGAAGCAAAAATCAATTGGCTCCTCATCGACAGCCGTAGCCTTTGTTTCCCAGAGGAAACACTCTTTTTTGCCTTACGCACAGAGAAAAACGACGGACACAAGTATCTCGAAGAACTCTACCGCCGAGGTGTCAGAAACTTTGTGGTGGAACATCTTCCCACACAAAGCATGGAAGAAGCAAACTTCCTGATGGTCAAGTCACCCCTCAAAGCCCTGCAGGATTTGGCAGCTCACCACCGCAGCCGATTGAACATCCCTGTGGTGGCCATCACGGGTTCCAACGGAAAAACCACAGTGAAGGAATGGCTGTATCAGCTTTTGTCGCCCGACTTCAACGTATGCCGTTCGCCCCGAAGCTACAACAGCCAAGTGGGTGTGCCGCTCAGCGTGTGGCTCATCTCCAACCACAACGATGTGGCCATCATCGAAGCGGGCATCTCACAACCTGGCGAGATGGCGAAACTGGAGCGGATTGTGAAGCCTACGCTGGGTGTAATGACCAATCTGGGCACGGCGCACCAAGAGAATTTCATGAGCTACGACATCAAGTGCGCGGAGAAGATGATGCTCTTCAAGCATTGCCCGTCAGTAGTCATTAATACCGACAATGCCACCATCCTGCGATGCGCCCAAACCCTGCCCGAAACGGTGAAGAGGGTTTCGCTGCATGTTCGGCAAATCGAAAAGGAAGGTCATCACGCCACCGTGCATTTCGAGCACGACGGCATGGTGGGCAAATATACCATCAACTTCATCGACAATGCCGCCATCGAGAACTCCATCACCTGCTTCTCCACGGTGCTGGCACTGAACATGGGCATCAGCATCGAGCAGTTGTGCCAACGCATGAGCCGATTGGAACAAGTGGCCATGCGACTGGAGGTGAAGGACGGTAAGAATGGCTGCACACTCATCAACGACTCCTACAATTCGGATGTCCACTCGCTCGACATCGCCCTCGACTTCATGAGTCGTCGCCCCGAAACAGTCAAACAGCACCGCACCCTGATTCTGAGCGACATCCTGCAAAGTGGCGAATCGCCCCGCAGCCTCTACTCCCGTGTGGCACAGATGGCTGCATCGAGAGGCATCGAGAAGGTGATTGGTGTGGGCGAAGAAATCCATGCATGTGCCGATTACTTCCCGATGGAGCACCACACCTTCCGCACCACCGAGGCACTCATCCACAGCGAAATCTTCCACCATCTCAAGAACGAGTTCATCCTTATCAAAGGAGCACGCCAATTCCATTTCGACAAACTGAGCGACCTCTTGACCCTGAAGGTGCATCAAACCATTCTTGAAGTGAACCTCAACGCGCTGGTCAATAACGTGCGTTACTACCGTCGCTTCATGCACCCCGAGACGAAGATGGTGTGCATGGTCAAAGCCAGTGGCTACGGGGTTGGTTCGCTCGAAACCAGCAAGACCCTTCAAGACAATGGTGTGGATTATCTCGCCGTGGCGGTGGCCGACGAAGGAGCCGACCTGCGCGAAGGAGGCATCACGGCCAACATCATGATTATGAACCCCGAAACCACCTCCTTCAAGACCCTCTTCGACTACCGCTTGGAACCAGAGGTGTTCAGTTTCTCCCTGCTCGAACAGCTCATCCATGCTGCCGAGAAGGAAGGCATCACCAACTTCCCCATCCACATCAAACTCGACACAGGAATGCACCGCCTCGGCTTCAACCCCGAACGCGACATGCCACGCCTCATCGAACGCTTGCGCCGACAGACAGCCCTTGTCCCCTGTTCCGTGTTCAGCCACTTCGTCGGTAGCGACGGCGACGAGTTCGACTCCTTCTCTCGCCACCAGTTCGCCCTCTTCGACCAAGCTAGCCAACAGCTACAAGCGGCCTATCCCCACAAGATTCTGCGCCACATCTGCAACTCTGCCGCCATCGAGCACTTCCCACAATACCACCTCGACATGGTGCGACTCGGTTTAGGACTCTACGGCATCAACGCCCGCAACAACCAAATCCTCCACAACGTCGCCACCCTCAAGACCACCATCCTGCAAATCCGCGACGTGCCAGCCGGCGACTCCATCGGCTACTCGCGCCGCACCATCCTCCAGCGTGACAGCCGCATTGCCGCCATCCCCATCGGCTATGCCGACGGCCTCAACCGCCACCTTGGCAACCGTGGATGCTACTGCCTCGTCAACGGCCAGAAAGCCGACTATGTAGGCAACATCTGCATGGATGTCTGTATGCTCGACGTGACCGACATCGACTGCAAGGAAGGCGACACCGTCGAAATCTTCGGCGACCACCTCCCCGTCACCATCCTCAGCGATGCACTCGGCACCATCCCCTACGAAGTCCTCACCACCATCAGCAACCGCGTCCAAAGAGTGTATATCCAAGAATAAGCCCCACCAATGAAGCACCCCCCCCTCCCTCTCATTCCATGCCCTGCGGTTTCCCCGCAGGGTCTCCTCCTTTTCCTCCTCCTCTTGCTCCTCGCACAGCCCCTCTCCGCCCAGAGGCTCATCCGCCGCAACAGCCGCCACTACATTGAAGCACAAACCCTTCCCCCCCAAGTTGCCCCCCTGCTCAGCGACACGTGGGATCAGTATGCCCCCAACAACCTCCTGTGCCCCACCGACAGCACAGGCGAGCGATGCGTCGTGGGGTGCGTCGCCACCGCCATGACTCAAGTCATGCACTACTGGCAATGGCCTCTCCACGGCACGGGTTCCCACGAATACACCGACAGCACGGGATGCCAACAAACTCTCTCGGCCAACTTCGCCGAACACACCTACGACTGGCCTAACATACTCGACCAATACACCGAAGGTCAATACACCCCCACCCAAGCACAAGCCGTCGCCCTGCTCAGCAGCGACTGCGGCATTGCCGTCAACATGCGCTACGGAGCGGAAAGCAGCGGCGCAAGTTCCATCTACCAACCCATGGCATTGGTCAACCACTTCGGCTACGACTGCCACACCCAGATGCACTTCCGCGACTTCTACTCGCTCGCCGAAATCACCCTCATGCTCAAACGCGAACTCTCTCAAGGCCGTCCCGTCCTTGTGTCGGGTTACAACAAAAACGGCGGACACGCCTTCGTCATCGATGGCTACGACGAGCGCGACTGGTTCCACATCCACCTCGGCAACCCCAACGGCGAAGGCGACGGATGGACATACCTGCCCGACATGGTGCCCGACCAACCCGCATGGTACGACCCCGACAGCCCCGAAAATGGCATGAACCTCCTGCAAATGTTCACCACAGGCATCCTCCCCGCCAACCATCCCCAAGCCGTCGGCATCGAGCAACACAACTTCGCCTTCCAATACATCCGTGCCGTCACCGACAGCCTTCACACACGCCCCGTCTATCCGCGCAACCAAGTGGGCATCACCACCCACGACCTCTCCAACGTCGGTTGGAACCTGCTCAACGACTCCGTCGCCATCATGCTCAAAAAAAATGGAGAGAACATCTGTCCTCTCCACCTTTACGACCATGACTTCCAACTCGAAGAAACCGACGACACGACCTACACCGACACCCTCCTCATCACCATCCCTCCACACATTCCCAATGGAGCCTATACCCTCGTGCCCATGTATCGCGACAACTCCCTCGACGGAGGGAAAGAATGGCGTGAAGCACTCACCAGCACAGGCACGCCCAACTATCTTCTTGCCCATGTCGAGGGCGACCAAGTGACCCTGAGCAGCGACACCGCCTCCACCGCCTATCTCACCCTCGAAGACATCGACTTCCCCGACCTCATCGTCAACGGCAACACCCCCGACCTCAGCATCACCCTCCAGAACCACAACACCGAAATGGCAGGACGCATCTACCTCCTCCTCGAAAGCCTCGACATCGAAGGTCTTGCCTTCTACCTCCAACGCCAAGGCATCACCCTCGCAAAAGACGAAACCACCACACGCCGCTTCCACAAGACCAAAGTCTATGCCCCCGCCCTCGGCCAATATCGCCTCCACATCTTCTACGAAGCCAACCTCTTCGCCGACGAACTCATCGAACTCCCCCTCCCCGAAGAGTACATCGTCACCATCCTCTCAGCAGGCAACATCCAAATCGCACATCATCAGCCATAAGTCCCCCCCCAAAAAACACAAACTGCTTACAAATCCCAACTCAAGTTTCGAAAGTTGTAAAGTGGCCAGCGTTTTTTATGTCAAAGAATTTGAAGATTTTAAAGAGCTATGCAGGGTACAAAAGAATTCGCCTTCGGCGCAGAGAATTATAAGAAGCTGGCGTGGTGTTTGAACAACAAGCCGCATGGCTTTTCTTCAAATTCTCTGCCGCCCAGCGGACTTCTTTTCCCCAGCCACATGACCTTCTTCTAATTCTTTCAATTCTTTGACTTTTTGTCCTTAGAATCAATCTCGCTTTGCAGGGTGGGCTGCGCGAGCTAAAAGCCTTGGAACATGGATTGAGAGGATAGAAGACCGTGTGAAAGAGATTGTAACTTCCATTTCATTGATGCCGTTGCGAATGATATTCGCTATCAGATAGATAAGGTTAATAAGATAAGCATTAAGCACCCAGAGAGGAGGAGTGGGTGAAAGGCTATTTCACCAACACTTTCCCTATAGGCAACGTCGTTGCCTCGCATGACTCTTCGTCGTTGCCCCTCGTGACTCTACGTCGTTGCCCCTTGAGACTCTACGACGAAGACTCATCGGAAGTTCTATAATGTTTCCACATACCCCATAAAGAGGATGGCCCCACTTCTGCCATCACGGATAGCGAAGAAGAAAGGATGGTCAACTTGAAAGACGATGGGAGTGGAAACTGTAGTAGGTTCATCACCTACAGCTGTTCCAAAGGACGAATAAGTGACAGCGGCAGCCTCTGTGCCGTTTTCGTTGACGTTGATTCTGCTCAACTGGGCACAATCGGATAGGGTAAACTGCACGGGAGACATTTTAGTGAGGTTAGGCATATCAGAGAAAAGTTCCTTGATACCCAATCTTTGCAATGCTTTTTGGAGACTTTTATTTGTATCTATACTGAACAATGGCATTGATAAGTCTACCCATTTACCGCACATAGTATTCACGATAGCTTGCCATCCTTCTGCATTCAGCACATGGAGGCATTCTTTCATGTCCACACCCTCATGGGGCAAACAAATAAGCATACTGAAATCGCCGTTGTAGGGAATATCCACCATATCCATATCCACCAGCGACGCATGCCGCATCCACACCACATTCTTCATGTGCATCATGGCCACATCAACCTCTATCCCGTCTGTATTGGTAAAACTCTCCGTTCGAGTCAATTCCTTTTCAAAAGGACTCACCCATTCTGCTTTAAAGTAAACGGCATTGGCCAGCAGGAACTGATAAGGCAATGCGCCTTGGCTCACCAACTGCGGAATCATCCCTTTTGTCTTATCCGAGCTCCACTGATTGATGACGGAGCCAGCCATGAGGTCATGGAAATCAATTGGCAGCACATCGGCATCATAATAGCCCTGCACAGTTGAGAGAAAACTTCTGTAGATGGGTAGTTCATCCTGTAGCCACAACGCATTTGCGATATCCAGTTCGGATTCACCGATGTCACGCTTGATGTTGTTCACAATCCTGCTGTTGCAAATGTTGAGGGCTTCAACCGTATAACCCTCGTACCCCAAGGCAGCAAGAATATCTTTTTTTGTCGTTTCATCTGTTCCATTGCATAATATGGCCAACACCTGCTGTACGCTGAAGGGCGAAACAAACACATTTTCACCCTGCAAGGCTAATTGCCCCATCGTTCTAAATAGGTTTATAGAAAAAGCGTTGACAGCATTCACGATGGTGGCATCCTCGTCCGATAATGAACCAACTGTCTGGGATCCATCAATCGCTATCACTTCATCTTCAATAATACGTAGGGTGACACCCACATACTTCTCCCTCACAGAGTCAGTCGTCTCTGGCTCTTGCTTCGTTACCTCTCCTTGCTCGGGAACAGGTTGTTCTTCTACATGGTTCTCATCGTTCGAACATGCTGGCAGCAGAAACAACGCAACTATGCCCACACTCATTAAGAAGAATAGCTTTTTCATTTTCTTGTGTGTCAATTTTGATAATTTGAAGTTCTATTTTACTACAAAAATAATAACTACAGGTCATTATCACAAAAATAATTCCTTCGCAACAGTATGAAAGAACTTGGGACGATTCTTTTTGTTTGTCCTTGACATGAAGGCTATCCACAATTGCCCCTGGGTGTTTTTTATTGCTAATGTATATTTTGTAACTATACTTCTCTCTGTCGTACTCACTTCACCCAATATTTCTTTCCATTCCGAATGTATATGCCTTTGGTGGGAGGCGACATGAGAGGACGGCCTGTGAGGTCAAAATATTTCCCATCGGGCGATTTACCATTGATATCTTCGGCATCGGAAGCTTCAACACCCTTGATGCCCACA
>CADCDP010000017.1 GCA_902800305.1 uncultured Bacteroidales bacterium
TCCTTGACTCCTTAGACTTTTTAAAATACCCATCCTTAGAGCCTGTCTCTGTGGAGACTTTTTTGTCTCTCCTTAGAATCTTCCGTCGGGGCAACGTCGAAGAGTCTCGAGGGGCAACGTCGTTGAGTCTCGAGGGGCAACGACGTAGAGTCACGAGGGGCAACGACGAAGAGTCATGCGGGGCAACGTCGTTGCCTATAGGGAAAGTGTTGGCAAATGGTGCGCTCGTCACCTCCTTTGCCGTATGCCCGTAATTCCTCTTTTCCATAGCCCGTTACGACTTACAAATATAAGAAGGATTTACACAAATAAAAGTAGGATTTGTACAAATTTAAGAAGTATTTGTACAAATCCTACTTGTGTTTGAAAGGCTATCATTTTGCCCTCGTGGGAAATGGTTGGGAGAGCCGCAAAGGCATAGTGATTTCCCTTTTTCACTGCAAAGTTACGAAATATTTTCGACTTTGTCAAGAGATGGAGTAATTTATGGTGTGGTCAGAGTCATTTTCGTCAGAGAATTTTAAGATTTTAAAGAGCTATACAGGATGTTCGGAATTCGCCTACTGCGCTGAGAATTTTAAGAGGCTGACGCAACGTTGGCAAACAAGCCGTATGGTCTCTTAAAATTCTCAGCCGCTTGCGGAATTCTTTTCGCTTGCCGCATGGTTCTTTTATTTCTTTAAATTCTTTGACTTAAAAAACTTTAACTACAACCGTAAACTTGAGTATTTGTATTAATTTTCCTTGTTCGGAAAAGAAAACAAGCACTCATTTCACTCTCTTACCCAAATTTTTTGTACCTTTGCCCCATCTGACATTTAACATCTATCACATGGCAACAGTTGACGACAAAAAAGTGATATTCTCGATGGTCGGAGTGAGCAAGACCATCCAGCAGAATCAGAAACAAGTGCTCAAGAACATCTACCTCTCGTTCTTCTACGGGGCGAAAATCGGCATCATCGGTCTGAACGGTGCTGGTAAATCGACCCTGATGAAGATTATTGCCGGCATCGACCAGCAGTTTCAGGGCCAAGTGGTGTGGAGTCCTGGCTACACCGTGGGGTATCTGCCACAGGAACCGCCGTTGAACGAGGAGAAGACGGTGAAGGAGAACGTGATGGAGGGTGTACAGCATGTCTATGACGCTTTGGCCGAGTACGACGACATCAACGTGAAATTCGGTTTGCCCGAATATTACGAAGACCCCGACAAAATGGACAAGCTGATGACCCGCCAGGCAGAACTGCAGGACATCATCGACGCTACCGATGCCTGGAACATGGATTCCAAACTGGAACGTGCGATGGATGCCCTCCGCTGTCCTCCTGGCGACTGGAGCGTGACGAACCTCTCTGGCGGTGAACGTCGCCGTGTCGCCCTCTGCCGACTCCTCCTCCAGAAGCCCGATGTGCTCCTGCTCGATGAGCCGACCAACCACCTCGATGCCGAGAGTATCGACTGGCTGGAACAACACCTGCAGCAGTATGAGGGCACGGTTATCGCCGTTACCCACGACCGCTATTTCCTCGATGACGTGTCGGAGTGGATTCTGGAACTTGACCGTGGGGAGGGCATCCCTTGGAAGGGCAACTATTCCTCCTGGCTGGAGCAGAAGAGCAAGCGCATGGAGCAGGAGGAGAAGACCGCCTCGAAGCGACGCAAAACGCTCGAACGAGAGTTGGAATGGGTGCGCATGGCTCCGAAGGCACGACAGGCAAAAGGCAAGGCACGTCTGAACTCTTACGACAAGATGCTGAACGAGGAGCAGAAGGAGAAGGAGGAGAAGCTGGAAATTTTCATCCCGAACGGTCCCCGTCTCGGCAACAAGGTGATTGAAGCACAACATGTCGCTAAGGCTTTCGGCGAGAAGACGCTCTACACCGACCTGAACTTCAACCTGCCACCTAATGGCATCGTGGGCGTTATCGGTCCCAACGGTGTGGGCAAGACGACGCTCTTCCGCCTCATCATGGGACTCGACACACCCGATGCAGGCACGTTCGAGGTGGGCGAGACGGTGAAACTCGCCTACGTGGATCAGCAGCACAAGGACATCGACCCCGAAAAGTCGGTGTATCAGACGGTGAGCGGTGGCAACGAGACTATCCGCATGGGGGGAAAGGATGTGAACGTGCGAGCCTACCTCAGCAAGTTCAACTTCAGCGGTGCCGACCAGGAGAAGAAGTGCGGTGTGCTCTCAGGCGGCGAACGAAATCGTCTGCAACTGGCACTCGCCCTCAAGCAGGAAGGCAATGTGCTCCTGCTCGACGAGCCGACCAACGACATCGACGTGAACACACTCCGCGCCTTGGAGGAAGGTCTCGAAGCTTTTGCAGGTTGCGCCGTCATCATCAGCCACGACCGCTGGTTCCTCGACCGCATCTGCACCCACATCCTCGCCTTCGAGGGCGACGGTAACGTGTTCTACTTCGAAGGTTCCTACACCGACTACGAAGCCAACAAGGCCAAACGCCTCGGACTCGAAGAACCCAAGCGAATCCGTTACCGCAAGTTGATGGACGAGTAGATGTACGATGAACGATGTACGATGAAAATAAAAAATGCCGCATTCAGTTTTGCTTGAATGCGGCATTTTTAATGGGGGTGCAATTAGCACTTTATATTCAGCTCTTTGACGATGGCCGAAATCTTCTCCATCGTTGAGATTCTTGAAGGCACAAGAGGCAGTCGAAGTTCGTTCTCTATCAACCCCATCGCATGAAGCATGGCCTTCACTCCTGCCGGATTACCATCTACGAAAAGCAACTTGAAGAGTTCGGTAAACTTGTGATGGATGGTCAAAGCATTGGGATAATCGCCATTGAGGGCAAGACGCACCATTCGGCTAAATTCTTTGGGGAGGGCATTGCCAATCACAGAAATAACTCCTACAGCTCCCAGCGTAATCAGCGGGAAGGTGATGCCATCGTCACCTGAAATCACGTCGAAATTAGCTGGTTTATTCTTGATGATGTCATCGATTTGAGTGAAATTGCCAGACGCTTCTTTAATGGCGACAATATTCTCGCACTCTCTGGCCAAACGAAGGGTTGTCTCTGCCGTCATGTTCACGCCTACTCGTCCAGGCACATTATACAAAACAACGGAAAGGTTACGAGTGGCTGCCGCAGCGGCTATTGCCTTAAAATGCTGATAGAGTCCCTCTTGGGAGGGTTTGTTATAATAAGGACACACACTCAAAATGCCCTCAATACCCTTAAAATCACCTACTTTAATTTGTTCTACGATGGCAGCGGTATTGTTACCTCCACATCCCATCAGAATAGGAACCTGTCCATTCACTTTCTCCACAACCATTTCCTTGACTTGCTGACGCTCTTGTTCAGAAAGTGTCGGAGTTTCAGCAGTGGTGCCAAGTAAGCAAATAAAGTCTATTCCATTGGAAAGTTGGTAGTCAAGCAGACGACGAAGTGACACAAAATCTACTGCACCTTCCTTGGTAAAAGGAGTGATGAGGGCTACGCCCAATCCTTTAAATCTATTATGTACCATATAATACGATGAAAACTTTCACTGTTTTGTGTTGCCATTGCTTTTCGATAGTATTTTCATTCCTAAAAGAAGCTCTCCATCGAAAATCGGTGCAAAGTTACGAAAATCCTGTAAAAAACAAGTCTTCTTTTCTAATTTTATTCATCAAGGTGCCCATTTCCTGTTCTGCGTAGTCATACCATTGACTGAATGGCAGTTTTTTGGGAAAAAGGCTTACATATACTTTATACATAAGGTCAGGATTTTCAAGACACGCTATTCTGAAGGAACGAAGAAACTGATTTTTATTTCCCAATTTGAGATAAACAAGCGATTTGGCTACGGGTATATTCCGAACGTATGGACTCTTGCTGTTGGCAGACAGATTGGTAACGGCATCCAAGATTTCCAACGCAAATTTGTCGTTATTTTTCAGCATAAATGACAATGCAATATCTATACCCATCATCACTTGGTCGTCTGTCCACGTCAACGCAGAGGCAAAACCCTGTGAAGCCTCGTCATATCGCCGAAGTTCCAAATGATTGAGTCCCAACATAAAATACGCTTCTGCACACTTTGGGGAAATCTCTATAACACGTCTGTAGGCCTGAACGCTTTTCTCAAAATACCCATACCGGTAATAGAGGTCACCGATATCCATGTGGATTTTTTGATACAAATCGAAAAATTCATTGATCTTGGCTTTTGAGAACAACTTGCTTTTTTTATCATGTACATGACCCTGTTCCAGTTGTTTCTTCTCCATTTGAAGTCGTTGCCCTTCAAAATAACTCGACAACCACGAGAGTTGATACAAAGCTTCGTCCTTGTCGCCATCCTGAAGAAGAGACTCCACGTAAGGTATCACTTGAATGGCTTCTCCACCTTTTTCCAAATACTCTTTAAAGATGGGCTTTGATGCACCTTTCTCGCCCATAGCACTCAGAGTGTGTGCCTTTGTCAATAAGGTTTCTATGTCGTTAGGGTCAACGGCAAGTGCAAAGTCGCATGCTTCGAGCGCCTTCTCGTATTTATTTTGAACAAAATAGGCCAAGGCCAAATTTGCCCACCCTTTAGGATGATAGGGGCGTTCTTCCAACACCTGACTAAGCACATCGCTCATTAGGTCCGCCAGTTCGTTTTCACGACAGATATCGACCAACTGAATGTCGGCCTCATACTTGCCTAATGGCTGGAATTTGTCGATATATTCACGAATCCATCGACGGATTGCCTCCATATCGGTCGTCTTTTCGCCTGTACGCTCATCAATGTAATCCAACTCTACCAACGACGAAATGATGTGTATGTAGTTTTCTCGCTTCCGTTCTTCGGAATCATCGTTCTCGCTATCGGCATAGAGCCACTTGCGCCATATCCTCTCAGCTTTGGAAATATGATGGTATTTGGCGTATTGAATTTGGGCAAGCTGGTATTGTACGTCTGGGTCTTCCTCATCTAAAGTCTTCAACAGCTTTTCTGCTTCATCGTACATTTGCTGATAGATAAGAGTGGCACTCTTGACAATGAGTAAGATATCGTCGTCAGCATGTATAGCAAGACCCTGCTCGACTGCTTCCATCGCCTTCGAAGGTTGATCGACGCTCAGGTAGTAGTCAGCAATATCCGCAAAGTCGTCAGCATCCAGATAAAAACTTTTTTTCTTACCTTTCTGCCGCTCGTAAGCGTTCAAAATATCCTTAAATTCGTCTGACTGAAAATAGTCTTTATCCATTAACAAATTGGACGTTATTTATTTATTTTTTTCCACGCGTCAGTGAGGCCAACGGTACGGTTGAACACCAAATGCTCAGGGGTGGAATCTGGGTCAACATTGTAGTAACCGATGCGCTGGAACTGCAAGTAATCCATTGGCTTGCGTGTGGAAAGCCATTCTTCAACGTATGCTTTTTTAATCTCAAGACTGTTCGGATTGAGGAATGGGCGCATCGCTTCAATACCACGCACATTGCCATGTTCCTTCGAATATGCAGCCACTTCATCACGAGGATTTTCTACCATCCATAAGCGATCGTAATTGCGCACTTCTGCCTCCAGACAATGCTGGCAACTTACCCAATGGATGGTCTTTCCCTTGATTTTCATGTCACTGTTGGCTTGTCCTGTCTTTGTTTCAGGAATCAGTTCAGCATGAATCTCCGTGACATTGCCTTCGGCATCCTTTACCACACACTCATCAATGTTTTCTGGACACTGAATAATATAGGAATTCTTCAGACGTACCTGCTTACCTGGACCTAGACGGAAGAACTTCTTAGGAGCGTCTTCCATGAAATCTTCACGTTCAATCCAAAGTTCACGGCTGAACACGATTTCGTGCGTTCCATCCGCTTCGTTCTCGGGATTGTTGACAGCCGTGTAGGTCTCCGTCTCCCCTTCGGGGAAATTGGTAATGACAAGTTTTACAGGATTCACGACTGCACTCACACGTAGTGCTCTTTTGTTGAGGTCTTCACGCACAGCAGACTCGAATAACGACATCTGATTAAGAGCATCAAACTTCGTGTAACCGATTTTGTCAATGAAAGCTAAAATACCTTCAGGACTATAGCCACGACGACGGAAGCCACAGATGGTCGGCATTCGGGGGTCGTCCCAACCATTCACGACTCCTTCTTCTACAAGGACAAGAAGATTACGCTTCGACAATAGTATATGGGTAAGGTTCAACTTATTGAACTCTGTCTGGCGAGGGCGGTTGTCATCCATCGGATGATCCGTGCCGTCAGTTTCTTTTGCCCAATCGACAAAGAGGTCGTAAAGTGGACGATGGCTGACAAATTCCAACGTACACCATGAGTGGGTCACACCTTCCCAATAGTCACACTGCCCATGCGTGAAGTCGTACATCGGGTAGGCATTCCATTGGGTGCCCGTGCGCCAATGCGGCATATTCAGAACACGGTACATGATGGGGTCGCGGAAATGCATGTTAGGACTTGTCATGTCAATCTTGGCACGAAGCACCATCTTCCCTGGTTCCATCTTCCCCGAGTTCATTTCTTCAAAGAGACGAAGATTCTCTTCTACGGGTCTATCGCGATAAGGAGAGTTAACTCCAGCTTGTGTGGGAGTCCCTTTTTGTTCGGCAATCTGTTCTGCAGTTTGTTCATCGATGTAAGCCCTACCCTGTTTGATAAGTGCAACGGCAAAATCCCACAACTGCTGGAAATAGTCGCTGGCGTAATAGATATTGCCCCACTTAAAGCCCAGCCACTCAATGTCACGCTTGATGGCCTCTACATATTCTGTGCCTTCCTTCTGGGGATTGGTGTCATCCATACGCAGGTTACACACACCACCGTATTTTTGTGCTAAACCAAAGTCAAGAGCTATTGCCTTGGCATGTCCAATGTGCAGATAACCATTTGGCTCAGGCGGGAAGCGAGTCTGAAGTCTTCCTCCGTTCTTCCCTTCCTGCAAATCTTTTACAAGTTGTTCCTCTATAAAATTAAGCGATTCCTTTTTTCTTTCCTCACTCTTTGTCTCTTCAATTTTTTCCGTATCCATATTGAATTATTTCATTATTTAATTTATTCATGCAAAATTACAAAAGTTTTTCTTTGTGGACACCATCTTGAAAGAGAAAAAATAACAAATGGGCATCTTTTAGGTCAAAAAAGCATTCGATAATTCTTTTTTGGGAAAAATAAAGTGGATACTTCTCTCGTTCATCCGATGGAGAAGTATCCACGCCTTCTAATTGATAAAGTGAGAAAAAATGTTTATTCAATCATAAAGACGTTGCTCACGCAACCTTCTCATGAAAGTATGCCTTGGGTTCTCTCGAATTGAGGCATATATAAATCAATTTTTATTATTCATTCAATCTTTTTTCTTTTTTATATTCTCGTGTCAATCCTATATACAATATTAAAATGGTACTTGCTGTGGTGCCATCGAAGCATCAATGTCGTCGAAAGGAGAGTCAGAGTTGTCACTCAGATTGATTTTGGAAGGTCTGATTGTCCCATCATTCGTCGGCATTGGAGGCATCTCTTCGTCGTAAAGATTCTTAAATCGGGCAAATTCACTAATAAAGCGCAAGCGCACATCACCTACTGCACCATTACGATGCTTGGCTATGATGATTTCTGCCACACCTTTCAAGTCGTTCCCATATTGATCTTTATATATCTTATAGTATTCTGGGCGGTGAATAAAGCACACCATGTCAGCATCTTGCTCGATGGCACCCGACTCACGCAAGTCGCTGAGTTGTGGACGCTTACTGTCTGGGCTGTCAGGATTACTGCTGGCTCGTTGTTCCACAGAACGATTCAGCTGAGACAGAGCTATAATCGGGATGTTCAGTTCTTTTGCCAGTCCCTTGAGCGAGCGAGATATGGTGGAGACTTCTTCTTGCCGCGAATTATAGCTCATGCCCGATGCGTTCATCAGCTGGAGGTAGTCAATAATAATCATCTTGACACCATAGTCACGCACCAACCGACGTGCCTTAGTACGAAGTTCAAAGACAGACAATGAAGGGGTGTCATCCACATATAAAGGTGCCCCGAACAATTCGCCCATCTTGTAATCGAACTGCTTCCATTCCTGCGGAGCCAACTGACCGCTTTTTAGTTTATCGCCCGCCAATTCGCAGACATTCGACAAGAGACGGTTAACCAATTGGACATTAGACATTTCGAGTGAGAACATTGCAATGGGAATCTTGCGATCGACAGCCATATTTCGAGCCATCGAGAGCACAAAAGCGGTCTTGCCCATAGCTGGACGAGCTGCTATGATAATCAGGTCTGAATTTTGCCATCCAGATGTCATGCTGTCCAACTTGTCAAATCCCGATGGTATGCCAGATAAACCATCTGTACGAGCAGCCGCTTTCCGGAGTAAATCATACGCTTCATTGATAACAGGGTCAATCTGTGTAAAATCCTTCTTTAGATTCGCCTTCGACAATTCGAACAACTGTCCTTCCGCCAATTGCATCAGCTCTTGTATGTCCTGCCCCTCATCGAATGCAAGTTTCTGTATCGTGCTTGTATAAGAAATTAAGTCACGCGCAAGCGCTTTTTGGGCAACGATGCGAGCGTGAAACTCCAAGTGAGCAGCAGACAACATCGTACGAGACAATTCCGCAATATAGGCAGGGCCTCCCGCATTCTCCAGGTCATCATGTTTCTGCAACTGATCGACAACCGTCAGTACGTCTATCGGTGAATTGGCTGCCGCAAGGGACTGAATGGCCTGAAAAATAACTTGATGTTTTGACTCATAGAAGGAATGAGGCTTCAAAAAGTCAGATACCGTAGCGAACGCATCCTGTTCAATAATACATGCACCAAGTACAGCCTTTTCCAAATCTATGGCTTGAGGCTGCAATCGACCCAACTGTGCTAAAGAATCTTGTTCAGTAGTACGGGTTTGTTTTTTACGAGGTGAATTTTTCTGCTCTGGCATTATTTAAAAGATGTACAATCAATCTTAAACTTAAAACTACTTTTTTTCACTTTATCGTTTGCAAATATAGCTATTTTTATTTGATTGGCACAAAAGAAGATTGTAAAAGTTATCAACACAAAGACCTTGAAAACTGTGGATAACTATATGAAAAAGACAATTTCATCGACAAACATCGGGTGTGAATAAAAGTTTCCATCCAAAGTCTTCAGTTTATCCCGTCAAAGTTTTTTTATGGATTTTTAATAAATAAATAGCAAGAAATTTCGGCGATAACATAAAAAGTACTAACTTTGTAGCGATTTTAGATTTGTGTACTTTGTACGTTCATCTTTTTAGTAACATATAAAGACAAACAATCATAGTTAATATTAACAATTATATGGCGAATGTAATTAAGCTAAAGAAAGGCCTTGACATCAACCTGAAAGGTAAGGCTGCGGCTAAAGTTTCACCAGCCAATGCGTCGAAAGTCTATGGACTTGTGCCCGATGCGTTTTGGGGGATGAAGCCAAAAGTCGTGGTGAAAGAAGGGGATGAAGTGAAGGCTGGTGATGCGCTGTTTGTCAACAAGCTGCATCCCGAGATGAAGTTCGTCTCTCCTGTTTCTGGCAAGGTGACCCTTGTGGAGAGAGGCGATCGTCGTAAAGTTTTAAGCGTTCAAGTTGAAGCCGCTGCCCAGCAGCAGTACGTGGACTTCGGCAAGAAGCAGGTCAATTCGCTCAATGCAGAACAAGTGAAGGCAGCCCTCCTCGAAAGTGGAATGTTTGGCTACTTCATTCAGCGTCCTTACGCTATCGTTGCTAACCCCGACGATACGCCTAAGGCGATTTTTGTTTCTGCATTCAGCGACATGCCGCTGGCTGCCGATACCAATGTGGTGCTCAAGGGACAGGAAAAGGACTTCCAGACAGGCATCGACGCTCTGGCCAAACTGGCCAAGGTTTACGTTGGTGTGAAGGCTGGGTCTGTGGTGGCTTCCACGACTAACGCTACAGTAACAGAGTTTCAAGGCAAGTGCCCTGCTGGCAACGTGGGTGTGCAGATTAACCACATCAACCCAGTCAACAAGGGCGAAGTTGTTTGGACCATCGGTGCAGAAGAGGTCGTATTCATCGGCCGACTTTTCAACGAGGGAAAAGTAAATCTGACTCGCACTATCGCCGTAGCAGGTTCCGAAATCAAGGAGCCTCAGTACAAGCAAGTGCTCGTTGGTGCCAAGATTGGCGACATCATTGCTGGCAATATTAAGACGGACAAGAAAGTGCGTCTTATCGACGGCAACCCACTCACAGGTATGAAAACTACCGAGAATTCGTTCATTCTTGCCCATTCCACCGAGGTTACGGCCATTCCTGAAGGTGACGAAGCCAACGAGATGTTTGGTTGGATTGCACCCCGTCTGAACGATTTCTCCGTCAGCCGTTCTTACTTCTCTTGGTTGATGCCTAAGAGTAAGGAATATGTGCTCGACGCACGTGTGAAGGGCGGTCATCGTCACATGATTTTTAGTGGTGAATACGACTCTGTATTCCCTATGGACATCTATCCAGAACAGCTCGTCAAGGCGATTATCGCTGGTGACATCGACCGTATGGAAGCCCTCGGCATCTATGAGGTAGCACCTGAAGATTTTGCTGTGGCTGAGTTTGTGGATAGCTCGAAAGTTGAACTCCAGCGCATTGTTCGGGAAGGTCTCGACATGCTGCGCAAAGAAAATGAATAAGCAATATGGGACTTAAGAAAATGCTTGACAACTTGAAGCCTACCTTCTCAGAAGGAGGTAAGCTCAGCGCTTTCGGCTCTCTCTTTGACGCTGCAGAGACTTTCTTCTTTGTGCCCAACGAGACGGCTAAGGTGCGTGGCGCACAGATTCACGACGCCATCGACTCTAAGCGCTCTATTTTCTTTGTTGTAATTGCCCTGATTCCTGCTATACTCTTCGGTATGTATAACATTGGTTATCAGCACGCTCTTGTGACAGGTGCTTGCACTCCAGACGCTTGTCCTTGTGCTGACATTTGGGGCAACTTCCTCTATGGTTTAGCTGTGATGCTTCCAAAGATAGTGGTGAGTTACGCAGTAGGTCTCGGCATCGAGATTGCTGTGGCTCAGTGGAAGAAAGAAGAGGTACACGAGGGTTTCTTCGTGACCGGTATCCTCATCCCACTCATCGTTCCTGTGAACTGCCCACTTTGGATTCTTGCCCTTGCAACAGCATTTGCAGTTATCTTCGCAAAGGAAGTGTTTGGTGGTACGGGTATGAACATCTTTAACCCTGCCCTCGTCACTCGTGCCTTCCTCTTCTTCGCTTATCCATCCATGATGTCGGGCGATAAGGTTTGGGTAAATGGCAACTACATCGATTGTATTAACGGTACTCCTGCTGTGGATGCAGTTTCCGCTGCAACCCCACTCGGCCAGTTAGCTGCTGGTGAAGCTGTTACTGCATCTCCAATGGATACCATTATCGGTACTATCCCCGGTTCCATCGGTGAAACTTCTGTCATCGCCATCCTGATTGGTGCAGTCATCCTCATCTGGGCGAACATCGCCAGCTGGAAGATTATGTTCTCCACTTTCGTGGGTGGTGCCTTGATGGCATACTTCCTCCGCTACGATGGTGCTCAGAACTTCGAGTGGTGGGAACAGCTCACCGTCGGTGGTTTCTGCTTCGGTGCCGTGTTCATGGCAACCGACCCTGTCACCAGTCCTCGCACAGAAGGCGGTAAGTGGATTTTCGGTTTCCTCATTGGCGCTATGGCAATTATCATCCGTGTGCTCAACCCTGGTTATCCAGAAGGTATGATGCTTGCCATCCTGCTGATGAACGTGTTTGCACCTCTGTTCGACTACTTCTTCGTACAGGCTAACATTAACAAGCGCGCTAAGCGTGCCAAAAAGTAAAGGAGGACTCAAGATATGGCAAAAATGAATACAAATGGTAATGCATATACTATTATTTATGCATCCGTCATGGTCATCATCGTGGCATTCCTCCTCGCTTTCGTTGCTTCGGCTCTGAAACCAACACAGGATGCCAATGTGGCTCTTGATACCAAGAAGCAGATTCTTTCTGCATTGAACATTCGCGACCTTGACAACGCAGCCGCCGAGGCAAAGTACAACGAGGTCATTACCAGCGGCGAACTCGACAGCCCTACCCTCACAGCCAATGTGGATGGTGAGGAGAAGCTCATCGTTGCCGTTAAGGGTGCAGGTCTTTGGGGACCACTTTGGGGATGGATTTCCATCAACAAGGACGGAGAAACCGTGTATGGAACCTTCTTCAACCACGAATCCGAGACAGCAGGTCTGGGTGCCCGCATCAAGGAGCAGTGGTTCCAGGATTTGTTCAAAGGCAAGAAAATTTATCAGGACGGTCAAGTTGCCCTCGGTGTTTACAAGCAGGGCAAGGCTCCAGCCACACTCTCTGCAGACAGTTATGTAGATGCTGTGACAGGTGCCACACTCACGTCCAATGGTGTTAACGACATGATTCAGAAGTGCCTGAGCGACAATCAGAGCGCGATTGAAGCATTCAAAAATTAAAGGAGGACAAGAATATGAGTTTATTTTCAAAAGAGAATGGCGCAGTCTTCATGGGTCCGCTCAACTTGAACAACCCTATCGCAGTTCAAGTCCTCGGCATTTGTTCGGCGCTCGCTGTCACTTCACAGCTGAAGCCAGCCATCGTGATGGGACTCTCTGTGACCGTCATCACAGCATTCGCAAACGTGATTATTTCTTTGATTCGCAAGACCATTCCTAATCGCATTCGCATCATCGTGCAGTTGGTGGTGGTGGCCGCACTCGTAACGATTGTGAGCAACATCCTCAAGGCTTACGTTTATGATGTGAGTGTGCAGCTCTCTGTGTATGTCGGACTGATCATTACCAACTGTATCCTCATGGGACGTCTCGAGGCATTCGCCATGCAGAACGGTCCTTGGGAGAGTTTCCTCGATGGAATCGGCAATGGTCTTGGTTATGCCATCGTGCTCGTTATCGTTGGTTTCGTTCGTGAAATCTTCGGTTTCGGCACTATCTTCGGCTTCCAAATTATCCCCGACAGCGCATACGTGGAGAACGGTGGTCTTTACATCAACAACGGTATGATGACCATGCCTGCTATGGCACTTATCATCGTTGCTTGTGTCATTTGGGCACACCGTGCCTACAATAAAGATTTAGAAGCATAAGTTTACATACCTAAATAAAAAGAAAAGATTATGGAACATTTCATTAGTTTGTTCGTTCGCTCCATCTTTGTGGACAACATGATTTTCGCTTTCTTCTTGGGTATGTGCTCTTATCTTGCAGTATCCAAGACAGTAAAGACATCGTTCGGACTGGGTGTGGCTGTTACCTTCGTGCTCCTCATCACAGTTCCAGTTGACTATTTGCTCCAGACGAAGGTGCTCGCCAATGGTGCTTTGGCAGAAGGCGTTGACCTCACGTTCCTCGCATTCATCCTCTTCATCGCTGTCATCGCAGGTATGGTGCAGCTCGTTGAGATGATTGTGGAACGTTTCTCCCCTTCTCTCTACGCCGCACTCGGTATCTTCCTTCCGCTGATTGCTGTGAACTGCGCCATCATGGGTGCATCACTTTTCATGCAGCAGCGCATCCTCATGGATCCTGAGACATCCACTCAGGCCATCTCAGGTGTAGGCGACTGCGTGGCATACGCACTCGGTTCCGGTATCGGTTGGACACTCGCTATCGTAGGTCTCGCCGCTATCCGTGAGAAGATGGCTTACTCTGATGTGCCAAAGCCTCTACAGGGTCTCGGCATCACCTTCATCACCGTGGGTCTGATGGCAATGGCGTTCATGTGTTTCTCTGGTCTCAAACTCTAAAGAAGAAAGGACATAGCAATTATGAATATTACATTTATATTATACAGCATCGCTGTTTTCCTGATCATCGTACTCGTACTGGTGATCATCCTCCTCGTTGCTAAGAAGTACCTTTCTCCCAGCGGTAATGTGACCATTACCATCAACGGAAAGGATAAGTTGGAAGTGGAGCAAGGCTCAAGTCTGCTCTCTACCCTCGCTGCTCATGACGTTTACCTTCCCTCTGCCTGTGGTGGTAAGGGCTCTTGCGGACAATGCAAGTGCCAGGTAGTATCAGGTGGCGGCGAAATCCTTGACTCAGAGAAGGGACACTTCACCCGCAAGCAAATCAAGGCAGGTTATCGTCTTGGTTGCCAGTGCAAAGTCAAGGGCAACCTCGACATCAAGGTGCCAGATTCAGTCATGGGTGTAAAGGAATGGGAGTGCACCGTGATTGGCAACAAAAACGTGGCAACCTTCATCAAGGAGTACAAAGTGGCTCTGCCTCCAGGCGAGCACATGGACTTCGAGCCAGGTTCTTACGCACAAATCAAGATTCCTACATTCTTCATCGACTACGACAAGGACTTCGACAAGAGCCTTATTGGCGAAACCTACCTCCCAGCATGGGAGAAGTTCGGACTCTTCCCACTCAAGTGTGTCAACGAGACCCCAACCATCCGTGCATACTCTATGGCGAACTACCCCGACGAGGGCGACATCATCACGCTCAACGTCCGCATCGCCACACCTCCATTCAAGCCAAAAGATCAAGGCCCAGGCTTCATGGATGTGAACCCAGGTATCGCATCGTCTTACATCTTCTCGCTCAAACCAGGCGACAAGGTCATCATGTCAGGTCCTTACGGAGAGTTCCGTCCACAGTACGGCACTGGTCGTGAGATGATTTGGGTCGGTGGTGGTGCAGGTATGGCTCCGCTCCGTGCACAGATTATGCACATGCTTAAGGGCAATGGCATCGCACCCGAAGACCGTCAGCGTGAAATGCACTATTTCTATGGTGCACGCGCCCTCGAGGAGATTCCATTCCTCGACGACTTCCTCACACTCGACAAGGAATTCCCGAATTTCCACTTCCACCTTGCCCTCGACCGTCCAGACCCGAAGGCAGATGCAGCTGGAATCAAGTACACACCGGGCTTCGTAGCTCCAGTGATGGGCGACACCTACCTCAAGCAGCATGAGAATCCAGAAGATGTTGAGTACTACCTCTGCGGTCCTCCAATGATGGCAAAGACCGTGCTCGACCTGCTCCACTCTCTCGGTGTCGAAGACGACATGATTCGCTTCGATAATTTCGGAGGATAAGAGAACGGCATCGGTGAAAAGTTATCGGTGAAATAAACACACATTTTTATATATTAGAAAAAGGAACTGTACCCATCAAGGTGCAGTTCTTTTTTTATGCCATCAAGACATCCAACACGACTCTTCCCTACAATTTGAAGTTCAATCGATGAATTACAAACGAAAACGGAAAAAGCAAAGCACCACCAAAACTTCGAACAAACAGCTTTACACGTATGCTCGACACCTCCGCGTCGCACCCGTCGGGTACGACACATCGAACACGACGGGTACGGCAAGTCGTACCCGACGGGTGCGATTGAGAGGTTAGCGGCTGGCTTTACAAACGAAATACTCATCGCTATCGTAGTACGTTAGTACAAACTCTTCAAATAATCTAAAACACTTAATCGTAAAAAATAGTCTTTCGTTGCAATAATTCATTCCAAACATGGAAGTTTTTCATGGAAAGGGCTTATAAATCAATATTTTTCCGTAACTTTGCATGATAATATGGAATTATTGAAGCGACATATTCTATTGTGGATAGTGTTTGTGTGGACAGGACTGAACCTGTCGGCACAAGAACCGATGAAGGATGACACGAAGGACTCCGTGTGTGTGTCTGTGCTGACGTGTACGGCTGGAAAGGATTTGTATGCGAAGTTTGGGCATACGGCACTGCGTGTACAGAATATGACACGAGAGGCAGACATCGTGTTTAATTATGGATGCTTCGACTACAATGCCGACAATTTCGTGATGAAGTTCATGTTGGGTGAAACAGATTATCAGCTTGGAGCAGAGCCGTTTGACTACTTCATCGAACGATACGGGAGAATGGGCATTGGCGTGACGGAACAGGTGTTGAACCTGACCCAGACGGAGGCAAACGACTTGTTTCGGTTGCTGATAGAGAACTTGCAACCTGAAAATCAGGAATACCGATACAAGTGGCTTTATGATAATTGCACCGAACGCGCACGCGACATGGTGGAGAAGGCTGTGGAAGGAAAGGTCGCCTACGAGAAAGCCCCAACGGACGTGACTGTACGCCAGTTACTGCGCCAATGCTTGACCGATTCGCCGTGGACAAGTTTTGGCATTGACATGATATTGGGTGCCGAGATTGACCGAAAGGTAGATAAGCGAGTGCAGATGTTCTTGCCCGATGTGTTCCGTGCTGAAGCCGACGAAGCACACATTATTAATAATAAAGGAGAGAGTACCCCCTACGTAAGGAGCAAGGCGGTAATTTTGAAAGAAACGAACGAGGCTGACACACCTCACCTGCTCACTTCGCCCCAATTCGTGTTTTCGTTACTGCTGTTGGCAGTGGCATTGCTTGGATGGTGGGAAAATATCAAGAAGAGATACTGCCTATGGATGGACGTGCTGCTACATACAGCCCAAGGTTTGGCTGGCATTCTGGTGTCGTTCCTGTTCTTCTTCTCGGAGCATCCTGGAGTAAGCACCAACTGGTTAGTGATTCTCTTCAATCCCCTCTCTCTTGCCTATGCAGCGTGGATTATCTATTGCCAACGGAAACAGCGGAAAAACGTGCTGGCTTACGCCAATTTGGCAGTCGTGGTGGGCTTTTTAGTGACAATGGCAGTATGTCCGCAGTCGTTTGACTTTGCCATGTGGCAGGTGGTGCTTGTTTTGTTGATAAGAGCGGTCAAACAGACCGAATACATACAGAAAAAAGAAATTAGATGAAGCAAATACTCACAACGTTCATGGCCTCTATAGCGATGGCATCAGCGGCACAGACCACTTCTGTGCCTCGGCTTGTTGTGGGCATCTCCATCGACCAACTCCGTTCGGACTATCTGAACGCTTTCATGCCACTCTATGGAGAAGGCGGTTTCAAATTGCTTTTAGACAAGGGGCAAGTCTATCCGAACGTGCAGTATCAGCACACTCCCATTGACCGTGCTTCGGCCATCGCCACCATCGTGACAGGTACAGTGCCCTACAACCACGGCATCATCGCTGAAGAGTGGATGCACCGCTCCGAACTGCACACGAATTTCTGTGTGGATGACCGTCAGTATAAGGGTGTGGAAACCAGCGACTGCTCTTCACCCAAGAACCTGTTAGTGAGCACCATCGGCGACGAATTGAAGGTTGCCACACACGGCAAGGCTCTCGTTTACAGCATTGCACCCAACCGTGAAGCGGCAGTTTTGGCGGCTGGTCATGCGGCTGATTGGGCCATGTGGATAGACAACCTGAGCGGACGATGGGCTGGCACGACCTATTATGGGCAAGCCCCATCATGGTTCCGCTATGTAGAATCGAGTGCTATTGCCAACAGAATATCGTCGCTGGTTTGGGAGCCTTATAACAATACGGGGTCATATAACTACTACTTGACCACCACCCAGAAGCCTTTTTCCCACAGTTTCACGGGTGACAGCAAATTCAGAATCTTCAAGACCTCGGGATTGGTTAATGAAGAGGTGACGAAGGCAGTCCGCTATTGCATGGAGAATGGTGGTGCAGGAATGGACGAAGTGACTGATTTCCTGTCTGTCTGCTATTATGCAGGCGACTTTCAAGGAACTGCCACGACGACCACCGAACTACAAGACACCTACACGCGGCTGGATGAAGAACTTGCCACGCTGCTACAGCGCATTGACAAGTTGGTGGGATTAGACAAGACGCTCATTTTCATTACCTCAACAGGTTACGACGACATCGACCATACGGGAGACCTCTCGAAATATCGCATCCCGACGGGCAACTTCAATATCAACCGCTGTGCCACCTTGCTCAACATGTACCTCTGTGCCATGTATGGCAATGGACAGTACGTGGAGAGCTACTATGGCAATCAGTTCTACCTCAACCACAAACTGCTGGAACAAAAGCAGTTGAAGCTGGCAGAGGTGCTGGAGCATTGTGAAGATTTTCTCTTCCAGTTTTCGGGAGTAAGAGATGTATTTACTGCGCATCGCATCACCCAAGGTGCATGGACACCTGGCATCAGTGCAATCCGCAATGGATTCAACCCCAAATGTTCGGGCGACATCATCGTGCAGGTGTCTCCAGGCTGGAATCTCGTGAACGAAGACCGTAACACTAAGAAGATGCAGCGAGACTCTTTCTTCGAGTTTCCCCTCATCTTCTTCGGCTACACAATAAAGGCAGAGAGAGTGCCTACCCCTGTCACGGTGGACTGCATAGCCCCGACTGTGGCACACCACATCCGCATTAGGGCACCCAACGCTTGTTCCACTTCTCCACTCTTCTAATTTATCTTGAATATCTAGAAAAACTAGAAGGGCTAGAATATCTAGAAAGACAAGGATAGACTATTTCACTCATCCAATAAACAAAAACTTCCAACGACTTATAAATAAACAATATATGGCATTTTCATTAAACAAATTCCTCAGCAGCCTATTCGGCAACAAAGCAGCACGCGACATCAAGGAGATTCGCCCCATTGTTGAACAAATTCTCGCTGTTGAGCCAGAAATCCAGAAGCTCACTAACGACGAGCTTCGTGCCAAGGTCGATGAGATTAAGGCATTCCTTCAAGACAAAGTGAAGGACAAGCGAGCAGAAATTGCAGAGCTTAAAAAGAAGATTGAAGCTACAGAAATCGACAAACGTCAACCCATCTTCGAGGCTATCGACAAAAAAGAAGTAGAAGTGCTTGACCTCTTCGACGAAGGACTCACCGAAGTGCTTCCCACGGTGTATGCCATCGTAAAGGACACAGCTCGACGTTTTACCAATGCAGAAAATGGCGACATCATCGTGACTGCGACCGACTTCGACCGCGACCTCTCCATCGACCACGATTTTGTGGACATTGACGGGGACAAAGCCATCTGGCACAACCATTGGATAGCCAGCGGCAACGAGATGACTTGGAACATGATTCACTACAACGTGCAGCTCTTCGGTGGTATCGTGCTGCATCAGGGAAAAATCGCCGAGATGGCAACGGGTGAAGGTAAGACCCTTGTGGCTACATTGCCCGTGTTCCTCAATGCCCTCTCACGCAACGGTGTTCACGTCGTGACAGTCAACGACTACCTCGCCAAACGTGACTCCGAGTGGATGGGACCGCTCTATATGTTCCACGGTCTGAGTGTGGATTGCATCGACAAGCATCAGCCCAACTCCGAGGAACGTCGTCGTGCTTATCAGGCAGATATTACCTTCGGAACTAACAACGAGTTTGGTTTCGACTATCTGCGTGACAACATGGCGATGGCACCCAAAGACCTCGTGCAGCGCATCCACAACTATGCCATTGTCGATGAGGTGGACTCCGTGCTCATCGACGATGCCCGTACCCCACTCATCATCTCAGGTCCTATCCCCAAGGGCGACGTGCAGATGTTCGAAGAATACTGTCCCATCGTCGAACAGCTGGTGGAGGCACAACGTCGTTTGGCACAGAACTACCTCTCAGAGGCCAAGAAACTCATCGAATCGGACAACAAAGACGACGTGACTGCTGGTTTCCTCTCACTCTTCCGTGCCTACAAAGGTCTGCCCAAGAGCAATGCCCTCATCAAATACCTCTCACAACCAGGCATCAAGACGGGTCTTCTCCAAACGGAGGAAATCTACATGGAGAACAACAACCGCCGTATGCCCGAAGCTACCAATCCACTCTTCTTCGTGGTGGACGAAAAATTGAAGTCGGTGGAAATGACCGACAAGGGCAATCAGCTCATCGCCAACATCGTGAAGGATGACACCTTCTTCGTGCTACCCGACATCACAACCCAACTCTCAGCACTTGAAAACGAAACCTTCAAGGACGAAGAAGAGAAACTGGCTAAGAAGGATGCCCTGATGCAGGACTACGCACTGAAGGCAGAGCGTGTACACACTATCCAGCAGTTGCTGAAGGCTTACACCATGTTCGTGAAGGACGATGACTACGTGATTATGGATGGTGAAGTGAAGATTGTCGATGAACAGACAGGTCGTATCATGGAAGGACGTCGTTGGAGCGACGGACTGCATCAAGCCGTGGAAGCCAAGGAACGCGTGAAGGTGGAAGCTGCCACTCAGACCTTCGCCACCATCACCCTGCAGAACTACTTCCGTATGTACCACAAATTGGCAGGTATGACTGGTACTGCCATCACCGAGGCTGGCGAGTTTTGGGACATCTATAAACTGGATGTGGTGGAAATCCCGACCAATCGTCCCATCGCCCGCAACGACATGAACGACCGTGTCTATAAGACGAACCGCGAGAAATATAATGCTGTCATTGAGGAAATTGTGAAGATGCGCAACAGCGGTCGTCCCGTACTGGTCGGCACCACCTCTGTGGAAATCTCCGAGTTGCTGTCCCGAATGCTCTCCATGCGCAAGATACCCCACCAAGTCCTCAATGCCAAGCTCCACCAGAAGGAAGCTGACATCGTGGCACTGGCAGGTCAAAGTACGCTCGGCGAGGTTGTCAACGAAGATGGCACCAAGGAAGAGAAGATGCTGGGAGCTGTGACCATCGCCACCAATATGGCAGGTCGTGGTACCGACATCAAGCTCTCCGACGAAGTGAAAGCCGCTGGAGGTCTGGCCATCATCGGTACAGAGCGCCATGAGAGCCGCCGCGTTGACCGTCAGCTGCGTGGACGTGCAGGTCGTCAGGGCGACCCAGGTTCTTCTGTATTCTATGTGTCGCTCGAAGACAAACTCATGCGCCTCTTCGCCAGCGACCGTATCTCTAAGGTGATGGACCGCCTCGGCTTCGAGGATGGCGAAATGATTGAGCACAAGATGATTAACCAGAGCATCGAACGTGCCCAGAAGAAAGTGGAAGAGAACAACTTCGGCATCCGAAAACGTCTGCTCGAATATGACGACGTGATGAACAAGCAGCGCAAAGTCATCTACGAACGTCGTCGCCACGCCCTCATGGGAGAGCGCATCGGCATGGACATCTCCAACATGATTTGGGACCGCGTTGTGCATATTCTTAACAACGGTGACTACGACAGCTGCAAAGAAGACTTCCTGCGCATCTTCGCCATGGAGATACCGTTCGACATGGAGAAGTTTGAGGCAGAAAGCCGTAACAAACTGCAAGACGAAGCCTTCGATGTAGTCATCGACACCTTCAAGAAGCGCACGGCACGTTTAGCCTCTGTCGCCTTCCCTGTCATCAAGGAAGTCTATGAGACCAAAGGCAGCATGTACGAAAACATCCTCGTACCCATCACCGACGGTCGCCGCATCTACCAAATCAGCATCCCGCTCAAAGAAGCCTACGAGACCGAAGGACGCTCCATCCTTGTGGCCTTCGAAAAAGCCATCCTGCTCCACACCATCGACGACGCATGGAAAGAAAACCTCCGTGCCCTCGACGAGTTGAAGCAATCCGTGCAGAATGCTTCCTACGAGCAGAAAGACCCGCTACTCATTTTCAAACTGGAGTCCGTCAACCTCTTCGACAACATGGTCAACGAAATCAACGACGGCACTATCTCCGTACTCATGCGTTGCTCCATCCCCATTGCCCAGCCACAAGAGATTCACCAGGCACCCAAAGCATCCATGGAGGAAATCAGCCATGAGCATCTCACAGAGATTCACCAGAATCTCGACGAGCCATCGGAGACTCAACGCCAACAGGCACAAGCGGCACAGACCGACACCCGTGCCCGTCAGCCCATTGCGCCCATCGTAAACAATGGTCCCAAGATTGGCCGCAACGACCCATGTCCCTGTGGTTCAGGAAAAAAGTACAAAAACTGCCATGGAAAAATGATGTAAAAAAAGCCTCCGCCTCAAATTGGGACGGGGGCTTTTTTCACACCTCCGCTGCCGCTTTCACAATCTCGGAAAGCGAAGGATGGATGTGTACCATCTCAGATAATTCTGCAACCGTCGTGTGGCGACACATCAGCACACTTACTTCCTGCACAAGGTCGGCTGCATGAACACCGTATGCATGGCAACCTAAAATAGTTCCGTCGGGCGAAGTTAATAGTTTCAGCATTCCCTCTGATTCGTTCATCGCAACAGCCTTCCCATTGCTTCTCCAGAACGATTTGCGACACACAAACTCCATCCCTTGCGCTTTACATTCATCTTCCGACCATCCCACGCAAGCAGCTTCAGGCAGGGTGTAGATAGCAGCAGGCATGATGTCGAGACGCATCCCATCAGGTTGTCCCAATAGTTGGTGTACCACATGGATGCCCTGCATCTCAGCTGCATGAGCCAGCATCTGACGCCCATTCACATCACCAACAGCATAAATCCCCGGAATAGTCGTCTGTAAATTGTCATCAACGACAATCCCACGACGTTCGTCGTACTCAAAGCCCGCCAACTTAAAATGGTCGGACACACGAGGCACACGCCCCACGGCCATCAACACTTCCTCTGCCCGAACCTTTTCCACCCTGCCTTTCTTGTCCTCAAACGTCACTTCTCCATGATCAATACTCTTAACAGCACACTGCAAACAGAAGTGTACACCCCGTTTCTCCAACACCTTGCGCAACCTCTTGGCAATGTCAGCATCGAGAACAGGCAGACATTCCTTCATAAACTCCACCACCGTCACCTCTACACCAAAGCTGTTGAAGATGCTGGCAAACTCCATGCCTATGACTCCTGCACCTACGATACAGAGCGATTGGGGCAGATGGTCGAGGGCAAGCAAGTCCGACGAATCCAACACTCGACCCTTACACTGTTCCAGTCGCAAAACTTTCGGTTTCGAACCAGTAGCCACAATTATGGCATCAGCCATATAATCAACCCCATTAGCCATTACCGTCTTAGCATCCTTAAAAGAAGCCTCTGCCCGAACTACGGTAATATTCGGATGTTTCAGCATAGACTCCACTCCCTCACGCAAAGCCGTCACCACCTCATTCTTGCGAGCCACCACCCGTTCGAAGTTCAAGTTGTACTGCAAATGTTCCAAACCAAAAACATTTGCCTCCTTCAAAATCTGCATCACCTCGGCGTTACGCACGAAAGACTTCGTGGGAATACACCCTTCATTGAGGCACGTGCCCCCAACATGAGAAGCCTCAATAATGATGACTTTCATACCATGTTGGGCAGCATACACAGCGGCGCGGTAACCACCAGGTCCCGCGCCGACGATAAGTAAATCAGTCTTTATCATGTAATAATTGTTGATAAGTGACAATCGGATGTTTGGCAGCCAACACATCATCCACACGTCCTATCGGTGTCAAGTGTGGTGCAGACTTCACTTCATCTGGAGTCGTCTTTGCCTCTTCAGCAATCCGACGCATCACAGCGATAAAGCCATCCAACGTTTCTTTCGATTCATTCTCTGTAGGTTCCACCATCAGACTTTCGTGGAAAAGCAAGGGGAAATAGATAGTTGGAGCATGGTACCCATAATCCAACAAACGTTTCGCTACATCCATCGTGGTAACTCCCGTGGACTTATCCTTCAAACCATCGAACACAAACTCATGGCAGCACAAACCATCAATAGGCAGTTCGTAAACATCCTTCAACGACTCCTTTACATAGTTGGCGTTCAGCGTAGCCAAAGACCCCACCTCCTTCACATGCTCTCGTCCCAAAGTCAAGATATAGGCATAAGCACGGAGCATGACGGAGAAGTTACCATGATAAGGACTTACCACAGGGAAGAAATCTTGCAATCCCTCCCTCACACCAACGGGGCCAGCACCAGGACCTCCACCTCCATGAGGCGTGGAGAAAGTCTTATGTAGATTGATGTGCATCACATCGAAGCCCATATCGCCTGGACGACATGTACCCAACATGGGATTAAGGTTTGCCCCGTCGTAATACATCAAGCCGCCACAGGTATGAATAAGCGATGCAATCTCTGGGATGCTCTTTTCAAATAATCCAAGTGTGTTGGGATTGGTCATCATCATAGCAGAAATCTCAGTTCCCTGCTCCGACACAATACGTTTCAAGTCCTCCACATCCACCGTGCCATCAGCCATTGACTTTACTTCCACCACTTCCAGACCACACACTGCCGCCGAAGCGGGATTGGTTCCATGAGCACTATCGGGTACAATCACCTTCTTACGCCCCATATCGTTATGCGAACGGTGATAATTGTCTATTGTCATTAACCCCGTCAACTCACCGTGGGCACCAGCATACGGTTTGAAAGTGAAGTGAGCTAAACCTGTCAAGGAACACAACGAACGCTCAAGGAGTGTTACCACAGCTTCTGCACCCTTCACCGTTTCTGTTGGCTGCTCTGGATGTAGATACAGAAACGAAGGTAAGGCAGCCATCTCTTCATTGATTTTCGGATTGTACTTCATCGTACATGACCCCAATGGATAGAAACCATTATCTACACCAAAGTTGTTCAATGACAGGTTCGTATAATGTCGCACCACCGTCAGTTCGTCACATTCAGGCAAAGCTGCATCCGTTGTCCGCCGCATCATCGAAGGAATCTCGTAACCACCCATACGATTCTTGGGCAGGCTGTAACCCTTTCTCCCTTTGCGAGATAGCTCGAATATCAAGTTTCCATATAATCTGTTATTCATAAGGCAGCAATCTTTACGAGGTTATCTATTTCTTCTTTCGTGCGTTTCTCGGTAACGGCAAAGAGAAAACCTTCTCCTATACGAACACCACCAAGAATACCTGCATCAATAAAACGCTGATAGAGTTGATTGCCGTCACCATCGTACTTCACATAGAACTCATTAAAAAAAGGTTGGTCGTACACTAATGTAAAATGGCCAGTTTTTAATAATTCGTCGCATAAATAGTGAGCACCAGCATAGCTCATCTCAGCAGCTTCTTTCAAACCGTGCTTACCCATAAGCGATAAATACACCGTCACCCAAAGTGCCATCAGAGACTGGTTGGAACAGATGTTCGAAGTGGCTTTCTGCCGACGGATATGCTGTTCACGAGCTTGTAAAGTCAACACAAAAGCCCGTTGTCCACGGTTATCTCTCGTCATACCAACGATACGTCCAGGCATCTTCCGAATCAGTTTCTCCGTACAGCACATATAACCCACGTATGGCCCTCCCCACTGCATAGGAATTCCGAGGCTTTGCCCATCGCCAACCGCAATATCGGCACCCCATTCACCCGGTGTTTTCAACACAGCGAGATTAGCCGCTACACCATCAACAACGAAAAGTGCTTTTTGTGCGTGACACGCATCAGCATAACCCGTAAAGTCCTCTACAATACCATAGACATTTGGTTGCTGTACCATGACACCAGCCACCCCACCTTCCAATAGTTTCGTTTTTAAGTCATTTAAGTCAGTCACACCATTTTTCATGGCCACTATCTCCAATTTGATACCACGATGGAGCGCATAACAACGCAATACCTCCAAGGTCTTACCATTCATCGTTTCAGACACCAATACTCGATCCACCTTCTTCCCTGCTGCCACAGTCATCATCATGGCTTCAGCGGCGGCGGTCGTACCGTCGTACATCGATGCATTCGAAATATCCATACCCGTCAGTTCAGCCATCATCGATTGATACTCAAAGATATAATGAAGGGTACCTTGAGATATTTCAGCTTGATAAGGTGTATAAGATGTTAAGAACTCGGAACGTGACAACAAGTTTGGAATAACAGAAGGCGTGTAATGGTCGTAGACACCATGTCCTGCGAAACAAGTCAACTGCTGATTCTGGGAACCAAGTGCTTCAAACTGTTGTCGCACTTCCATCTCGCTCATCTCAGAAGGAAGGTCATAGTCGTCCTTAAAGCAGATACTTTCGGGTATCTGTGCGTAAAGTCCATCAAGACTCTCCACCCCAACCTTTTCCAGCATCGCCTTCAGGTCTTCTTCCGTATGGGGGAAATATTTATAAGTCATTTCGTACAAAATTCTTCGTATGTCTTGGAATCCATCAACTGCTCAAGTTCAGCCTTGTCACTCAATTCCACTTTAATTATCCAGTTTTCGTATGCATCCTGATTCACCAGTTCGGGAGCATTTTCGAGTGCTTCATTCACTTCAATGACCGTTCCACTCACAGGAGCATACAAGTCACTGGCAGCCTTCACACTCTCCACCGCACCGAATTCCTCACCAGCCTCCACTTCATCATCCACTTCTGGCAAATCCACATAAACCACATTGCCCAAAGCATTCTGAGCGTAATCAGTGATACCGATGGTACCTTCATTGCCTTCTACTCTTACCCATTCGTGCGACTCCGAGTAGTAGAGCCCTTCCATTACTTTTGCCATAATGATTCCTATTTTTTGTTCTTTATTATTTTTTATAATGTTTTTCATAAAATTTCTTCTTCACCACCCTACCTTCGAACACTTTCTTACGAATTTGGATGAATACCACCGTGCCTAACGCAGCCCACTTGCTATCGATTAGAGCCATGCATACACTTTTGTCGGACGACAATGTGTGATAACCTGTCGTCACTTCCCCGATGGGTTGTCCGTCTTTCAGCACCACATAACCATGACGAGGTATCGCCTTATCGGCCAATTCTATTCCTACAAGCTTCTTGGCTACACCCTCTGTCTTTTGTTGCAAAAGAGCCTCACGACCAATAAAATCAGTCTTATCCAATTTGACAAAAATACCCAATCCAGCCATGATAGGCGAAATTTCCTCTGTTAGTTCGTCACCATAAAGCGGTAAACCAACTTCGAAACGCAACGTATCGCGACAACCCAGTCCACAGGGTTGTACACCAGCTTCAATAAGCTTGTCCCAACAACTGCGGATATAGTCAACCGAGGCGTATATCTCAAATCCGTCTTCTCCCGTGTAGCCAGTACGACTCACGATGACATCTCCAATGGTCTTCACCGTATAGAAAAGGAGTTCGCTACAAGGAATGCCCAACACCGTTTCCATCACATATTCAGACTCTGGTCCCTGCACCGCAATCTGTCCATAAAAATCTGACACGTTTTGCAGATCCACTTCAAACCCTTCAGCGTGTTGTTGCATCCATGCCCAATCCTTGTCGATATTAGCCGCATTAATCACCAAGAAGAAATCCCCCTCACCCATCTTGTACACTAACAAATCGTCCACCGTACCACCATCTTCTTGGCACATCATACCGTAATAAATCTTGCCTATAGGAGCATCTGCAATGTCGTTGGTAAAGATGTATTGTATATATCGTTCCGCATCCTTTCCTCTCACAGTCACTTCACCCATGTGCGAAACATCAAACACTCCCACTTTCTCACGCACGGCCTTATGTTCCAAGGCAATTCCTGCATACTGGATAGGCATCTCGAAACCACCAAACGGCGATATCAATGCCCCCAAAGCCACGTGCTTGTCATAAAGACAAGTACGCTTCTCTTTTTTTTCTAATTCCTGTTCTGTCACCATCTCCGATTATTGTAATAATAGGTTAATGAAATCTTCTTTTTCTAAATTCAAAATAAAGTCATCCAGTCTTTCGGGCAAAGCACCTAACAGGGCTTCTCGGTTGAGTGCCACTCCTTTCAACTTCCGTAGCAAGACATCTACTTCACCAACTATAAAATAATCTCCCATCAGATTTAAGGATAGAATGACTCCATTCTTCACTTCCATACGTGCTTCCAGTTCTCCCACTCCTAAAAGCCAATCTCGACGAATGAGTGTATATTTAGGGTTGTTCCCTTCTATGAAAGTTTGGGAAAAATACTCTTTCTCTAAATCCTCTATCACGCTCACATCATCCACAGAGAGCCTGAGTTCTCCATCGCATAGTTGCTCACGTAGGGATGCTTTTAATGTATCCATATCTATGTCAACAAGGTCTTTCAGCAAAGCTATCCGTTGACGTACACTCTCCACTCCCTTGGAGGTCAGCTTTTCTCTTGTCGGCGTGATGGCTCCCACCATGTTCTCCATGTTCGTATCGTAGAGCAATGTGCCATGCACGATGCTCCGTCCTGGTATATGGTAGAACGCATTTCCTGACACCTTGCGGTCGCCAACCATGATGTCGTTACGACCACTGGCCTTGGCTTCCACACCCAGCCTCCACAAGACCAGTACCAGCATGTTGATATAACGATGAAAGGTAAACCCAGGATTCTCTTCCGAAGTGATATAAGAAAGCATCAGGTTGCCTAAGTCTGCATAGACACACCCTCCTCCACTTTTGCGACGGTACATCTGTATGCCCCGTTCTCTACAAAAGTCAATGTTCACTTCGTTTTCTATCAGTTGATTGCGACCGAAGATAACACTGGGTTCCACTTGCCATACAAAAAAACAATCGTGCTCGTCAATATGACGCGCAACAAATTCCTCCATCGCCAAATAAAACGACAGGCGATGCTTCTCTTTCTCGTCAGGCAATAGGATGTATTTCATGTCTTAGACCTTCAAAAAAGTATTATGATTCAACAGCCGATTGCAAAAATAAGGAGTATTTTGTTTATCTCCAAATTTTTTTCTTTTATTTTTTCGTTTTTCCTCAAAAAAGGAGGTAACTTTGTAACGAATTCGTAAAGTTTTTGAGTTTTCTTTTTCATTATGACTGACAAAGGACATCAAGCGCTGAAAATTTATAAGGCTTCGGCTGGGTCGGGTAAGACTTTCACGTTGGCTGTGGAATACATCACCCTGTTGGCCATCAACCCTCTGGAGTACCAGAACATCCTCGCTGTCACGTTCACCAATAAGGCGACGGCAGAGATGAAGCAGAGAATATTGGGTTCGCTCTATGCCATCTCTCACGGGATGGAGGGTGCGAACGATTATGTCAATACGATTCTGCGGAATATGGAAAAACTTCGTGCCTCTCATAGCGAGCTTCAAGCCACGATGCCACGTCCGTTGTCGGTGGAGGACTTGCGGACTCGATGCAGGGAGGCACTGTCGAACATCATCCACGATTATAGCCGTTTCCACATCGAAACGATTGATTCCTTCTTCCAAAGCATTGTACGAGAAATCGCCAGCGAATTGGAATTATCTACGAGGATGAAGGTGGAATTGGACGAAACTGCGGTGCTGTCGGATGCCATCGACGGCATCATCGAGCATCTGGCAGAGAGTTCCAGTGAGTTTCGTTCTATCGTGGAGTTCATCGAGGAGAAAATCAACAGCAATCGTTCGTGGCAGGTACACGATACGCTGAAGGAGTTTGGGCGGAACATCTTCAAGGAGAATTACCTCATCCATGGAGAGGACGTGAAGCGGAAAATGACGAATCAAGACACGTTGTATCAGTATCGTGCCATCATCAAATCTTATTTAGAAGAACAAGAAAAGGAGGTCACAGACAGGGGCAAGCAACTTCTAACGGCCTACGAACAATGTGGCATGAACGAGAAGGAGGGCAGTAAGAGCATTGTCACTTTCCTCGAAAAGGTGAGTGCGGGCAACATTCGGGAACCGAAAGGGAGTGCCGAAGGTACATTTTCCAAAAGCATCGCCCAATACACAGAGAGTGTTGACAAGTGGTTCAAAAAGACGGCAAAGAACCGCGACAAACTTCAGCCTGAAGTGGAACGGGTGTTAATGCCTATGTTGAAGGACACTTTCGAGCAGTATCATCGTTATTTGGCTCATGCCCACACCGTGGCAGCCATCACCCAGCATCTCTACCATCTGATGTTGCTCAACCAAATCAGCGAAAACGTGAAGTCGCTCAATAGGGAGAACAACCGTTTCCTGCTGTCGGAAACTGCTAACTTCCTGCGGAACGTTATCAACAACCAAGACATTCCGTTCATCTACGAAAAGACGGGTGCCGTCATCAAACACATCATGATAGATGAGTTTCAGGATACGTCTGTCTTGCAATGGGGAAACTTCAAGCCGCTCATTCTCAACAGCCTCTCCATGGGTGGGTCTTGCCTCATCGTGGGAGATGTGAAGCAGAGCATCTATCGCTTCCGAAACTCCGATTGGCGCATTCTCAACAGCATCGAAACGGACCGAGACCTGCAAGGATGTATCGACAGGATTCCAGCAGAATACAACTTCCGTTCGTCAGGGAGGATCGTAACGTTCAACAACGACCTGTTCGAGAAGGCTACCGACCTGCTGAAAGCGGAGTGCCCTGCCCTCGATACGGCATACGGGGATGTGCGGCAAATCGCCAGGAAAGCCAAGAACGAGGGGTTCGTCCGTGTGGAGAACATCGACTACCACGACTTCGACAAGGAGAACCTGTCCGAAATTTGGGACAAACAAACTCCTCCGACTTACGAAGAAGCCACCTTGCAACGTATTCAACTTTCGGTGAAGGAGTTGATGGATAACGGAGTGTCCCCCAACGACATAACAATCCTTATTCGCACAAACAAGGAGGTGGCACAAATCAGCAACTACTTCAATACTCACCAAGAGGTGCTGAACGTAAGAATCGTGTCGGACGATGCTTTCCGACTCGACGCTTCCCCTGCCATCAACCTCATCATCGATGCGCTGCGAGCCTTGGCCTCGGAGGGTGACCGTCTGCACCTCTGCACCACCGCTTACCATTATCAAGAAGTGCTCTATGCCCACAAAAAGCAACAACTTCCCCAAGAGGTGCTTGAACAGATTTTTCAGAGTGAAACCATCGATGAATTGGACGTTTTTCTACCGCAAGGCTTTCGGAAAGCCGAACGCAACACCCTCTTGTTCCAACCCTTGTCGGAGTTGGTGGAAGACCTGTATGTTTTGTTCGGTCTTCAGCACATTCCTCACCAAGATGCCTACATGTTCTTCTTCACCGACCTTTTGGAACAATTCTGCGAAGACAATCCCACCCATCTTGACGCTTTTCTTCAAGCATGGGACGAAAAACTCTGCATGAAGACCATCCCCAACGGAGCTGCCGACGGGGTGCGCATGATGACCATGCACAAATCGAAAGGACTGGAATTTCACACTGTCATCATTCCATCTTGTTCTTGGCCTATCAAGCCCAAAGACACCGAAGTGATGTGGTGCATACCTCAAAAGCCTCCTTACAACCTCATGCCGCTGGTGCCTGTCACCATCAGAAAGGCTACACCTGACAGCATTTTCGCCAACGACCGCAACGACGAAGAACTGAAAACGCTGGTCGATAACATCAATGTGCTGTATGTAGCTTTCACCCGTGCGAAACACAACCTGATTATCCTTACAGGAAACAACATCGAGACAACAAAGGAGAAAGAGCCATCGGCTACCATCGCCACGGCACAAGATTTCCTCCTGCAATCCCTGCCTCCCTACATGCTTCAATCCGACCACGAAGGCATCATTACCTCCTACCAGCATGGGGTAATTGTACCCTCCCACACAGAAGGCAAGAAAGAGAAGGAACAGAATGTGCTGGAGGGACACTACGACGCGCTGCCCAGCACGTTTGTTTCCTATCCCACCGTTGCAGAGTTTCGCCAAAGCTACGACTCCGACCTCTTCATCTCAGCTGACTCGCCCCATCCGTCCATTCAGCAACATGCTGAGCACATCCGTCTCATCAGTCTTGGCAACCTCTACCACAACATCTTCCAGCTCATCCATACAGCCGACGACATTCCCCATGCCATCCAGCTGTTGCAGTCAAGGGGCTGTTTCGGTTCACTGCTCGATGCCACTGAGGCACAAACGACCATCGAACGCCTCATCCTCGACATCACGCCTCAACATTCCGAATGGTTTTCACCAGAATGGACAACGCTGAACGAACGTGCCATGCTCTATCTCGACGAAGAAGGTATGCTTACCACCAAACGTCCCGACCGAGTGGTGGTGAAGGGCAACCATGCCATCGTCATTGACTATAAAACGGCACAAGGTGTCGTCAGGAAAAACCCTGACGACACCTTGTCGGCTCCTACCGAAAACGTCAAACAAATCAAGAACTATGCCCAACGTCTCGGACAAATGGGTTACGAGAAAGTAGAGGCTTACCTCTGGTACATCCTCGATGGAATCGTGATTTCTACTTAATATCGCTCACCTTGATGACATCCTTGTCGTTGTAGTCAAGATTCTCGCCAGCCATACCCCAGATGAAGGTATAATAGTAAGTGGCAGAAGCGGCATGGATGCTCCATTCGGGCGACATGATGCCCTGCTCGTTGTGCAGCCAAACGACGCGGCTCTCCTGTGGTTCACCCATAATGTGGCTGATAGTCTGACCTTCAGGCAGATTGAAGTAGTAATATGCTTCGATGCGACGGCCATGCGTGTGAGGTGGCATGGTGTTCCACACAGAACCTGGTTCAAGCTGTGTCAAACCCATCTGTAACTGACAGGGGCCTTCTTCGAGGGCTGTGTTGACAATGAGCTGATAGATGGTACGCTTGTTGGCCTCTTCGAGCGAACCGAGATTGCGCACCACCGTGGCCTTGAGCGACTGCACCTTACCGTTCTTACGGCCATCGAGTGTAATCCATTGTGTCTTGTAATGCTGATGAGCCGTGGCAGAATTGATGTAGAACTTGGCAGGTTTCTGTGGGTCTTTCGAACGGAAAATCACCTCTTGGTTCGATTCGATGCCATTTCCCTTCTTGTCCTTGCCCAAGTTGCCACGACCAATGTAGAGCGCCTCCCGTTCACTCAACGGATATTCCACCCCATCCACGATGACCACACCATCACCTGCGGTGTTGATGATGCCGATTTCGCGGTTGTGAAGGAAGTAAGGCGCACGAAGCTCTGGAAAAGTCTCCAGCTTCAGGTCTTTCGTCACAGGCATGGCACCACCGAAGATGAAGCGGTCGTACATGGAGTACGTGAGGTTGATTTCGTCAGCCACCATGACCTTCTCCATTACAAAGCGGTCACGAAGAGTCTGGGTGTCATAGTGCTTCACGTCGGCAGGGTGACACGCTTTCTGGAAATTCACATTCATCTGGGCATTCACACCCAATGCGCCCATCAACAGGGCAAAACTCAAAAATGTTTTCTTCATAGATAGGATATATTTAGTTATTTTATTTTTCACTTTTGACGATGCGCATACGGTTCCACACCACCATGCCAATCGTGATGAGCGTCAACACACCCATGCCTATCCATTGGAGACTCTCCACAGCCTTATAGATAGTCCATCCGAAGAGCGACGAAGCAAAGTCGAGAGCACCAGCTTGGAAACCATCGGGAATCTTCGCCGATTTATCTCCCGTCTGTTCATACACGGTGTTGGCGGCCTGAGTGAACCAACCTGCCATGTCGGTCACGAAGTAGAGACCGATGGTCAGAGCCACCAGCCCCACGATGAACGTCTTTACCACATTACCTTTCGTATAGGGCAACACCATCACAAACACGTAGAACATACCCGCCAGCGATGCGAGGGGCAGGAACTGGTTGCCAGCCTTCGACAAAACGATAGCCAGAATCAGCGTCACAGGAATGAGCAACAGCGACACCACCAACGTGGTGGGATGACCGATGACGAGGGCGGGCGACATACCGATGTAAACCTTCTTTCCTTTGAACTTCTTCTTCACCACCTCTTGCGTCTTTTCCGAGATAGGCATCAATCCATCGATGAACAGTTTTGTGATACGAGGAATCAATTCCATCACCGCACCCATCGTTACACCTAAGAAGAGGACGGACTTCACAATGCTCATAACTGCATCAGTAGTTGAGTCAAAACCAGCTGAATAAGCAGCGAAGTTAGAGAAATGGTCGAAATGGGCAAAAGCCCCGATGATTGCACCAACAATCACACCTAACACAATCGGTTCACCCAGCACACCAAACTTCCGTTTCATGCCTTCTGCATCAATGTCGAGTTTCGAGAACCCAGGAATACGGTCTAAAAGCCAGTTGATGGTAAGGGCAAACGGCGTGAAACTCTGTACAAAGGGTTGTGGGATAGAGATACCCTCCATATTGTCGTAGTAGCCCTGGAACTTCTCGGCAGTCAAATCCGCCATGACCAACGTGATGATGTAGCAAACGATAGCAGCGAAATAGCCCCACAAAAGGCTCTGACCCATCACGAAATACGCCACAGCACCGATGAAGGCGAAGTGCCAATAGTTCCACAAGTCGATATTCACCGTGCGAGTACATTTAGTGACGAGCAACAAGAAGTTGATGCCCAGACAAATCGGGATAATCAAAGCACCCACAGCCGTGTTGTAAGCCACAGCAGCGGCGGCTGGCCAACCCATATCGAACACCTTCAAATCGAGGTCGAAAATCTTGGAGATGTCATCGAGCGGCGTGTTGAAGTTCGTGGTCAACAAAGCAGTCACAATGCCGAGACCCACGAATCCGACACCCACATAGAGGCCGCTTTTCAGCGACTTCCCAAACTTCATGCCGATGCACAAGCCGATGATGGTGAAAAGTATCGGCATCATCACCGACGCTCCCAACTGAATAATGTACGCAAAAACTTGTTCCATATTAGTTAGTCATTTGTCATTTATCATTTGCCATTTATCATTTATCATTTAGCGAAGCGCCCTTCGTCTTCTTGCTCACAGGCACGTCCGTCATATCTCCCTGAATGAAGATGCGAGTCATTTCCTCCTTGCTGTTGGAGACAACCTGAATGCTCTTTTTGAAACGTCCAGGCATCTTCCCCTTCCCACTATAAGTCACCGTGATTTCCCCCGATGCACCAGGAGCGATGAAGTCCTTCGGATAGTCAGCCACCGTACATCCGCACGAAGGATGGACAGAATTGATGACGAGTTTAGCGTTGCCCACATTCGTGAACTTAAACACACACTTCTGCACAGGGTCATCCATCGAAAACGTCCCCATGTCGATAGTAGTCTTCTCAAACTTGATTTGAGGGAACTTCTTTGCCTCCATGCCAAGAGCCAGCGCAAAGAAAGCTACAAGCATTAACAGTTTTGTTTTCATTTTTAGCGATACTATGGTTGATTTAGCTGCAAAATTACATAAAAATCTTTATTTATAAGTCTGTCACAATAAAAAACTTTAATTATTGAAACAATTTTTTTGTTTTATAGAGGCAAGGTACGAATCATTAACAACTCTTTATGCACATATCCACTTCAACCACTTGCCCACATCCACCTTCACCTTCTGCTCTATTCAACCTTCAGACACAGTCTGTGTTTATACAAACTCAGACTAAGATTGTACAGACACAGACTGAGTCTGTACAAACATAGGCTGAGTTCGAAAGTTGTATGCGGCTGATGGATTAAGTAGTGTACGGCTTTTGTTTAAAGTGGTGTACGGCTACAGCTTGAAGTAGCATACGGCTATCGATTGAAGTGGTGTGCGGCTATTGCCGCTCGCCTGAGTAGCTAAAAAGGAAAAAGATGGACGAATAAAGGAAGTTTTTTACGATGGTGACCGATAAATCAATATTTTTATGTAACTTTGCATGATTTTTGCGACCGTTATAAACGGTGGTAACCCTTTCGTATCGTTTTTTCGGTAAGAAGAGGGCATGACTGAGATAAAAACAAAAATAAAATAACTCAATTAAGATGAACAAAAACACGCTTACGGCTTTCGTGCTGATGGCAGTGGTGGTGTTCGGGTTTATGACTTACGAGAATTATACCCGACGCAACCAAATGGAGGAACAGCTGATGCTGGACTCCATCGCCCAGGTGGAGGCACAGAAGGAGGCTAAGGAACAACAAAAGAAATTGGAGAAAATGGCTGAGGAGAGGACTGACACGCTCAATCCGCTCCATGAGGCGTACAACGGTAAGGAAGACCTGACCGTCATCGAGAATGAACTGCTCCGTGTGACGCTGACGAACAGGGGTGGACAGATGAAGAAGGTGGAACTGAAGGACAGTTCCTACAAGAGCCGCAATGGGGGAAATGTGGTGCTTTTCGAGGGCGACGAGCAACGGATGAACCTCCTGATGGATGGCAAGACGGTCAACATCGCCACGGGTGAACTTTTCTTCACGCCTACCGACCAAGCTACCGATGGGGTGACGATGCACCTGCCTGTGGGCAGTGGTTCGCTCGACATCGTTTATTCACTGAAGCCGAACTCTTACATCCTCGACATGGATGTGAAGGCAACGGGGCTGGAGGGTTTCTTCCCCTCGAAGACTCGGGAAGTGCAGGTGGAGTGGACGGAGGACATGAAGCAGCAGGAGAAGGGCTATGACTTCGAGAACCGCTATGCCACCATCACCTACCGCGATACGGATGGCGACACGCATGAACTGTCGGTGAGCGGCAGCAACGAGGAAGAGGATGAGTTTGAGGAAAAGACGAAATGGATTTCCTTCAAGACGCAGTTCTTCAACCAAACCCTCATTGCTGACCAGCCTCTGACGGTCAGCTATATGTCGTCGGAGTATCTGGAGAAGGGTTCTGGCTATCTGAAGACCTACAAGGCTTCGTTTGCCGCCGACTTCGACACGAAGGGTGTGAAGCCGACAAGTTTCCACTTCTTCCTCGGCCCCAACAAGTTCTCCACATTGAAGGAGAACGAGAAGCTGTTGGACGGTGCTGACGACCTCGACCTCCAGTCGCTCGTCTATATGGGTTGGCCGGTCATCAAGTGGATTAACCGCTTCTTCTTCCTCTATGCTTTCGACTTCCTCACAGGACTGGGCTTGAACATGGGCATCGTGCTCGTGTTGCTCACCATCATCGTGAAGTTCCTGGTGTTCCCGCTGATGAAGAAGTCTTACCTCTCGTCGGCCAACATGCGTGTGCTTCGACCCAAGATGGACGAAATCAATGCTAAATACACGAAGTCTGAGGATGCCATGCTGAAGCAGCAGGAGGTGATGAAGCTCTACAGCGAATATGGGGTAAGTCCGATGGGTGGCTGTCTGCCTATGGTCATCCAGATGCCTATCTGGATTGCCCTCTTCAACTTCATCCCCAACTACATCGAGATGCGTGGCCAGTCGTTCCTTTGGGCAGACGACCTCTCCACCTACGACGACATCATCCGTTGGGACTTCAACATTTGGGGCATAGGAAATCACTTGTCGCTCTTCTGCATCTTGTGGTGCGTCTCGACGGTGGCCAACTCCATCATCACCCAGCGTCAGCAGCAGTACGCCATGACTCCTGAGCAACAGCAGCAGATGGGCATGATGAAGTGGATGACTTACCTGATGCCGATTATCTTCTTCTTCTCGTTCAACAGCTACAGCTCTGGTCTCAACTGGTACTACTTCGTTTCGGGTCTCGTGAGCATCTTGATGATGTGGTATCTCCGCAAGACCACCAATGACGACGAACTGTTGGCCAAACTGGAGAAGCGTCATGCTGAACGTAAGGCGAACGTGGGCGACAAGAAGAAGACTTCCAGCATCATGGGTCGTCTGCAAGCCATGCAGGAGAAACAGCTGGAAATTCTCCGTCAGCAACAGGAAGCACAGAAGGGGAAAAAGTAAAAGTGAAAAATGTGCGCTGCGCTAAATGATAAATGATAAATGATAAAATTTGCTACAGCATTTGCACTTGCATCTCTGCTCGCTATGACACACATCGATGCTGATGCACAGACTTTCATCGGGCGACAAACGCCTCCCATCGAGAACCGCAACCTCACTCCCGAACTGCTTTGGGCAATGGGACGTGTGGGTGGCGCATCGGTGGCTCCCGATGCCAAGTTGATTACTTATAATGTTTCTTATTACAGTGTGGCTGAAAACAAAAGCCACACTGTGATTTATGTTTTGAATAGTGACGGTACGGGCGAACAGCTGCTCACCACAGCTAAGACCTCGGAACTCTCACCCAAGTTTATCGCTGGAGGCAAGAAGATTGCTTTCATGGCTGCCGACAGCGAGGGCACCATGCAGGTGTGGCAGATGAATCCCGACGGTTCTGAGCGAGTGCAACTCTCTCACGAGCAGGAGGATGTGGAAGACTTCACTTTCTCGCCCGACGAGAAACGGGTCATCCTCATCAAGTCCATCCAGTATGGCCAGCGCACCAAAGACCGCTATCCCGACCTCGACAAGGCTTCGGGACGTGTCATCACGGGGCTGATGCACCGCCATTGGGACGAGTGGGTGGAGAGCATTCCCCATCCCTACGTGGCAAACTTCGACGGCACAGCCATCACGGGCACGAAGGATATACTCGAAGGAGAGCCTTACGAATGTCCAATGAAACCATTTGGCGGCATCGAACAACTCTGTTTCTCGCCCGACAGCAAGACCATTGCCTACACTTGCCGAAAACTGGAGGGCAAGGACTATGCTTGTTCCACCGACGCTGACATATATATATATAATGTGGAGACAGGCACGACGAAGAACCTCTGCAAGCCAGAAGGGTATGTGCGTCCTACCGTTGACTACACAGAGTCGCTGAAGAATCAAACGGTGAACACCGAGGCTCCTGTCGTGGGCGGCATGACTTTTGCGGGCTACGACATCAACCCTCAGTTCTCACCCGATGGCAAATACCTCGCTTGGCAAAGCATGAGGCAGGATGGCTACGAGAGTGACCAGAACCGACTCGTCATCAAAGACTTGAAGACGGGAGAGTGTCGTCAACTGGCTACCGACTTCGACAGCAACGTCGATTCCTACTGCTGGGGAGCCGACTCGAAAACACTCTACTTCAATGGCGTTTGGCATGGCGAAACCCACATCTATGCGGTCAACTTGAAGAACCAACTGAGGCAAATCACAGAGGGACAATACGACTACACTTCCGTTCAGCTGTTCGGAAAGAATCTGTTGTGTACACGTCAGAGCATGTGTGAAGCGACAGAGCTTTACATCGTGAACCCTACCAAAGGTACGGCCACACAACTCACTCAGGAAAACCGATACTTTAAGGAGAACATCGACTGGGGCACGGTGGAGCCACGCTGGACAAAGACGGTGGATGGCAAAGACCTCCTTTCGTGGGTGGTGCTGCCTCCTCATTTCGACAAGACCAAGAAGTACCCCACCCTGCTCTTCTGTGAAGGTGGTCCCCAAAGCCCCGTGTCTCAGTTCTGGTCATTCCGTTGGAACATGATGATGATGGCAGCCAACGGCTATGTGGTCGTGGCTCCCAACCGTCGTGGCCTCCCTGGTTTCGGCAAGGCATGGAATGAAGAGATTTCGGAAGACTATGGCGGTCATTGCATGGATGACTATTTCTCTGCCATCGACGACGCTGCCCAGCACCTTCCTTACGTGGACAAGAATCGTCTGGGATGTGTAGGTGCCAGCTTCGGAGGCTTCAGCGTCTATTGGTTGGCCGGCCACCACAACAAGCGTTTCAAGGCTTTCATTGCCCACGATGGCATCTTCAACATCGAGCAGCAGTACTTGGAGACGGAAGAAATGTGGTTTGCCAACTGGGACATGGGTGGTGCTTTCTGGAACGGACACAAGAAGACTTTCGAGAACTCGCCCCATCGATTTGTAGATAAGTGGGACACTCCAATCCTCTGCATCCAAGGCGAAAAGGACTATCGCATCGTCACCTCGCAAGCTATGTCGGCTTTCAATGCCGCCCAACTGCGCGGCATTCCTTCCGAGTTCCTCTGCTTCCCCGACGAGAACCATTGGGTGCTCAAACCTCAGAATGGCATCCTCTGGCAACGCCGCTTCTTTAACTGGCTTGACACATACGTGAAGCATCAAAACTAAGAACTCACAAAATCAAGAACTTAAAAACTAATCAACTAACCATAATGACACAAACGATTCAGAAAAGATTGAGTGACTCAGCACTTTGGCGCTGGGTGGCACTTGTCATTGTCTCCGTGACAATGATGTTCGGCTATTTCTTCACCGATGTGATGTCGCCCCTCGAACCCCTCCTCACCTTGGCGAAAGACCAAGGCGGTTTGGGATGGTCGAGCGACGAGTATGGATTCTTCTCAGGTTCCTACGGCTTCTTTAACGTGTTCCTCCTGCTGCTCTTCTTCGGTGGCATCATTCTCGACAAGTTTGGCATCCGCTTCACAGGCGTTTTATCAACGGTGCTCATGTTTGTGGGTGCGCTCATCAAGTGGTGGGCTTTGAAGAACACCTTCGAGGGTGAACTTTTCGGCTACCAAATGCAGGTCATCTATGCTTGTCTCGGCTTCGCCACCTACGGCGTGGGATGCGAGATAGCGGGTATCACCGTCAGCAAGGTGCTCGTCAAGTGGTTCACAGGACATGAACTGGCACTTGCTATGGGTTTGCAGGTGGGTTTGGCACGTCTCGGTACCGCTGCCGCCCTCAGTTTCGCCCTTCCGTTCGCCAAGAAGATGGGTGGCGTGTCGGCCAGTGTAGGTCTGGGTGCTGCCCTGCTTTGTGCTGGTGTTGTAGCTATCATCATCTACAACATCCTCGATAAGAAGGAGGACAAGGCCGCCCAAGCCGTGGCGACTGAACCCGAACCTGGCTTCCAGTTTGCTGACCTCAAATTCCTCTTCACCAACAAAGGCTTCTGGTACATCACCCTGCTCTGCCTCATGTTCTATGCAGGTGTGTTTCCCTTCTTGAAGTTCGCCACCAAACTCATGGTCATCAAGTATGGTGTGGATGAAGACCTCGCTGGTTCCATCCCTTCGATGCTGCCCTACGGCACCATCGTCCTCACACCTGTCTTTGGCTATGTGTACGACAAGATAGGTAAAGGTGCTACTCTTATGATTATCGGCTCTGTGCTCCTCACCATAGTTCATGCCGTCTTCGCCCTACCCATAACTTCTGTAGCTATCGCCATCTCCATGATGCTGGTGCTGGGTGTCGCTTTCGGACTTGTGCCCTCTGCCATGTGGCCATCCGTCCCGAAAATCATCCCCATGCAGCTATTGGGCACTGCCTACGCAGTTATCTTCTACATCCAGAACATCGGCCTTTCGCTGGTGCCCATCCTCATCGGTAAAGTGAACCAAGCTAACACCGATGCCAACGGCATCATCGACTACACTCAGACGATGACCATCTTTGCCATCTGTGGTGCCATCGCCATCGTCATCGCCTTCCTCCTGCTTTTTGAGGATAAGAAGAAGGGATATGGCTTGCAGAAATCGAACATTCAATAACTAAAAAACATAAAAACTTTAAAACCTAAAAAACCTATAGCTCTATGTTTGAAGGACAGCCTAAAGGTCTGTGGACCTTGGCATTAGCCAACACAGGCGAACGATTCGGCTACTACACCATGCTAGCCGTATTCACCCTGTTTTTGCAAGCCAACTTCGGCTTCGACGAGAAACTTACCTCCACCATCTTCTCCAGTTTCCTGATGCTGGTTTACTTCCTGCCCCTCTTCGGCGGTATGCTGGCCGACAAGTTCGGCTACTCCAAGATGGTCACCATCGGTATCTTCATCATGTTCATCGGCTACGTGCTCCTCTCTATCCCATTGGGCAAGGAGGCTGTGGCCATGATAGCCATGGCAGGCGCATTGCTGCTCGTCAGCTTCGGCACGGGTCTCTTCAAGGGCAACCTCCAAGTGATGGTAGGCGACCTCTATAACGACCCGCAGTTTGCCGCCAAGCGCGACTCTGGTTTCCAACTCTTCTATATGGCCATCAACGTGGGTGCCCTCTTTGCCCCCACCGCTGCCATCAAGATGATGAACTGGGCACAGGGTAGCCTTGGCATGACAGAAGCCGATTCTTACCACTTCGCCTTTGCCGTGGCTTGTGCATCGCTCATCGTCAGCATCGCCATCTACTACCTCGGTAAGAGCACCTTCGCACAGGTCATCACGACCAGCAAGAAGGACAACAAGACCGCTGCAACTGAGAATGTGGAGACACTCTCGAAAAGTGAGACTACCGAGCGCATCATCTGCCTCATCCTTGTCTTCACCGTGGTGCTCTTCTTCTGGATGGCCTTCCACCAGAATGGACTCACTCTCACCTTCTTCGCTCGTGACTACACAGCTACGTCTGCTACGGGTGCAACTGCTATGGAGTTCAACGTGATGAACCTCGTCTGGTGCATCCTCATTATCTACGGACTCTTTGGCTTCTTCCAAAGCAAAACCGCCAAAGGCAAGGGCATCGGAGCCGCACTAATCTTTATCCCTGCCGCCATCCTCGGTTACACCTACTATCAGAACGCCGACGCTGTGGTGGCAGTCGATGCGCCTATATTCCAGCAGTTCAATCCAGCTTTCGTCGTAGGTCTCACCCCTGTCAGCATCGCCCTCTTCGGATGGCTTGCCAAGAAGGGAAAAGAGCCAAAGGCACCCGTCAAGATTGGACTCGGTATGCTCGTGGCAGCCGCTGCCTACATTATGATGACTTTCGCTTGCTTTGGTCTTCCCCTGCCTGCCTACGACGCTGAAGGCACCAACCTCCACATGGCCGACGTGACCCCCAACCTGCTCGTCTCCACCTACCTCGTGCTCACTTTCGCCGAGTTGCTTCTCTCCCCCATCGGCATCTCGTTCGTCACCAAGGTGGCACCTCCCAAGTACAAAGGCATGATGATGGGTGGTTGGTTTGTTTCCACCGCCCTAGGCAACTTCCTCGTACAGATTCCAGGTTATCTCTGGGGTAAAGACTTGACCATTGTGTGGGGTACTCTCGCGGGCATCTGCCTCCTTGCCGCCCTCTTCATCTTCTCCATCATCAAGAAGCTGAATAAAGTGGCATAAAAGAATAAGAACTAAAGAATTACTTATACAAGTATTTGTTGTATTCAAGGAACATTTTTTAGTTAAAATTTAATTTTTAGTCAAAGAATTTTAAGTATTTCAAGATAAGAATTCCACAAGTGGCGGAGAATTAGAAGAGGCTGACGCAGCGTTAATCAAACACTGCGTCAGCCTCTTCTAATTTTCTGTGGCCAAGCACCATTATGTTTTCAGAGAGGCAGTATAGTGTGCTCACCTAATTTCGTATACAAAAATACATAGTATTTTAACATGACTGTCACACTAATTACGGAAAACTATCACTTTTTTCCTGTATTTGTTTGTTTGAACGTTTTTTTCACTATTTTTGCAGCATGATAGAGCAGATTGACTTATTTTTTACGGATGGCCTCCGCAATGATGCCGATTCCAGTGATAATCGCACCTTGATGTGCCTATCTGTAAAAGAAAGAAACGACGTGATGACCAAGCAGTTATCAATCATCAACCGTGTTGAAGAACTGAGGTGTGTAACCCAATTCGTTGATGACATTGCCAAAGAACTCAACCTCAACGAGGAAATGCACATGAATATCGGCCTCGTGCTCGAGGAAATGGTTTCTAACGTCATTTTCTACGCCTACCCCAAAGACATCGTGGGTACTATCAACCTCTGCGCTAAAAGCGATGGGCAATTGCTTACCCTCTTACTTAGTGACAAGGGGTATGCTTTCGACCCCACGCAGATTGAAAGCAACGATATGGAGGCCAATCCTGCCGAGCGACCGATTGGAGGCATGGGGATATACATTGTGAAAAATATAATGAATCACGTAAGCTACCAACGGCTTGACGGACGTAATCTGCTCACCATGAGCATCATTATAAATGAAAGAGTATCAAGTATGACACAAATTCTTCAGCAAGATGGACAGACCATCATCAAGACTGGCGCACGTATAGACACGCTGAATGCGCCTCAGTTTGAGAAAGACATCGAGCCGGCACTCGCTGAGCCAGGTGTAGATCTTGTCATGGACTGCCAGGAGCTTACCTTCATAGCCAGTTCAGGACTACGAATCATACAGAAGACGATGCGCTCAGTGACGACAGGTAAAGGAAATTTCAAAATCATCAATGTCGGCCCCAGTGTTTACAAAGTGCTGAAGATGACAGGTTTCACCAAGTTTATGACCATAGAACAGAAAGCATGACTATAGAAGAAAGTTACAAACGTCTGCAAAAGGAACATCGCCAGTTGCAGGAGGATTATGCCCAACTGAACACCATGTTTGAGAAGATGGGTCGAGGCTACGAAGAAGCTCTCAATCTTTTTGACCAAGCTATGGAGTCGTCACGTATGAAGACCGACTTCATTCAGCAGATTTCCCACGAAATACGCACCCCACTTAACATTCTCTGCGGCTTTGCACAGGTGTTCACTTCGGGTATGGATTTCGATGAGGCTACCCAGCAGGAAATGAAAAAGGGAATCGTTGAAAACACTGAGCGTATCACATCGCTGGTGAATAAGATGCTCGAACTGGCAGAAGCAGGTAGCTGCATCCCATTGGAACGTAACGAACAGGTGCAGGCCATCCAGATTGCCGCAAGGGCTGCCGATAACTCTTGTATCCTACAGTCCACACATCTTGACTTCGACCTTGACATATCCCCAGAAGCTGAAACAGCCATGCTTACCACAGCCTTCGCACCAGCTACCCGTGCTCTTGCGTTGCTACTTGACAACGCTATGAAATTCACACACCCTGCTGAGGCTGCTGGAGGTGCTAACGCTGTGAAGGAGAAAGCGCATGTTGTGCTCCGTATTACCCTTGACGACAATATGGTAATCTTCGCTGTAGAGGATACTGGTATCGGTATAGCACCTAAAGAATCTGAGCATATCTTCGAAGAGTTCGTGCAACTCGATAATTATTATGACGGAACAGGCATTGGCCTCACCGTTGCCCGTTCCATAGCTCGTAGGCTGGGAGGCGACATCAAGCTCGACACCAACTATTCCAATGGTGCAAGATTCGTTTACACCCTACCTATTTAAATTCTCAAAATTAGGGTTTCATTAGAAAAAACGAATGTTTTATCCTCGAAACAGCATGAAAAGAGTGTGGGTTCCACACTTTATGTTATATAACATGTTTTTCGGGGGTAAATAATCGTTAAAAAGCCGTAACTTTGGCGAAAGTTTATAAACTAATTATTTTTTACCAAACATTTATGAAAAATCTCAAATCGATTTTGATGGGGAGTGCTACGGCCGTAGCTTTCCTTTGTGCATGTAATTCTGCACAACAGCCAGCTCAAGTTGAGTTAACCAAATCTGGCATCAATCCAGCTGACTATGACACAGTTATAGCTGTGGCATACGACGGAGAAAAGTTCTATGCCGACACTGTGGGAGCTAAACCAGTGAAGCTCTACACGCTAACGAACGCCAATGGTATGGAAGTGTGTATCACAAACTTTGGCGGTCGCATTGTGAGCATCATGGTGCCAAACAGAGATGGCGAGTTTGTAGATGTGGCTTGTGGTTTCGACAAAGTGGAAAATTATTTCCCATGGAATTTTGAAACGGATTTTGGTTGCTCAGTAGGTCGCTATGCCAACCGCATCAACAACGGTGAATATACTTACAATGGCCAAACTGTGACACTGCCGAAGAACAACAACGGTGTGGCTTGTCTGCATGGCGGCTACACAGGGTGGCAGTATCAGGTGTATGATGTAGTGGAAGCCACCGACCAGTCGCTTTCCATCAAGCGAGTATCTCCCGCTGGTGATAACCAATTCCCTGGCAACGTGGAGGCTACCGTAAAGTTTGAACTGACGGACGACAACGCCATCATCATCAACTACGACGGAACTGCAGACGCTCCTACGGTGCTCAACATGACTAACCATACTTATTTCAACCTGTCAGGCGACCTCAACAACACGATTGACGAGTCTGTGCTCTACATCAATGCCGACAACTACACGCCTGGCGACCAGTATCTCATCCCAACTGGCGAAATCAAGCCTGTGGAAGGCACAGTGTTTGACTTCCGTACCCCCAAGGCCATCGGTACCGACTTTGACAAGAACGACCCCGAAATGGCATCTGTAGGTGGCGGTTATGACCACAACTGGTGTCTGAACACGAAGGGCAACCAAGAGGAAATCGCCGCTACGATGATTGACCCACGTTCTGGCATCCGTCTCGATATGTACACGAATGAGCCAGGTGTGCAGGGCTATTCTGCCAATTTCCAGGACGGCACTCGCCCAGGCAAGGGTGGCATCATGTATCAGAAGCATTGCGCCATCTGTCTGGAAAGCCAGAAGTATCCAGATTCCCCCAACAAGTGCATGATGCCAGGCTGGGAACAGAGCAACCCATTTGTTACGCCAGAGAAGCCTTACCATTCTTATTGCAAGTATGCATTTTCAGTGGAAGAATAAAAAACAAATAACAAATAATCAAATAACAAATCTTAACAACCCCCAAAATTAAAAAATGGATTCACAATTGAGTTTCACCGAAGCGATAAGTATGAGTGGCTTTGAAACCATCGACTTTATCATTTTGGTTGTTTACATCATCCTGCTCGTAAGCCTCGGTATGTTCCTGAGCCGTGACAAGGATGGTAAAGGAAAGAGTGCCAGCGACTACTTTCTGGCAGGTAACACACTGACCTGGTGGGCAGTTGGTGCATCACTGATTGCGGCTAACATCTCGGCAGAGCAGTTCATCGGTATGTCGGGTACTGGTTATGCTGACGGTATCGCTATCGCAGCATACGAGGTCATGGCTGCAGTGACATTGGTTGTCATCGGTAAGTTCCTGTTGCCGACGATGATTGAACGCAAGATTTTCACCATTCCGCAGTTCCTCCGCGAACGCTACAACGACGGTGTAGGTCTTGCTTTCTCTATCTTATGGCTTTTCCTCTACGTGTTTGTCAACCTGACCTCTGTAGCATGGCTGGGTGCTCTGGCTATTGAACAGATTTTAGGTCTCCAAGGATTGACTGTATCGTTCCTCGGCGTGGATGTTTCGATGCGTATGGTCATCATCATCGGCCTCTTCCTCATCGCTGGTATCTACTCCATCTATGGTGGTTTGGCTTCTGTGGCTTGGACAGACGTGATGCAGGTGACTTTCCTCGTGGGTGGCGGTCTCATCACGGCATACTTCGCCCTCGTTTCTGTTGCTGGCGAAGATGGTTCTTTCATCGATGGATTCAACAAAGTATATACTTATCTCACAACGGGCGACTTTGCCAACGACACTCACTTCCATTTGGTTATCCAGCGTTCCAATGCTATGGCACATCCACATGCTGATGGCTCTAATGCCTTTGACAATGTGCCTGGTATCGCTGCCATCGTAGGTGGTGTGTGGCTGACAAACCTCGGTTACTGGGGCTTCAATCAGTATATCATCCAGAAGGGTCTGGCTGCTAAGAGCATTGACGAGGCTAAGAAAGGTCTCATCTTTGCAGGTTTCCTGAAGATTCTCATCCCATTCATCGTGGTGCTTCCAGGTATCTGTGCTTTCTACATGGCTCAGAACGCTGACCAGTTCTCTCACTTGCAGGGTTCCATCAATGTGGCCGACGATGCTTATCCTTGGCTCATCCGCAACTTTACCCCGACAGGCATCAAGGGTCTCTCGTTTGCCGCCCTTACTGCTGCCATTATCTCTTCGCTGGCTTCGATGTTCAACAGTACCTCTACCCTCTTCACAATGGACATCTACAAGAAGTACATCAACAAGGAGGCTTCCGATAAGGTGCTCGTGAATGTGGGTCGTGTTGTAGCTGTATGCGCACTCGTTATCGCAGCTGTGGCTGTGAAGCCTCTCCTTGGCGGTCTTGACCAAGCATTCCAGTACATTCAGGAGTACTCAGGTTTCATTTATCCTGGTATCATCACAGTGTTCGGCTTGGGTCTGCTCTGGAAACGTGCTTCTTCTACTGCTGCCATATGGACGGCTATCATCACGATTCCTCTGGGTGTCATCTTCAAGTTTGCCTTCCCCGATGTAGCCTTCCAGTTCCGTGCTGGTTATATCTTCATCATCGTTGTTAGCTTCTTCATTTTGGTGAGCTACCTCGACAAGAAGTATATCAGTGCTGAAAAGCCAGAACAGAAAGACCAGAAGGCCATGCTCCAGTGGGCAGGCATCTTGGGTGGAATCGGTATCCTCTGCATCGTTGTAGCCATCATCGTTGTGGCTATGGGCGACTCTACACCTACAACTGCTTATCTGAACGATATCGGCTTCCAGGCATTCATCTTCTTTGGTGTGCTCGTGGGATGCAACGCCGTTTGGCTCTATAGCAACGCGAAGGACACGAAGGCCGACCCATTGGCTTTGCCTATCGACTTGAGTTTGTTCAGCACAACACGTGGCTACACTTACGGCACCATCGGCATCTGCCTCATCACTTTGGTGCTCTACGCAATTCTTTGGTAAGCTACACATTATTTATATAATATAAAAGCCCCAATCAATGAAAGTAACCCAAGCATTCCCGAAATTCTACGTATCCGTCGATTGTGTTGTCTTCGGATTTGCGGAAAGACGCTTAAAGGTGCTGTTATTTGAGCACCATCAAGAGTCGGGTAAGAGTGAACTTTCGTTGATTGGGGATTTTGTTCAAAATGACGAAAGTGTGGACTCTTCAGCACAGCGTATATTGAAAGAGTTTACAGGACTTGACAACATCTACATGCAACAGCTCGCCACAGATGATGTCGTGGAGCGTGATTCTGACGAGCGATTTATCCACATCGTGTATTACGCACTCATGGATGTGGAAAACTACAATCCCACCCTATCCGACATCCATCACACCCAGTGGATAGATGTGGACAATATACCCAACCTTCGTGCTGGACAAAATGAAATGGTTCAGAAAGCACGATGTGCGGTGGGAAAAAACATCAAAAACGAACCTGTTGGCAGTTATCTTCTGCCCCAATACTTTACGTTGAGCATGCTTCAAACTCTTTATGAAAGCATTCTTGACACCACAATGGACAAACGGAATTTCCGCCGATTCATTTTAGAAAAAGACTTTGTTCAGGCAACCGATATGATGGATCATTCGTCACGTCGGGGAGCTTCATTATATAGATTTAAGATTTTAAATTCATTATCCCATACTTAAATTAAATACAGAAAGACTATGTTAGAAGAACTAAAAGAAAAAGTATTCAAAGCAAACCTTGACTTAGTAAAGCAAGGTCTCGTTATCTTCACTTGGGGTAACGTTTCTGGTATTGACCGCGAAAAAGGTCTTGTTGTCATTAAACCATCTGGTGTGAGTTATGATGAAATGAAGGCAAGCGACATGGTGGTAGTTGACCTCGAAAGCGGTAAAGTGGTGGAGGGTGAACTCAATCCATCTTCCGATACACCCACCCACCTCGTTCTCTACAAGGCATTCCCTAACATTCAGGGAGTAGTCCACACTCATTCCACTTATGCAACCGCTTTTGCTCAGGCTGGCAAAGACATACCTAACATTGGCACAACTCATGCCGACTATTTCTATCAGGCCATCCCTTGTACTCGTGACATGACCAAGGAGGAAGTGGAAGGTCAATACGAACTGGAAACGGGTAACGTCATTGTTGACGAAATCCTCAACATCCGTAAAATCAACCCAGACCACACTCCTGCAGTCCTCGTGAAGAATCACGGACCATTCTCTTGGGGCACATCGCCAGACAATGCTGTCTATAATGCCAAGGTGATGGAGCAATGTGCAAAGATGGCCTTCGTAGCCTTCTCTGTCAATCCTAACTTAACCATGAATCCTCTTTTGATTGAGAAGCACTACAATCGCAAGCATGGCCCTAATGCTTACTATGGACAGAAGGGGCAGAAGCATTGATTTTGAATTAACTAACGAAATACTAACACTTAAAAAATTAGAAAAACTATGGCATTTGAAAATTTGGAACTTTGGTGGGTGACTGGTGCACAGTTGCTCTATGGTGGCGAAACGGTAAAAATCGTTGATGGCCACTCAAAGGAAATGGTTGAGGGACTCAACAATAGTGGTATCATTCCAATCAAAGTGGTTTATAAGGGCACAGCCAACTCTTCCAAGGAAGTGGAAGCTGTGATGAAGGCAGCAAACAACGACGAGAAGTGCGCTGGTATCATCACTTGGATGCACACCTTCTCTCCTGCCAAGATGTGGATTAAGGGTCTTCAAGCACTCCAGAAGCCTCTCCTCCACTTCCACACGCAGTACAACGCAGAAATTCCATGGGGAGAGATTGACATGGACTTTATGAACCTCAACCAGAGTGCTCACGGCGACATCGAGTTTGGTCACATCTGTACTCGTATGCGTGTTCCTCGCAAGGTAGTTTGTGGCTACTGGAAGGACGAGGCTGCTCAGAAGCAGATTGCAGTTTGGGCACGTGTGGCAGCAGGTGTTGCTGATGCTAAAAATGTGCGTTGCCTCATGTTTGGTATGAACATGAACAATGTTGCTGTGACTGACGGTGACCGCGTTGAGTTCGAGCAGCGTCTGGGCTACCATGTTGATTACTATCCAGTTTCCTCTCTCATGGAATACTTCAAGCAGGTGACTGACGCTGAGGCTGATGAACTCGTTGAAGAGTACAAGAAGCTCTACACCATCAAGATTGACGAGAGTGGTGAAGAGGTTTATTGGGAGAAAGTGAAGAACGCAGCCAAAGCAGAAATCGCTCTTCGTCGTGTGCTGAAGGATGAGGGTGCTACTGCCTTCACAACAAACTTCGACGACCTTGGCGATGCTGACATCAACGATCCAAACTTTGTAGGCTTCGACCAGATTCCAGGCCTCGCTTCACAGCGTCTGATGGAAGAAGGTTATGGCTTTGGTGCTGAAGGTGACTGGAAGACCGCTTGCCTCTATCGCACACTTTGGGTGATTCAGCAGGGTATGCCAATCGGTTGCTCCTTCTTGGAGGACTACACCCTCAATTTTGCAGGCGACCGTTCTTCTTGCCTCCAGAGCCACATGCTCGAAGTTTGTCCGCTCATCGCTGTTGACAAACCAAAGCTCGAGGTTCACTTCCTTGGCATTGGTATCCGCAAGCAGCAAACCGCTCGCCTTGTCTTCACTTCAAAGGTGGGTCGTGGTATCAAGGCTACTGTTGTTGACCTTGGCAACCGCTTCCGCCTCATTTCTCAAGAAGTGGAGTGCATCGAGCCAAAGCCTATGCCAAACCTTCCTGTTGCATCGGCTCTCTGGGTTCCACAACCATCCTTCGAAATCGGTGCTGGTGCATGGATTCTCGCAGGTGGTACACACCACAGCGCCTTCTCTTACGACATCACGGAAGAGTACTGGGAGGACTTCGCCGAAATGACTGGTATCGAGTATGTAAAGATTAACAAGAACACCACCATCAGCGAGTTCAAGCACGACCTCCAGATGAACGAGGTGTACTACATGTTAAATAAAGCACTGAAGTAAGATGACAGCAAAACAAGTAATAGAAAACGGTAAAGCCATTCTCGGTATTGAGTTTGGCTCTACCCGTATAAAGGCTGTTCTTATTGATCAAGAGAACAAGCCTATCGCACAGGGTAGCCACACTTGGGAAAACCAGTTGGTGGATGGTCTTTGGACTTACAGCACAGAGGCTATCTGGTACGGATTGCAGGACTGCTATGCCCAGCTCCGCAAGAACGTTTTAGATCAGTACGAAGTAGAAATAGAGGCACTTGCAGCTATTGGCATTAGTGCCATGATGCATGGTTATATGCCTTTCAAGGGTAACGAAATCCTCGTTCCTTTCCGCACTTGGCGCAACACCAATACGGGCAAGGCTGCCGCTGAACTTTCAGAACTCTTCAACTACAACATTCCACTCCGTTGGAGCATCTCACACCTCTATCAAGCCATCCTTGACAACGAAGAGCACGTGAAGGACATCGAATTCCTCACGACCCTCGCAGGTTACATCCATTGGCAGATTACAGGTCAGAAGGTGTTGGGCGTTGGCGATGCTTCGGGTATGATTCCTGTTGACCCCAAGACCAAGACTTACGATGCCACGATGGTAGAGAAGTTCGATAAGCTCATCGAACCAAAAGGTTTCAGTTGGAAGTTGCTCGACATTCTACCGAAGTCGCTCAACGCTGGTGAGAACGCAGGTTTTCTCACTCCAGAAGGAGCACAACGTCTTGACGTGTCTGGCCACTTGAAACCCGGCATCCCTGTTTGTCCTCCAGAAGGTGACGCAGGTACAGGCATGGTTGCCACCAATGCCGTGAAGCAGCGCACAGGTAACGTGTCCGCAGGTACTTCTTCGTTCTCCATGATTGTGTTAGAGAAAGAACTTTCCAAGCCATACGAGATGATTGACATGGTGACCACTCCTGACGGTTCCCTCGTGGCTATGGTACACTGCAACAACTGTACCTCCGACATCAACGCTTGGGTGAATATTTTCAAAGAGTATCAGCAGTTACTGGGCATTCAGCAGACAACAATGGATCTCTACACTACCCTTTTCCAAGTAGCAGAAAAGGGTGCGCCCGATTGTGGTGGCATTCTTTCCTATAACTACGTGTCTGGCGAACCTGTGACAGGTCTTGCTGATGGTCGTCCACTCTTCGTGCGTTCAGCCAACGACAAGTTCAACCTTGCCAACTTTATGCGTGCACATCTTTATGGAGCCATTGGTGTCTTGAAGATTGGTAACGATGTACTTTTCAATGAAGAGCATGTAAAAGTTGACCGCATCATGGGACATGGTGGATACTTCACGACTCCAAAGGTAGGTCAGAAGATGTTGGCAGCAGCCCTCAACTCCCCCATCTCTGTGATGGAGACTGCCGGTGAAGGTGGTGCATGGGGTATTGCGCTCCTCGCAGCATACGCTGTCAACAACGACAAGAAACTCTCTTTGGCCGACTATCTCGACCAAGTGGTCTTCGCAGGTAACGCTGGTGAGGAAATTAAACCTGATCCAGAAGACGTAGCTGGCTTCAACGCATACATCGAGAACTACAAGAAAGGCTTGGCTATTGAACAAGCAGCAGTTGACAACAAGAAATAACATTCCTAATTATTAATAAATTATGGCAAATTCCATTCAAATTTTGAATCATGCTGCCGACAACATTCGTATTTTGGCAGCCAGTGCAGTAGAAAAGGCAAAGTCTGGTCACCCCGGTGGTGCAATGGGCGGTGCCGACTTCATCAACGTTTTGTATTCTGAGTATCTGAAATACGACCCAAAGAACCCTGAGTGGGTAGGTCGCGACCGTTTCTTCCTCGACCCTGGTCACATGGCTCCAATGCTCTACTCTCAGCTCTGCCTCATCGGCAAGTTCTCGCTCGAAGAGTTGTCCTACGACTGGTCACCCAGAGTTTGAAATTGCCCGTGGCATCGAGAACACTTCTGGTCCTCTCGGTCAGGGTCACGTGTTCGCCATCGGTGCTGCCATCGCTGCCAAGTTCTTGGCTGCTCACACTGGCAACCCGACTTTCGCCAAGGAGACTATCTACGCTTACATCTCTGACGGTGGTGTTCAGGAAGAGATTTCTCAGGGTGGTGCACGTATCGCTGCTACTCTCGGACTCGACAACCTCATCATGTTCTACGACTCTAACGACATCCAGCTTTCTACTGAGACAAAGGAAGTTATGACTGAGGATACCGCAGCCAAGTATCGTGCCCTCGGTTGGGAAGTGATAGAGATTGTAGGTAACGATGCTGCACAGATTCGTGCCGCTCTCGATGCTGCACAGAAGGTAGAAGGCAAGCCAACCCTCATCATCGGTAAGTGTATCATGGGTAAGGGTGCCCTCAAGGCTGATGGCACTTCATACGAGGCTAACTGCAAGACTCACGGTGCTCCACTTGGTGGCGACGCATTCATCAACACCATCAAGCACCTCGGTGGCGACCCAGAGAATCCATTCCAGATTTTCGACGATGTGAAGGAACTCTATGCTAACCGCGCCAAGGAACTCGAAGCTATCTGCGCAGAGCGTTATGCAGAGGAGAAGGCTTGGGCTGCTGCCAACCCAGAAAAGGCTGCTCAGCAAGCTGACTGGTTCAGCGGCAAGGCTCCAAAGATTGACTGGAGCAAGTGCGTACAGAAGGACAACGATGCCACTCGTTCTGCATCGGCTACATGTCTCTCTGTTCTCGCAGAGCAGGTACCAAACATGATTTGTGCTTCTGCCGACCTCTCCAACTCAGACAAGACTGACGGCTTCCTCAAGAAGACTCAGGCATTCAAGAAGGGTGACTTCTCTGGTGCTTTCTTCCAGGCAGGTGTGGCAGAGCTGACTATGGCTTGCTGCTGCATCGGTATGGCTCTCCACGGAGGTGTTATCCCTGCATGTGGTACCTTCTTCGTATTCTCCGACTACATGAAGCCAGCTGTTCGTATGGCAGCCCTCATGGAGCTTCCTGTGAAGTTCATCTGGACTCACGACGCTTTCCGCGTAGGCGAAGACGGTCCTACTCACGAGCCTGTTGAGCAGGAGGCACAGATTCGTCTCATGGAGAAACTGAAGAACCACTCTGGCAAGCCCAGTGTGCTTGTTCTCCGTCCTGCTGACGCTCAAGAGACAACTGCTGCATGGGCACTCGCTATGGACAACATGGCCACCCCATCCGCTCTCATCCTCTCTCGTCAGAACATCCAGAACCTCCCAGCAGGTAATGACTATTGCCTTGCAGCCAAGGGTGGTTACATCGTAGCTGGCTCTGATGAGAACCCAGACGTTATCCTCGTGGCTACTGGTTCTGAGGTTTCGACCCTCGTGGCAGGTGCAGAACTTCTCCGCAAGGATGGCAAGAAGGTTCGCATCGTCAGCGTTCCATCTGAGGGTCTCTTCCGTCAGCAGCCAAAGGAGTACCAGCAGAGCGTTCTCCCACAGGGCGTGAAGAAGTTCGGTCTCACAGCAGGTCTGCCAGTCAACCTCCTCGGTCTCGTTCCAGAGGCAGAAGGCACCATCTGGGGTCTCGAAAGTTTCGGATTCTCTGCTCCTTACAAGGTGCTCGACGAGAAGCTCGGCTACACAGCAGAAAACGTTTACGCACAAGTAAACAAGTTGTTCTAACAAATAATTCACGAATCATTCGTGGTTAATTCGTGGCAATTCGTGTTTTTATTCAACATAAATTATCATGAATTAATCACGAATGTTCATAAATAATCATTTTTGTTATGATGGAAATTAAAACAGTTGGAATCGCCAGCGACCATGCAGCATTTCCGTTGAAGCAATTCGTCAAGAAATACCTCGAAGAAAAAGGCTACGAGTATAAAGACTACGGCACCTATACAGAAGAAAGCTGTAATTACGCCACCTACGGCCATGCACTCGCAGAAGGCATCGAGAAAGGCGAAGTCTATCCAGGTATCGCCATGTGTGGTTCAGGCGAAGGCATCTCCATGACCCTCAACAAGCACCAGAGCATCCGTGCCGGTCTTGTATGGCAACCAGAGATTGCCCACCTCATCCGTGAGCACAACAACGCCAACGTCATCGTCTTCCCTGGCCGCTTCATCTCCGAAGACGTATGCCGTCAGTGCCTCGACGAGTTCTTCAACACCGAGTTCGCAGGTGGTCGCCATCAGCAGCGCATCGAGGACATTCCTTGCAAATAACAATTTCGTAGATACCCTTATCGATAGAACAAGGGGACGTATCAAAAGTAACATTTGGGTACGCCCCCTTGAAGATTGTCTCTGTGGAGAGATTTATATTTGTCTAAGGAGGAAAGGAGTTAAGGAGTTTTTTGGCGGCGTACACGCCGAATCCTCCTTAACTCCTTTCCTTCTTAGACTTTTAAGCTGTTGGCTCCTTAGAGGAATAGGAGGAAGCCCATCACCTCCTTGGAGGATTGCCCGTAGCTACTTACAAATATAAGAAGGATTTACACAAATAAAAGTAGGATTTGTACAAATATAAGAAGTATCTGTACAAATCCTACTTTTGTTTGAAGGTCTATCTTTTTGCCCTCGGGAGAAATGGTTGGGGAAGCCGTGAAGGTATGGTGGATTCCCTAATTCAATGCAAATATACAACTTTTTTTCGACTTTGTCAAGTGTTGGGAACACTATTTTGCCATTAGCACCAGAGTGGCCATATAGAAAGAGAGTTCAGCAAGAAGACAGACAGCTCCACAGCAGTCGCCTGTGTATCCTTGGAGTTTGCGCCCTATGTAGATAAAAAGGAATATCACGACAACAATGGAAGTGAGCACGGCCATCCACCAAGTGGCATCAGTAAGGAAGAGCAGTGGAATGGATGGCAAAAGCCCCTGAAGCGCAAGACTGATGGTTGCTCCGACACCGATGGAACGATAAACCGTTTTGTTCTTTGCGTCTTCTTCACGACGTGCGTATGGCAAGAAATTGACGATTTGGCTGGAGAGCATCTTGGCCAAAGGGTCTGCGGCAAGGATAGCAAAGACGGCGGTCATGGGCGGCAGGGAGATAAGGATGCCACACAACAGGGCAAAATAGAAGATTAGGGCTATGACTCCATAGGTGCCGATGTGAGAATCCTTCATGATGGTAAGGATGCGCTGACGGTCGGAACCTCCACCAAAACCGTCGAAGAAGTCTGCAAGACCATCTTCGTGGAGCGCACCTGTCACCCACAGTCGGACGATGACTGCAAGGATGACTGCTATGGGGTATGGTAAGACATGGGTACATAGAAAAAGGGTTGCAGCCATGATGCATCCTGTAAGCCAGCCGACCAATGGCCAATGTTCAACAACACTGGCATAGGCTTCTTTAGGTGGCTGATAAACTCGCCAGAATGGAAGACGAGTGAAGAATATGAAAGAAGCGATTATGCGGTCATGCAGTTTTACGGTCATAGGGTTATACGGTTAAAAATATTTAGTAATTCTGGCATTATCGAAGTTGTTCATTTCGTTCATCATACGAACTGCGGAATCAACAATGGGGAAGGCACAAAGGGCACCAGTCCCTTCACCAAGCCTCATTCCCAAGGAAAGAATGGGTTCTGCGCCAAGAGCATCAAGCATTCGACGATGTCCACTTTCGTCGCCACAATGTCCGAATATCATATAAGCCTTGGCTGCTGGATAAAGCTGACAAGCGGCCAAGGCACAAGCAGTCATGATGAAGCCATCAACAAGAATGAGCATCTTCAGTTCGGAAGCACGAAGCATGGCACCTATGGCAGCCACCATCTCGAATCCACCAAAGTAACGGATAATCTCGTCTGCTTTTGCGTTTACTGGATGGAGGCGGAGGAAGCGATCGAGCGACTTGCCGAGCACTTCACGCTTATGGACAATGCCTGCTGTATTGAGTCCTGCACCAGCGCCAATGCACTCGTCGAGAGGCATCTGACAAAAAAGACTCATCCAAATGGAGGATGGAGAGGTGTTGGCTATACCCATTTCGCCCACACACAGCACTTGACATCCTTCTGCATGGCATTCATCAACAAGGTCAATACCTACTTGAAGAGTCCGTTCATATTCTTCCTGCGTCATGGCTGGGTCATAGAGGAAGTTGCGCGTGCCGTAGGCAATCTTGCGGTTGATGATGCCAGAGATGTCGGAAAGGTCGTGGTCAACCCCCACATCCACGACTCGCAAGTGGAAACCATGCTGACGGCAGAACATATTCACTCCTCCCCCACCCTTCGTGAAGTTGACCATCTGCTGCCAAGTGACTTCTCTTGGCGAAACACTGACTCCTTCACGTTCGATGCCGTGATCTCCACCTAAAAGAAGATGGCAGGGGTGCGACAAGGAAGGGGTGAGGGTCTGTTGGGCGAGGCATATCTGCATGGCAAGCGTTTCGAGACGACCCAAAGAACCTTTGGGCTTATTGAGATTGTCGATTTTCTCTTGAATGATGGGACGAAGAGCCTCATCGGGGGATGTTATATGGAAAGTGGGAATCATAGGGTGGATGTAGTGATAGTGATGATGGGTTATTTGATTTTCACGGGGATTCCGCTGACCATCAGCGTTACCTCGTCGGCATGTTGGGCAACATATTGGTTCATCCAGCCTTGCAGGTCGGTAAACTGGCGTTGCACGGCATTGTCGCTCACACCACCTGAACCAATCTCGTTAGTGACAAAAATGAAGGTGGCATCTTGGGCAATGAAACGGTCGAACTCTGCTTTAAGGGTATCGAGTGCCTTGTCCACACCTTGTAATTCAAAGAAGAAGTTGGTACACCAGAGCGTGATGCAGTCAATAACAGCGACACGTCCTGTGAGGTCGTGACGACTCAGGAACTTCTCTTCTTCGATGTTGTCCCATTCGGAACCACGTCGTGCCTGATGTTTGGCTACTCGTTGACGGAACTCATCGTCCCATACATGTGCCGTCGCCACATAGACGGGATTGGAACTTAGGGAAAGGGCAAGACGTTCGGCATATTGACTTTTGCCAGAACGTTGACCACCGGTGATAAGGATGATTTTCTTCATGCTATAATAGAATAGAGGAAAGGACTGAAAACGAGGAACCCAATCATCATGACCATATACTTAACGAGTAACAGCACGATGGCAAGACATTCCACTCTTCGGTTGATACGTATGGCAACGTGCATATCTTCTGTGGTAAGTGGCCGTTCGTTCTCACCAATAAAGGGCTTGTCGAAAAGTTGACCGAAGTAGGTGTGAGGGCCACCAAAGCGGCAGTTGAGGATGCCAGCAAGAGCAGCTTCGGGATAGCCACTATTGGGGGAAGCATGCTTGGAGCCGTACTTGGCTACGAACTTCAGTAGGGAAAACCTGCCTGAAACCAACACCATAAGGAATGCGGTAAGACGGGCTGGAATGTAGTTCGCCACATCGTCGAGACGGGCAGCGAAACAGCCAAAGTCTTTGTAGCGGTCAGTCTTGTAACCAATCATCGAGTCGAGGGTGTTGACCATCTTGTATGCCAGCATACCAGGAACACCACCTATGGCAAGCCAGAACAGCGGGGCTATGACTCCGTCGCTGAGATTTTCGGATAGGGTTTCGAGTGCTGCGGTTCGGATTTCTTGGGCAGAAAGTTCGGAAGTGTCGCGTCCCACGATGCGAGCCACCTGCTTACGCCCTTCTTCAAGAGAACGGTCAACAGCAATAAAGGTCTGGCGCACCTCACGAATAAGCGTGGTGCCAGCGAGACACCAAAAGATGATGAGAGAACGGAAGGCGGTGGTTGCCCAAAGGTCTTTTATATCGAGAAGTCTAATATCCATGGAGTCATATGCCCCCCAGTCGCTGAGGAATCCATCTATAAGATAGAAAAGCAAGAAAACGGACATCACAAGCATCATGGCGAGGAACGCCCCTTTCAGCTTGCGATGTGTGCCTTTGTTGAGGTGTCTTTCGCCAAAAGCAATCGCCTTGCCAAACCACACAACAGGATGTGGCATCCATAGCGGGTCGCCTAAAAAGAAATCAAGAAGCCAACCGATGAGTAAAGGTAATATGTAGGTTTGCGGTATCATCCTTTTAGCGTTATGAACTGGGAAATGGTATCAACCAAAGCATCGTTCTCTTCAGGCGACTGAGCAGCAATACGGAAGTGATGTGGGGTAAGCCCTCGGAAGTTGGAGGCATCACGAATGAGGATGCTATGATGTTTTGCGAGGAAGGCTTTAAGTTCTGCAGAAGTTTGGGGATGAATGGTGCAGAGGAAGAAGTTGGTTTGGGTATCGACACAGTCGATACATACAAAACGGGAGAGACGGGAGCGGAGGCGTTGGGTTTCTTGGAGGTAGGCTGTAGGATTGGGAATGATCCGCTGTTGATGCGTGAGCAACCATTTACATGCTTCAACGGCAAGGGCATTGACTGACCAAGGACGGTAGTGGTTGCGGAGGACGGAAATAAGTTGTGGAGATGCCACAACATAGCCGACACGGAGACCAGGGATGGCATACTGCTTGGTCATGGAGTGAAGCTGAAGGACATTACCCATGCGCACAGCTTCTTGAGGGGAGAGCATTGGGGCAAGGGTGTAGTTCTCGTATGATTGGTCAATGACGAGCAAGTCATGCTTAGCAGCAAGTTCCTCAATGAAAGAGGCAGAGAAGACTTCTCCTGTGGGGTTGTTAGGGTTGCAAAGCCAACAAAGAACTGCATCTTCGCTTTCTTGATAGCCGAAGACATGGCACGCATCCTCGTACTCGGAGAATGTGGGAGGAAAGACTTTGAAAGTAGGGACAGGAGGAGGTGTCGTCGGGGAAACTGACGACCACGGAGACAAACGGAACGCCTGTGCTATTAAGTAGATGGCATCTGTGGCTCCGCTGGTCACCAGCACCTCATCTTCATCAATGCCATATTCATAGGCAATCATCGTCTCCAACGAACGGGGGTAAGGTTCGGGATAGGAACGGATAAGGTCGATGTGTCGGCAAAGATGAGCCTCCAACTCCGAAAGGTTGGCATGGGCATAAATATTAGAACTGAAGTTCATGCGGATGCCCTCGTAGTTGTATATGTCATCTCCATGTCCGTCAAGCATAGCCCTTTAAGATTCAATTGAGTACTTTAAAATTTGATAGAGTTTGTCCATATTGAGATGCTGGCGCACATGGTCAGCTAGCAAATCGTATTGTTGTTCCTTGAAAGCGTGGTAGTCGAAAGACGTGCTGCGCTCTTTTAGCTTCTGGGAAAAAGGAAGTAAAAGACGGTCAATGAAAGGAGCATTGTCGAGGATGCCGTGGATGTACGTGCCCATACATCGGTCGGATGCCTTATAGCCATCGGGGGAGCCGTCCCTAAGTGTCACCAATGGATGATGGGGAGCGTCAGCACATGGGTGCGTTTCTCCACAATGAATCTCATAGCCCGTCATGCCGCCATCGAAGGTGACTTGGCGAGTCGTTTTATTTGTCGTGAGGGTCGTGGTGACGGGCAACAATCCAAGTCCTGGCAGACGTTCCATCTCTCCTTCTATATGTAGAGGGTCGCACACCTCCACACCCATCATCTGATAGCCCCCACAAATGCCCATCACAGTGGCACCTTCCCGATGGGCACGGACAATCGCCTGTGCCACACCATTGCGGCGCAGTTCGTAGAGGTCACTCAGGGTGGATTTACTGCCTGGCAGGATGATAATGTCGCTCTTTAAGAGGTCATCGGTGTTGTTCGTGTAGAAGAGGTGTACACGCGGGTCTCGTTCCAAGACATTGAAGTCTGTGAAGTTGGAGAGATGGCGTAAGAGAACAATTGCCACATTCACACACCCTTGTTGGGCGGTCTTCGCCTTCAGGGCGAGGTCCACGCTGTCTTCCTCCTCGATGTGAATGTCCTTGTAGTAAGGCACCACACCTAAGACGGGAATACCACAGAGGTCTTCCAACATCTTCCTGCCATCCTCGAACAGCCGCAGGTCTCCTCTGAACTTGTTGATAATAATACCCTTCACGAGTTTTCTGTCCTCCGGCGTTTGTAAGGCAATGCTGCCATAGACAGAGGCAAAGACCCCGCCCCTGTCTATATCTCCCACCAGAATGACATCAGCATTGGCATGGCGAGCCATAGGCATGTTCACGAGGTCGTGGTCACGCAGATTAATTTCAGAGATGCTGCCGGCGCCCTCCATCACGATGGGGTTGTAACGGGTATTCAGGCGGTCGAAGGCAGAACAGACCTCTTTCCGAAAGTCGATGACGGGGGTATTGGGGTGAGTGGAATGAGAGGGAGGGGATGATGGGGATTTGCGCCAAAAGTCGTAGGCATCACGGTTGCCAATGGGAATGCCATGCAGCACAACTTGGCTGGTGTGATCGCTTTGAGGCTTGAGGAGGAGAGGGTTCATGTCCGTATGACAAGGAATGCCAGCGGCTTCGGCTTGTACGGCTTGAGCACGTCCGATTTCCAGTCCTTCGGGGGTGGCGTAGGAGTTCAGTGCCATGTTTTGTGCCTTGAAAGGAGCGGGATGATAGCCATCTTGCAGAAAGATACGACATAACGCCGTGGCAAGGATGCTCTTACCAACGTCGCTGCCAGTACCGGCTAACATGATGGGGTGAAGTCGCTTCATCTGTCTAAAATCTCTCCTATATTATATATATATGTGTATAGCTTGCCAGCACATGCTTGTACTTGAACACAGGTGTCGATACAGGTTCACCTTTCGCATTATAGACCTGCACAGCGGAAGGTGGTACCTCTCCAAAGAACTGTGTGTAGTGGAACTCATGTCCACGAAACTCCTTCCCGTCCAGCACGAAGTATCGATAGCCCAAAGAGAGCTTGCGGTCAGCCTTTCGTGCCGTGATGCGATAAGGCAGAACTCCGCACATGGGGTAGTCGCCAGCGTCTGTAAGAATGCTCTGGCACAGGTACATCATGCCACCACATTCCGCTATGATGCGTCCGCCCCCTTCGGCATAGTCACGGATGGCCTTGCGGCAAGACTCATTGGCAGCAAGCGCATCCAAGTGTTTCTCGGGATAACCACCAGGGAGGTACAACAACTCGCAATCGCTCAGGTGGGGCACATCTTTTTCGGGGTCGAAGAAGGTAATATGCTCCCATTGGTCGATGTTCTCTTGATAGAAGAAAGAGAACGATTCGGCGTTTTTTGCCATCACAAGGTGAGTAACTTTTCCCATTGTACGTTCTCCTCTAATAGTTGCAGCAGTTTCTCATTCTTAGCCGACTCTGAGAAATCGAGGCCCAAGTAGCGTGAGGCTTGTTCCAGTTCTGGGTCTTTCGGGAGGAATCCGAAGCAGGTGACGACCGAGTCGTCACATACTTGACGGAGCATCTCCCGATGGCGTTCTGACCCTACCTTATTGAAGATAACACCAGCGATGCGCACATCTTCCCGAAAGTGAATGAAACCCGACAGCAAGGCTGCTACAGAGTAGGCAGCGGATTGGGCATCAACGACCAGCACTACAGGCAGATGCAGCACACTCGCAATCTCCGCAGAGGAACCTTTGTCACGGTCGTAACCGTCAAACAAGCCCATCATGCCCTCCACCACACACACATCCGCATCAGCACCATAATGGGCAAAAAGCTCCTTCACGTGCTCCTTCGATGCCATAAATGTGTCGAGGTTGATGCTAGGTCTTCCGCACACGGCCTCGTGAAACTTCGTGTCGATGTAGTCAGGGCCACACTTGAAGGGCTGCACAACCCTCCCCTTCAGTACAAACAACGCCATCAAGCCTCGGGCAACAGTCGTCTTGCCAGAGCCACTTGTGGGTGCCGCTATGAGAAAGGAATGAGTCATTTGAATGCAAAGGTAGGGAGTTTCCATCAATAATAAAAGGAAATAGACGAAAAGGTGTCAGATACCCCCTAAAAAATCGTTTAAAAATTTGTGCAAGTGAAAGAAAACGCTTACCTTTGCCGTCGATTGGCAATGATGCGGAGTGATATGCCGCTTCATGCAAGGGAATCCGGTGAGAATCCGGGGCTGTACCTGCAGCTGTAATCCCCTCTTGTCAACGTCCGTTCAAACAAAGCCACTGGGAGACCGGGAAGGCGAACGGGCAGGGGGAAAGCCAGAAGACCTGCCAATGCACAATGGAACAAGGTTGATGCGCACAGGACTATGCGTGTAAATACCAATATCGTATGAAGAAATGGCTTCTCGGGTGGGCACTTTTGTGTCTTGCCCAGACATTGTCGGCACAAGACATTCTGAAGGAGGACTCTCTGCAAGAAGTGGTCGTGACAGGTACTGGAACCCAGCACCTGCTGAAGGATGCGCCTGTACAGACGGAAGTCATTAGCCGACAAATGCTGCGTAACTTTTCGGGCAGCTCGGTGGCTGACATCCTCTCAGGACTGACCTCTTCCTTCGCTTTCAACGAGGGCGACATGGGCAGTCAGATGCAGATGAACGGTCTGGGCAACAACTACATACTTATCCTTATCGATGGTAAGCGCATCCATGGAGACAATGGCGGCGAGAATGACCTCAGTCTTATCGACCCCTACAATATCGAGAAAATAGAAATCGTTAAAGGGGCTTCGTCGGCACTCTATGGAAGTGATGCCATTGCTGGCGTGATAAACATTATCACCAAGAAGCACACGACTGAGGGCCTCCTCTTGGAGAACACTACGCGAGGCGGCTCCTACGGCGAACTGCGCCAACATGATGGCGTTGCCCTGAACTTGGGCAAGCTGAAGAGTTACACCAATTTCCAACTGCAACATAGTGATGGATGGCAGAATACGTCGAAGGAAGACCCTCATCAAACAGAGTTCGTTATCACCGATTCACGCAATAAGACCGTGAACCGCTACACGAACTGGCAGATAGCGGAGCACCTCATTTTCGCCATCAACAAAGACATCGAGTTGTATGCGGATGGAACGCTCTATCGAAAGCGTATCTATCGTCCCAGCGGCAAACACCCTGGGGTGGATGTGAAAACGTATGACCTGCGCTATAACAATGCTTCAGCCTCCGTGGGTGGGAAATGGCGATTGGAGGGAACCGATGTGATTACCTTGGACGTGGATTGGAACCGCCACGCCTATTCCTACGACTACACCGCTATCACCTTGACAGATGGTTACGTGAATGGTCAGCACACTTCCTACTTCCCCTATTACCCAGGGCAATCGCAATTGCAAAGTGACCAACAGCGCACAATGGCACATCTAAAAGGTGTCTTCACATTGCCTTACGAAAACCGTCTCAGCACAGGCGTGGAGTGGCGTTACGACTGGTTGAAGGCCCCCAACCGCGTGAAAGGAGGAAAAGCCACCGACCACACGGGTGCCCTGTATGTGCAGGACGAATGCCGTCTCCTATGCAGCAACCGTGTTGCCGCCCACTTTACAGCAGGCCTTCGCCTCAACCGCAACCAGCAGTTCGGCTATCGCCTGACCCCAAAAGTCTCTGCCATGCTCAGCCTTGGCGAAGACCTGCGCATCAGAGCCACATGGAGTGAAGGCTTCAAGACTCCCACCCCGAAAGAACTGTACTACCAGTATGTGCGAGACATGAATGGTACCTATCTCTTTCTCGGCAATACAGAACTGAAGCCACAGACGAGCGACTATTTCTCCCTCAATGCAGAGTACAACAGCGGAGGACTCTCTGCCACGGTGACAGGTTATTACAATCAGGTGAATGGCATGATAGCTCTCGTCACCATCCCCAACAACGAAGCCCCTATTGACCTCTACACCAAGTACCTTCCCCTGAAGACTCGACAGTACAAAAACTTGGAATCCGCTAAGACTTACGGTGCAGACGTTACCCTGCGCTACCGCATCAACCGCGAGTGGACAGCAGGACTCGGATACAGCTATCTCGACACAGACGCTAAGCTGTATGATAGCGAAGACGATGTGCTGCGAAACGTTATCATCGATGGCATGGCGCACCACAAAGGCAACTGTTATGTGACGTGGAATCACACGCTACAAAGTGGGAACACGTGGGGTGCTGGTGTCTATGGCCGTATGTCGAGCAAGCGATACTATCAACTCAATGGAAACGGGAAAGGGTATCAAATCTGGCGACTGACGGGCAACCATTCCTTTAGCCCCAGTCGTGGCAAGCAGAAACCGCTCACGTTTCAACTTGAAGCAGGAGTGGACAACCTATTCAATTACGTAGATAAGACCGACCACGGCTTGCATCTCGGAACGACCACTCCTGGCATAACTGTCTATGCCGCCCTCACCATACGCTTCAATCATGGCAAGAAACTCGTTAACAACTATAAGTCTAACTCTTTAAATCAAACTAACAATGAAGACAATTAAGTATCTCATGATGGCTGCAGTAGCCCTCGTGACCGCTATGAGCTTCAATGCTTGTAGCAACGATGATGACAATTCATCAAACTATCAGAAGTATCAGGATGAAGTCAACTCGATGGTTAACAGCCAAAAGAAGAGCGACAAGGTCATCCTGATTGTAGCATTCGGCTCCACTTGGGAACAGGCCTACGACACCTTCGAGAAAGTGGTTGCTGACTATAAGAGCCAGTTCTCTGGTTGGGATGTATTCCTTTCCTTCTCTTCCATCGAGTGTATCAACAACGCCCGTGCCGGCGAGAACACGACTCCTAAAAGCTACTACGACCCCGAGCACTGGCTCAATGCCATCGGTAATGCTGGCTACAAGCAGATTGTGGTGCAGTCTTTGCAGGTCATTCCTGGTGAAGAGTATCGCAACGTGCGCGACTCTTATGTCAAGAACTTTATGAACAACAAGAACGGCAACTTCAGCACCGCGTACATAAAGAGCCTTGACCGCCAAGTGGTGATTGGTACGCCGTTGATGGCCGAAGAAAGCGACGCAAAAGCTCTGGCTGAGGTGCTGAACAAGGAGTCAGACATCAAGGCTGCCGTTGCTAATGGAATCGTTGCTTTCATGGGTCATGGTAACCCCGAAGGATACGACTATTTTGGCGGCAATATCCGCTACGTGCAGCTGGAGCAGTATCTCCGTGCCATCAACAAGAACTACTATGTCGGCACGGTTGATATGGATCAGACATTGGTTGACGACGTTCTAGAGAACATCAGCGGTCGCGACGTCACTTACGAGGTAGGAGCTATCAGCATAGATGTCAATTACGAAGCCAACACAGCCACAAAGGCACAGCTCTATCCCCTCATGTCTATTGCCGGTGACCACGCCCACAACGATATGGCAGATGATGAAGATGAAAAGAGCTGGTTCTCTATGTTCAATGCCGCTGGCATCGAGACAGCCGCTTACGAGACGACCTTCAGAGAGGCATGCTGGAAAAAGTATGAAGCAGGTTCTGAATACATCCCAGCTCTTGCAGAGCGTTCTGCTGTGCGCAAACTGTGGATGAACCACACTCGCGAGGCGATTGCCAAGTTAGGAACTGACGAGGCTCTCTCCACCCCGACAACTGCTCCAGACGAAGAGTAAAGAATGAGTGATTCCCATTTAATATCAATGATTAAAAAAGTGTTTTTCGTGGCGGCGCTCTCATGCGGGGGCGCCGCTTTTGCCCAAGTACACAAGATGGAGCACAGAGACTCCATCGCGACGGAGCGAACCTACAACCTCAACCCTGTCGTGGTAACGGGTTCTGGCCATCATCAACGCCTCAAATCCACCGCCACCCCTGTTCGTGTCTTATCTGCCCAAGAGATTCACGAACAAGGCATCAGCACGTTTGACGGTGCCCTTACACGCATGATGCCGCAGGTGTCGATGGCACCCAACTCGATGGGCACGTTTCTTCGGCTGAACGGACTCGGCAATAAGTACATTCTCATCCTCATCAACGGCCAAAAGCTGACGGGCGATATTTCCAACAACATCGACCTCAACCGTATTAACATGGCACGTGTGAAACGTATCGAAGTGCTCGACGGAGCTGCCTCTTCCCTCTACGGAAGTGATGCCATTGCCGGAGTCATCAACATCATTACCGACCAGCCGACAAGTTCCGTCTGTAGCGTTACCAACGCTACAAACATCAGTGGCAAAGGGCAGCTGACCGAAGCAGTCACACTCGACATCTTCACGCACGGATTTGGCTCCTACACCTCCTTCACCCACGACCGTGCGGACAGCTACCAGAACAACGGACTGGAGTATGTGAAAGGTTCCGACACCGAGACACAACCAACCATTGCGCCGCTGTTCACAGGCTACCGTTCCAACCTCGTGGGGCAGAAGTTCACCTACGCCCCCAACGACAAACTGGCATTCAACGCAGGTCTTGACTATTCCTATAAGTTGACTGACCGTCCCAACACGCGCCCTGACATCACGGGCGGCACCGACTACGAGATGCAGTACAAGGGATTCCGATGGAATGCTGGCGGCATCTACAAGTTCACCTCTAAGAACTCGCTACAGGCGACCTTCACAGCCGACCGTTTCCGCTACGGCAAAGAGTACGATGTGGAGACCAAGAACAACAAAGTGGGCGACTTCGTTCTGTCAAAAAAGCAACATGCCTACGAAGCCGACCTCAAAGCCATTCTCAGTTTAATGAAACACTCCACCACCATCTTTGGCTCCAACTGGCGACGCGACGAATTGGAAGCCACCTCTGGGAACATCAATAAAGGTGTTTACACCCTCGCTTTCTACGGTCAGCATGAACATAAGTTCTTACAAAACGTAACGGCGACTGTGGGTGCCCGCTACACTCACCATGAGACTTTCAACGACCACTTCACGCCCAAAGCAACGCTGATGTATTCGCCAGGCGCATTCAACTTTCGTGCCACCTACTCCGCTGGCTTCCGTGCACCAGGTTTAGATGAGTTGTACTATCATTACTATGCAGTCAATCGCGGCAAGCCACAAATCAATTTCGGCAACCGCGACTTGAAACCCGAAAAGAGCAACTACTTCGCCCTCAATGCCGAGTACCACACCGACAAACTGGTGGCCAGCGTGACGGGTTACATTAACCGCATCAACGACATGGTGGTGAAACAGAACATCGACGTGGATGCCACCTCGCTCGCCCTGCTACAAAAAGAGTTTCCCGAAATGACTGCTGAAGAGGCAGCCATATTGGAACGATACTCCCTCTATGTAAACAGCGACAAAGGCGACGTGAAAGGCATCCAAGTGAATGTGTCTGCCAACCTGTTCCCTGGCTTCAATCTCTCTGCCAATTATGCCTACACCTACGCCCGTTCCCTCTCCGTTTCCGATGGTTCCTCCGTCGAAGGCTCCCGTTGGTCCCCCTTGGAGCGCAGCATCCGCAACACAGCCACTATCGCCGCCAACTACCACCACGCATGGAGGCGGTATGCACTCAACGTGAACCTCAACGGTCGCCTCCAATCGAAGACTTACTACACTGGCTCATACGAAGATGCACCAGGTTTTGGCGTCTGGAACCTTAATACCTCGCACACCTTCGATTGTACCCAATGGGCACTCATCGAACCCAGCATTGGCATCGACAACCTCTTCGACAAGACCGACCATCGTATCGACTCTTCAAAACGGAAATTCGCCCTCTTCTCTCCAGGCAGAATGCTCACCGTAGGACTCAAAGTTCGCTTGAAGAAGTAAGCACCAAAACGGTGTGACTCACACCGAGGGTGGCGGTCTGAGTCAGACCGATAGGGTCGGTGTGAGTCACACCGGTTTCGAGGTGACGAGCGCACCGAAAAAGAAGTGTAAAAATAAGAATAAAAGGGGAAGCCCTTGGTCGATAAAAAAAGAATCACTATCTTTGCATCAACATGAAAAAGATTATCGTTGCAGGCATCGGACCTGGCAGTCCTGAAGACATCACTCCTGCGGTCATCAAGGCCGTAGGAGAGGCGGATGCCGTAGTGGGCTACAAATATTATTTCCAGTTCATCACTCCCTATTTGAAGGATGGGTGTGAGTGCATCGACACAGGCATGAAGCACGAGCGTGAACGTGCCGAACAAGCCTTCCAACTGGCAGAAGAGGGCAAGACTGTCGTGGTCATCTCTTCGGGCGATGCTGGCATCTATGGCATGGCTCCCCTCCTTCACGAGATGAACCGCACCCGCCTTCAACAAGTTTCTTCAAACGGCACCCATGTTGCCACCCCTATCCCCATAGAAACCCTCCCCGGCATCTCCGCTTTCCAGAAAGCCGCTTCCCTCCTCGGTGCTCCTGTTGGTCACGATTTCTGTGTCATCTCCCTCTCCGACCTGATGACCCCTTGGGAAGTGATTGAACGTCGCATCAAAGCCGCTGCCATCGGTGACTTTGTAACCGCTATCTACAATCCCAAATCACACGGTCGCTACTGGCAGCTTTACCGTTTGAAGGAAATCTTTCTCTCCGAAGGAAGGGCTGCCAACACCCCCGTTGGCTATGTGCGCCAAGCAGGGCGACCCGACCAAGAAGCCACCATCACCACCCTTGCCGACTTCGACCCCGAAGCCATTGACATGTTCACGGTTGTACTCATCGGCAACTCGCAATCCTACGAGTGGAATGAAAAGTTCATCACTCCACGTGGCTACTACCGAGAGGCATATCAAGGCGAAGAGAAGAAGGGCCAACTCATCATGATGGAATCGTTCCGCACTATTGAGGGAGAACTCAAGCGGAAGGATTATCCACTCGACCACAAGTGGGCACTTCTCCATGCTATCCACACTACCGCCGACTTCGATATGGAGAACATTCTCCGCACCGACGAAGGAGCCGTTGCCACATTATATAATAAAGTAAAGGACGGCACCCTCAAGACCATCGTCACCGATGTCACCATGGTCACCAGCGGCATCCGCAAAGGTGCTCTCACACGCCTCGGCATCGAAGCCAAATGCTACCTCAGCGACCCTCGCGTGGCAGAGTTTTCCTCTGCCAACAACATTACCCGCACCCAAGCAGGCATCCGACTCGCTGTCGAAGAACACCCCGATGCGCTCTTTGCTTTTGGCAATGCCCCCACCGCTTTGATGGAACTTTGCGACCTCATTCGCAAAGGCAAGGCACACCCTGCCGGCATCATCGCCGCCCCCGTCGGATTCGTCCATGTCCGTGAGTCGAAACACATGGTCAAGCCCTTCACGGACATCCCCAAAATCATCGTAGAAGGTCGCAAAGGCGGCTCTAATCTCGCTGCCACCCTTTGCAACGCCATCCTCACTTTCGACGATGCCGAACAACTAAAACCAGGAAGAGACCTTTGAACACTTAACAGATTGATTTATGCGCTTTATCGTCATAGGCATCACCGACGACCCACAGCCGTTTTTTCCTCCCGAAGTGTTGACCCTCATCCAAAACGGCAAAGTATTCTCTGGCGGCAAAAGACACCATCAGATTGTCGCACCCTTCCTGCCCAACGAAGCGGAATGGATAGACATCACCGCTCCGCTCGATGCCGTGTTTGAACAGTACACGCGTCTCGACGGTTTTCCTGACGAGAAAGCCATCATTGTTTTCGCTTCTGGCGACCCCCTCTTCTTCGGTTTTGCCAACACGATTAAGAAGAAGCTTCCTGATGCCGAAATTATCCTCTACCCCACCTTCAACTCCCTCCAAACCCTTGCACATCGCCTCGTCCTTCCCTACCACGATATGCGCATCGTTTCCCTCACGGGACGTCCGTGGCAAGAGTTCGACCGTGCCCTCATCGAAGGAACGCCCAAAATCGGTGTTCTGACCGACAAGGAACACACTCCCACCACCATCGCCCAACGTATGCTCGATTACGGCTTCACCCATTACCAGATGCACGTCGGCGAACACCTCGGCAACCCCTCCCTCGAAAGAATCACCACCCTCTCCCTCGAAGCTGCCACCCAGCAGGACTTCCAGCACCCCAACTGCCTCATCCTTTCCCCTCACCCTTCCGTGTGTGGCGATTTCCCCGCCACATCCCCCTTCGGCCTCCCCGATTCCTCTTTTTCTCTCCTCAACGGACGCGAAAAGATGATTACGAAGATGCCCATCCGCCTCCTCACCCTCCAAGCCCTCGACTTGCCCCATCGTCACACCCTTTGGGACATCGGCTTCTGTACAGGTTCCGTCTCCATCGAAGCTCGCCTCCTATTCCCCCATCTCCGCATCGAAGCCTTCGAAATTCGCCCCGAATGCGAAGCCATCATCCAAGAGAATGCCCGTCGCTTCCATGCCCCAGGCATCAACATCCATATAGGTGATTTCCTTTCCGTATGTTGCGATTCCATCGCAACCACCCTAACGCCCCCCGATGCCGTCTTCATCGGCGGTCACGGTGGTCACCTCAAAGCCTTCATGGCGAAACTCTACCCTCTTCTCCCAACAGGTGGCACCATCGTCATGAACAGCGTCACGCCTCAGAGCCTCCAACTCTGGCAGGAAGCTGTCACCGAACTCCACCTCACCCCTCATCCTTCTACCCATATCCAACTGAACGACAACAACCCCATCACCATCCTCAAATGCACCAAATAGCCATCATCCCCATCGGCGAAGCAGGACAACGCACCGCCGCCCGTCTCCAACAACAACTCCCTGCTCCCACCCGTCTCCTATGCCGCAACCAAGTTGCAGCCCACTGGCACGACCACGATGCCATCATCTTCATCGGAGCACTCGGCATCTGCGTCCGCACCATCGCCCCCCTCGTCGAAGACAAGCATACCGATCCCGCCGTTGTGTGTGTTGACACATTGTGTCAACACGCCATCTCCGTCCTCTCCGGACACATCGGTGGAGCCAACGACCTTACCCACCAAGTCGCCGCCATCCTCGATGCCAACCCCGTCATCACTACCCAAAGTGACAACGCAGGACTTTGGGCACTCGACACCTTCGAGAAGCGTTTCGACTGGCCTGTAGCAAGTGACATCGAGGACATGAACGACTGCATTTTTGCGTTTGTCAACCGCCAACCCACAGCCCTGCTCTTGGAAGTGCGAGACGAAGGAACCGACTATCTGGAACAAACACTTCCCGACCACGTCACCCTCATCAACGATATCAAGGAGGCCGACCCAAAGAAATTCCAGCTGCTCATCATCGTCTCACCCTTTATCCGTCATGCCCCCTACGGGATGCTCGAATTGCACTTTGTGCCCATGGTGGGAACCATCGGCTTTGGCTTGGCACACCATCCTGAAGACTACGAACTTATCTACAACCAAATAGACGAGGCTTTTTCCCGTCAAGGCATCCTGCCCTGCGCCCACCGCTATTGCACCATCGATGTGAAAGCTGACGAACCCTTTATCGAGGTGTTGAAGGACGAATACGGCGAAGAAGTCGTGTTCTTCACCGCCGACGAACTGGCAAAGGTGGACGTTCCCCATCCCAGCACAACCGTAGCCAAGCACGTCGGCACGCCCAGTGTCAGCGAGGCAGCCGCTATCTTAGGTTCTAACCACGGAAAACTCATCATTCCCAAAATAAAAGGCAAGAATTGGACAGCAGCCCTTGCCATCGACTGCTGCCACCTGCGCCCTGCTTCTGTAATCGACGGTTCTCCCGCAGAGTGCTCTCTTCCCCACATCGAAATCGTCGGTGCTGGCCCTGGCGACCCCGACCTTATTTCTGTCCGAGGAAGAAATATGCTTGAACGTGCCGACCTCATCCTCTATGCCGGTTCCCTCGTTCCCAAAGCCCTCACCGACTGTCACAAGCCTGGTGCCGTCGTCCGTTCCTCTGCCGACATGAACCTCGAAGAGCAATGTGCCTTGATGAAGGAACACTACGACAAAGGCCACTTCATCGTCCGTCTCCACACGGGCGACCCCTGCATCTTCGGTGCCATCCAAGAACAGATGGCTTTCTTCGACCGCGAGAGTATGTCCTACCATATTACTCCTGGCATCTCGTCCTTCCTCGCTGCTGCCGCCGAACTCCGCAGCCAGTTCACTATTCCCGAACGCACCCAAACCATCATCCTTACCCGAGGCGAAGGTCGAACGCCCATGCCCGAGAAAGAGCAACTCCACCTTCTTGCCAAGAGCCAAAGCACGATGTGCATCTTCCTTAGTGCTGCCATCGTGGATGATGTTCAGAAAGAACTCCTACAAGAATATCCAGCCGACACCCCCGTAGCTGCTTGCTATCACCTTACATGGCCTGACCAGCGCATCTACCGTGGTCAGCTCAAAGACCTCGCACGCATCGTCCACGACAACCACCTCACGCTCACTACCATGCTCGTGGTCGGCGAAGCCATCGACAACCGTCACGGCCTCTCCGAACTCTACAACAAGCACTTCAGCCACTTGTTCAGAAAAGGAGAAGAATGAAGCGCATCTTAGTATTCGGCGGCACGACGGAAGGTCGCAAGGCGATAGAGGCACTGGAAGAAGCTGGCAACACGTTCTACTACAGCACCAAGACGGGCGAACAGGAGGTGTCGCTCCATCATGGCGTGGCCATCAGTGGAGCGATGGACGCTGCTGCCATGACCACCTTTTGCCAAGCGCATGAGGTGGGGTTGCTGGTCGATGCCGCCCACCCCTTCGCCGAAGTGCTGCATCAGACGGTGGCAAAGGTGGCAGAAAGCATGGGCATCCCTGCCATACGGTTCGAGCGCATCTTCCCTCCCCATGACCCTGACATCGTATGGTGCGACGACTTCGACGATGCCATCCGCAAGATTGACGCTCGGGTGCTGCTGGCCACAACGGGAGTACAGAGCATCAACAAGCTGAAGCCTTTGGAAGCCAAAGGTGTACGCATCATTCATCGTATCCTGAACCGAGAGAGCAGCATCCATTTAGCCCATGAACAAGGTGCCACCGACGAACAGCTGTGTTTCTATCCCGATACGCCTAATGCCGATAGCGTATTGATGAAAGAGAGCGGTGAGTCGGGTGGCTTCTTGGAAAAAGTTGAAGAAGCAAGAAGGCTGGGCATGAAGATGTATGCCATCCTTCGTCCCGACACACCTATAGTCTTCCATCGAGTGAACGGCGAACACGGATTGAGACGGATGGTAGAGAAGCTATTACCCGACTTCTACCCCCTGCACAGCGGATTGACCACAGGAACCTGTGCCACAGCGGCAGCCGTGGCAGCCACAACACGCTTACTGAAAGGCGAAACGCCCTCCGAAGTGCCCGTCATTCTTCCCAACGGCGAGACCATCATGGTGGCGGTCGGATATGGCGAAAACGATGCCTATTGCATCAAGGAAGCGGGCGACGACCCTGATGTGACCGACGGCATCGAGATACGTGCCAAAGTGGAGAGGGCTGAACAATTTGAGATTGTAGGTGGCGTTGGTGTTGGCAGATTCACCCTGCCTGGCTTCGACTATCCCGTAGGCGAAGCTGCCATCAACAAAGGCCCTCGCCAGATGCTCAAAAACAACATCGCCTTTCTCTTAAAAAACCATCCGAATAGTTTTCCTCTCCCTATCATGGGGGAGAGGTTGGGGGTGAGGGTCTGCATTTCCGTTCCTCAAGGCGAAGCCATCGCCCAAAAGACCTTTAACCCACGTCTCGGCATCGAAGGTGGCATCTCCATCATTGGTGTGTCAGGCATCGTCAAACCTTTCTCCGAGGAAGCTTTTATTGAGAGTATCCGCAAGTGCATGGAGGTGGCAAAAGCAAGTGGTACGGAGCGAGTCGTCATCCACAGCGGTGCCAAGAGTGCCAATTTTCTTCAGAAACACTACCCCCACCTACCCCAACAAGCGTTTGTAGAATATGGTAATGCCATCGGTGCTACCTTGCAGATAGCCAACGACCTCCGCATCCCCCACATCGTGCTCGGCATCATGCTCGGCAAAGCGGTGAAGCTCGCAGAAGGGCATCTCGACACCCACAGTAAAAAACAGACGATGAACAAAGCGTTCATCGTCCAGATGCTACAAGAAGCAGGATGCGCCCCCCAAACCATCGCCAAAGTGAAAGACATCACCTTGGCGAGAGAACTTTGGGGCATCATCCCCTCCGAACAACTCAAAGATTTCACCCACACCGTCGTCAGCCATTGCGAACAGCATTGCCGTCCCCTTCTCCCCTGCGGCAATCTGACTATTCTATTGATTGATGACGACGGAATAATACACTCGCGATAATAGGTGCGCCGACCAAGGCGGTGACGGAGTTGACTGGCAATGCTCCTTCAAAGCCAGGCATTCGGGCAACAAGATTGCAGACGAGGGCAAGACAAGCTCCCGTCAGCATCGTTGCAGGCATGAGAATGCGGTGGTCACTCGTCTGGAAGAGAGCACGACACAAGTGGGGAACAGCCAATCCGATGAACATGATGGGGCCACAATAAGCAGTGACGATGGCAACAAGGATGCCCGAACAGCTGATGACGAGCAGACGGGCACGACGCAGGTTCAAGCCAAGATTGCTGGCATAGTAGTCGCCGAGCAACAAGAGGTTCATCGTCTTGGAAAGTAACATACTCAGCGGAAGCAAGCCCACCATGAGCAACACAAAGAGCATCATCTGGTCGCCCGACACACGGGCAAAAGAACCAAGTCCCCACACCACGTAAGCCTTCACATCTTCCTCTGCCGAGAAGAACTTCAACACACCAATGATGGCGGTGGCGAGGTAACCTATCATCACGCCGATGATGAGCAGGGTGACATTGCCCTTCACTTTCTGCGACACATAGAGAATGAGTGCCATCACGGCCAAAGCTCCCACGATGGCAGCCACCGACATGGCAGCATCGCCTAAATAACCGAGGCGGCTCAATGCCACACCACCCAACGAACCCGACAGCAGCACGACAAAAGCCACACCGAGGGAAGCACCGTTGGAGATGCCCAAGACGGAAGGGCCAGCCAACGGATTGCGAAACACCGTCTGCATCTGCAAACCGCTCACAGCCAAACCCGCACCTGCCACCGTGGCAGTCAGAGCCTGTGGCACTCGCGAACTGAGGATGATGTTGCGCCAAATTTCCGACACGCTCTCATCACCTATCAAGATACGTAAGATGGAGTCCACGGGAATCTTCACCGTACCCAACAGGAGGTTGAGGACAAAAAAGACCATCGCCCCCACAAACAGCAATATAAACTTAGAGGCTATCTTCATGGCTTCAGCAGTTGATAGTATCGTGGCTCATAGTCGGGTGCTGACACTTCGGGATGGAAGATAGCCACCAAGTCGGCCAAGAGCACGTCGGGTTCTACAGGCGAAGTCTCGTAGTAGGGTGTCTGCTTCATGTTGCAGTAAATCACGTGCTTCTCCTTAAAAGCCTTAAAAAGTTCGTTGCGTGGCTCCGATGCTTTCAGTGCTTCGTATGAGAAGTCACCTGGATAACTGTTGAGAATGCGCCAGTAGTCGGCATTCGCTGCTGTGGCGTACATCTGTTCATACTCGATAGGCACCCCACCCGTGTTGTCGTCCTTCAAGATATACTCAGCCCCAGCGTCGCGGAAGAGCTGTGCCAAATGATTCTTACCACCTACGGCAAACCAGTTGCCACCGTGCATCTCACCGCTAAACACCGTCGGACGTTCTTTCGTTTGCGCCACCTTCTCTGCCAACGCAAGGTAGCGATGTTTGATTCCTTCGAAGAGCACTTCTGCCTCCTTCTCCTTCCCAATGAACATCCCCACATACTTCACCCACTCTGCCTGTCCCAAGGGATGCGACTCCTTGTAACCCAAGTGAGGCACCAGCGTGACACCCGTCTCCTTGATAGCATCGTAGCCACCACGCTTGAAAGGCGAAATGAAGATGACTTCGGGATTGGCAGCCAGAATCAGCTCCGTATCGAAGTTGCCCTCCATGCCAATCTTTACAATCCGTCCATCGTCCACCCGTTGACGGATGTCCTTATTAAAGAGGTTTTTCGTACCCGTGATGCCCTTCACCACATCCAGACCTTCCAATGCCGTGAAGTTCGACAGCTGCAACATCGTCATCACCAGTGTCCGCTCCACAGGCACATCCACCCTCGTGTAGCCCTCTGGCACCACAGCCTCGCTCCCTTTCGGCACCAACGCAAAGTGATAGCTCACGGGCATCCTGTCTTCATCCGTCTGAGGGTCAGCCACATCCACCAGCCGCACTCCATTCTCCATGTTCTTCACGACAAAACCCTTGGCATAATCCAACGCCATCGTGTCAGCAGCTCCCGCATTGTCAGCCGTATTCCCTTGTTGAGAACCCTGATTTCGACAAGCTGCCAACAGCAACATTCCCCATAGGCAAACTACAAATCGTACTTTCATAAACGTTTCTTTTAGTGATATGCAAATTTACAAATTATTTCTAAAGAGACAAAATAATAGAAGCTTTTTTTGTCTTTCTTGTGCCACAACGCAAGAGTCATTTCCATGTCTTATTTTGTGAACCCACATCTCCCTTTGCCCTACGCCCGTATCGACTTTCATCATTAGCCCGTATTCGCATTTACCCTTTGCCCGCAACGACTTACAAATATAACTTAGATTTATACAAATAAAAGAAGAATTTGCACAAATATTGGTTAGATTTGTACAAATTCTTCTTATATCTGTAACCGCGTTTTTATCTGTTGGGGATGCACCTTTTGGATGTATTCCTATGCAAAGTTACGAAAAATTTTTGACATTGTCAAGAGTTTCCTGTTAATTTGAACAAAGCGAATCTTGAATAAACAAAATCCATGACAAAAGGCCACAATGAACACAAAAAGATGTGCCTAACCGCATTTTCTCCGCTAAAAAGAATAAAGATAATGAAATAAGTCCTATCTTTGAAGGCGAATATTAACCTAATCAACGGATCTATATGAAAAAATTGTTATCACGCTATTGGCTGGGCTGTTGAGTTGCTTCAACGCCACGGCGCAAACTGATTGCACCTCAAGTATCACCAACCCCAGTTTCGAGCAGGAAGCACAACATCTATGCACAATACACCGCCAACAAGAGCAAGGTAACCACATCGCTGTACATCGGCAATGCGGACTCACCCGTCTGTCACATCTGCGACGACCGACAGGCCACCGCCCTCTTCAACGACGGTAGTTGGGGCAGCGACCGACAAATGGGTGACGGAACCTACATCCCCAACTGTATGACAGGTGCTGAACGTTATTTCGACAAAGGATTCTATGACTGCAGCGTAGCCACCGAAGTCACCACATCGGGCGAAAGTCTGCGTCTCGGCATCCGATGCACCAATGCCCCCACCTACTACTGGACGATGTTCGACCACTTCCGCCTCTACTTCTACGGTGGCAACAAGACCATTGTACACATCGAGGACATCCTCCAAACGTCTGAATCAGAAAGCGGAGACGGTTGTATCTATGACCTCAGTGGACGTCGCATAGCAAGCACCAAGCAAGACCTCCCCCTCAAAAAAGGTCTTTATATCCAAAATGGAAAGAAAGTGCTGATTCGATAAGAGTAGCGTAGTGACAAAAGCGTCAAGACAGACGAGCCGGAAGCATTTTACAAGGAATTCCCAGTAAGGGAGTCTTAGGGAGTTTAAGGGAGTTCTAAGGGAGTTTAAGGGAGTTCTAAGGGAGTTTTAAGGGAGTGGTCCCTTTCATCAACCAGCTGAAAATGAGCGGTCTAAGCCTATCCTAAGGGAGTTTAGGGAGTATTTTGATAAAAAAGGGGTAAGAAATTTTTTGTTGAGTTTTTTTTTGAAAAATACTCCCTAAACTCCCTGAAATGTATGTAAGTAGTTGTAAAACAGTGAGATGTGGACGGGAGTACTCCCTCGAGAACTCCCTTAAAACTCCCTAAAAACACCCCAAACTCCCTGAAACACCCCCAAAATCACCCTAAAAACACCCCCAAAAACACCCTAAAAACCCTAAAAACCCTAAAAAACGCCCTAAAATACCCCTAAAATACCCCTAAAAAAGCCTAAAAAGCTCCTTGAAACACCCCCAAAAACCTAAAAAACACTCTAATTTTCCTGTTTTATATATACAGGTTTGGACGATATTTGTATCTTTTTGGACGATAGTGTGAGGCGGATTGGGGAATAAGTAGTAACTTAGCCGTCTAATTTTAAAACCAAAGCAACTAAGGACAAAACGACAACATGAAGAGACTATTTATTTTAATCTGTACTGCTTGTTGGCTGACAGTTTGTGCTCAAGGGAGCGAATCCCCAACCTACGAGATGTACTACACGGTGACACCCGACACGGCGAACCACTATCTGGACGTAAGG
>CADCDP010000018.1 GCA_902800305.1 uncultured Bacteroidales bacterium
GATAGTACAATCGAAGGTTGCGATTGGTTTTAGTATGCCCGTTGACCCAGAGGGGGCAGTGGAGCAGAGTCACAGGTGGCAACGTAGAGGGGTCAAAAGTGGGTTTCCGCACAAGGTCCAAAATGCTGTCCGCAAAAAGCCCCAAACAAGTGCGGCAAGCCTACTGAATAGCTATCTTACGTCCACCATGGATATACACCCCACGCTGGCTGGGCTTCCCACTCAACTTGCGACCGCTGAGGTCGTACCACGCATCATCGGAATCCGTGAAATTCGTGTCATCCATTGTTGAAAGAATCCCCGTCGCCTCGTCCTCGCCGAAGTTCAGCACGAAAGCACGAACATTGCCAGAACCTTCTTCGGGCATGGTTAAGTCAACATGGAAGTACGCGCGACAGGCACCCAGCGTGAAGCCCTCGGTGCTGGGCCAGTAGAGCGTGTTCGCTGCACCCAAGTACAGGTTATCGTGAGCGTCACTATAGATAACGACGGGGCTGTAAGTGCCTACGAACTGCACCTTCTTGTCCGTGCTGGTGACGCTGCCCGCCTCCGTGTTGCTCACGGTCACACCACTAAACACAGGGTTGGTCACGTCATAATCCGTAGGATTAGCATCGTAGCCTTCGGACTTACCCCACTTCACGATGAACGGTGTGCCAGCGGTGATGATATTGTCCGTGGTCACGTTGTCGAAGTTCAGCGTCAGCACGCCCGTCGAAGCGACAAAGCCCGATGTCGTGCTGTTCAGCGTCATGGCGGTGGCATCCTCCATCTGTCCGTTGCCCACAGTCACGTCGAATGGTAGGCACAGCGTGTTCCACTTCCCGTCCTTGTAGAGTGTGCGGCCTTGGAGGATGACGGGATAGGTGGTGGGCAGACCTTGTTCGCCGCGGGTAGCGAGGGTGGTGATGGCGGTGGCGTTGTTATCACCATCACTGAGGACGGGCATGGGCACAGCACCGTCGTTGGTCTCTACATCTTTAGAGTAGTACCCCACGCCTGTGGCGTTGGCCGTACCTTGGACGGTGCAGCCGTGATAGTAGTTCCTCTCCAGATTCTTGTCATCATATATAGTGCCGCAGATAGCACCACAAAAAAAGTATCCTAAGCGGTCCTCTGCACTGTAGATTTTGGAAGCAGTGACGGTGGTGCCGCTCACTTTACTTTGGTACATGGCGGTACCCACAATGCCGCCGACGATGCTTCTACCAGTTATGCGGGCATCAGTGAGGTGGACATTACTGATGGAGGCATCCATTAAGTAGCCGAAGAGGCCTTGGTAGTCGGTGTCTTTCTTGTAGATGCGGATACCGCTGACGGTGTGGCCGTCACCATCGAAGTGGCCACTAAATGGATGGTCGTTGTTGCCGATGGCCTCGTAGTTGTCCTCGGTGCTCTTGGCATCGTTCCAAGCAGAAGTGTGGCTACAGGTGATGTCGGCTCCGAGCTTGAAATACTTGTTCTGGTAGGTGTTGGCTGTCATGCCATGCGTACCGTTCACGCGCCATGCCAGCAGGTCGAGCTGTTCCTTAGTATATATCATGTAGGCATGGTCGGCATCCTCGCCGCTGCTCTGTGTAGCCCAATCGATGGGGGCGAGATTGACGAGGCTTATGGTCACGTCATCATTGGCCATGGTGAACGTCGTGCCGTCGAGCGTGGCACCGCCCGATACGTTGTAGTAGTACTGATTTTCATCCAGCTGTTCGGTGACGTTGTTCGAGAGCGTCAAGCTCACGGCATCTTCCGCTCCAGCGTAGAGCACCTCGTTATACAAGAGTCCGGCGATGAAGGTGCTGCTGTTCTCCGTTTCCTTGTAGGCGGTGATGCCGCTGACGTCATACACGGTGGCAACTCCTGCGTGGCCCACGGTGACGCTCTCGTCCGCCGTGATGCTGTAAGCCTGCTTGCCCTGCGCGTGGCCGAGCGTCGTGGTGTAGTAGCCGTTGGTGATCTTGACTTTATCTTCGTGGTTAGGGTAGGCGAAGGTGCAGCTCCTGCTGTCGGTAATATTAGTGCTGGTGGGGGCGAAGAGCGAATTGGTGATGGAGACGTAGGAGTACAAGCGCCTACCGACGAAGCCGCTACAGAGGGCGGTGGCGTTTGTGCCTGTGCTGGTGATACTGCCGTTGAAGACGCAACCGATGATGCTGATGCTGAGGGAGGTTTTGGATTGAATCGCTACGAAACCGCCGTGGTAGCCATCGCCACTGAAGCTGCTGTTGATGGTGACGCTACTGACGCTATTGGTGATGTTGGCGGTACTGTTCTGCTCGCCGATAAACCCAGCGGCGTACTGGTTGCTGGTCTGAATGGTGCCGCTGACGGTGCAGCCCTCGATGGTGAGGGTGCCCCACATACGACCGACGAGGCCACCGGCGTGGGTGGCCGAAGTGTTGATGTCAACCACAACGTTAAGGTTGCGGATGGCGGGGTGGCTCACCTCGCTGCTGCCCGTGGGCGTGGTCTCGCTGATGTAGCTGAACGGAGCCACACCGTCAACGTTCTCAGTCGAGGTGAACGTCAGCGTCTTGTGGTCGCCGTCGAACGTGCCGCAGAAGTCGTGGTTGCTGCTGCCCGCCATGCGGCTCACAGTGATGTCCGCACCCAGCTTCACGGTCTTGCCGCTGAAGCGGTTGTAGGTGTCGTTGTCCAGCAATGCGTCGCAGAAGATGTCCCAGCCCGTGGCGGTGTGGATGGTGTACTCGTCACCGCTTTGGGAGAAGTGCGTCGGGTCGGGGGTAGCGGTGAGGGTTACGGTGACGTCCGCGTCGGGCATGGTCAGCGTGTAGTGGTCGCCGACCTCGGACAGTGTCGTGCCGTCGGGGCTGACGGCGTAGCCGTTGAAGGCGTAGTATGAGGGCAGTGTATTCGCGAGCGTCAGGCTCACCGTTTCGCCATTGCCAGCGTAGAGCACTTCACCATACTTGATGCCCGTGCCGTAGGTAGTGATGCCGCTGGTGGAGTATTCGGTGGCAGTGCCGGCATTAGCCACGGTGACGTTCGTGCCCGCCGTGATGCTGTAAGCCTGCTCGCCCTGGGCATTATCGTTGGTGGTGGTGGCTCCAAAGGCCTGCGTGTAGTAGCAGCCCTCGTGGCAGCTGGCGGTGGCACGGCGAATGAAGGTGGCGCTGCCCACGGTGCTCATGGTGACTTGGGTCGGGTCGAAGAGGGTGTCGTAGATGTCAACTGCCCCTTGGTAATAATAGCCCACGATACCGCCGCAGTAGTTGGTGTCGGAGCCGAGCAGACTGCCGTTGAAGACGCAGCCCGTGATGGTGGTCGTGCCCTGATAGTGGATGGCCACGATGCCGCCGTCGGTAGCGTCGCCGCTGTAACTGCTGCTAATAGTGACGCTGCACGCGCAGTCGGTGATGCTGGTCGAATTCTGCACCACGCCGACCATTCCGGCGGCATATCTGGCGTCGGTGGTTATCTGGCCGCCGACGGTGCAGTGGCTGATGGTGAGCGTGCCGCTGTTGTCGGCTGCTGCCTGACTGACGAGCCCAGAGGGATAGAGGTCGTTGTCGCTGGTCTTCGTGCAGCTGATGTTGGCCGTGACGTTGCAGCCAGTCACGTCCACGTAGCCGCTCTGGTGGGAGATGAGTCCGGCCTGATGACGGTAGCCGTTGGCGGTGATGGTGGTCACGACATTCAGGTCTTTGATGACGGCGTGGGCCGCGCTGGTGCCCTGTACATAACGGAACGGTGCCGTGTGGCTGTCCGTAGCCGTGGCAGTGAAGGTCAGCGTGTGTCTGCCGCCGTCGATGATGCCGCCGTCGAAGGTGCCGCAGAACTCATGGCCGCTGCTGCCCGCCATGCGGCTCACGGTGATGTCCGCGCCCAGCTTCACGGTCTTGCCGCTGAAGAAAGTCTTGCCGTCGTCGGCAGCGAGCCGGTCGCAGAAGGCATCCCAGCCGTAGGCGTTCCAGATGGTGTACTCGTTGATGCCGCTTTCAGTGACGGCAGCGCTGGGGCGCAGGGTCTGGCCGTTGAGCACCGACGGGTCGTCGATGGTGCCAGTGAAGGAGGTTGAGGGGAAGTCGCTGCCATAGAGCGTCTGGTCGTCGGCAATCTTCACCGTGCCGACATAGCTGCTGGCCTTGATGAAGTCCGTGGCATTGGTGCAGCCAAGGGTGATGACGTTATATTGGATGCTGATGCCTTTCGTCACAGCCGTCACCTGTCCGCCAGTGATGCTCAGGCCATTATAGCCATAGATGTCACTGTATTCGTATCCCTGTGCAATCACGACGCCGCCCGTGATGCTCACGTAGTTACCACGTATTCCGTAATTTGTACCCGTGGCGCTGACTGAGCCACCACTAATGATGACATTATTGCTTTTAATGCCTTCGCCAAAATCACCGGTACCATTGGCACTGAGCGTGCCGCCACTGATGGTCGCAGAGTTAATGATAAAGAGACCGTAATTTTCTGCGCTGAGCGTCACATTTCCTCCTGTCTGCGTATAGTCAGTTATGCAATTTATGGCATATTTTCCTGCGATCACGCTCATACTCCCCTCGCCGCCCACGGTAAGCGAGTATTTATCATTGCCGTAGATGCCGTTGTCCTCCGATGTATTGATGGTCATCGTCTTGCCGCTGGCCAGCGTGAGCACGGTGTTGCCAGAGAGGGTGATGGTGTGGTCGAACGTAATGTCGCTGCTGATCGTGTAATAGCCGCCGCTGAGCTTCGTCACCGTGTCATCGGTGATGTCCACCGCCGATGCCTCGTCAACTCCGCCCTCAAGGATATGATCGAAGGTGATGTCCACCGTCACGCCCGTGCCGAGCCAGATATCACTCGATGATGGCATCACAAACGTGCCGTCGTCGGATATGTCATTTACACTTAGCTGGTAGGAATTGTTTAGTCTATAAGATATTTGTGCACTCGTCACGATGTAGCCTTCCCCAGGCGCGAAGGTCAGATTTACAGACTCGTTGCCATTCGCCTCCGTCGTCACTGTCGCTGGTGTTCCAGCCGTGGCCGTCGCCGTCACCTCGCTGTGCAATCTCGTTTTAGCGACCGTCACCGAGCCTGCGCCCTTCACATTGACGGTGATGCCAATCGCCCACGCCGTGACCGTGAGCATCATCACGGCCAGCGTCATCGCTGCCCGTCTCACACATGCGCCGCCCAGCCTCCAGGCCGTCAGCGCGAAAAATGATTGTTTTTCCATTCTCATCGTTTTTATTCTTTTTATATTATTTATTAAGTAAGAGGAGCCGCCACATATCCAGCCAACTATTTCGTTGGCCTTAACATCGTTAATATATCCGTCTTGTTGGTGTATCAAAGTCGATCTCGTGGTATATGTCGTGGAAGAATTAGTGAGGGGGATTATTCTTCCAGCAAATCGCAGAACATCAAGCGAGTTCTGAGCTTGCGTGGCTGTTGCAGCCGCTCGGTGCGCTCGGCTTCGTCCTTGGGCGGCTTGGTGTAGATGTCCTCGTCTATCTCGCGGGGGAAGAGGGGGATGAAGCCGTTCCTTTCATAGAAGCGGAGCACTTCTGGCTCGTTCTTGGCATCGACGATGGCAAAGCGGCATCCTGTCTTGTTGTCTTCGTCGAGGAACCATATCTTGATGAAGCGGAGCACTGCTGACCCGATGCCTCGGCCAGAGAATTGTGCAGCCACAGCCAGGCGACCTATGAGCACGCCAGGATAGCGGGTGAGCATTTTTTCACGACGAGTAATCTTCCACATGGCATTGCGCCGGCTGCTGGGCAGGTCGTAGATGCGGATGCTATCGTTGGAGACGGTGAAGCAGGCCACGATGGTCTGCGCGTCGTCCTTCAACCGGAAGCAGTAGGACTTACCCATGAGGAATTGGGTGTAGTCGAGCGCGTCCTTGCGGAAGAACTCGTCCATGTCATCGTCGGTTCCGCAGGTGAAGGGATGGCATGAGTCAATGACCTCTTGCGTGAGCAGCGAGAGGTCGCAGTTGGAAAGGAGCCATGACGTTTCCATAGATTATTAGAAGCCTGAACGTTTTAACATCTCGCGCATGGCGATGTAGTAGGGATCCTTCTTGAGGTCTCTCTTGGGACGCTGGGCGTATCTGCACTCGGCCTCGTCGGCCATATCGCGGAAGCGGCGTGCTTCGTCGCCGTAGAGCGTGGGAATTGCCTTGATTGCTGTTGCCATAATTTATTTGTTTTATGAATTGGCCGTTATTTGTCGGTACAAAGGTAAGCAAATAATTTGGAAATCCCCGCAATTCCTCCGAAAAGCTTGCAAGTTTTAACGGAAAGCGAGCAAGATAACAGGTTTTTATGCTTATATTCCGTTATTTCAAATATTCTTCGTACCTTTGACTCCGTCTTAGGTACTTGCGTTCGACAATAAAAGTGAAAAAAAACTTTTTTCCCTTTGTATTGTGCTCACTTATTCGTACCTTTGCTGCGTAAACCCATAAAACGACAAGATTATGACAGCAGTACAACTGAATGCGCAGATATGGCGCGACATGGCTGCGATAGCCGACAGCGAACCACTGATGAAGCAGCTGGCCAAGTATCTGAAGAAACTTGTGGCCAAGAAGGAAGACCCGACGCTGATGACGAAGGAGGAATTTTTCGCAAAACTGGAACGCGGTGAGGAGGAATACAGACAGGGAAAGTGTGATTCGCTACTCCCTGACGAGGATTTAACCACTTATCTGAGGAGACGCGGTTATGATATATAAAGTCACCTCTCCCCCTTCCCTCCGTAGCCAGACACAAAAATCCCTCGCACCGCCCTTTGCGCTGCGAGGGATTTCTGTGTCTGTATGTCCGCCGTCGTGGATGGCATAAGCTATCGCTGCGGGAGCTATTTCATTTCCAAGGTGACCTGTGCCTCTTCGAGTCCGTCGGCTTGGACGGTGATGGTGACTAAGCCTGGCTCTTCCTGTGGCTGAACGATGGCGAGTGCCTTGCCTCGGAAGGTGGTGGGCTGGAGGGAACGGAAGGTGCGCATGTCGTAGGGGTGACCTGTACCTGCCACGACGTTGGCAGTGCCCGACACGCTGATGCGGAGGGGCACTTCGGCGGTGGGACAGAGGCGGCCATCCTCGTCCTCTATACATATATATATATAAGAGAGGTCGTCGTGGGAGCTGGAGAGGGTTTCACGGTCGGCTTTCAGAGTGATGTGATGGGGTTTCAAGGCCGTGACGAACTGGACCGAGGCTGGTTCCGCTTTCTTGCCCGTAGGAACGGTGACAGCTTTCAAGGTGCCTGGCTCGTAGGGCAACGTGAAGGTGGCTGTGTAGTTTTCGGGGTTGATGTCTTGTTCGCCAATCAGGGAGTCGTTAAGCAGGAGCTGCACTCGGGGTTCACGGCTATAGACGTGAACCTGCATGAGGTCGCTGCGTTGGGCACTCAGGTCGTGCTTGATGTGCCCCATCACGTTGGAGGTCTGGTAGTTGTCGGGACGCAGTTCGATGGGGAGATAAACGTCGTTGTTGGCTGGTTGGAAGCCCCAGTTCCAATGGTTCTCTTCGGCTGTCCATCCCCAACCGTTCACGTCCTCGTGTTCGCCTTCGGTGACGGACGGACGCACCGCCATCGCTATTGGGGTGCGGTGCCAAAGCACGTCGCGGTAGTAACTCTGAGGCTTCTTCTCGCCTGTGATGTCGAGATCGCCGCACCATGCGTTGAACCACGGCCAAGAGAGGAACTGAATCCAGCGATTGTCGGAACGCTCGAAGGTGTGTCCCAATCCTGCTTCGCCCAGATAGTCGATGGCTGTCCACACGAAGTCACCAAGCAGGTAGGGGTGCTTATCGACGAGGTTCCAGTTTTGTGCCATCTCGTTGGGGAACGACTCTGAGCCATACATGATGCGGTCGGGGAAGGAGTCGTGGTCGGCTTCGTAGTGTCGCCACTCGTAGTTGTAGCCGCCTATCTCGATGTGCTCGAAGGCTCGGGGACTGTCGGTTTCCCACTTGAATTGGGGTCTGTCCCAGAAGGAATTGACCGCCATGGTGGTGGGGCGTGTGCCATCGTGGTTGTTGGCCACAAGGTTCAGTTCCAGCGCGATGTCTTTGCCACGGGGGATGTCGGCTCGCTGGGCGATTTCGTTACCGATGCTCCACATGATGATGCTGGGGTGGTTGCGGTCGCGACGCACCATGAGTGCCATGTCCTTCATGTGGTCGCGCAGGAAGTGCTGGCTGTAGTCGTTGTTGCGCTTGGGTTCTTCCCACTGGTCGAACACTTCGTCGATGACGAGCATACCCAGACGGTCACAAGCATCAAGAAACGCCTCAGTGGGCAGGTTGTGACTGCATCGCACGGCGTTGTAGCCCTGTGCCTTCAGGAGTTCCACTTTCCGTTGGTCGGCACGGTCGATGCCAGCGGCTCCCAAGAGTCCGTTGTCGTGATGCACACAACCGCCACGGAGTTTCATGGGCTTTCCGTTCAGCTTGAAGCCTTCTTGTGCCGAAAACTGGAGGGTGCGGATGCCGAAGGGAATGGTGAGGGCATCTTTCTCTTCGCCATATTTGGTAATATAGACTTTTGCCTGATAGAGATAGGGGGTCTCGACCGACCAGAGCTGGGGAGAGGGGACGGGAATCTCGGTGGCGATGGTCTTGCCCCCTTCCTGATAGCCTTCGTTGGCAGAACCTAACACCTCGAAGTCTTTCTCTGCATGAGCCACGCGACTGCCTTGTGCATCGAGGATGTCGATGCACAGCTGTCCCGACGCTGTCTGAATGGCTTCGTTGAATATCTTGGCAAAGACTTTCACGTTGGCTTCTCTGACTTTGCCTTTTTCGATGACCTCGGAGCCATCGACGAACACATCCCACTCGTCTAAATGGAGTTTGTCGGTGGTCTCTATCCACACATGACGGAAGATGCCGCTGCCAGCATACCAACGGGAATTAAGTCCTTCGTTGACGGCTTTGACGGCCACCGTCACCTCGCGCTCGTCGCTCTCCTTACGATGCTGCTTGTCGGCAAGTATCTTGTTGAGGTTGACGACAAAGGGCATATAGCCATAGACGTTGGTGGCGGCTTTCACGCCGTTCACCCACACCTCGGCCTGATTATAGACACCATCGAAGCGAAGGTTCACGTTCGTTTGGGATAGGAAGGTCTCCACAGACGCATTGCCTCCGATGGGGAGTGTGAAGGTCTTACGATACCACCCTGTGCCGCCGACGGTCTGTCCAGTGTCCCAATCGCCAATGCTCAGACGGGAGAAGGGTCCCACCTGCATATCTGACCAAGCGGGATTGCGCTGGCGATAGTCCGAGGGGGAGAACGCTGGTTCCATGCTGAAGTCGTGGGGCACAATAAGCCGTTTCCACTGGGAATCATCGAAATGTATCGCCTCGGCATTGATGACTCCACCGCGATGGAACCGCCAACCTGTGTCAAAACTCTGTTTCCGCTGAGCGAAAAGGGATGCACACAGAACGAAAGACAAGAGGAAGAGAAGATGCTGTTTCATAAAAGTGAAAAAGGAAAAGTGAAAAGAGAAAAGTGAAAAAGGAAAACTTAATTCTTGAAGCTATGGATGGGGGCAGGGATGCGGCCACCACGGTCAACGAAGCGTTGGCAAGAGAAGGTGTTGACAGGCATGATGGGGGCGTAACCCAATAGGCCACCAAACTCGACGGTGTCGCCCACGGTCTTTCCCACCACAGGGATGATGCGCACGGCGGTGGTCTTCTGGTTGACCATACCGATGGCACTCTCGTCGGCGATGATGCCAGCGATGGTGGTGGCGGGTGTGTCGCCTGGAATGGCTATCATGTCGAGTCCCACGGAGCAGACGCAGGTCATGGCTTCGAGTTTCTCAATGGTCAGGGCACCAGTTTCGACGGCTTCAATCATGCCTTGGTCTTCGGACACGGGGATGAAGGCTCCCGAAAGGCCACCCACGTAGGACGAGGCCATCACCCCACCCTTCTTCACTTGGTCGTTGAGTAGGGCAAGGGCAGCTGTCGTACCTGGCGCACCAGGGTGTTCCACACCGATGCACTTCAAGATGTCGGCCACAGAATCGCCTATGGCTGGTGTCGGTGCAAGACTCAAGTCGATGATGCCGAACGGAACACCCAAGCGACGGCTCGCCTCCTGTGCGACAAGCTGTCCCACACGGGTAATCTTGAAGGCGGTGCGCTTGATGGTCTCGCAAAGCAGTTCGAAGTTGGCGAGTTCACACCCAACATTTGACATTTCACATTTTACATTTGACATCTGAGATTGCGCATCCATTTGTTCCAACGCATACTTGACCACACCAGGGCCACTCACACCCACGTTGATGATGGCATCGGCCTCGCTCACGCCATGGAAAGCACCAGCCATGAAGGGGTTGTCGTCGGGAGCGTTGCACAGCACCACCAGTTTGGCACATCCCAGAGAATCAGCGTCTTTCGTCTCTTCTGCCGTCTGCTTGATGATGTCGCCCATCAAGCGCACCGCATCCATGTTGATGCCCGTCTTGGTGGAACCCACGTTGATGCTGGAGCAGATTCGTTCCGTGCAAGCCAACGACATCGGGATGCTACGGATGAGCAGTTCGTCACTCTTCGTCATGCCTTTCGAGACAATGGCGGAGTAGCCACCTAAAAAGTTCACCCCCACCTCTTTGGCTGCCTTGTCCAAGGTCTTGGCTATCTGCACATAGTCGCCAGGGGTACGGCAACAGGCACTCCCCACTAACGAAATGGGGGTGACACTGATACGCTTGTTGACGATGGGGATGCCAAATTCTTTGGCAATGTCCTCGCCAGTCTTCACAAGGTCGCGAGCCAACAAGACGATTTTGTTGTATATTTTCTCGCACGTCACCGTCAAGTCGTTGTCGGCACAATCGAGCAGACTGATTCCCATTGTAATAGTACGGACGTCAAGATTCTCCTGCTCAATCATCTTGTTCGTCTCAATCACTTCCTGTAGGTTGATCATCTTATCATTTACAATTTACCATGTACAATGTACAATTTACCATGCGGCTTGCGTGCATCGCGTTAGCTAAATTGTACATTGTAAATGGTACATGGTACATATTCAGATTCTGTGCATTTTATCGAAAATATCCTCCAACTGGCACTTTACCTGCACCCCGGTGTCCTCGCCCAGCTTCGCCAGTTCGTCACTCAACACGTTGAATGCCTTCACCGACTTGGTTAAATCGACAATCATCATCATGTTGAAGAATTCCTGTACAATCGTCTGGGAGATGTCGAGAATGTTAATTCCATTATCTGCAAGATAGGTACAAACCTTGGCAATAATGCCCACAGTGTCCTTGCCCACCACTGTAATAATCGCTTTTGTCATATTAAGTCTTGTATTTGCTAAAACATTCGAGTGAAAACACCATCGTATGTATATACGGAGAAAGTCAATTTCTCGATTCCTTTGGGGATGGGCATCGACATATAGACCTTTTCGGTGTAAGACTCCGCATCTTCTGTCGGACGCAGATGCACCAACGAATAGTGTCCCACACTATCTTCGCTGAAGGCAAAGCCATGAGTGCCTTTCCCCGTCGTCATCAGCCCCAACAACATATTGATGTAGCCTCCACTTTTCCACATACTCACCACATTCATGGGGTCACGAGGCAGGGTGTCGAACTGACGTGTTCCGTCTTTCGCTGTCAACAACGAATCACCTGGGACGGGAAGAACGGAGAATACCTGTGCGATGTTACGCACTTCCATCTTCCCTCCCGTCAGCGTATAAGAAGCAACACAGCGGAACGTCGTATCTGCCACTTCTGTCGAAATGCCTTGCGCCTCCACATCGAACGAATGTCCATTGTCCAACGTCACCTTCGCCACCTTTTTCGACGCATTGGTCTCGGCCACCACCAAATCGGTGATGAGTGACGGGAAGTCGGAGCCATCGTCCTCGGAGCAACCCACCACAAGGCAGAGGCAGAAAGCCCCTACGATACTACTGAACAGCTTTCTCATAGTTACGAAGCGGATTGGCGTACATGGCTGTAATTTTCTCACGCAAGAAAGGCACATCGGGATTCTCCACATCTACCATCTTGATGCGCGACTCGATGTACTCGTTCGTCCTACCAGCCAAGGCATCACGGTTGATGTCGTAGATGCGGTAGCTCTTATGTATCTCGTGGTCAATGTGTTCTGCCACAAGACGGAAAATGTCTGCTCGCTCGATAGCAGCAGGGTCGAGGGTGTCGAGCCAGTCGTTGATGCAGTCGGCAGCTTGGTAATGCACATGCCCTTTCATGCCCCAGATGCCCGTCTTCATGTTGTCGAGGTCATCCTGCTTCGCCTTTTTCCAGCCTGGGATGTCACGCTTACACTGAAACTCCTTAGCCTTCAGATAGTCGCAGGGGTCATACTCGTAAGAGATGGCCAACGGCACGATGTGCATATCCCGCAAGTTCTCGATGATGTCAGCGGTCGTCTTGCCAGAAGTTGGGCCACCCATGTTCAGCATCTTCAACACAGACTCTTGGGTACGGTCATCCGAATCCTTGGCACGACCTTCACGCTGAGCAATCCAAATGTTCTCATGCTTTTCGTTAATGGCGAAGTGCATGTATTGGCTCATGTGGATAGACGATTTCAACATCTCCTTTGGGGTCAAGCCACGATTGACCGTGAAGGATTTGTTCATTCTCACCAAGGTCTTAATCCATGGATAGATGAGCAGATTGTCGCCGATGGCTATCTCCACCGTCGTCGAAAAACCTTCTTTCAGCAAGAGCGTATCGAGGAAAGCCGAATCGAGCACGATGTCCCGATGGTTGGACATGAAGGTGTAGTTGCCATTTCGGTCAAGCGACTTCGGGAACGAACACGAATGTCCTGTTGTCGCTTTGTGGAACACGTAATAGACCAGTGGCTTCATAAACCGCTTTTGAAAATCCAGTGGGGTCTTAATGCCGATAAACAGTTTTCTCAGCAACCAATTCCGCACTCCTTTCGGTAGAGGAATCAGCCCTTGCAGAATCTTGTCAAACTGTCGGTCGGCCAACATACTGTTGAAGGCAGCCTTCATCTCGCCTTCAGCACACGGACGAATATCGTCGAAATCACTTAGTTGCATCAGATGTCAAATGTTATATGTTAAATGTCAGCAGGAAGTTTCTCTGCAATCACTTCGTTCAGCACATCCTTCATCTCCAAGCCAGCGGCTCGCACCTGCTGAGGGATGAAGCTGGTCAGGGTCATGCCTGGGGTCGTATTGATTTCCAACATGTTGATGACATCGTCCCCAGCCTCGTTCTTCGTGATGATGTAGTCAATGCGGATGATGCCCGAAGCCCCCAATATCTCGTAGATGGCACCCGTAAGTGCCTGTACACGCTGGGTGGTATCTTCCGAAAGACGAGCAGGGGTAATTTCCTCCACCAATCCATTATATTTAGCATCATAATCAAAGAAATCAGTCTTTGGCACCACCTCCGTGATGGGCAGGACACGCACTCCGTTCGCTTGTGTCTTGTAAACGCCATTGCTGATTTCCACACCCTTCAACTCATTCTCAATCAAGACTTCGGGACTTTCTTCCATCGCCTTTTCGATGGCAGGAACGATGTCCTCCACTCGCTTGCAATGTGTCACGCCGAAACTTGAACCGCCAGCATTAGGCTTCACGAAACATGGGATGCCCACCTTGTCCGCAATCTGCTGTGCATCCACCGCTTGTCCTTTGCGAACCAGCACGTCTTCTGCCACCTTCACACCGAAGCCCTTCAAGAACTGGTTCAGCGCAAATTTATTGAATGTCATAGACTCAACGAGCACACCACTCGTCGAATAAGGAATGCCAATCAAGTCGAAGTAGCCCTGCAAGGTGCCATCCTCGCCAGGTGTCCCGTGAATGGTGATGTAAGCATAGTCGGGGCGAATGTCCCTACCCCACTCGTCTTTGAACGAGAAATTGTGGCGATACACCGCCGACCGCTTACCGTTGGGCAAATGTGCCACCCAACCCTCATGGCTCACTTCCACAATATATACGTCATACTTCTCCTTGTCCATCCAAGAATCAATGCCAGCCGCACTTCTTAGCGACACATCATGCTCAGAGCTGTCGCCCCCAGCCACGATTGCAATAACTTTTTTCATCATTTTACATTTTACATTTCACATTTTACATTATATAGTATATCCTCGCCACTTCTCCAGCAAAGCCACAATGTCCTCTGGAAGTGGTGAGTCAAACATCATCTCCTTTCCTGTCCTTGGATGCACGAAACCCAATGTCTTGGCATGAAGCACCTGACGGGGACAGAGTTTGAAACAATTATCGATGAATTGGCGGTATTTAGCTGTCGGTTGTCCCTTCAGCACTTGGTCACCGCCATACCGTTCGTCGCTGAACAAAGGATGACCGATATGCTTCATGTGGGCACGTATCTGGTGCGTCCTACCCGTTTCGAGCACACACTTCACCAGCGTGGTGTAACCAAACCGTTCTAATATATAATAATGTGTAACTGCACTCTTGCCCATCTCCGAGTCAGGAGGAAACACCGCCATGCGCATTCTGTCTTTAGGGTCACGCCCGATATTCCCTTCAATCCGTCCCTCTTCTTCAGTGAAGTTACCCCAAACCAGTGCATTATACTCACGTTTGGTGGTTTTGTTGAAGAATTGCAATCCTAAACTCGTCTTGGCCGTAGCAGTTTTAGCGATAACGAGCAATCCACTTGTGTCCTTGTCTATACGATGCACCAACCCTATTTCGGGGTCGTTGATGTCATATTGCGGCATATCCTTCAGATGCCAAGCCAACGCATTCAGCAACGTTCCATTCCAATTGCCGAAGCCAGGATGCACCACCAGCCCTGCGGGTTTATTCACCACAATCAAGTCTCCATCTTCATAGACAATATCAAGCGGAATATCTTCGGGTGTGATTTTATTTTCGTAGTGCGGACGGTCAAGCATCACCTGAATCACATCGTCAGGCTTCACCTTGTACGAACGCTTGACAGGCACACCATTGGCCATAATGAAACCAGCATCCGCTGCTTTCTGCACACGGTTTCGTGACATGCCAGCCAAGTGGTCTATCAAGAACTTATCTACCCTGAGCAACCCCTGCTTCTTGTCGGCCACGAAGCGATAGTGCTCATACAGCTGCGACATCTCGTCCTCTTCCAGCTCTTCCTCTTCCGGCTTATAATTCAATGTCGAAGTCATTGGCTACAGAGTCTTCCTCTTCCTCAATCATTGTAGAGTCAATTTCGCCGCCACCTATCAAGATGGTTAATTCACGGTCACGTGGAATCATCTGACCCGCATGGACTTCGCGTCCACCTTGCTTGACGCCCACCACCAAATTGCGAGGACGTCCCATCACCTGTTCATGAGGAGTCAGCCTAAAGCCCAATGATTCCAGCATGGAAATGGCCTCACGTAACGAGCCATGCCCCACCACATCCGGCAATTGCGTCATTGGTGCCCCCTGAAAATTGACGGTCAGGTAAATCACTCGTCCACTTTTCACCTCATAACCAGGCTTGGGTGATTGGTCAAGCACAGCACCGGGAGCCGCCTTCTTGTCATACACCGAGTCTGCCACCACGGCCACAAGGTCACGTTCTATCAGCATTCCCTCTGCATCACTAATCGACTTGCCCAACACACTCGGCACCTCAATCTTTTCGCCATGACGGGTGAACGCATCCAGTAAATAAAATGTCACAACAGGCACAGCCACAATAACGAGCACCATCAGAATGATGTTCGCCCAAAACTTCAAGCCTGTCTTCCCTGTAAAATAGGTTTTTAGAGCCATCCTTACGCGTACATTAATTAAAAAAGATGTGCAAAGGTACGAAAAGAAGGGAAAACGTAAAAGTGAAAAGTGAAAAATTTGCTACCGCAGGGAAAAGTAAAAGTGAAAAAAGAACAAAATGCTACCGCAACAGTATGTCAAACAGTTGACCTACAAGTGAGGTAGCAAATTTTTCACTTTTCACTTTTACTTTCTCGCTTTTCACTTATGGGAATCAAAAAAAGCAGAAGTTTCCTTCTGCTTTTACTTACTTACCGTGGTGTTCACTCGATACACTGAGATACTTACGGCCTTTCTTACGACGGGCAGCCAACACACGACGACCGTTAGCAGTCTGCATACGCTGACGGAAACCGTGCTTGTTCACCCTCTTTCTGTTGTGGGGTTGGAATGTTCTTTTCATTTTCTTCTTCTTATTTTATGATGATGAATATTATCTTTTTTAGCATCTCGTCACGTCTTCCCACACAAAATGTAGTGGCATTTTGCGGAAAACGACTGCAAAATTAGTGATTTTCAAGAAATCGACAAAAGAAAAAGCCAAAAAACACAAACTTTTTTTGCCTTTTTGATGAAAATACGTACCTTTGCACCCGATTTCAGCAAGTAAAGAAACAATATTAATAAAAAAAGAGAAAAACTTTATGGCTATTTTAGCAGGTGACATTAAGAAAAACGTATGCCTCCGCCTTGACGATGGCAAGATTTATGTAGTAATCGATTTCTTGCACGTAAAGCCAGGCAAGGGAAATACAGTGATGCGCACAAAGCTCCGCAATGTGGAGGACGGACGTGTGCTGGAGCGCACATGGATTGTATCGGCTAAACTCGACGACGTGCAGGTGTCGCACCAGCAGTTCCAGTTCCTTTACAAAGAGGGCAATGACTTGGTGTTCATGAACACTGACACATACGAGCAGGTGAACATTTCCAAGGATGTCATTACAGGTGGCGACTTCCTCAAGGAGGGCGAAACGATGGTGATGGCTTCCATTGATGAATCAACAGGCACCATCCTCACAGCCGAAGCACCCGTAAAGGTGGTTCTTCAGGTGACTTATACAGAACCTGGTTTTGCTGGCAACACTGCCACCAACGCCACCAAGCCCGCTACGCTCGAAACAGGCGTGGAGATTCGTGTGCCCCTCTTCATCAACGAGGGCGACATGATTGAGGTCGATACTCGCGATGGTTCTTACGTGACACGTAAGTAATCCCACCCACCAACTATTGCACAGAAGAGCTTTTCATGCTCATTCATACACGCCGCTTACGCATCAATACGTAAGCGGCGTTCTTGTTAACTGGTACACGGGGGATGAAATAACACTCAACGAGCCAGCGGTCTTGGAGGGAATAAGTGAAAGAGAAAAGTGAAAAGGGGTGCGATGCACCATTCATTATCTATTATTGTGTTCTATTGTGTTCGAAAAAAACAGAATAAATTTTGTTTTTCTTCCACTTATTCGTACCTTTGGCTTCGCCTTAGGTACTTGCGTTCGACAATAAAAGTAAAAAAAAAACTTTTTTCCCTTTGTATTGTGCTCACTTATTCGTACCTTTGCATGATTTACTAACTTATGCACGACAAGAATGACTTTCGACAAATACACTCAGCTGAGTGAAGATGCCCAAAGGTTACTATGCTACTACGCCTGGATAGGATTAGGGTCTGGGAAACGAAATAGCGAGCACTTCTACATTCTGAAACATTATTGTTTCCCTTTGTTTAATGGGAATGATGCTTTGGAAGAACTGCTCGCCGCAGGGATAATGATTAAGGACGACCGGGACTGGTTCACAGGAGAGATGCGCTACGGAATCAACATTGATGATTTCGTACCAGTATTGTGGTACCTGCTGGAATGCCGTAAAGACATTTTCCTTACGTTGGGAAAGTGTCGGCAACTACAAGCGGCCACCTATCTTTTTATCCGTCATTCCGTTCGACAATTAGTTGAAAGTCAGTACTCTCAATGTGACAATGCCAGTTCCATCAGCATTGATCAAGCGTATTTCTTCTACAGTATCATGCTGGATGCCAAGTTTCGTCCTTTGCTGGAAAATCTGTCACCCAACACTTTCGTCTATTTCTTTGAAGGTGCGACGACCTACCTCATTACCCACGACATCGTGGCAGACACCACATACTTGATGTCGGTCATCAAGAATTACCATTCCATCACAGAAACCATTCGTTGCAAACTCATTGCAGAATTTGAACTATACAACTATATTGCATCGGGACAAGTGCCCCAAGACGGTATGTACGCCAACATTTCCGCTGGTTACATCCTTGGCGCACTTCGTCACCTCAACAGTGGGAATGCTGCAGAAGCCGTCAAATGGTTCATCCAGTCGCTCAAGAGGGAAGGCCAAAACAACGGATTCCACAACGTCTATGCCAACCCACTACTCACCTTCTACCTAATGGTAGCCTATATGGCCGTCGTCAACGAGAAAAAGAAAAGCAACGCCGAACTTGCTGCCGAATGCACGAAACGTCTCGTGGCATTCCTCCGTCAAGTAGAGACAAGGGTGTGGGACGACATACTCCCAGCCAAGCTGCTGGTGGAGGATTTCCGCAACGTGGGGAAAGTGTTTCACAAACAGAAGATTGACGAAATGTACAAAGATGTGGAGGAAGGCAAGCGCCCTGTCCTGTATCGTCACCTTGCATTTCTGCTGGCCAACTATTTGGGCTACTCAACAAAGGGAATGGACGTGAACCACTGCATTCCAAACTTAGCCCTGCTGCGCCACGAAATGTCCAAATACCTTCCCCTCTACGATGCCGAACGGGAAACGCTCCAGCATCTCTATGGCACCCACCCCGCCCTCACTTCCATCTACCACAAGGCTGAATGGGAGTCCGTGCTGGAAGACCTGATGAACGAAGCCACGGGGAAGAACAAGACCGAGGGGGAGGAACAAAGCACACGGCTCATGTACCTGCGTTTTTCGGCATCCTCCACAGCCATTCAAGTGAGAGAACAGACACGGTTGAAGAATGGACGGTGGGGCAGTGGGAAAGTGGTGAGCGACGCACGCTATCGACGGGGCGACATGGAGTGCATGAACAATGCCGACCGACGCATCCTCGCACGTCTCAACCACAGCCAGCACTGGGAACTACGATTGGAGGACGTAATAGAAGAGATGGTGGACGAGAGCCGTCTCTACACAGGCCAGTCCGCCCCCTACGAACTTGTGAAGGTGGAGCGCGACAAGCCCTACCTCATGGTGGAAGATGACGGGACGCACTTCCAGATTAAGTCCAACGTCCCCATCAGTCAAGCTAAGGAAGAACTCATCATCGTCGAAGACTCCCCCACCCACTATAGCCTTATCACCATCCCCAGCGAGATACGCGATTACTACATCAAGCTCCTCCAGCTGGGCACGTTACCCCTCGAAGCCAAAGACACCCTCCGCAACCTCCTCAACACCATCGGCGGAAAAGTCGAACTGCACTCATCCCTCATCGAAGGAGGCAGCACTCTTCCCCTTGTCGATGGGCAATGGAACATCGGCTTCAGGCTTAGCCCCAAAAACGGTGGAAATTGGGAAGTAGAAGTATTTGTACGCCCCCTCCAAGGAGGCAGACGCACTTACCCTCCAGCAGAGGGCGACAACATCATCATCGATGAAAACAAAGACGGACGCATGAGGGTGAAGCGCAACCTACCGTTGGAACGTTCGAATCAGGAACTGGTCAGTGCCTTCTGGCAAAGCATGGGCTACGACTACCAGCACACCGACACTTACCCTCCGGAATTTCTGCTCGAACTGGTGCAGACCATTCAAGAGAACCCCGACACATTCTACGCAGAATGGCCAGAAGGACAGAACATTAGGATAAAAAGACTTGCCCGAGGTGCTGCTACATGGAACGGCGTGGTGAAGGCCAAAGGACAATGGTTCGACATCGAAGGCGACATCGACATCGACGAACACACCCGTATCAGCATCAGCCAGCTCCTCGAACTGGTGGGCAAGAGCAAGGGCAAATACATACAGATGGGCGATGGCGAATTTCTCGCACTCAGCGAGAAACTGAAGAACCAGCTCCAAGCACTCGATGCCATCGCCAACCGCGAACGGGGCAAAATAAAAATATCACCCTTCAGCGCAGCACTGATGGGCGAAGACATCCTGCATGGCGATATTGAACTACAACTCGACGAGAAACTCTCCGACATACGCCAGCGTATCATCGATGGTTCCAACTACAGTCCTGCTGTTCCCAAGGAACTGAATGCCACCCTTCGTCCCTACCAGCGAAACGGCTACCTCTGGATAGCCCGACTCAACAGCTGGGGGGCAGGTGCTTTGCTGGCCGACGACATGGGACTCGGCAAGACCATACAGACCATCGCATTCCTCCTTCTCAAGAAAGACGAAGGTCCCTCACTGGTTGTTGCACCGGCCTCCGTCGCTCCCAACTGGAAGACTGAGTTGGAACGCTTTGCCCCAACCCTCAACGTGCTGATGCTCAACACTTCCACCAACCGTCATCAAACCCTCCACGAAGCCAAGGCGGGCGATGTTGTCGTCACCACCTACGGCATCCTTCTCAGCATACAGGACGACATCACCCAAAAGCAGTGGAACGTTGCCTGTCTCGACGAAGCCCATATCATCAAGAACCGTGGTGCCAAGACCAGTGCCGCTGCTATGAAGATACAGGCCACCAACCGAGTGATGCTGACAGGTACACCCGTACAAAATCACCTCGGAGAACTCTGGAGCCTCTTCCAGTTCGTCAACCCTGGACTACTTGGCGGATACGAACACTTCTCCCAAAAATTCATCATTCCCATTGAAGGTTTCCACGACAAGGAGAAACAAGAACAACTGGAACACATCGTGCATCCCTTCATGCTCCGCCGCACCAAACAAGCTGTGCTCCGCGAACTGCCCGAGAAGACCGAAATTTACCATAGCGTCGAACTCAGCCGCGACGAATTGGCTATCTACGAAAGCATACGCATTCGCGCTGAACGGATGCTCCAAGCCTCTGGAGGCGAAGCAGATATGCACGTGCTGGCCGAAATAACCCGACTTCGGCAGGCCGCCTGCAGCGCACAGCTGATTGAACCAAAATGGACGGGCGAATGTTCCAAAATCACGGCACTGGCAGAACTTCTCCAAGGAGTCATCGAGGGAGGCAACCGCGCCTTGGTGTTCAGCCAGTTCGTCAGTTTCTTCGACCTCGTGCGGCGTGAACTCGACCGTCTCGGCATGAAGTATTTCTATATCGACGGAAGTACCCCCGTAAAGAAACGCACAGAAATGGTGGAAGCCTTCCAGAAAGGAGAAAATCCCCTGTTCCTCATCAGTCTGAAAGCTGGTGGGTTGGGGCTCAACCTCACGGGAGCCAACTACGTGTTCCTGCTCGACCCGTGGTGGAACCCTGCCATCGAGCAACAAGCCACCGACCGTGCCCACCGCATCGGTCAGCACCAAGCCGTCACCGTCTATCACCTCGTCAGCAAGAACACCATCGAGGAGAAGATTATCCGTCTGCACCAAACGAAACGTCATCTGGCGGACAACATTTTAGCAGGAACGGACACCAGCTACAAGCTGACAGGTGAAGATTTGCTGGAAATGGTGGCTAAATAAATATTTTTTTGTAACTTTGGCTTCGCCTTAGGTACTCACGTTCGACAATAAAAGCAAAAAAATCTCTTTTTTTCTTTGTATTGTACTCACTTAATCGTACCTTTGCCCCGTTTTTCAGCCTTTACTGACAACAACATAACACTATAACACTAACTAATCTATCTACAACAATGATGAAGAAATCCATTTTGACCCTTGTCCTCGCGATGGTTGCCTCCATGGGCTTCGCACAACGCACGACCGACAAGATTGACCGTGGCCTCGTGGCCATTCCTGGCTCTAACGGCGGAAACCTCGTAAGCTGGCGTGTGTTCGGCGAAGAGTACTACGATGTGACCTACAATCTCTATTGTAACGGCACGAAGATTGCAGAGAATCTGAATGTGTCCAACTACAGCCATAGTTCGGGCACTGCCTCCAGCAAATATGAGGTGGCAGCCGTAGTGCGTGGCGTGGAACAGGAAAAGTGTGCAGCCGTGACCCGATGGAACAACGGTATGCTGACCATTCCCGTACAAAAAATCACAGGACGTGACGGAAAGGACGTGACGGCCAATTATACGCTGAATGATATCTCGTTGGGCGATCTCGATGGTGACGGCGTGACGGAATTTATCGTGAAGCGTCCGTGCAGCGTGGCTGCCGATGTGTCGCAAAAAAACTGTTTCAACGTGTTGGACTGCTACAACCGCAAGGGCAAACGCCTGTGGTGGATTGACCTCGGCCCCAATATGTTGTCGGGGGCAGATGAGCAATGGGATTGTGTCTGCTACGATTGGGACGGTGACGGTAAAGCAGAGGTGTTGCTCCGTATCCAAGACAATGCTTACATTCACTACGCTGACGGAACATCGGAACTAATTGGTTCAGCCTCAGTGGATACCCGTTGGAACGGTATCGAATACACTTCGTCGGGGAACGAGTATCTGCTGTACTTAGAAGGGGCAACGGGCAAACCTTACGACATTGGTCCCGCTGGCCATCCGCACTACATGACGTACCCGATTGCCCGTGGGCAGGACTCAGATTGGGGTTCGGGCATTGTGGGTCACCGTTCAACGAAACATTACTTTGGTGCGCCCTTCCTCGACGGACGGAAGGCAAGCATCTTCCTCGGTCGTGGATGCTACACGATGCACAAATTCGCTGCCTACGATGTTGACCCTGCCACACATCAGCTGACGCGACGTTGGTATTGGGAGAACACGGTGGGAGGCAGCCCTTGGTTTGGCAACGGCTACCACAACTTTGCCATCGGCGACGTGGACTGGGATGGCCGCGATGAAATCATCTTCGGCTCGATGGTCATCGACGATAATGGGATGGGACTTTCGACCACAGGTTTCGGACATGGGGATGCCCAGCACTGTGCCGACCTCGATCCCTACCGCAAATATGAGGAGCAGTTTGCCTGCAACGAGAGTCAGCCCGCCATGAACTACCGCAATGCAGTAACGTCGGAGATGTACTACCGCATCAAGGCAACGGGCGACGACGGGCGAGCACTGTGCGCGAACTTCACGAACACATATCCAGGCTCTGTGGGCAGAAGTGTTTCGACCGGATGGATAAGCACTGTGGCAGACAAGGAAATCGGATCGTTAGGTGGTGACGGGTTCATCAGCTGGGGCGACCTTAATCAGCGCATCTACTGGGACGGTGACCTGCTGGACGAGTATTTTGACAGTCCTGGTACGGAGGGTTATGGTGCTATTTATAAGCCAGCGGAAGCTGGTGGTGGCAGATGGAACTTCCCCGACTCGAAATGCAACAACTGGTCGAAGAACAACCCCGGAGCGATTGCTGATATCTTCGGCGACTGGCGTGAAGAATTGGTGATGCGCAAAGCAGACAATACGGCCATTCTGGTATATACGACAAACATTCCGACAAAGTACCGCATCCCCACCCTTTGGCACGACCATCAGTACCGCAACGCCATGGTGTGGCAGAGTATGGGCTACAACCAGCCTCCTCACAAGAGCTATTTCCTCGGTGAACTGGAAGGCATCACGGTGGCTCCACCACCCTACACGATGACAGGACGCACGGAGGTGGCCAACGGTGGCACCATCAGCACCACGGGAGAGCACCTTATTGTATGTGAGACCAACGACACAAAGGTGTCCATCACAGATGGGGCAAGCCCCTACATGGTGACGTTTAACGTGCCGTCGTGGGTACAAGGAAACGCTGGCAACAATGTATCGAACAAGCCAAAGCCGACCTACGCATATTTCACTTGTGAGGTAAGCGGCGGCACACTAACTGGAAGCACCCGACTGGTAAAGCAGGGCGACGGTATTCTGAAACTGCCCAAGGTGGACATGACTTACACGGGTGAGACAGACGTTTGGGCAGGAACACTCTGTTTCGATGGTACATTGAAGGAGTCGCCACTGTGGCTGAACCGCTTTGCTGAGCTGAATTCCAACGGAGGCGAGTTCAAAAGCATCAAGGCCGACTATGCCTCCATCATGCGCCCTGGCGGCGAGAATTCGATGGGCAACATCACGGTTGACTCAACTTACTTCATGGGCTTCGGTTCACGGCTGGTGCTCGACCTCTATTCCGACGGACTGAAGGCAGACCAAGTCAATACTAAGACACTCCGTATTGAGACCAAGACTTCCTCAATCTGGCAAGATTTCGGGCCCAAGTATCTTCAACCTGTCATCGAAGTGAAGGAGCATTTCGCCGAAGGTGCCACAGCCCTGGAGCCTGGCGACTACATCATCGGTCGGGTGGACTCGTTAGTGGGCTCGCTGGCCAGCGTCAAAATTGAAGGCATCACCGACCATAAGGCAGGACTCTCCATCGACGATCAGAACCGCCTTGTCCTCACCATCGGCTCTGTGCGTGGCGCTTCGGAGATAGTTTGGACAGGAGCGACGTCGTCATCATGGGACTTTGCCAACACGGAGAATTTTTATCTCGCTGGAGATGAGAGTCGTGAGGCTGACATCTTCGTAAAGGGCGACATCGTAAACTTCGATGACAATGGTAGCAAGCTGACAGTGAACATCTCGGAGGAACTGTCTCCCGACACCATCAGGGTCAACTCCACTAAGAACTACACCTTCTCTGGCACGGGAACCATCACGTCGGGTTCTTTAGTAAAGGAGGGAAAGGGAACGCTGACTATCTCCACGGAGAACTCTTACACAGGGGGTAACTATCTGAGAGGAGGTACGGTGAAGGTGGCCGCACTCGCCAACGAGAGCAAGGCGACGGGAAATCTGGGTGCCGTGACAGCGGTGTCCACAAAGTTCATCATCGAAAACGGAGCCACTCTACAGACCACCGCAACAGTAACGAACGGGTCTCCCATCCGATTCCAAAGTGAAGAGGGAGGTGTCATCAATAATTCAGCTGACTTCAACCAAAACAAGGCTTTCCAAGGCACACTCCTGACGAAGAAGGGTACGGGATGGCTAAAGACATACGTATCAGGAACGAACCTCACAAAGATGATCATTGCAGGAGGTACGGTGCAGAACCTGACAGGCATTGCAGCGAAGACCGTAGAGTTCCAAGGAGGAGCATTGGTGGACAATGTCGGAACCAACAACACGCTGACAGTGCCGAAGGGTAAGAAAGGTGCTTGGACAACGGCGAACCGTGCCACCTACACGAACAAGATTACAGGTGAGGGAGATTTGACCATCTACTGTGCAGCAGAAAAGGGTAGCAACTGGGTGGCCACCCGTACTCCACTCCAGCTCGACCTCTCGACCTTCACAGGAACCATCGTGCCTGGTGCAACCATTGCCACCGACGGACGTTTCACCCTTGACACCAACAAGGGGCCACAGAACGGTAAGTTCAACATCCCGTCGGGTGTCTATGTACAAAACTCTGGCAAGACCTTCAAAATCGGAGAATTAACGGGTTCTGGTTCTCTCGGAGGCTACAGCTCGTTCAGCAACAATGGAGGTTCTGCCGCCAACACATGGCAAGTAGGCGATGAAGGGAACTTCAAGTTCGACGGAGTTGTGACCAGTGCCGACAACTTTACCAAGGTGGGTGCAGGTAAGATGACAGTGACTGGTGTCTGGGACAACACAGGTGCGGTGAAAGTGAATGAAGGTGAACTGCACATCAACTCGGGAGGATTGGTCGGAAAGGGCACACTCACAGTGGCCGCAGGTGCGCTCTTTACAGGTGTCACCAAAGCCAACACTCCACTCACTAATAGCTCCTTCACCATCAACGGAACCATTCAGCCTGGCACAAATGCAACAGCCGTGACAGGAACCCTTGATTTCGATGGGAAAAATGTTACGTTCGGTGCCCAATCTAAGCTGATTATCGGTTTACGCCGAAGTGCTACGGCTACAGCTGTTGGAAATTCTTACTTGACCAATATCGGTACACTGAAATTGACAGCTGGTACCACCATTGCCCCATTCCTTTACGACAGCTACGAGCCAACGAAAGACGAGGCCATGCCAGACTCTTTCTTCGTATGGACTGATGCCAAGAGCGTCAACCTCACAGGTGACCTCAACTTTGAGTTGCCAGAGCTGTACTATTGCGATTGGGACACGAGCCGCATTGCCGAAGGTCTTCTCTTCGTACGATTTAACGCAGAAAAGTATGCCCAGTACCTTACCAGCATTGACAACATCGATGCCAGCGAGACCGTTTCTGTAGAGGTGGTCAGCCTCAATGGTACGACCCTCGGCACATTCACTTGTCCCATGGGCAGCGTCAAGTCTTCGTTTGCACAAACTGCATTCCCGAAAGGTCTTTATCTGCTCCACATCAAGAGTGAAACGGGCAAAAAAGGCACTCTGAAACTGATGAAATAAACTTTTTCCAAAAAAAACATACATTATTTAATAAAAAAGGGCGAAACTTTTTGGGAGTTTCGCCCTTTTTTCGTTCCTTTGCATACGAAAGACCAAGAGTCTATCCCCTTTTCCCAGCCATTCCCATGTGAAGGAAAAAGGAGAAACACACGAAACCGAACATACAACTAACTTTATTTTTTTAATTTTTTAACTGATCTAACTTTATGAAGAAAATCTTTACTCTTGCGCTTTCAGCCATGTTGCTGGGAGCCAGCAGTGTCTTCGCACAGGAAGAGGATGTGACGAATTATATCGCCAATCCAGGCTTCGACGAAGACTTGACATTCCAGCCCGATGGGTCTTGGAAGGAGATTATCAACAAGGACAAATCGCTCAGTGACCGAAGCCAAGCTTGGTTCGCTGCCGATAGTACTGTGTATGCCCACACCAAGACCACCAGCGGTCAGTCACGTCCCGATGGTCGCAAGGACGAAGCCGTGAACGGTTTCTTCGGCCAGATCAAGGGCTGGACAGCTGGAGATGCGTCCTACACAGGGAAATCGTATTTCCCATTCGGTAATGATGCCCCAGAGTGGGTGTACTTCGGAGCCATCCCCTACGACTTGAGTCCACAGGCTATTCCTATCGCCGACGATGGTACCACCTATCTTGAAGTGCCATCTAAACCAGCAGCTGACAATGGCGACGACAACAAAGCCTTCATCTACCTCCGTGCAGGTTGGGGCGGTGCTGCCACTTACAAGCAGACCGTAAAACTTCCTTGTGCACAGTATCGTTTGGAGTATTGGGCCATCAACATCAATTCGGGAGCCTCCAATGGAGAGAACCTTTCGAGAGTGGTGTGCCGCAAAGATGAGTTCAAGGATGAGACAGGCTTCAACGACACAGAGTGGACGCTTCACACCATCGAGTTCACTCCGACTGCAGAATTTTCTATGGAATTCGGTTTCAAGTCTTCTGGTGGTTCTGGTTCCAACCCCTTCCTCTGCATCGACGGCATCAAGCTCTACAAGATTGGTGAGGCAGATGTGGAAGAGTTGCTCCGTGCCGACATCAACGACGAAGTGGAAGTGCTCGAAGAGCTGCAAGGCGACGACCTGATTGCTAACTACCCCGGTCTTTCCGAAGACATCTCCGACATGATTCTTTCTGCTGAAGATGCTTCTACCGAAGAAGAACTGACCGCTAAGCTTCAAGAGCTCAAGGACTTCAGAGCAAGGGTTGAGGCATTGAAGCCCACCATTGAGGCATACGAGGCTTTGGCCCTGACAGCAGAGCAAATTAAGGACACCGAGAATCCTTACCCGGGCTTCGACAACTTCGAGAAGTCTGTGGATGATATTGCTGCTGCCATCAGCGAGGCAAAGGTTAACGAGTTTGCAGGTTACGTAGAGCAGATGCAGAAGGCCATCCACAACTACTATATGTCGCAGGAGGCAACGCTTGACAATCCAGCTGACTACACCTTCCTCGTGGCTACTCCTTACTTCACGAAGACAGCTGCCAATCCAACAATCGTGTTCAATGAGGATGGCACTATCCTTTCTGTTTCTTACCCCAACGAGGCTGACTACACCGTAGGTTCTGCTCCAGAGGACGGCAGCAACGAAGGTTGGTACATTGCCGGTACCACCGACGGCGACCAGCGTCTGAACTACACACAAGGTCGCGTTTGCTGGAACGCTTGGCGTACCAATAGCCAAGACGTAGCTGTGGCTCAAGACCTTGTTGACCTTCCCAACGGCTTCTACACCGTTAGTGCCGAGATGGTTACTCAACCTGACTACGTAAGCAACCAGCATGTCTTCGCCAAGAGCAAGTTGCAAGATGGCATATCTCCATCACTCACTGAAGGCAACTGGGACAGCGGCATGGACAATCCTTGGACTTATCTGACCACCGAAAAGGTGCTCGTTCACGACGGCAAACTGACCATTGGTGCCAGCGGTTCCGCTCTCGACGGCTCTACCAACCAGACAGGCTGGTTCTGTGTAACCAACTTCCGCCTGATGTACTATGGCCCAGCTACAGACGCTGACATCGCCAATGCCATCAACGCTAAGTTCGTGAATGCAGAAGAGAAGGCTAACGCCCTCCACCTCGCTGGCGACAAGGTTACTGTACTTGAGGCTATCGCAGCTGCCAAGGCCATCAACGACCTCGACTCACTCGACGCTGCCATCGCCATTGCCGACGCTTCCGAGAAGGAATACGAAGGTGTGATTACTGGTTCTTACAGAGACCTCCAGGAAAATATCGAAGGTGCCTATTCAGCCAACGCACAGGCTCTGGCCAAGGTGCCAGTTCAGTACACAACCGACTACCTCGGCTCTGCTACTGCCACCTACACAGAGACTCCAGCCATCACTGCAATTCTCCGCTACTATCGCGACACCCTCATTCCAGCACTCGAAAACGCCGAGATAAAGAAGGAAGAAGCTACGTCTGAAAAGAGTAAGGCTGTCATCGACGGAACCATTGCTTCTGTCATTTCCAAACTCACCAAGTACACCGACGACACCGACTTCCTCGCCGAGCAGGTTGACGCACTCAATGAGGCCATCCGTGTAGCCGATGTGGCTGACATCCAAATCGCAGCAGGTGCCGACGTGACTGCATTCATCAAGAACCCAACTATTGACGACTCCAACGCCAAGGGTTGGACCATCAAGAAGATTGTCGGCGACGGTAGTGGTGCCAAGAGCGGACAGCAGTTCGACGGTGGCAATGGCTACTACATCGACACTTACAATGGTGCAGGCGGTCTCCGTGCCACTTACTATCAGGTGCTCAGTGTGCCAAACGGTACTTACACTGTGAAGAACATCATGCGTGCTCCTGGCACAGGTTGTTACCTTTTCCTCTCTGACAAGGAGCCTATCATCACCGGTGAAGGCGAGACAGAGGCACTCACACTCGACCCAACAGCTACCACGAAACTCGCTGAAGCTGTGAACGTAACTACCAACCTCACTCAGTACATCGACCACTCTCTCCAGGCAGAAGCTGGCGGCGACTCCATCAGCACAGCAGCAGATGCTTACGGTGAACTTTGGGTGAACGCCATCAATACCCTCATCGCTGACGGTGTAGCCATCGAGCCAGCTAAGACTATCGACGGTGCGCTCTATCCTATCCAGGATCAGATTGAAGACCTGAAGGCTGACAGCTTCGTTCCGACAGAAGAGCAGGAAGTGCTCATCGGCATCGTAGAGGCTAACAGTGGTATTGGCCGTGGTTGGTTCAACAACGCAGTTACTTCCTTCGAGGTGAAGAACAACATCCTTGTGGTGGGTGTCACTTGCGACTACGTATTCCTCAACAAGACTGAAGAAGAGGCTTACACAGGCTTGTGGTTCTCTGCCGACAACTTCACACTCACCATCGATGCAGTGAACGACACAGCATGGGATCCAACGACTGGCATTGCGACCCTCAACGAAAACGCTCCAGCCGACAACGCCATCTACAACATTGCAGGTCAGCGTGTTGACAGCAGCTACAAAGGCATCGTCATCAAGAACGGTCAAAAAGTTCTCGTGAAGTAAAAAACTATTCATAAAACCCAAAACCCTAATAATCGGCGCAAGGCTTTTCAGCTTTGCGCCTTTTTTGTACCTCTGGCTTCGCCTTAGGCATTCACGTTCAACAATAAAAACAAAAAATCTTTTTTTTCCTTTGTATTGTAATCACTTAATCGTACCTTTGTACCGTTTTTGCAAAAATCACTACCGAAACTATATGAAAACAGACATCGAAATAGCGCGCGAATGCAAGCTTCAACCCATTGAAGCTATTGCAGAAAGTATCAACATCCCAGTAGAAGAACTGGAAAACTACGGCAAGCATATCGCCAAAGTGCCCGTTCACCTTATCGACGAAAAGAAGGTGGCACAGAGCAACCTCATCCTCGTCACTGCCATCACCCCTACCAAAGCGGGTATCGGCAAGACTACCGTCAGTATCAGCCTTGCACTCGGCCTCAACAAACTGGGCAAGAAAGCCGTCTGTGCCTTACGCGAACCCTCCTTGGGTCCCTGCTTCGGCGTGAAGGGCGGTGCGGCTGGAGGCGGCTACGCACAAGTGTTGCCGATGGAGAAAATCAATCTCCACTTCACGGGCGACATCCACGCCGTCACTACGGCCCACAACATGATATCCGCCCTGCTCGACAACTACATCTTCCTGCACCATGATGAAGGCTTTGCCCTCAAGGAGGTGCTCTGGAAGCGAGTGCTCGACATCAACGACCGCTCCCTGCGCCACATCATTACGGGTCTCGGAGCCAAGACCGACGGCATCCCTGCCGAAAGCGGCTTCGACATTACGCCTGCCTCCGAAATTATGGCCATCCTCTGCCTCGCGACCGACCTCGACGACCTGCGCCGACGCATCGACAACATCCTCCTCGGCATCAAGATTGACGACACCCCCTTCCGCGTCAGCGACATGGGCGTGGGCGGTGCCATCACCGTGCTGCTCATGGATGCCATCAAGCCCAACCTCGTGCAGACCACCGAACAGACCCCTGCTTTCGTACATGGCGGGCCTTTTGCCAATATCGCCCACGGCTGCAACACCATCAACGCCACACGCATGGCCATGACCTTTGCCGACTACGTAGTCACCGAAGCAGGTTTCGGAGCCGACCTCGGAGCCGAGAAGTTCTTCGACATCAAGTGCCGCAAGAGCGGTCTCCAGCCCAAACTCACCGTCATAGTTGTCACCACCCAAGGACTCAAAATGCACGGCGGTGTAGCCCTCGACCGCATCAATGAACCTAATCCCGTGGGACTCATCGAAGGCTGCAAGAACCTCGACCGCCACATCCACAATCTGCGAAGCTTCGGCCAAAACGTTGTCGTAGCCTTCAACCACCACGCCACCGACACGCCCGAAGAAATCACCCTTCTGCGCCAGCACTGCGAGAGCATCGACGTTGGTTTCGCTGTCAACGATGCCTTCCTTCAGGGAGGTGAAGGTGCCAAGGAACTTGCCCAGACCGTCATCGACGCCATCAAGCAGCACCCCTCTGCACCCCTCACTTACGCCTACGAGGACACCGACCCTATCAAGATGAAAATAGAGAAGGTGTGCAAGAACATCTACGGAGCCTCCAGCGTCACCTACAGCAAGGCAGCCGACAAGATGCTTCTCCGCATCCAGCGGCTCGGTCTCGAACACTACCCCGTCTGCATTGCCAAGACTCAATTCTCTTTCTCATCCGACAAGACCCTTTACGGTTGTCCCACCGACTTCAGCATCAACATTCGCGACTTCGTCATCAACACCGGTGCCGAGATGATAGTGGCCATCGCTGGCGACATCATGCGGATGCCAGGACTGGCCAAGTCACCACAGGCCGAACGCATCACCATCGTAAACGGACTCATCGAAGGACTCTCGTAGGAGCCACCCACAGCACTTATCTATACAACGAAAAAAGCCCCACACCATCTTCGCAGATAGCTGTGGGGCGGACAAAAAACTTCATCTATTCTTTAGAAGTCTTGCGTAAAAAGATTATCGTGGTTGCCCATCCGCCACAATACGTTCCAGCGCAATGACCAGACGGTCAACCTCTTCCTTGGTGTTATACACTGCAAAGGTGGGGCGCACAGACATTTCGTAGCCAAGGGCACGAAGAGCGGGTTGGGCACAATGGTGTCCAGCACGGACGGCGATGCCCTCCTTGTCGAGCAGCTGTCCCACTTGGGGAGCAGGAATGCCTGGGATGTCAAGCGAGATGACGCTGACCCGTTTCTTGGGATTGCCCAAGATGGTGATGCCAGGGATGCGCCCGATTTGCTGACGGGCATACTCCGTCAGTTCGTGCTCATGCCGTTCGATGTTGTGGATGCCCACGCTCTGCACGAAGTCGAGTGCATAGCCCAATCCGATGGCATCGGCAATGTTTGGTGTGCCAGCCTCAAAGCGCATGGGAGGCACGTTAAACTCGGTACGTTCCAGCGTCACATCCTTAATCATGTTGCCACCTCCCTGCCATGGTGGCAACTGCTCCAACCACTCCTTCTTTCCATACACCACACCGATGCCCGAAGGCCCGTAAATCTTGTGGCCAGAGAAGACAAAGAAATCTGCGTCAAGTTGCTGCACATCCACCTTCGTATGGGCAATAGATTGTGCACCGTCGATGAGTACGGGAATACCGTGGGCATGGGCAGTGCGGATGATGCTTGCCACATCATTGATGGTGCCGAAGGTGTTGTTCACGTGTCCCACACTGACGAACTTGGTGCGCGGTGTAATAAGACGTTCCAGTTCGCCAAGGATGAGGTCACCATTCTTGTCAATAGGGATGGCACGGAGTTCTGCCTTACGTTCTTTGCTGATTTGCTGCCAAGGAACGATGTTCGCGTGGTGGTCAAGCGTAGAGACTATCACATTGTCGCCCTCTTCCAAAAACTTACGTCCAAAAGTCTGTGCCACAAGGTTGATGCCCTCGGTCGTGCCACGCACAAAGAGGATGTTCTCCTTAGCCGGGGCATTGATGAAACGTGCCACCTTCTCGCGTGCCCCTTCGTATTGGTCGGTGCTGCGAGCCGCAAGGGTGTGTGCGCCACGGTGGATGTTAGAGTAGTCATGCTTGTAGAACTCGCTCACTCCATCAATGACCCGTAGGGGCTTCTGCGTGGTGGCACCATTGTCGAACCACACAAGGTCGTGACCATTCACCTTCTGGTGGAGAATGGGGAACTGCTTGCGAATCTCGTCGGTGTTCACCGTGTCAGCCTCGTCATAGTGGAGATTCCGCACGATGTCCGTTTCTGGGATGCCGATGCCGAAGCCATTGTCTTTGAGCAAACAGTTTTTCCTCTTAGACGGCACATCGTCAGCACCTCCCGACGAGACACTCTGTGCCTCCTCCGAAAAGTACTTAGCGACGACCCCTCTGAAGAGTGCCTCGTCGGCTGGACTCAGACTCCCGATTTGAGGAGTGCCCCCTGTTCCCGCGAGGGAAGTGGCCGGGATGGGCAACGACGACAAGTCCAACCCATCGAGAGCCTCAGACCCCACAGCCACCTGTGGCACACTTCCCCTATCGGGCAAGTCAAAATGGAAATTATCTAATTCGTTCAGATACATTTACTTCTCAATTTTGTTTCTGTGCTGATAGTCATGGTAATAACCTACCTCCACATTCTCAAGGACGGCAATCGCATCGTCGGTGAGAGAGGCGAGGCTAAAATACTTGGTGAGCAGATAGCTGGCCACGCCATACTGATCAAGACCCATGAGGCGAGCCGAGAGACTTGGAGCGATTTCGCCAGGGATGCCAGCCTGATGCAGACCTACCACGCCCTGCTCCTTCTCGCCCACACGCACAAGAATTATCTCAGTAGTACCCACACCACGGTTGGTCAGATACTGTCCCTTAATCTCCACCTTGTCCGACGGGATGATGGGCACACCACGCCACGTGATGACTTTCGTGCCAAAGAGGTCGATGGACACAGGAGGCACACCGCGCCACGTACATTCGCGCTCGAAAGCGGCGATGGCACGCGGATTGGCGATGAAGAAAGCAGGCTCTTTCCACACCAGCGACAGCAACTCGTCGAGGTCGTCAGGCGTAGGCGAACCATAGCGCGTACTGATTTTGTAGCCAGGAGCAGCCTGTGCCAAAAGTCCGAACTTCTTGTTGTTGATAAGTTCCCACTCCTGACGCTCCTTGATACTCTCGATGGAGAGGCGCAACTGCTGTTCCAACTGGTTGTAAGGAGCATTGTAGAGGTCGCTCACACGGGTGTGTACACGCACCACGGTCTGCAAGGTGTTGAGCGAGTACTCCGTAGGATTCTCCTCATAGTCGATGTAAGTTTCCGGGATGATGTTATCCTCTTCGTGACCGCTCACGAGGTCAATGTGCTTCTCGCCGTGGTCGTTCACGGTAGCCTTCAGACGCAAGTGCTCATCCACCGCCTTGTTGAACTGCTCGCGGAAGTCTGGAATCTCCTCGATGAGCGACTCCAAGACAGGCGTCTCCAAAGCCAGAAACACCGAGTCAGTCACGGCACGCACACTCACCGTCGAGTCTGCCGCACTCAGCAAGTCTGCCTCGCCGAAATACTCCCCACCGCCCAAGAGCGCAATGCGGAGTTCCTCGCCATGAGTACCCGTGCTGATGACCTCAGCCTGTCCGTTAGCCACAATGAAAAACTTCTGTTTGTCCTTTCCCTGAGTGACAAGATTCTTGCCACGAGCCACCTCCACAGGCACGAAGTTACGAGCCAACCTTGCCACAATCTCCTGCTTGATGTTCTGGAAGAGCGGAATGGCACGGAGGTTCTTCGCCGTGAAACTCGGCACACCGTCGAAATACTGAATCTCAATGCGTTCAGCCTTCTTCAGTTCCACCTTCGTGCGGTTCACACGATAAGTGCCACTCTCCACCTGTGTCCAAGGAAGAAGTTTGAGAAGAAGTCTCGGTGTGATACTACCCATCTGAGGGGCTGTCTTGGTGGTGTTCGCCAGTTTGCGAGCCGTTGCAGTCGTGATACTGCGCTGAATGTTGTTGTCTGCCATGTTGTGTTTAAGTTTTTAAATTATTTATCATTTATCATTTGTCATTTATCCTTTAGCGTAGCGCCACCTTCTCCGTCACTTTTCCCTCCACGATGCGGAAGGCGTTAAGCACAGGTTTCTCCCCTGCCAACGAGAGGATGAAGTAGAGGATGTTGGGGTCAAACGCCAAACGCTTGTCCTCCTCCGACGGACGAGACGGCGAGGCGGGATGGCTGTGCCAGTTGCCCACTATCTTCAAACCCTTCTGACGTGCATACTTGATAGCCGAGAACTGCTCCTTCGGGTCGAAACTGAAGTGTTCCTCCGAGTGGTCGATGTTCGTCATCGGATAGTTCTCCGTGGCCGTCTCCTTGTCCGTCCCCAGCAGATAGCCGCACGATTCCTTCGGGGCATCCTTTTGGGCTTGAGCAAGGACAGACTGATAAGCCGATTCAGTGATAGAGACGCTCATTGATCCTTTATCATTTGTCATTTATCCTTTATCATTTATCATTTGTCATTTATCATTTAGCGTAGCGCTACTTCTTTATCGTTACTTTGTGAACATTACCCTCCACGTGTTCTACGGAGAGGACGTTATAGCCCTGTTCCTTGGCCGAACGGGGCACATTCTCCAAAGGTTCCCCCTCTGTCAAGAGCACTTCGAGCGTGTCGCCAGCGGCTATCTGTGCCAATTTGAGTTTCGTCTTTACGAAGGTCATGGGGCAATGCTCCTTCGTGATGTCAAGTGTATGTGTTGCCATAATCTTTTCTATTTTAAATAAACAATGTTTGTCCTCCCTCGCTGATGTTCAGGAAAGTTGCTACACCGAGCACATCCTTCACTTCGTGGATAAAGTCCTTCTTCTCCAGGCCGAGCACGTGCATCGCCATCTCGCAAGCGTAGAGGTTCACGCCCAGCGCGTTAGCGGCATCCACCAGTTCTTCGAGTGTCGCCACGTTGTTCTTACGCATCAGGTAGCGGAAAATCTTAGGGCCAATGCCACCGAAGTTAAAGCGGCTGTTGGGAGCCACACTCAGTCCACCCATCATAAAGCCGAAGAGTTTGGTGAGCCAGTTGCCACCCGTGAAACTCCTTCCACGTTTCTGCTTGATAGCGTCCAAGCCCCAGAAAGTGAAGAAGACATTTACCTCGTAGCCCACAGCCGCCGCACCTGTCGCCAGCGTGAAGACCGCCGTCAGCTTGTCGAAGTCGCCCGAAAAAGCGATAAGAGATAGTTTCTTTTGTTCTGCCATGTTCTTTTTATTGATGCAAGTCGCAAGCTGCCTGTTCGTAGTCAATGAGTTCTGTAACAGTAGGGTTCGTGCCGCAGATGGGGCACTTGTCGGTCTTCTTCACGTTGATCTTGCGGAAGTCCATCGTCTTGGCGTTGAAGGTGAGCAGTTTGTTCGTCAGCAGTTCGCCCACACCTGTCAGATACTTCAGCGTCTCAGCTGCCTGAATCGTGCCAAGCATACCCGCGATGGCTCCCAACACTCCAGCCTGACTGCACGTGGGCACCGCCCCTGGTGGCGGCGGAGTCTTGAACATACACCGATAGCAAGCCGTGCCAGGCACATGCGTGAAAGTCTGTCCCTCGAAGCGGAGGATGCCACCGTGACTGAACGGCTTGCCAGCCATCACACAGGCATCGTTGATGAGGAACTTCACGGGAAAGTTGTCCGTTCCATCCACCACAAAGTCATACTCCTTCACGATGTCGAGCGCATTGTCCGCCATCAGAAACTCACGGTAAGTCTCCACCTTCACGTGGGGGTTGATGGCGTTGATGGTCTCCTTCGCCGACTCCACCTTCCACTTGTCCACATCAGGAGTGGTGTGGATAATCTGCCGCTGCAAGTTGCTCAAATCCACCACGTCGCCATCCACAATGCCGATGGTGCCCACACCAGCCGCAGCCAGATACATCGCCACAGGCGCACCCAGGCCACCAGCACCAATCACGAGCACCTTGCCCTCGCGGATTCGTTCCTGACCCTCCACACCCACGTCCTGCAAGAGGATATGGCGCGAATAGCGGTTCAGTTCTTCTTCAGTGAAATCAAACATAACTGTCCTCCTTTGTGCTAAACGTCTGCCCGTTCGTCTTCGTTCCTCGACTCCGACCAGCCGAGCACTGCACCCCAAGCCTTCCGAATCGATACTCAATCGATTCCTTGTCTTGTCCTCCTCCCATAAAGTAGAGGAAATCCACCGTGTCACCCTCGTTCAGTTGGAGGGTGTCAAAGTCTTCCCTATCCACAAATTCTTCGTTCACTTGCACACTCACCATGTCGGGTTGTGCCACATTGTTTTGCTTGATAAGGTCTGCAACAGTTGCAGGGAGCTGCACCTCTTGGTCGTCTCCATTTACAATTAGTTTTGCCATAATGATGAAGTTTTATTATTCCTCTGAAAACAGTTTCGTGCTGAGGTATCTCTCTCCGGTGTCGGGCAGGAGCACCACGATGGTCTTGCCCGCATTCTCAGGGCGACGGGCTATCTCGATGGCAGCATGGGCAGCCGCACCGCTCGATATGCCCACCAGCGCACCCTCCGTCTTGGCCAGCAATCGGCTGGCGGCAAAAGCATCCTCGTTCTTCACTCTGAACACCTCGTCATACACTCGTGTGTTGAGCACCTGAGGCACGAAACCAGCACCGATGCCCTGCAACTTGTGAGGGCCAGGCTTGCTACCCGACAGCACCGCCGAGTCGTAAGGCTCCACAGCCACCACCTTCACTTTGGGGTTCAAGTGCTTCAGCCCCTCGCCCACACCCGTCACCGTGCCGCCTGTGCCGACACCAGCCACGAAGATGTCCACTTTTCCGTCCGTGTCTTCCCAAATCTCCTTGGCCGTTGTCTGACGATGAATCTCCGGGTTCGCCTCGTTAGCAAACTGCTGGGGGATGAAAGCATTCGTTTCTTCTGCCAGTTCCTTCGCCTTGCGGATGGCGCCAGGCATACCCTCGTAAGCCGGAGTGAGCACCAGTTTGGCTCCGAGGCTGCGGAGCAAGATGCGCCGTTCGACACTCATGCTGTCGGGCATGGTGAGGATGAGCTTGTAGCCGCGCTGTGCAGCCACCAGCGCCAGTCCCACACCCGTGTTGCCACTCGTAGGTTCGATGATGACGGTGTTCCGGCCGAGAAGTCCCTGCCTCTCAGCCTGTTCGATAAGGGCATAGCCCACGCGGTCTTTCACGCTGCGCCCTGGGTTGAAGTACTCCAGTTTAGCGAGAACTCGGGCATGCAGAAACTGCTCCTTCTCTATTTTCGAAAGCTCCAGCAGCGGTGTTTTGCCGATCAGTTCTACAAGGTTTTGTGCGATTTTAGCCATAATGATGAAGGTTTATATAAAGTTTAAAGTCTATTGTTTTGTGTCGCCGCTTGCACGATGTCCTCGAAGAGGTCGTCCACATCCTCCAGCCCCACCGAGAGGCGGATGGTCGTGTCGCGCACATCCATCGCCGCTTTCTGCTTGCCGCTGAAGGAGCCGAAGATGGTGCTGTAGGGATGGATAGCGAGGGTCTTGTTGTCGAAGAGGTTGGTGGCGCGGCGGACGAGCTGCAGGTGGTCAATGAAGCTGAAACACGCCTTGCGGTCAGCAAGGTCGATGGTGAGCATCGCCCCTGCCGTGTCGCCAAACTGCCTCACCGCCAAGTCATGGAAGGGGTTGTCCGCTAAACCGATATAGTTCACCAGCTTGATTTCGGGCACCGCCCTGAGCCGCTGTGCCAAGGCAAGGGCATTCTGTGCCTGCACCCGATAGCGGGCATCGAGGGTTTCGAGTCCGAGGCTCTGCATATAGGCGGCATGGGGCGACATGTAGCTGCCCATGTTCGGGATGAGTTCGTAGCGGATGCGCTGGTTCACCACGGGGAACGTGCCATAGTCGATGACCAAGCCGCCCAGCGAGGTGGCACCGCCAGAGATGTACTTCGTGCTGCTCACCACCTCCACATCCACGCCCAGCCTTTTCGCGCTGAACTGCGTGAAGGGGATGATGGTCGTGTCGGCCAAGAGTGGCACACCCTTCTCGTGGGCAATCTCAGCCAATGCAGCAAGGTCTGCCACCTCCATCTGAGGGTTGGTGACAATTTCGAGGAAGAGACAAGCCGTGTGCTCGTCGATGGCCTCACGCACAGCATTCAGGTCGAGCAAATCGACCGCACGGGTCTCGATGCCGAGGCGCGACAACGTGTTGTTCAGCAGTGACACCGTGTTGCCAAACAGATGGCGCGAAGTGACGACATTTTTGCCCTGTGCCACAAAGACCAGCAGCGCGTTGGTGATGGCGGCCATGCCCGAACCGAAGGCAAACACATTCTTCGCTTCGGTCAGCGCCTTCACCGTATCCTCCAAGTGCATCACCGTGGGATTCATCATGCGCGAGTACTCAGGTGCCAACACCCTGCCGCAGAAGGCATCTGCCATGTCCTTGGCAGTCTCAAACTCGTAGGCCGCCGTGTGATACACCGGCATCGCTATCGCTCCGTAGGCATCCCGCCTCGGCAGCTTCGTATCGATGGCTATAGTTGATTTTTTCATATATAGTATTCCACCATTTCCACCAGCCCTGCCCTCAATGCATACTTGGTGGCCTCGTAGATGGTGTTCACGTTGATTTTCCTGAAAATATTCTTCTTGTGGGTCGTGATGGTGTGGATGCTCGAATTGCGCTCCACAGCTATCTCCTTCACCGACTTGCCCAAAGCGATGAGGCGCAACACTTCCTTCTCCGATGGAGTCAGCTGGTCTTGCTCCGCCACCGACGGCAACGACGGAGTGAGCAGCAGGTTCGTCACCTGATGGCAGAGGAAGCGTACACCCGTGACGGCACACTTCAGAGCCGTGATGATTTCCTGTGCCGAGTCGTCCTTCAGAATCATGCTGAACTGCTGCTCCACACTCAGTCGGCGAATCAGCCCTTCCGTCAATTCCTCGGAGAAGAGCACCCACTGCACGTAGGGGAACCGCTCCGAGAGATTCTGCAGGTCGTCACTGCTGCCGAAGTCGAAGAGCGTATAGTCGATGACGACCACCGCCGACGGGTTCTCCTTCAGCGTAGCAATCAGTTCAGCCCTGTGGTTCAGCTCCTTCACCTCCAGATGCTCTACATCCCTCAAAGCCATACGCAGCAACGTCCTCAGTCCCAGCCGCGTGATGTCCTGATTGTCTGCAATGATGATAGTTTTTTTGTCCATAGTCACTGTTGACTTCTAAAATTTGCTGCAAAGGTACAGCGACCACACTTTTTTGCCAAGAAGAAGGGGCTCATTCAGTAAATTTATCTAAAAAACACACACCTAAAAGAAAAAAACACACGGATTACTCACCAACGTGCCACCAATCGCCCCATTTTAACACCAAACGTTTAAGGTGTTTCTGGGCGGCTTGTACGCCGAGTCCCACTTCTTTACTCCGTAGAAATTTGCAATAGCCGAAAAAATGTTGTATATTTGCACATGGAAAGGGATGCCCCAATGAACGTCCAAGGGGAGTCCCTCTCCAGCAACTCGACTTCCAATCGCAACCTTCGATAGTACAATCGTAAGCTCCGATAGCACAATCGCAACCTTCGATAGTACAATCGAAGGTTGCGATTTGTTTTAGTACCCCCGTTGACCCAGAAGGGGCAACGGCGATGGCCTGACCGCCGTTGCTGATGCTGGCCGAGTGATATACGTAGCCGACCATTCCGCCGGCGTAATGGCCGTCGGTCGTGATGGTGGTGACGACGTTGAGGTCGTGGATGATGGCAGTATGGTCGATGATGTTGCCCACAAGCGAGTAGAAGGGTGCCATCGCACCCCCCCTTTTTTATATATGTTAAGGTAAAAATCGGTCTTTCCTTTTCACAGAACAAGAAAGTCCAACCGACGATGAACAGTTCTGACGGGAGCCTTCCCTACCCCTTTTGTGGTATGCTCATAGCGCATAAAAGGTATTTGGGGGTAGGGAGAATGTCCGTACCTTTGCACCAGATTTCAAAACAAATAAATTTTATACGCCTTTGGCGGACGAAGAAAAAACAGGTAAAAATAGATAAAAACAGAAAAAAACAAGAAAGACTTATTTTTATTTATTTTTTTCTTGTTTTTACCTGTTTTTCTTTCGTCACGCGAACCGTAATAAACTCTCGACTATATAAAAAAGTTTCACATATAAATATATAAGGACAATGCAAGTAAGAATATTTTTAGCAGCAATGATGGCCGCCGTGACGCTGACGACCAGTGCGGCAACGTCGCAGAATGACGGGGTAATCACCGTGAAGGTGAACAAGGCGAGCAAAGTTTTGGTGGAAAGATGGATTGAGGGTTACAGGGCCGTTCATCCGAATGTGCAAATCACCCTCGTGAACGGCAAAAACGTGGATGCCGACCTCACGCTGGTGACCAGTCATCAGGAGGGCGTGAACGTGACTTACGTGGGACGCTATGCCCTGCTGCCCGTCACCTCGACAGGGAATCCCCTGCTCGGCGACATCCAGAAGAAGGAGTGGAAGAGCAAGGACATCAAGAGTCTTTTTTTCACTGCCGAAGACCTCGACGAGGAATATGAAGAGGAAGTGGAGGGCAAGAAGAGTAAGCTGAAGGACAAGCTCACCGTCTATTCGGGCAGCAGCAAGGCATCGCTGTCGGGCATCTTCGCCGCCCACTTCGGACGCTCCACGGACGACCTTCGTGGCAACCGCATCGCGGGCGACGACCTCTACCTGCTCTCCGCCATCAGCGAGGACAAGGCTTCCGTCACGTTCAACGCCTTGAGCAACCTCTACGACCTCGCTTCACGCACCCTCCGCAGCGACCTCGCTTTGCTGCCCCTCGGCGTGAAGAAGACCCAGAGCGAGGCGCTCCTGTCGGGCAATCTCGACGCGACGCTCAACCTCATCGAGAACGAGGACATCGACCTGATTCCTGTGGAGGAGATTGGGTTTGCATACGCCGCCACGGATGCCGACATCGACCAGTTCCTGCAATGGGTGGTGCGCGACGGTCAGCAATATAACCACGAAGCTGGTTTCCTGCAACTCACCCATAAGGAGGTAGAGAACCAACTGCGCCTCATGGCACAGAATCAATAAAAAACTTCATCAACATGACACAGAATGGATTGTTTTTAGCGGCGGTGCTGACCGTCGCTTCTTCTGTTGCGACATTTGCACAAACAGTGGAGGGCATCATCACGGATGCCACGACGGGAGAGAGCATCGTCGGTGCGACGGTGAGATATGGCGACGGAAAGGGCGTGACGACCAACTATGACGGTCACTTCGCCATCGACGTAAAGACGTTGCCCGTCAAGTTGAACATCAGCTTCACGGGCTATAAGCCTCAGACGGTGACGGTGTATGACGACGAGGAGGACATCAACGTGAAACTGACTGAGAAGCGCAGTTACCTGAACGACGTGGTGGTGGTGGGTTATGGGACACAAAGCCGCACCCAACTGACGGGTTCGGTGGTGACGGTCAAGGCCGATGTGTTTGAGAACAGCACCGCCAGCACCCTCGACGGAGCTTTGAGCGGACAGGTGGCAGGACTGAATGTCACGGCAGCCAGTGGACAGCCGGGTGCTGACAGCAGCATCCGCATTCGTGGTGGCAACTCGGTGAATGCATCGAACGAGCCTCTGTATGTGGTCGATGGCTTCATCTACTACAAGGATGCTAGCAACAGCGGCACAGGTCTGGGTGCCATCGAGAGCAGACTCAACCCTTTGGCGACCATCAACCCTAACGACATCGAGAGCATCGAGGTGTTGAAGGACGTGAGTGCCACTGCTATCTATGGTTCACGAGGTGCCAATGGTGTTATCCTCATCACCACGAAGAAGGGCAATCTTAGCGAGAAGAAAGCACATATCTCCTACGGTTACAGCCTCGGACTCAGCAGTGTGAGCAAGCACCTCGACTTGCTGGATGCCTCCGAATGGGCACAGTTCCAAAAGACTTATTTCAGCAACAAGGGTGGCTACACCGACGAGCAAATCAAGGCATTGGGCAAGGGTACCGACTGGCAGGATGCCGTGCTCCGAACTGCCGTGCAGCAGGGACATGAGCTATCCGTAAACGGCAGTACTGACAAGAGCCGTTATGCCTTCTCTGCCAACTACACCGACCAAGACGGCATCGTGCGCAACACGGGTTTCCAACGCTACAACTTCCACATCAACACGGAGTGGGAGTTGCAGAAGGGCTTGAAGTTTGGCGTCAATGCTACCTACGGACGCTCGAAGCAACAGGGCTTCACCACGACCGAGGAGCAGGTGTTCAACTCGTCGCCCTACTCTGCCGGCATCACCAACAGCTTTGTATATGCGCTGCTGATGCCGCCTGTCGTGCCTGTATATAATGAGGATGGTTCCTATAACTTCACGAACCCCTACGAATATGCTTACTTTGCCATTGGCGACCATGCTGCCAACCCCGTCTATGACCTGAAGGAGAGTGTGGCAGAGAACATCAACAACTACCTGCTCTCCAACGTCTGGGCAAGTTACAAACTCGGCGATTTCACGCTGAAAGCCACGGTGGGCTTGAACAGCGAGAAGCTCACGCAAAACTATTTCTCTGGGGCTTACACTTCGTTGGGCTTGGCGACTCAGGGTATCGGCGGCACGGGCAACCGTCAGACGGATGTATGGCAACAGGAATACACTTTGGCTTACCAGAAGGAACTGGGCATCCATCAGATTGATGCACTGGCAGGTTACACCAAGCAGACGAGCACCTCGACGCATAGCAGCATCCGCACCAACCACTTCACCAACGAGACCCTGAAGCAGTACAATCTCGGCGATGGGGCGAACATCTACACACCTCAGACGGGCATCAGCGAAAGCACCCTCAACTCGCTCATCGCACGTGTGAACTACACGCTTCTCGACCGCTACAACGCCACTGCCACCTTCCGTGCCGACAAGTCCAGCCGTTTCTCCAAAAACCACCGCTGGGGCTACTTCCCATCGCTCGGACTTTCATGGAACGTGGACAAGGAGGCGTTCCTTGCCAGTGCCTACCATCTGGACTACCTGAAGGTGCGTCTCTCTGGTGGGTTGGTGGGTAATCAGGAGATTCCCGACTATGCTTTCACCACCTCTTACAGCACGGGGTCTTACGGTGGCACGTCTTCCTACGCCAAGGCCAACACTGCCAACGACAACCTGAAATGGGAGACTACTGCCAGCTACAACCTCGGTGCTGACCTCGGACTCTGGGGTGGACGCTTCAACATAGTGCTCGACCTCTACTACAAGAAGACTTCCGACCTGCTGCTCGACGTGCCGATGGGCTTTGCCAATGGTGTGACCAGTCAGCTCCAGAACGTGGGCAATGTGGAGAACAAGGGTATCGAGTTGGCTATCAACGGCACACTCATCAAGCGTCGTCACCTCACTTGGACGGCTGCTACCAACCTTGCCCACAACCACAACGAGATTACCGACATGGGCAAGACCAACAACGTCATTCAGGGAGCAGACAACCAGCAGATTCTCCGCAAGGGTGAGGCACTCGGCTCGTTCTATGGCTTGAAGTTCATCGGTGTCGTGCAGAATGGCGAAGATGTGAGCCAACTCCCCACCGTCAATGGTCTTGTGCCCAAGGCTGGCGATGCGAAGTTTGCCGACACCAACAACGACGGCAAGATTGACGGCAACGACCGTGTGATACTCGGTTCCGTGCAACCCAAACTCACTTACGGATTCTCTTCACAGCTGCAAGTGCGCGAATGGGACTTCAACATCACTTTCGCAGGAAGCTATGGGTCGAAGCTGTACAATGCCCTGGGCAGAAGACTGGAACAGACGGGCGACTCTTACAATGTGCTGAGTACGGTGAAGGATGCATGGACACCTGAGAATGGCAGCAACACCCTACCCCTCGCCTCCACACCACGCCCCTTCTCCTATATCGACAGCCGCTACGTGCAAAGTGCCAGCTACCTCAAACTCCGCAACCTGACCATCGGCTACCGTCCCCGACTGCCCAAGTCGTTTCCTCTGTCCCTGCGTGTCTATGCCACTGCCACTAATCTCTTCACCATCACCCCCTACAAAGGTTATGATCCCGAGGTAAGCAGTGGAACGGACAGCGGAGCCTACCCATCGTCACGAACATTCACGTTTGGCGTAAGCATCACATTATAAGACATATAAAAGAGGATAGAACAAGCGTTCTACCCTCTTTTTGGTATAGGAATACCACATCATCGGGATTTCGGGCGTGGCGAAATGTCCGTACCTTTGCAGCGAATTTAGGAAATCAGTGGATTAGTAGATTAGTAAATTAGTAGATTAGTCACTAAACAACCAAACAACTAAACAACCATAAAAAATAACTTGGTATGATTTGCCGCTTTGCGGCATTAAAAAGAAAAATAAAGAAAAACAAATAAAAACATGGAAAAAATTTATATATATTTTTGCCTATTTTTTTCTATTTTTTCTTTCCACGCCCCGCAGGGGCATATAATGTACAATTTATTTTTTTACGATTACTAAACAACCAAACAACTAAACAACTAATATATTTAAGGTAAAAAAGAAAGGAGATTACAAAATGAAAAAGAATCTACTCTTCGCTGCTTTGGCAGCAACAAGCCTCTTGGCAGGCTTCTCGTCATGCTCATCTGATGATGACAACAGCAGTAACAACAATCAGGTGACGGACGACAACGTGGTGGCAGACGATGCCAGCGCCCTCTCATTAGTGAACGGCGTCTATAGCCACTGGCAGCCCCTCAGCTCTTCGTTCTCATTCATCATCGAGCTGAACTCCAACAAACTTACCTCCTTCGAGGGCGAGGAAAATGAGGCAGGCCCTGTGAACAGCCGCTTCGAGCAGGAGCCAACGACATGGTATCAGGTGAAGATATTCAATCACTTATTCCTCGGCATCACACAGGCCAACGAAGCCATCACAACGGTCAGCAACTCTCTCAAGGCTGGCAAAGTCACTCAAGCAGGTTATAACGCTGCTGTAGGTAAGGCAAAGTTCCTGCGTGGTTTGGCTTACTTGAAGCTCGTGCAACTTTGGGGTGAAGTGCCAGTCTATACGGAGGCAGGTGGCAGCACCACCGAACGTCAGAGCATCGACAACGTGTTCAATCAGATTGTCAGCGACTTCACGGCAGCAGAGTCATTGCTGAAGGACTACGACGGCGACCCACGCATCCCCTCCAAGCAAGCAGCACAGGGACTCTTGGCACGTGCCTACCTCGTATGGGGTGACAACCCACTCTCTCAGGCAGAGGTGGCAGCCATCGCCAACGGACAGACTGACCCTGCCTTCACGAAGACTGATAGCCGTTTGGAAAAGGCGGTGGAGTATGCCAACAAGGTCATCAACAGCGGAAAACTCGCTCTCGACCCCGAATATAACAAGTTGTGGGGACGCGAATATGAGAGTAACAAACGCCACACCAACGAGCACCTCTTCACGATTGCTCACGACGGCGACAAGAGCGATGCACAGGGCAACCACCAGACCCACTGCTCATGGACTTTCCCCTTCCAGAACGGAGAGAACGGAGAGGGCTATAGCCAAAACCACACCGAGGTGTCTGACGACAATCTCTACGAAGACTGGAAGGCCGAGCAGCCCAACGACAAGCGTCTGGCCGAGACTTACTTCGTAGAAATCAAGAACCCAGAAACGGGTCTCGCCCACCACTACCTCTCACCCATCTACACTCCCATCAACGGTAAGGGCGTGGATCAGAGCTACGAAAATGCAGAGAACCTCGAAATCACTCAGAACTCAGTTGACCGCATCGAAATCCGCTATGCTGAAGTGCTTCTCATCAAGGCAGAAGCCCTCGTACAACTCGGTCGCAACAGCGAGGCAGCAGAGCCTTTCAACCAGCTCCGCACCCGTGCAGGTATCGCCACCGTCAGCGCACCGACCTTCGAGCAAATCAAACGTGAATGGGACTACGAGTTCACTTACGAGCAGTTCTCCGTGCTGAACTCCTATCGCTGGAAAGACCTTATCTCGTCCGTCAAGAAGGTGTCTAACTACAAGCACTTCCCCGACGACTGGAAGACCAGCACTGGCAACACCTACACAGCCGACCAAGAAGCTTACTTCACGAAGATACACAACCACCTCGTGGCCAAGTACAACAACGTGCGCGGCAAGCACTACCGCCAACCCATCCCAACAGGACTGAGAGGCGAAGACCTCGGCATCAGCCAGAATCCCGGGTACTAATGTCTTGAATGATTAAACCTGCCAGCGTAAAGCCGAAAATGGCAGTGATATGAGCGAGGGAGCCGTTTGTCTGAACTTTATTGAAGGACAACGGCTCCTCGCTGTCATCAGATGGAGTGCCGAGGTTCTGGAGCAACTCGTCACTAAACACACATTGGAACTTCTTGGCAGGGAAATGCTTGTCGCGCTTGAAGCGGTTGCGCAGGGCACGAGCGAGGGGGTCGCCCTTCACCTTCCAGAACTCAGTGACTTGGATGCGTGTGGGGTCGAGTTTCAGGGCGGCACCCATCGACGAGAAGAACTTGGCTTTCGTCTGGCAAGCCATCAGGATGAGCAAGGCTTTGTCCTTGAGGGAGTCGATGGCGTCGATGATGTAGTCGTAACTGCCGAGGTCGAACTCGTCAGCAGTTTCTTCCGTGAATATTTTCTGCAACGCCGTGATGTTTGCCGATGGGTTGATGCTGAGGAGCCGTTGCTTGAGAGCATCCACCTTCACCTGCCCCACCGTTTCGGAGGTGGCCATCAGTTGGCGGTTGATGTTCGTGATGCACACGCGGTCGGAATCGACGATGGTCAAATGCCCGATGCCACTACGCACCAAACTCTCAGCGCACCATGAGCCAACGCCTCCCACACCAAAGAGAATCACTCGCTTCTGGGCGATACGCTCCATTGCCTCACTGCCCAAAAGCAGTTCCGAACGTCGAAAAATGGGTTGTATGTTTGCCATAATTATTCTTATTTGGGTACAAAGGTAGGGATTTAAGGGAAAAAGGAAAAGGGAAAAGGGAAAAATCACTCATTCATGGTACATGAATAGCCCATGAGGGGTATTTCTGGGGCGGCGAAATGTCCGTACCTTTGCAGCGGAAAAATAAAGTTTAAAGTTGAGAGTTTAAAGTTTAAAGACCATGCGGTCTGTCTCCCAACATCGCGTCAGCCTCTTTAAACCTTAAACCTTAAACTTTAAACTTTACCAAATAATTTAACGACAAAAAACTTTGAGAAAAATGAACAAGAAGGTATTAACTTTGTTTTTAGCGATAGCATCGCTGGGACTGGTGTCGTGCAACAGCAACGACGATGAGACGGGTATTGTGATTGACGGTATTGACCTCTCAAAGGATGTGGATTGCTGTTCGGCAGAGGAGGCGCTACAGGTGTATAAGTTCCTCCAGACGGTGCGCAACATTCCAGAACTCACCACGGTGGTGGAAGGACTGTATGAAGTGTCTGCCTATTCGAAGACGGGAACCCTCCACAAGGGATACAACGACCTGTACTTCGTGGTGACGAAGAAAAAGACAGGCAATTACGTGAAGTTCTTCGACGTGACGGACCTGACACCATTGATGCACATGGTGAAGATGGATATGTGGCATAGCACACCCGTGGGTGGCACGGTGACGGTGCTGGACGAGAAACTGCCGGCTCTGAAACACGGATGGGTGTCGCTCCTGATGAACACAAGCGATGCCGGCAACTGGCAGTTCTCCTACGACATCGAGGTGCTGGGCAGCAAGGGGGGCGTACAGAACAAGGCCATCAACGTGAATGCCTTGCCCGACGGACAGGACTGGCTCAAGTCCTTCAAGGTGGGCAACGATACTTACTACCTCTCGCTCGTCAACCCCTCCGACTGGCAGACAGGCACAAACACCATCCAAGCATACATCTCAAAGAAGAACGACCCCATCACCACGCCTTACACCTTGGCAACAGAGACGTTCACCATAGAGATTGACCCACGTATGCCCGACATGGGCAACCACACCTCGCCCGACAACACACCGCTGACAATACAAGGCAACGGAAGCTATCGGGGCAGCATCAACCTGACCATGACGGGCTTGTGGCGCATCCACCTGACAGTGAAAGACTCTGAGGGGAACGTCGTGGCAGGGGGAGACGATCAAAAAGACGGGTACAGTTCGCTGTACTGGGATGTAACACTTTAAGCATTTTTTAAGGATGATTAGTATATTGTTAGTGCCATTCTTTTACGTAGATTCCCTCACCACCTCGTCACACACCATCGACGAGGTGGTGGTGGTATCGGTGGCAGGGGAAGGACGGAAAAGGTCGGTGAAGGGACAGGTGGCGAGCATCGACGAGCACCTGTCGGAACTCTCGCACGTCAATCTGGTGCGACGCGGCTCGTATGCGTGGGAACCTGTAGTGAACAACATGGCGACGGAACGTGTCGCCACCACCATCGACGGCATGAAGATTTTCTATGCTTGCACCGACAAGATGGATCCCGTCACCTCGTATGTGGAGAGCAGCAACCTACAGAGCATCCTGCTCAATTCGGGCTTGAACGGAAATCCGCAATCGACAGGCAACATCGGAGGAAGCCTTGACCTGAAACTGCGTCGTACTGGCTTCAACGCAGACCCCTTCCATGCGAATGTTGATGTGGGTTACGAGACGAATGGCCACCTACAGGTCTATGGAGCAGACGTGGCGGTGTCGAGCCAACACTTCTACACAAACGGTGGTGTCTTCTATCGCCATGCCGACAACTACAAAGAGGGCGGTGGTAGAAAGGTGCAGTTCTCGCAATTCCAAAAGGTGAATGCCTTCGCCAATGCGGGTGTAAAACTCTCTGACAGCAATATTTTGGAAGGCACTTTCATCTTCGACCGTGCCACCGATGTGGGCTACCCTGCCCTGAACATGGACGTGGCAAAGGCCGAGGCGTTCATCACCTCCCTATCCTACAAGCACCAATGGGCAGAGAGTTTCCTGAACTCGTGGGAAACCAAGGCATACTACAACCACATCACGCACGTGATGGACGACACGAAGCGTCCCGACGTGGAGATACACATGGACATGCCCGGTAAGAGCTGGACAAGCGGCCTCTACAGCCTCGTCTCTGCCTCGAACGGACGGCACGACATACAGGCGAACTACGACCTCTACTACAACCGTCTCTTCGCCGACATGACGATGTACCCAGGCGGCGCGGCTCCCATGTACATGGTCACATGGCCTGACGTGGGTACGCTCAACACGGGCGTGGCACTGAACGACCACATCGACTTGGGGGGAGGGCATCAGCTCCATCTCTCAACAAAAGTGGCATGGCAGACCCAACGCCTGAACAACGAAGAAGGCTACCATGCCCTGCGAGTCTTCTTCCCAGGCATGAAACAGAACTACCAGCAAGTGACGGGACGCATCGCCGCCAATTATGCAGTAAGAAGGAAGAATTATGAAGTGAACGTCGGAGCTGGTTGGGGCAGCCGTGCCCCCACCGTCACGGAGGCTTACGGCTACTACCTCAACAACACGTTCAACCAGTACGACTATATCGGCAATCCGCGTCTGAAGAACGAGAGTGCCATCGAACTGAACGGAGCGACAAAATGGCAAATGTTGAATGGCAAATGTCAAATCGGATTGGATGCCAACGCTTTCTTCTTCTCCAACTACATCATCGGGCAGTTCGAGACGAGACTCTCGCCCATGACGGTCGATGCCGAAGGGGTGAAGGTGTATGGCAACCTCGACCACGCCACCATCGTCAATACCTCTTTGAACGTAAAATGGAAAATGGCGACTTGGCTGACTTGGGACACACGTCTCGGTTATGCCATCGGGCGTGACGACAAAGGCGACCCTCTGCCCCTCATCTCGCCGTTCTCCTACACGTCGAGCCTCACCTTCGCCCACCGACGTTTTCAAGGCAAAGCCGAACTCCGAGGCAACAGCCGACAGACCCACTACGGCAAGAAATACGGCGAAACAGTCACATCGGCATGGGTCATCGGCAATATCAGCGGACAATATACGTTATCTATTCAGAGGCACGACCTAACCCTCCGTGCTGGTGTGGAGAACTTGGCGGACACACGCTACACCACCTACTCCGACTGGTGCGACATTCCGCAGAAGGGAAGGAACGTGTACGTAAACTTATCTTGGCAACTATAAACAATGAAAAGAACTTTGATTTGGATGGGGGCACTGATTGCCGGTGCCATATTAGGACTGTTGGGCATCACTTGGCTCAACGAGGCCATGAACTTTGTGGCGACAATCTACACACGACTCTTCCAGCTGTTGGCCGTGCCGACCATCGTGCTGGTGGTGATGACCACGTTCGCCACCTTCGGCTCGAAAGGGTCTGGGAGAATCTTCGGGCGAACGCTGACCTACACATTGCTGACCACTTTGAGCGCAGGAGCGGTGGGAGCATTGCTGTATGTGCTGATAGCTCCAGCCAACCTGCCAGCCGAGGCCATCAGCCAAGGCATCAAAGCGGTGGAAGCACCCTCGCTTTCCTATAGCGACCACCTCATCAGCATCATTCCCAACAACATCGTGAAACCCTTCCTCGACGGCAATGTGCTCTCCCTGCTCCTGCTGGCCTTTGCCGTCGGCTTCGGACTCTCCAAACTTCCTGAATCGGAGAACAAAACCGTCGTCGTGCGAGGGCTTCACGGGCTTCAGGAACTCCTCTTCCTGCTCATCCGAGGACTTATCCAGACGCTACCCCTCGGCATCATCGCCTTCTCAGCCCAACTCTCCGCACAAGTGTCGGCTGGTGTGGTGGCCGACAGCATCGGCAAGTACGTGATGGTCATTCTGGGCGGCAACCTCATCCAGTTCTTCATCGTCCTGCCCCTCTTCCTGTTGGCACGAGGCCTGAACCCTTGGAAAGTCTTCACGGCGATGTCGCCAGCGGTGCTCATGGCACTCTTCACCAAGAGCAGTGCCGCCACATTGCCTGTCACGATACAGTCAGCCGAAGAACGCCTGAAAGCACGTCCAGAAGTGGCGCGATTCGTCCTGCCCCTCTGCACCACCATCAACATGAACGGCTGTGCGGCCTTCATCCTCGTCACCTCGCTCTATGTGATGCAGAACGGAGGCATGGCCATCACCCTGCCTACCATCCTGCTCTGGCTCCTCATCGCCGTCGTCTCTGCCATCGGCAATGCTGGCGTTCCCATGGGGTGCTACTTCCTCACCCTATCCCTCATGGCAGGCATCGGTGCCCCCGTAGGCATCATGGGCATCATCCTCCCCATCTTCACCATCATCGACATGGTGGAGACAGCCGAGAACGTGTGGAGCGACTCCTGTGTATGTGCCCTCGTCGGGAGAACTGCGTGGCAAAAGAACACACACGGATGACACATAAACGTACCACCAATAGCTCATTTAAACAACGAATTTCACGAATTTCACGAATTTTTCGTTCTATGAAACAAAAATATAATTTAAGTAACCATAAAAAAATAAATTGGTTTGATTTGCCGCTTTGCGGCATTAAAAAGAAAAATAAAAAAAACAAATAAAAACATGGAAAAAATTTTTTAATATTTTTGCCTATTTTTTTTCTATTTTTTCTTTCTACGCCCCGCAGGGGCATAAAACGTACCAAGTTATTTTTTTACGATTACTAAGTTTCGCATGTTATCATTCAACGCAGAGTCGCAGAGATTTTTTTATTATTTCTTTTCTCTCTGCTCCTCTGCGTTCAGAAATAAAGAACTTGCGAAAGTTGAAAATATAATTTATGATAATTGGTGACTCATTCATGATAATTGGCTACGCCGAACTAACGTTTCATGTCGAAAATAAAACACGAAACGTTAGTTCGGCGTAGCCAATCCCCATAAATTAACCACGAATGAGTCATGAATTACTTGCAAATCCCGAAAATTTGTTGTATATTTGCACCTGAAAAAGGATGTTCTTGTGGGCTTCCCACACATTTCCGCCCCAAAAACCCAAGTTCCAATCGTAAGCTTCGATAGTACAATCGTAAGCTTCGATAGTACAATCGCAACCTAGTCACAGGTGGCAACGTAGAGGGGTCAAAAGTGGGTTTCCGCACAAGGCCCAAAATGCTGTCCGCACCAAGCCCCAAACAAGTGCGGCAAGCTTACTGCACAGCTACCTTACGCCCACCATGGATATACACCCCACGCTGGCTGGGTTTCCCACTCAACTTGCGACCATCCAGCGTGTACCACGCATCATCGGAATCCGTGAAATTCGTGTCATCCGTCGTTGAAAGAATCCCCGTTTCCTCGTCCTCGTCGCCGAAGTTGATGTTAAACGCCCGCACTTGGGCCACGGCATCACCGCCGAGGCGGAACAGGGCGCGGCAGGAGCCGACGGTCATGTCGTCGCTGGGCCAGTAGAGCGTGTTCGCGGCGCCGAGGTAGAGCACGGTCTTGTCGTTGGCGTCGAGGCCGACGGGGCTGTAGGAGCCGACGAAGCTGACGGCGCCGTCGGTGCTGGAAACAGAAGCGGGCGCATCGGCGCTGACATTGACCCACTCGAAGAGCGGACTGGTGATGTTGGTGAGCCAGTCGATGCCCATTTCTAACTCGTCAATCGCGACAACAGTGGCGTGAGCTGACCCGCTTATTTCCAAGCGGAAGTATTGGTAGTTGCCAGGGTGCTGGATGGTGAAACTCTTAGACGTCCAGACTGGCAGGGCGTCTTCCGGGTTTTCGTTGGAGTTACGGCTGTCTATCTCAGTCCAGGTGTCGTCCTCGTTGAGTTTGGCAAGGAGCCTCCATATTGTCGGTTTGCGTTGATCTTCTATTGTCATAGTGTAGTTGGTAGCGTGGACTGGCTCAGAGGCCTGGAACTCGATGTAGGCTGCACCCGACGCTAAGTTCACAGCCCAAGCAGTACTATGGCCGTCCATCGCATTGGCAGGGTCAATATCATAACTCGATGCACCTGTGACGCGGAATACGCCAGTGGAATTACTCTTCACGATGTACGGCTTGCCGGCCTCGATGCTCGTGGCGGGGGTGAAGTTGAGGTAGAGCGTGCCGCCGTCGAGGTGCGACGCCGTGCCGTCCAGCTCCATCACGGTGAAGCCTTCGAGCGGTGTGTCCCTGAGCGTGGTCAGCGGGAAGGGCAGGCAGAGGGTGTTCCAGTCGCCGTCGCGGTAGAGGATGCGGTCTTGCAGCATCACGTTGGCCGCGCCTTCTTTCTTGGCGATTTTGTCGGTGTTCTTCTTGCCCACGGGCTGTGCGCTGTCATCGTCGAGCAGGGCGAATGTATGTGGCTTTGCCGAAACCGTCACATTTGCGTCTGGCATGGTGAAAGTGTACTGCCTGAAGCTGGCATCCGTTAGGGGCAGGTTGTTGGTGCCGTCGCTGACCGTCAGTGTCGATTCGTCGATTCTCTCATCAAGCGTTAGCCTGACTGTCTCACCTGTATAGGCAATCTCCTTATTGGCCTCGATATACGGGCTGAAACGATTGGGAATCGAAACGGTGTGGCTATTGCAATAACCAAAAAGTTTGAGTTCAGATAAATAGGTATTGTAACTATCATTTGATTCAACTGAAAAGCGAAAGAACTTGTAGGGATTGTTACCGTCATTATGGCAATTGTAAGTTTTTTCGCCAACTGTACGTTCATATGTATAGTCCTGATAAATCACCGTCCAATCGTCACCAATGTCTTTCTTTGCAAGCAGTTCCATTTTATTTGTAGGAAAGAAATGAGAACCATCGGCAATGTTGATAATAAAACCTTTCGGGACAATCATTTTGTCAGAGTGGAAATCAACAGTTATGTTTTTATGGTAAACATTCCACATTACAAATGGCTTTCCATCTACAAGAGCAAGATAGCCATCGGGACTTCCTGACGTTGCAATAAAGCCTGTAAACTGGGAGTATTGTGAGTTGTATTCGGAAACTTCTGTAGCCGGCTCCTGCCCAATCTCATACATCGTCACTTCGGTGTAGGGGCTGTTCAGCAGGAAGTCCTCATAGCCGTTGCCGTTGTTGACGGTGGCATACACCTTCACATAGAGGGTTCGCGAGGGGGCTTCGCCGGGTTCGATATTGATTAAAATCGGGACCTCCATCCTGAAGTTGTGCTTGCCGCTGAGGCCATAGGCTGTGTTCACGTCGTCCCTTGCAAAGTATTCCACGCTGACTTCCCTCATGCGTTCATAGCCATCGTCCTCTTTATTGGGCGTGTTGGAGACTATGGCCTTCAATTCAATATTCTTGTCCAGCTGCCACCACTTGGTAGTTGGGTCCGAGTCATACACCCACCCTTCGATGTAGACGACGCGCTCGCTGCCATAACATTCGATGTGGGATACCAGCGTGTTCTGTGACTGCGCCGTGGCGGCGGTCATCACCGCGAGCAGCAGGGTCATGGCTGCCCGTCTCACACATGCGCCGCCCAGCCTCCAGGCCGTCAGCGCGAAAAATGATTGTTTTTCCATTCTCTTCATTTTGTTCGTTGTTTATAGTTTTCTGATTGGATACAAAAGCACAGACGCAGCGACGGCTCCCCCCGTCCACATTCGGACGAGAGGAGCCGCCACAGCGGTCTCAACCTGTAATATGTAGGGAGTGAGAGACATAGTGCGTGGAAAATTTACAATTTCCGCGACAAAGGTACGTATTTATTTCGAATTATCGTTCGATTTTCCCAATAAAGTGGTGGAAAACGTAGTTATCACCGTCCTAACCGCCGTCCCCACCATCTGCGCTCCCGCGAAGGCTATCATGACTGCGAGCAGCGCGACCACCGCCCACCCGATGGATGATTGTTTTTCTGTCGTCTTCATTTTGATTGTTTTTTATTGTTTACTCGTTAATTATTTGCCAAATTGTTTGGTGGTGTCGGGAAATGTGCGTACCTTTGCATCGTCAGACCCCACCCGCGCTTCCCGTTGACCAGCGTACCAGGGTGGGCCTTTTCGTTTATAGACGGATGAAAGAAGCGATTTATCCGACGGTCAGCCCTTCGGCCATGGGCTTCAAGCAAGGCTGGGAACTGGAGCCGCTGTGGCAGTAGCACTTCCCTCCTCCTGTCCTCCGCAGACATCATTAGACAACATCATCCCTCGCACCGCCCTTTGCGCTGCGAGGGATTTCTGGTATCATTGCGGATTATACCTTCGAGGAGGAAGTATCTGTTTTATTGTCTCAGATACTTCTTGTTATTTTCAATCACGACACCACGGGTGGACTCGGTGGCAGGGATGCCGTCGATGCGGTAGGCACGGGTGGAGGACTCGGATTGTTGTGCCTCTTCCACCATCGACCGAACGCCTGTGGCTACCTGTTGCTCGTACTCAGCACGGGCGGCGGCAAGCAATTCGCAGAAAGTCGGGTCGGCATGGAGGCGAGCCACGAGGCCGCTGGACATCTGACGGGTGGCCTCGATGTCGGTGTACCAGTGGTAACCCACGATGAGGCGGTTGTGACCATACTCATAGCCACGACGCAGTATCTCGTTCTGGTAGTCGGGAGCCACCTCGGTCATCACGAGTGCCTCTGTCCAACCCAAGTTGGTATGTCCCGACGGGAAACTGCTCTTACCGCGCTCCTTCTCTTCGTCGCCAGGCACGAAGGAGGGTTCGCCCAGCTGCACGAAAGGACGCTTGCGGAAGCGAATAACCTTCAGGCGGTCGGCAGTTTCGCTGGCCTTGTCGAGCACGTAGCTCAGCAACTGTGTGATGGCTGGTGTTGCCACATCGTTGATGGTCATGTCGATGGCATCGCCCATCACCTGCTGCATCATGGCAACGCTGTATTCAGCCTCAACAGCGGCGGTGTCGCCACGCTCCGTGTTACGCAGGGCTTTGTTGCCCCAATAGAGCCTCAAGTCAGCCATGTAGCGGGCGGAAGCGGTATCGACGGGGTTGTTCAGGAAGCGTTCGCCGTAGGGCACGTCACATTCTATCCCGTTGGGGGAACCATCGGACACGGGATTGGAGGAAGCAAAGGGGAAGCCATCGGGCACGGGGATGCCCTTCAGCTGGGCATACTCAGCACGGGCGGCACGGATGTCTTCTTCGAAACGGGGGTCACAGTGGACACGGGCGATGGCAGCGGCAGCACAGAGGTAGCCAGCCGTGACGTCGCTCTGCCAATGGGCATTGACGATGATGCGGTTCTCGCCAAACTCGAAACCACGGCGCAGGATGGTGTCTTGGAAGGCTGGCCACATCTCGGCAAACGCCAATGCCGTGGCCCATCCGCTTGCCGAGTGACCCGACGGATAGGAACCATTGAGGCGCAACACCTCGGGGTCGTTATACTCGCCCCGCGGATTCTCGTTCATCACCATGAAGGGACGCTTACGCATATACTGATCCTTGGCACCCACCACGGATTTCCGACCCGTCACGAACGACTTCACCAGCAGTCGGTTGAGGGCAGGTGTGTCGTCTTTGCTGATGGTGTCGATGCCTAAAATCCCAGCCAATGCCACGCCCATCGACTCGGGCATATCGAGCGATTCGATGCAGGCGCGTTCGGAACGCTCTGCCGACACCGTCTTGCCCCACTGCCACTGGGCGATGTCATCGATGAACGCATCGCTGGCTGAGTCAGGCGGTGCGGGCAAGAAGTAACTGCCGTCGGGCAGCAACTCGGGGGCGAGGTAGAGGGAATCCATGAGGGTCTGCGCTGTGACGCTCATCCCAGCCACTGAAAGTAACAACGTGGCGAAAACTCTGTTTAATCCTTTTTTCATTTTCATAATTGTAATTTGAATTTAATTTTACGATGTCGCCACCGTCACCACATAGCCTCGGTCGGGGCGTTCGTCGGTGTGGAGCGACACATTATTATATTTATAAAGTAAGTTCTTGAGGTCGTCGTCGATGCCACGTCCCGTCAACTTCACGATGGCCTCTTTCTGCGTCCAGAGGCGAGTGAAGGCGAGGTCGGGATGGGGGGCATGAAGGACTTGGGTATATTCGTCGTCGCAAAGGACATGACGGGCAAGGGAGTCATTGAAACGGCCAATGCGCTCCACATCGACTCCCACGGGACGGTCGGAAACGACACAGGCGATGGCGTTTCGGCAATGGGAGAGATTGAAATGAGGAAGAGGAGGAAGGGAGGGGGACAAGGCGGGGGAACTGCTTTGCACGGAGGAGGGGAAGGAGAGTGCGGGTTTGCCATGCTCGCCGATGGTGAAGGCGGGCTGCTCGGTGATGCCATAGACCTCCTGCAAAGCTTGACACAGGAGCAGATAGGCGAAGGCACATTCTTTTCGTCCCTGCTCGTGCTTGAAGCGCAATGCTTTCTCCCGTCGCCACTCGGGCAGGGAGGCGATGGCACGGTCGAGCTGCTGGGAGGTGATGGTGTCGAGGTCGTCAAGAATATACAGACCCTCTCCCCTACCCTCCCCCATAATGGGGAGGGAGACCATGCGGGATGCTCCTCTATAACAAACAAGCCGAATGGCTCTCCCCATTACGGGGGAGATGTCCGAAGGACAGAGAGGGTCTTTATTATAAACGTTCTCCACAGTGCTTGCAGTAATTGGCTTTTAGGTCGGTCCTCTGGTTGCATCGGGGGCATCGTCCATTCTTCCCCTTTCGGTTGGTCGTGTCAATCATGGTGGCCGACACGATGCCTGTGGGCACGGCGATGATGGTGTAACCCAATATCATCACGAGGCTGGACAGGAGCCGACCGATGGTCGTGACGGGCGTGATGTCGCCATAACCCACGGTGGTGAGCGTGACGATAGCCCAGTAGATGCTGGTGGCGATGTCGGTAAACTGAGTGCCGGGTTGCCCTCCTTCCACCATGAACATGAGGGTGCCTATAATGATGACCAAAATGAGCACAAACAGGAAATAGACCATGATTTTCCTCAGACTCAGCCGAATGCTCTGCATGAGCAGGTAGCCCTCATTGATGAAGGAGAAAAGTTTGAGCACTCGGAAGATGCGAATCAGGCGAAAGACACGGAGGATGAAGAAATAGCGTGCACTCGACAGGAAGGGAATGAACGACAGATAGAGCGGCAGGGTGGCGAGCAGGTCGATGATGCCAAAGAAACTGAGGATGTAGTCCTTCGGACGGGGCGAGCAATAGACACGCAACGCATACTCGATGGTGAAGAAGAAGGTGAGCACGTATTCCAGCACAGTGAGCACGGTCTTGAAGTTGCCCACCACCGCCGGCTTGGTCTCCACGAAGGCCACCAGCAGACTGATGACGATGGCCACCATCACCGAAATATCGAACACCTTGCCCGCTTTTGTGTCGGAATTGAACACGATGTCATACAGGCGCGGTTTGTCTTTCAAGAGTAAAATGAGCTTTTTCATGGTGCAAAGGTAGATATTTTCAGCGAAAATTGACTTCCTTTTTGTCACTTTTCACGGAAAATATTTACCTTTGCATTCTGAAACGACTGACTTTCACTCTTATCACTTAGCAAAAGCGATGGACAATATACAAGAACTCCAAAACTTCCTTACGGCAAGCCACATGTCGGAGGTCTTACGTTCGCTCAACATCATCCCGTGGATATTTGACTTCCAAACCAATGTCATCACTTCGAATCTGGCCTATATCGACGCTCGATATGCCTCTGGCATTATCATCCACAAACAAAGCTTCGAGGATTTTATCGAAGCCATTCTCCCAGAACACCGTGAAGAGATGCTCGATGCCTACCGACGAGTAAAAAACGGTATCACGACACGTTTCTCATTACAGCTAAAAATCAAGTTGGGGGAACGCAGAACTCCCACATGGGTGGAAGTGAACATGGTGGCACACGAGAAAGATGAACAGGGCGTCATTGTCACAGCCGTAGGATGCACCACCATCATACAGACGTATAAGGAAGCGGAATTAGTCATGCTGAATGCACAAAAGAAGGCGGAACAGGCCAATCTCATCAAGACCAACTTCCTCGCCAACATGACGCACGAGTTCAGGACACCACTTAATGCTATCTTAGGCTTTACGACCATCATGGCACACAGTGAAACCCTTGAGGAAAGAATGCAATGCCTCGGTGCAGTGCAGGCAAGCGGCTCCTTGTTGATACAGATTATCGACGGTGTCATAGAGCTGTCCAAACTGGAAGCCAACGAAGTGGAACTTCATCGAAACCTCGTTGACATCAATAATTTAATAGATAAGACGGTCGAGCAAGCAAAACCCAGGAGGAAACCCGATGTGGAAATGACCTTTCACCATACAGAGGCTAACATCATTCTGCATGGCGACGAAGAGAAAATTGCTTCGGTCTTAACCCAAATACTGAACAACGCTTGCAAGTACACCGACCACGGTACCATCGATGTGTATTGCCACAAAAGCAGTGAACATGCCGTCATCACCGTAAAAGATACAGGGGTGGGTATGTCGCAGGAGACCGTCACCCATATATTTGAACGCTTCTATAAAGGCAACAGTTTCATCCCTGGCACAGGGCTTGGCATGAGCATTGTGAAAGGACTGGTTGACCTATGGAATGGCACCATCAAGGTGGACAGCACACCAGATGTCGGCACGTCTGTCACATTCACGATTCCGCTCCATACAACCTTCTTCCAGAACCGAATTTAAGGGCTTTTGTCCTAAGGCGTAAAAGAATTGGTTAATAACACGTTTTTCTCTGTCTTGCTTTGCACACCGTTTTTCAGGGTGTGCATTTTTTTTCTCGCTTTTTTACACACTCGGGCAAAGTGTGTGTAAAATGCTCATTTTTACTCCTTTTTTATTTGCCCAAAACAATATTTGTTGGTAATTTTGAACCCGAAAACGACACAACACTAACAAAGTGTGCATTTTTCAGCCGTAAAAAGAGAGATAGGACATGGCCAATTTTTTGCTTGACAGATTTCTAAAAAAGTCAACATTCACATCACAAGAAGATTTCGAGAAGAACTTTGAATTCGTAATTCCCGACAACTTTAACTTTGCCTACGACGTAATGGATGTCTGGGCAGAAGAAACGCCCGACCGATTGGCGTTGCTGTGGTGCAACGACAAGGGCATCGAACGTCGATTCACATTCGCCGACATACGTCGCCAGTCGAACAAGGTGGCGAGCTACCTGCTTTCGCTGGGCATCGGGAAAGGCGATTTCGTGATGCTCATCATGAAGCGTCGCTACCAGTTCTGGCTCACCATGCTGGCACTGCACAAGATAGGAGCCGTGGCCATCCCCGCCTCTTTCCTGCTCACCAAGAAAGACATTGTTTATCGCGTGAAGAGCGCAGACATCAAGGCCATTGTGGCTTGCGGCGATGAAGTGGTGTTGCGCCATGTGAACGAAGCACACGAAGAGTGGCCCGCCCTGAAGCATCGCATCAGCATTGGCCCTATTGTGCCTGAAGGATGGGACGACTACAAGGCAGGAGTGGCTGCCGCACCCGAATACGACGGTGAACGTGTCACGAAGTCGTCGGACTACTTGCTCATGTACTTCACTTCGGGCACCAGTGGACAGCCCAAGATGGTCATCCACGACCACACCTACCCTATCGGACATATCGGTACAGGAGCTTATTGGCATAACCTCCACATGGGCAGCCTTCACCTTACCGTGGCCGACACGGGTTGGGCAAAGGCAACATGGGGGAAGATGTACGGCCAATGGATAGCAGGAGCGACTCTGTTTGTTTACGACCACGAGAAGTTCAATGCAGCCGACATCCTGACCAAAGTGGGACAGTACCGCATCACCAGCTTCTGCGCCCCTCCCACCATCTATCGCTTCATGATACGCGAAGACCTGAGCCGTTTCGACCTCAGTTCGCTCCAACACGTCACTACTGCCGGCGAGGCACTGAACTCTGCCGTTTACGATAAATTCCTCGAAATCACTGGACTGGAAATAAAGGAAGGGTTCGGGCAGTCTGAAGGCACTTGCCTCATCGGCACCACACCATGGATGAAGACGAAGCCAGGCTCTATGGGGCGACCGATGCCTCAGTACGACATCCACCTCATCAAGGCTGACGGTACCGAGGCCAAGATAGGAGAAAATGGACAGATAGCCATCCGTACCGACCTGCACAAGCAGATAGGACTTTTCTGCGAGTATTACCGCAACCCCGAAGAAACGCATAAATCATGGCATGATGGTTTCTACTTCACGGGCGACTTGGCCTATAAGGACGAAGACGGATACTTCTGGTTCGTAGGTCGTGCCGACGATGTCATCAAGACCTCGGGCTATCGTGTGGGACCCTTCGAAGTGGAAAGTGCGCTGATGACCCACCCAGCCGTGGTGGAATGTGCCATCACGGGTGTGCCCGACGACATCCGAGGCATGGTGGTCAAGGCTACCATCGTATTGGGCAAAGAGTGGAAAGACAAAGCTGACGAAAACCTTGTGAAGGAGTTGCAAGACCATGTGAAGAAGACCACCGCCCCCTACAAATATCCCCGTGTGGTGGAGTTTGTCGATGAGTTGCCGAAGACGCACTCTGGAAAGATTCGTCGTGTGGAAATTCGCGAGAATGATGCCGAAAAAGCAAAACAGGCGCATGTATGACCGAAGCTGATTGGATTCGTCAAGGCAAAGAGGCTTACGCTCGCCAAGACTGGAAGACCTGTCTTGATTCTTATGCTGAAGCCATTAAGCTCAATCCCCAATCGGAGGCTGTAGAACTCCGCAAGATGACGATGAACATCATCGAGTTCTACTGCAAGGACAGATTTAATCCGTAATTCTAAAGAACGTAAAAGCAAAAGTAACAACAATATGGCAAAAATGAGAGGTGCCATCGTCGTGGACATCGAGCGTTGCAAGGGCTGCAACCTCTGCGCGGTGGCTTGTCCATTGAATCTTGTCACACTGAGTGCTACCGTCAATCACAGAGGCTACAACTATGCAGAACAGACCGATTGGGAAAAATGCAACGGTTGCAGCAGTTGTGCTATCGTATGCCCTGACGGTTGCATCACGGTATATAGAAAGAAGGAGGAGTAAAGAATGGACAATAAAGAGAAAGATTTTGTGTTGCTGAAAGGCAACGAGGTGATTGCCAAAGCCGCCATCCGCTACGGGTACGACGGATTCTTTGGTTACCCCATCACCCCGCAAAGTGAGGTATTGGAGACCCTTGCCGCCGATAAGCCTTGGGAGACCACTGGCATGGTGGTGCTTCAGGCTGAGAGCGAGTTGGCTTCCATCAATATGCTCTATGGTGCCGGCTGCACAGGCAAACTGGTGTTCACATCCAGTTCTTCACCTGGTGTCGCACTGATGCAGGAAGGAATCAGCTATATGTCTGCCTGCGAAATTCCAGGAGTCATCGTCAGTGTGGGACGTGGTGGTCCTGGTCTTGGCACCATCCAGCCAGGACAGGCCGACTACCATCAAGCCGTCTATGGCGGTGGCAATGGCGACTACAGAACCATTGTGCTCGCCCCCAATAGTGTACAAGAGATGGGCGATTGCATGGGCAAGGCAGCAAAGCTGACCTTCAAGTGGCGAGTTCCCGTAATTGTATTGTCCGATGGCATGATTGGTCAGATGATGGAAAAAGTAGAGCTACCCCCATTCACACCACGCCGCACCGAGGAAGAAATCGGACAACAGTGTCCATGGGCCACCAACGGCATCGGACTGAAACACCGTAAGTATAACTTTATGTCATCGCTGGAGTTCGACCCACAAACGATGGAAGACCGCAACCAGAAGATGGCAGACAAATATCGGCAGATTGAAGCAGAAGAGGTTGACTACGAACTGTATAAAGTGAACGAGGATACAGAATACCTCATCGTGGCATACGGCATCTCTTCGCGTGTCAGCATGAAGGCGGTCGATCTCCTGTGTGAGGCTGGCGTGAAAATAGGTATGCTCCGCCCCAAGACGCTGTGGCCCTTCCCCAACAAAGCCATTAGCCAACTCTCTGAGCGCATCAAGTCCATCCTCTGCGTGGAACAATGTGAGGGACAAATGATTAACGATGTTCGCCTTGCCACCGAGGGTCAAGCTACAGTCTATCACTCTGGTCGTTCGGGCGGCATGGTTTCCTCGCCGACCGATGTCGTGGAGGACTTTAAGCGGATGGCTCGCGAGAACCTGAGCAAGAACTGGCCGAAAGGCTACTGGATGAAATAAGGAGGAATGACTATGACAAAAGAAGAACTGATTATACCCGAGAACAAAATATACGGCAAGCCCACCCTGATGAACGACACACCCATGCACTACTGCCCTGGTTGCAGCCACGGCGTGGTGCATAAGTTGGTGGCCGAAATTATCGAAGAAATGGGCATGGAAGAAGACACCATCGCCATCTGTCCCGTGGGATGCGCTGTGTTCGCTTACCGCTATGTAGATATCGACTGGATTGAAGCCAGCCACGGACGTGCCCCTGCATGTGCATCCGCCATTCGTCGTCTTTGGCCCAACAAGCTCGTCTTCACCTACCAAGGCGACGGCGACATGGCTTGTATCGGTACAGGCGAAACCATCCATGCCTTGAACCGTGGCGAGAATATCGCCATGATTTTCATCAACAATGCCATCTACGGCATGACAGGCGGACAAATGGCTCCCACCACCCTCATGGGCATGAAGACTGCCACTTGTCCTTACGGTCGCCAAGCCGACCTGCACGGTTATCCGCTCCACATCACCGACATTGCCGCCACACTCGAAGGCACTTGCTACGTGACCCGTCAAGCCGTCAACACCGTGGCCAACATCCGCAAGGCTAAGAAAGCCATTCGCCAAGCCTTCGATAATGCCATCAACAAGCGTGGTTGCTCGCTCGTCGAGATTGTGTCCACCTGTGCCTCCGGCTGGAAGATGACACCCGAACAAGCCAACCAGTGGATGACCGACAACATGTTCCCCTACTACCCATTGGGCGACCTTAAAAACACCGTAAAACTATGACAGAAGAAATCATCATATCAGGTTTCGGAGGACAAGGAGTCCTCTCAATGGGCAAGATTCTCGCCTACGCCGGCATCATGGAAGACAAGCAAGTGAGCTGGATGCCAGCATACGGTCCCGAACAACGAGGTGGCACCGCCAACGTGACCGTCATCGTGAGCGACGACATGATTAGCTCCCCCATCGTCAGCCACTACGACACCGCCATTGTGCTCAATCAACCCTCACTCGAAAAGTTCGAGCCTCAAGTAAAGCCAGGGGGCACCATCATTTACGATGGTCACTCCATCATCCAGCCCCCCAAGCGAGACGACATCTACATCTATCGCATCGACGCCATGGAAGAAGCCGCCCGTACAGGCAATTCCAAAGTGTTCAACATGCTGGTGCTCGGCGGATTCCTCAAGGTGCGCCCCATCGCCACCGTCGAGGACGTGGTCAGAGGTCTGCACAAGGCACTGCCCGAACGACACCACAAACTCATCCCCATGAACGAGGAGGCCATACGCCGTGGCATGAAAATCATTCGGAAAATGAACTGACATGAACCTATTCAAGACTTTTCTAACCGCCCTGTTGTTCATCCCAGCTGTCGCTTTTGCCGATGGCTGGGATGATGCGCTTTATCAGCAGATAGAGCAGAGCATCCAGCAACCACATTTCAGGGAAGCCCAGTTCCCCGTCACGAAGTACGGAGCCAAACCTTCCGCCACCGCTGCACAAAACCAGAAAGCCATCCAGCGAGCCATCGACAAATGCTCACGAACAGGCGGTGGCAGCGTCGTCGTTCCAGCTGGTCAGACTTTCCAGACAGGAGCCATCCAATTGAAAAGCGGGGTCAATCTCGTAGTGGAAGAAGGAGCGGTGCTCCAATTTGTCTTCCAGCCCGAACTCTACCCCATCGTCGAGACCTCGTGGGAGGGACTCGACTGCTACAACCTCTCACCCTGCATCTATGCCTTCCAAGCTCACGACATCGCCCTCACAGGCAAAGGCACCATTGATGGCGGCGGCACACGCGAAACGTGGTGGCCTTGGTGTGGCGCATCCAAATACGGATGGAAAGAAGGCATGGTCAGCCAGAAGAATGAGGCTCGTCCACGCCTCCTCCGCAACGGAGAAGACGGTGAGCCGATGACCGATGCGAAAGGCCGTCCCACTCCCTTGCGCACCTTCACCGCCACCGATGGCCTACGTCCACAACTCGTTGGCCTCAACCAGTGCCAACGCATCCTCATCGAAGACGTGACCCTGCTGCGCTCCCCCTTCTGGGTCATCCATCCATTGAAATCTACCGATGTGACCGTCAGGCGCGTCCACATCAACAACGACGGTCCCAACGGCGACGGCTGCGACCCTGAGTCCTGCGACCGCGTGCTCATCGAGCATTGCCACTTCAACACAGGCGACGACTGCATCGCCATCAAGAGCGGACGCAACCGCGACGGACGCACCCGAGCCATGCCCAGCCAGAACATCATTATCCGCCACTGCGAGATGAAGAACGGTCACGGCGGCGTGGTCATTGGTTCCGAAATCAGTGGAGGATGCCGCAACGTCTTTGCCCACGACTGCCAGATGGACTCTCCCCTCCTCGACCGTGTGCTCCGCATCAAGACCAACTCTTGCCGAGGCGGCATCATCGAAAACATCAACGTCCGCAACATTACCGTGGGACAATGCGGCGAGTCGGTACTGAAAATCAACCTCGACTACGAACACAACGAAGTCTGCTGCCGAGGCAACTACCCCACCGTGCGCCACGTACTCATGGAGAACGTCACCTGCCAGAAGTCCCGATACGGCGTACAAATCATCGGGTTAGACGAAGACACCTATGTACACGACATCACCGTGCGCAACTGCCGCTTCGACGGGGTGCAGCAAGGCAACACCATCACAGGCAAAACCCGCGACATCACCTTCGACCGTCTCTTCATCAATGGTTCCCTCGCTCTCCAGCAGCCACCCTACAAGCACTATAGCGAATGGATGGCCTACTCCGAGATGCAGCGCACCCCCCAGAGCTACCTGCTCGACTTTTCCTCGCGCCCCAAGTGGAGCTACGTGATGGGCATCGAGTTGGAAAGCATTCTCGACACCTACCTGCGCTACGGCGACCCACGCCTTTTGGATTACTGCCAAACCTACACCGACACCATGATTAACGCCCGTGGCGACATCCGTGGTTATCGACTCGAAGACTACAACCTCGACAACATCCGCACAGGACATTTTGTGGCACGGATGTATCAACAGCACCCAGAGCCGAAAAACCGCCTCGCCATGCAGCACATGATGCAGCAGCTCCAACGCCAACCACGCACCGAGGCCGACGGCGTGTTTTGGCACAAAGCCATCTACGCCTACCAAGTGTGGCTCGACGGTATCTTCATGAGCCTTCCCTACCACACCCTCACCGCCTCCATGTTCCTTCCCTCGAAAGAGGCCAAGAAAATCTACGACGATGCCATCCATCAAATTGTCACCACCTACCAGCGCACCCTCGACCCCACCACGGGGCTAAACCGCCACGCTTGGGACGAAACCCGACAGATGTTCTGGGCCGACCCACAGACTGGTCTGAGCCAGCACTGCTGGGGACGCGCACAGGGATGGTTCACCATGGCACTCATCGAACTACTCGACGTGCTGCCCACCGACCATCCACGCCGAGACGAAGTGCTCCGCATCCTGCGCCAAGACCTCGATGCCATCATCCGCTGGCAAGATTCGTCGTCTGGCGTATGGTACCAAGTGATGGACGCTCCCCCAGGCAGTCCCAACCAGCAAACCCTCCCCTCCTCTTCCAGTCCGCGTCCAGCGGTTTCCCCGCAGGAAAACTACCTCGAATCCACCTGTTCCTCCATGTTCGCTTACGCCCTGCTGAAAGCCTACCGCAAGGGTTATGTCGGCGAGACCTATCGGGATGCTGGCATCAAAGCCTACCGGGGAATCCTCCGCCACTTCATCCGCGTCAACGCCGACCAGACCCTCTCCCTCACTCATTGCTGTTCCGTGGCAGGACTCGGCCCTGGCATCAGTCCCCAAGTGCTGAAAGCCGCTCCCCAAGTGAAGGAAAACCGTCGCCGCGACGGCTCCTTCGCCTACTACCTCTCCGAACCCATCCGCAACAACGACGCCAAAGGCATTGGCCCCTTCATCTGGGCATCTTTAGAGATGGAACAACTGGGATTCGACACCGAAACAACCCTCACACCCATCGACCGCAAGGCCGTTGTGAACCGCAACAACCCCATCGTCAGTGCAGCCGACCCCTTGGCTGCACTCTCTGTTGGCAACGGCCACTTCGCCACCACCGTCGATGTCACAGGAATGCAGTCCTTCCCTCAAGACTATGCGGAAGGAGTGCCCCTCACCGCCATGTCCGACTGGGGATGGCACAGTTTCCCCAACACCGACCGACTTACCCCCGAAGAGACACAGCGCGAGTTCCACTTTCCCCATCGCGACCACCCCGAAGTCTATGCTGTGGAATATAAGAAAGGGGGGCGGCCACAAGCGGCCACCCAATATTTCCGTATCAATCCCCATCGCCTCAACCTCGGCACCATCGGGCTTCAACTCCGCAAGACGGATGGCAGCCTCATCCCGCTCCACGAGCTCAGCGACCTGCATCAAGAGCTGAAGATGTACGACGGAACCATCGAATCTACCTTCACCGCCGACGGTGAACAGGTCAACGTCACCACCGCCTGTTGTCCCGACCGCGATGCCACCCTCTATCGCATCGCCTCCCCCCTGCTCCGCGACCAGCGTGCCGTGGTCAGCCTCCGTTTCTCCTACCCCACAGGTCGCCACGCCGACGATGCCAACGACTGGGCACAACCCGAACGGCACCAGTCAACACTCATCCACACCACCGACCACTCCGTCCTCATCCAGCACACCCTCGACAGCACCACCTACTACCTCCGTCTGCAATGGGAAGGCACCGCCACACTCGTCCAACAAGCACCACACACCTTCCAGCTCAGCACCACCGCCCCCCTGCTCACCCTCGAAGCCCATTACCTTCCCGTGCTCGGCGGTTTCCCCGCCGAGTCCTTCCACTACGACCAACAATTGCGCACCATCCAGCGCTCCTGGGCACAGTTCTGGCAGTCAGGCGGCATGGTGGACTTCTCCCGATGCACCGACCCACGCGCTCCCGAATTGGAACGTCGAGTCATCCAGTCGCTCTACCTCACGCGCATCAACTGCGCCAATAGCACCCCTCCGCAAGAAACGGGTCTCACCTACAACTCATGGTTTGGCCGCCCGCACCTCGAAATGACATGGTGGCACGCCGTCCACTTTTCGCTGTGGAACCGCCCCAACCACCTCACCACCCTACTCGATTGGTACAACCAAACCGCCTACCCCGAAGCCAAAAAAATTGCCCAACGACAAGGATTTAAGGGCATCCGCTGGATGAAGATGACCGACCCTTGGGCAGGAGAAGCCCCCTCCAACACTGGCTCCTTCCTCATTTGGCAACAGCCTCACTACATCTATATGGCAGAAGAGGTTTACCGCCACCACCCCACCGCTGAAACCCTCGCCACCTACGCCCAGCAAGTGGAAGAGGCCGCTGCCTTCATGGCTGATTTTGTGGCATTCAACCCTCAGACACACCACTACGACCTGCGAGGTGCCACCGCCATGCAGGAGTCCATGTCGAAAGACTTCTCCTATAACCACCCCTTCGAACTGGCCTACTGGCGTTACGGACTCGACCTTGCCCAGCAATGGCGCGAACGGCAAGGGCTGCCACGCCACCCCCAATGGGACGACATACTCCATCACCTTGCGCCCCTGCCGCAGAACGACAGCATCTACGTGGCAGGACAACCTCTCGCCCCCTTCCTCGACACCACCCAAATTTCTCCAAACACATTCTCATCCTTCGACCCCTTCGTCACGCCCGACCAGCAAGGCACCACCCGTCTGTCGGAAGCCGACTACCTACAAAAAAGCCGTTCCGACCACCCAGCCGTACTCGGAGCCTGTGCCCTCATTCCCTCTGCATACACCTCCCACACCCCGTCACCCCTCTACGACACTGACCGCATGACCCACACCCTCCGCTGGGTGATGCAGCATTGGAACTGGCCCACCACGTGGGGATGGGATTACGGCATGACCGCTATGGCTGCCGCACGACTAGGGCAGACCTCCACCGCCGTCGATGCCCTACTCATCGACCAACCCAAAAACACGTATCTTCTTTCTGGTCACAACTTCCAGACCTCCGACCGTCTCCGTCTCTACCTTCCTGGCAACGGTGCCCTGCTTACCGCCATCGCCATGATGTGCGCCGGATGGGATGGCTGCCCCATCCCCCACAATCCAGGCTTCCCCCAAGACGGCACTTGGAATGTCCGCTGGGAGAACCTACATCGGATGCAATAAAAAAACGCACAAAACTTGAGGCAGCCTCTTGACAAATCGAAAAAAAAGTTGTAACTTTGCAACTGAAAAAGGATGGTTTCTGGGGGTGGCAACGGTTTTCCCACTTCCAAAAACCAACTTCCAATCGTAAGCTTCGATAGTACAATCGTAAGCTTCGATAGTATAATCGCAACCTTCGATAGTACAATCGTAGGTTGCGATTGCTTTTAGTACACACGGCGCAGAGTCAGAGGTGGCAACGACACAGAGTCAATAGTGGTTACGACAGAAAAGGAACACAATTATCTTTGAATAACTTGAAAACGAAGAGAAAAAAAGGCTTCTTTTACGGTCTATCTCTTGTTCATTCAATAATTCTATGTACCTTTGCAATCCAAGGGAACATAGTCCCTTGTTTGTTTAACCCTAAAAAACAGTAAAATGATGAATAGAATGACGAAATGGATGGTGGCCGCTATGCTGACGCTCTGCGGCACGGGCCTGATGGATGCCCAAACCCATAGTACGTTTAAGGCAGGTACACCTGCCATTCACCCACAAGGTTGGCTTCAGCTGTTGATGCAGCGGCAACATGACGGGCTGACAGGGCATCCCGAGGCTTTGTCTTACCCTTATAACACCTGCCTGTGGGCAGGGGAAATATCCAGATCTGACGAGACGTATGGCGACAACTGGTGGCGTTATGAACAAACGGCATACTACACCGAGGGGTTGCTGAAGCTGGGGTATGAACTGGGTGCGGACGAAATGGTGGCTAAAGCGATGGAGGGCATCGAATACACGTTGGCTCATCCTGACGAGAATGGCGTGTTGGGCAACTCCACGTTAGTGGGCATCACATGGCCCATGTCGGTGTTCTTCCGTGTGCTTCAAGCTAAGTATGAACATGATGGCGATGAGCGCATACCTGCGGCGTTGGAGCGTCACTACCTGAATTTCACGCCCGACGACCTGGCTGGAGGCATCGTGGGTGGTCGCAACATCATGTCCTTGGAGGGGATTCTGTGGACGTATGGCAAGACAGGAAACCCTGCATTGCTGGAGCTGGCTGAGGATGCCTGGGCGCGGCAGGACTGCTTTGCGGTGGATGAGACAGCCATCACCAGCGATGAACCCTTCTATATGCACAGTGTCACGTTCTGCGAGATGCTGAAGTTGCCTTTGCTGCTCTATGCATATACGGGTAAGGTGCGTTATCTGGAACTGGCCATGACGGCTGTACGCAAGGTAGAGCGCGAGTCCTTGCTGCCCGATGGTGTGCCGTCGAGTGCAGAGTTCCTGTTGGGGACCGACGTGGACATCAGCCACGAAACGTGCGATGTGGTGGATTTCACTTGGACATTGAGCCATTACTTGGCCATCACGGGGCAGGCAGAATGGGCTGACAAGATGGAAACTGCGGTCTATAACGCCGGCTTGGGAGCCATCACAAAGGATTTCCGTTCGTTGCAATACTTCTCGTCCGTCAACCAGTTTGTCGCTACGGGCACTTCAAACCATAATATCTATAAGCATGGTTCTACATGGATGGCTTATCGACCGACTCACGAGACGGAGTGTTGTTCCGGCAATGTGAACCGTATGTTGCCCAATTTGGTGGGACGTATGTGGCTCACCGACAGTGACGGTGGTGCGGTGGCTGCCATCTATGCCCCTAATAAGGCTACTTTCGTCACCAACGCTGGCGATGTCACCATCTCCTGCGAAACGAGCTATCCTTTCAGCGAGCAACTGGTGTTTCGGATGGAAGGAGCAGAGGGTGCAACCATTCCTCTGACACTACGCATTCCCTCGTGGTGTGAAGGAGCAACGGTCAGCGTCAATGGCTCTAAAGTGAATAAGACACTGATGTCTGGCAGTTTTGTCAGATTGCCAGAGCCTGTGAAAGTGGGCGATGTCGTCACCTTAACTCTACCCATGACGGTCAAGACCGTTACTTTAGAAGGGCAAGGGGTTTATTTCCAACGTGGTCCCCTGCTTTTTGCCTACCCGATTCCCCAACAGATGACGGAGGACACCGAGGAGTATGAAAACATGCACGGAAAAAAGCCTGAGAATGCGGACTTTAAGTGTTGGAACATCACACCCACAGGCACTTTCAACTATGCGTTTGCCAACAATGGCCAGCCTTTGGAGGTGTATTATCCTGATGTCGAGGAAATAGGTGGCACCATCCCCTTCGACCTCGACTATGCGAATGTCAAGTTACGCATACCCGTGAAACGGATAGCGTGGGATTTGGTGGACAACCGTTATACGCCAGAACTGCCCGAGCAAGGGCATCTCCAACTGCTGAGCAACGAAACGGAGTATATAGACCTGGTACCATACGGCTGCACGGAACTGCGACTCACCGTGTTTCCCGATGCTGATGCTGCGCCGCTGCCCGCCGAGCCAGAACCTGACTACACCCGTCCGGAGGATGCTCCCAGTTGTGTGACAGTTGTCGATGGTCACTATTATGCTTATTTCGAGGAACCGCGCTTCTGCTGGGATGAACCCATCTATTGCAAGGTGCGCACAGCGGACGACACCACCACCGACCTGAACAGCAACAAGGATGGTGACCTCTGCGAGATTGTTGGCACAACGGCCAATGGTCGCAAAATATGGCTATGGACAGGCCCTGCCGTCAGCGAGGCTGCCCCCGTTGAGATGAGTTTCACTAATCATGACCTGCTGACTGGGGTAATGGATTTTGTCAACGGCGGATACTATAATTACGACCATCTGATTTACAAGGCTGGGCAAACGATACCAACCAGCATCGCCGAACGGTCGGGAAGAACCGATTTGATGGGCGGATGCTATGACCTGCAAGGGCGACCCATCGGGGATGCTTTGTCGCGAAACCTCCGAAACGGTGTTTACATCAATGCGGGCTCTTCACGCTCCACACCACTCATACGGAAACCGCTACGAGGGCAGACACGATAGAAGCTGAAAGCTGAACAAAATAAAGGGAACTCACGAAAGACGATGGCGAATGGTCTCTAAAACGGAGACTATTCGCCACGTTTGTCTATCAACCGATAGCCTTTGTACTGACTGCGAGGAAAGGCAAAGACATCGTCATTGATGCCTCCTGACTTGAACTGAGAGATTTGGACGTTTGCCCAAATAAAGGCGACCTTGATGCGAAGCTGAATGGGGTCGTACGTTTTCTTATCAATGAGGGCACGTATCTCCTTCATGCCCTTCATGCCTTTCTTCACATGAAGGGTAATCAACAGGCCTTGTGGGTCGGTGGCTATCTGGTAGGTGTAGTTTTCAGGCTCAAACTTGAAGTCATCGCCAAAGCGGCTCTGCTTGGGGGAGTTGGCATCGTACAGCTCCACTTCCTGCTTGTTGCCCTTGATGACGTATGCCGACACACCATCGTTCCAAGCCTTGCTGCTCTTGGAGATGTATTTACTCTTCTTGTCCTTATACCAAATCGTCCCATCTGTCTTGTAAATGCTCGCCACATTCACGTCGTAGTGCAGCGTGGCACCCTGTGCCCCAAACACACGTTCGTAAACCTCATCAAAAATCCTACGCGCCTGTTTAGCGTTGGGCGTTTCCTGTGCATAAAGACTCAAAGTGGCCATCACCACCATAAGTACCAGAATCAATCTTGTCTTCATCGTTGTTCCTTAGTAATCGTAAAAAAATAACTTGGTACGTTTTATGCCCCTGCGGGGCGTAGAAAGAAAAAATAGAAAAAAATAGGCAAAAATATATAAAAAATTTTTTTTCATGTTTTTATTTGTTTTTCTTTATTTTTCTTTTTAATGCCGCAAAGCGGCAAATCATACCAAGTTATTTTTTTAATCGTTGCTTAATAAAAAATCGGAGACTTTTGCAGAAATCTCCGATTCAGTACCCAGAGCCGGGGTCGAACCGGCACGGATTGCTCCACTGGTGTTTGAGACCAGCGCGTCTACCGATTCCGCCATCTGGGCTTAGCGAGTGCAAAGGTAAGGAAAAATTGGGAATTGGAAAGCAGAATTGGGGATTTTTTTTGCAAATGACTAAAAAAACGCCCCCAAACGACGGGTTTGGAGGCGTTTTTAGAGGGGAAAATGTTGTTTCTTCACTTGAGACCTGCTTTGAGCGAACGAATGACAGCCGAATTGAAACCTGCGTGGTCGAGCTCGTTCAGCCCCTTGATGGTCACTCCACCAGGAGTGGTCACTTTGTCTATGGCCTCCTCGGGATGCCATCCTGTGGCCTTGAGCAACGAAACGGCTCCCTGCATGGTTTGAAGGGCAATCTTCTTGGCTTGCTGAGGATAGAAGCCCATCTCGCAACCACCTTCCATCTGTGCACGGATGTAACGCATGACGTAGGCAATACCACATGATGCCATCATCATGCCAGGGCCGACCAAGTTTTCACTCACGACAAGAGTATCGCCATCGATGGCATAAAGCTCTTCTACCGCTTTAAGACTTTCAGCCGATGCACCAGGTCCCTGAGCAATGAAACTCATGCTGGCAGCAAATTCGGCTGCGATGTTGGGGATAACATAGAAGAACTGACCATCCTGTCCCAATACTTCGGCCAACATACCCGTCGTGAAGTTGGCGGCATCAGAAACGATGATTTGCTTTTCGAGGTTAATCACATGCTTCACCTCAGCCAGCACCAGCTTCATCAGCCAAGGCTTCACCACCAGCACAATGATGTCGGCATCCTTCACCGCCTCGACGTTGTTGGTCGTCGTGTTGAGTGCGGGGTAATCGTTCTTGAACTGTGCCAACAATGCCTCGTTCTTGTCAGCAATGGTGATGTTGCTAATCTTTCCGCTTTTTGCCCATCCCTTGATGAGCGCGCCGCCCATATTGCCAGCGCCAATGACAGTAAGTTTCATAAATATTATGTTTGTAAGTTTTTAAGTTTTATGCAAAGTTAGCAACTTTTTCTGAGAATTGTTCTTTTTAGCAGGGAAAAATAGATTAATGTCGGAAAAAGTTGCTAACTTTGCAATCGGACAAGATGTTCCGTCTTTATTTGACGACACAAGCTGTAGATGTCAACATGAACAAGTCATTGATAAACTATCGATTAGAAAAAGATTGTACTTTTTTTGTACTCCTGCGCTATGCTTTGGGCATTAGCCAAGAACTACCTGATGCCATCTCTGACGATGAGTGGAATACACTATACAAACTATCACAAGAACAGACATTATCAGGCATCGTGTATGCTGCAATCCAGCGATTACCTGAGCCACTTCTTCCCAACGAAATGCTACTGTTTCAATGGTTTTCCAATGCCCGACACATTGCCAAGACCAATCAGAAAGTTACCGAAGAGGCTGTTCGATGGACAGAATGGTTTGCACAACAAGGACACAAATCATGTATCTTAAAAGGCCAAGCGAATGCCCGACTCTACCCCGACCCAACGACTCGCACTTCTGGCGATGTGGATATTTGGGTGGAAGGTGGAGAAAAAAAAGTGACAGAACTGCTGGAAAAAGCAGGTAAAATTGACGAAACAACCACCTTCTCAACATACGACATCCATCTGATGCCAAAAGAACGAGATGGTGTCGATATAGAAGTCCATTTCCTGCCATCTGCGGGAAATTCAAACCCCAAGACGACTCCATACTTACTAAATTATTTGGACAAAGAACTGGCCACACTGACGCTTTGTCCAGAAGGTTTCTATATGCCGACCATGAAATTCTGTCTGGCTATGCAACTGGCTCACATCCAAAGCCATTTCTTGACTGAGGGTATTAGTTTACGCCAACTGATGGATTATTACATGCTGCTTTGCCACTCGACAGAACAGGAACGCAATGAAATCAGAGAACATCTGAAACCCATGGGGTTATACAATATGGCCACAGCCGTCATGTGGGTGCTCAGCGAAATGCTGATGCTGGATGAGCAACAGATGTTGATACCAGCAAACAAAAAACGTGGTACTATCCTGTTGGGAGGAATCATGAAAGGCGGTAACTTCGGAAGATATTCACCCAGATGGGAAACTGGAAGTTTCTTACGCCGAAACATTGTATATGCTCACGATAAGATGAACATGGCCATGCAGTTTCCAGAGGAGGTACTGTGGAGTGAGATAGGACGCTGGAGGAGCTTCTTTGAAACGATTCCAGAGCGCATTCAAAAAAGACAATGGGCGTTGCGATAAACACCAAAATACGCTATATTCAAACAGAAGTCAAACGCAATTAAACTATTGATACGATGAAGATAAAGAAAGGATGCAGCCTCTACGATGTACGTGGTCGCAAAGTGATAGTGAACGAAGAACAAGAGAACGATTCGTCCAACCGACTCATTTACTTAAACGAAACAGCGGAATTTCTATGGCAAGAAGCTGAACAGCAGCAAACTTTTGATGTTGCCAGTTTAACAAACGCCTTGCTCGCTGAGTACGACGTGGACACAGAAACCGCGCAAACTTCGGTCGAACGGACACTCAACGAATGGCTACAAATCGGCATCATCCTGTCGTAAGCCATCACGCACCCGCTGCACAAAGTGAGCAAGAAAGTCCACCTATCACAAAATAAATCGGATGGTTTCTCGTTTTTATCATTAATGAGATTGACACATTATTATATTATAGCATTTCTTGTGGCTCTTTGTTCACTTTGCCCCACTCCTGCTTCGGAGGCGAAGGCACAGACGAGGAAAGTGATGAACCGTCCGTACATCGACCAGCGGAAATTCCATTATGGCTTTTTGGCGGGAATGCACTTGCAGGACATCGAGTTGGAGCAGAACGGTTTCATCGACACCGATGGCAATGAGTGGTATGCAGAGACACCCAACTATGAGCCAGGCTTTTCGGTGGGTATCTTGGGTGAGTTTTACTTGACGAAGTATCTGGGGCTGCGCATCATCCCCTCCATGCATTTCGGCACAAAGAACGTGACGTTCCGCAACAACTTGAACCACGAGAAGCAATTCCAAACCATCAAATCCACTTATTTCTCTGTGCCCATCAACGTGAAGTTTGCAGCAGAACGTTTCAACAACTATCGCCCCTACATGGTGGCAGGTGTGACCCCCACGCTCGACCTCACCGTGAAGAAGCAGAAGCAATACCTGCTCACCAACACGGATGTGTATCTGGAACTGGGCTTCGGATGCGACTTCTACCTTCCGTTCTTCAAGTTCATCCCCGAAGTGAAGTTTATGTACGGACTCACCAACGTCATCAACAAGAAGCGTTCGGACATCACGGACGAGACACAACTCATCTTCACACAGTCAGTCAACAAGGCACAAAGCAAGATGATTGTCTTCACGTTCTACTTTGAATAAAGCCCCCTGAAAGGAGAAGGCTAACGCCACCAAACTTAATAACCTAAAAACTCAAATAACTTGAAATATTCCATCATCATACCCGTCTTCAACCGTCCCGACGAAGTGGACGAACTGCTGGAAAGCCTGACCCAACAAACGGTCAAGGACTTCGAGGTGGTCGTGGTGGAAGATGGCTCCAGTGTGCCTTGTAAAGACGTGGTGGAGAAATACACGGACAGGCTCACCATCCAATATCTCACCAAGAAAAACGGAGGTCCTGGCCCTGCTCGCAACTATGGCGTGGAGCACTCGAAAGGCGAATATGTGCTCATCCTTGACAGCGACTGCGTGTTGCCCGAAGGATATTTGTCGGCCATCGAAAAGGAACTGGCAGAGAATCCCTGCGATGCCTTCGGAGGGCCTGATGCAGCACACGAATCGTTCACGCCCGTCCAGAAAGCCATCTCCTACAGCATGACCTCCTTCTTCACTACAGGAGGCATCAGAGGCGGCAAGAAGAAAGGAGCGATGGACAAATTCTACCCTCGTTCGTTCAACATGGGCATCTGCCGCGATGTTTATCTCAAGCTGCACGGATTCAGCAAGATGCGATTCGGAGAGGACATCGATTTCAGCTACCGTATTGTCGAAGCTGGCTATAGCTCGCGTCTCTTCCCCGAAGCATGGGTATGGCACAAGCGTCGCACCGATATGGACAAATTCTTCAAGCAAGTGTTCAACTCTGGCATCGCTCGTATCAACCTGACAAAAAGACACCCCGGCACCTTGAAGCTGGTGCATCTGCTACCGATGGTATTCACCGTCGGAGTACTGCTGCTCATCCTTGCCGCTGTAGTGTTCCGTATGACTGACTACTACAACCATACGGCCACAGGACTCTTTCTGCCCAATGGAGGTTTCATTCCTGCCTACGCCCTCTGCCTCCTTCCCATCGCGCTCTATATGTTGCTCATCTTCATCGATGCCAGCATCAAGAACAAGAGCCTTGTCATCGGATTCCTCAGCGTGGAGGCGGCATTTGTGCAACTGATGGGGTACGGCTTCGGCTTCCTCAAAGCATGGTGGCTGCGTTGTGTACAAGGGAAAGACGAATTTACCGCATTCGAAAAGAACTTCTATGATTAGCAAGCACTTCCAACCGTTCAACCCCGAAGGCCAAACCGCCGAAGCAGAGCCCGCCCCGTATGTTGCGACTTCGTCGCAACCCTCTTCGTCACAACCCTCTTCGTCGCAACCCACCGAACAGCCCTACACCTCCATCAAGCACTGGGCAGAAGAAGACCGCCCACGCGAAAAGCTCATGGCTAAGGGAGTGGAAGCTCTGACCAACGCCGAACTGCTGGCCATCCTCATCGGAGGCGGCACCACCAAGAAGTCGGCCGTAGAACTGATGCAGGAAGTGTTGCACCATGGTGGCGACACCCTCCGAGGGCTGAACCACATGACCCTGCAAGACCTGCTGCGATTCAACGGCATCGGCGAAGCAAAGGCACTCACTATCATCGCTGCCGCCGAAATCGGAAAACGTCGCATGATGGAAGACAGCCAAGACATCGAGCAAATCCGCACCAGTGCCGACGTGCTGCACTTCATGAAGCCTTTCATACAAGACCTCACCTTCGAAAAAAGTTGGGTTTTGCTGCTCAACAACAACTCCCGTCTGATTCACGTGGCAAACCTCAGTTCTGGCGGACTTACAGAGACAGCAGTGGACGTGCGGATGATGCTGAAAGAAGCACTCCTCCACAATGCCACCTGCTTCATTCTTATACACAACCACCCCAGCGGCAACCTGCGTCCCAGCCGTGCCGACGACGAACTGACCCAAAAGGCAAAAAAGGCAGGACAGGCGGTGAACATCCGGATGATTGACCACGTGATTGTCTCCGAAGAAGGCTACTACAGCTATGCCGAATGTGGCAGGCTTTAACCATATACACATATTTATATATATAGCAAACAGCAATGACCAAATACGAAGTAGAAGAAAAGACCGTCGAATACCTGAAAACCGTGTTCGACCCCGAAATCCCCGTCAACGTGTGGGATCTCGGCATGATATATAAGATTGATGTGAAGGAAACTGCCGAACCAAGCGAGGGGAAAGAGTATGACGTGGACATCGACATGACCTTTACTGCCCCCAACTGCCCTGCCGCCGACTTCATTCTCGAAGACATCCAGCAAAAGCTGGAAGGCATCTCAGCCGTAAAGACCGTCACGGTCAACGTCGTCTTCGAGCCTGAATGGACCAAAGACATGATGAGCGAAGAAGCTAAACTCGACTTAGGATTTATGTAGCCATGAAGAACATCTATTTTATCAGCGATGCCCATTTGGGCAGCCGTGCCATCGAACACCGACGCACACAGGAACGCCGCCTCGTCAACTTCCTCGACAAAATCAAGAACAAGGCAGAAGCCGTCTATATGTTAGGTGATATGTTCGATTTCTGGTTCGAATACAAGGAAGTGGTGCCCAAAGGTTACACACGTTTCCTGGGTAAAATCAGCGAACTGACCGACTTAGGCGTGGAGGTACACTACTTCACGGGCAACCACGACCAATGGATGGGCGACTATCTGGAGAAGGAATGTGGTGTCATCCTGCATACAAAACCCTGCACACTCGACATTCGAGGCAAGATATTCTACCTCGCACACGGAGATGGGCTTTACGAGGAAGGCAAGATGACACACTTCATGTTCTGGTGTTTTCGCAATAAGACCCTGCGCCACATGGCTCGATGGATTCATCCTCATTGGTTTATGAACTTCGGCCTCAACTGGGCAAAGCACTCACGTATGAAACGGGAGAAAGGCATCCAACAGCCCGATGCCGACGGGCGTGTGATGACCCAAGATGGCTTCAAGAACGATACCAAACTGGTCGGCTACGAGAGTGCCACCGACAACGGAGAAACACCCTATCAAGGTGAAGACAAAGAAGGCCTTGTCCTCTTTGCCAAGCAATACCTCAAGACCCATCCCGACATCAACTACTTCATCTTCGGTCACCGCCACATCGAGCTTGACCTCATGCTCTCACGCCACACCCGTCTCCTCATCCTCGGCGAATGGATGTCCCTCTTCACCTACGCCGTCTGGGATGGCGAATACCTCTTCATGGACAACTTCATCGAGGGGGAGACGGAACTGTAAGCACATTTTCCCCTCATTACCAAATGGAAAGGAGGTCAACCCACACGATTGACCTCCTTTCACTATTTAGAATGCTCAACATCCCCTAATTTCCGTATGTCATAGCCTCAACGTTCTCTTTTTCCCTATCACTACAACATATATGGAATAATCACTAATAATTGGGGCTTGATTACATGAAAGCATTTAGCTTGATTACATGAAAGCATTTAGCTTGATTATAAAAAAGTATTTAGCATGATTATAAGAAAGTATATACAAGCTATTATATTTTTTATAGTCAAATAAAAAGAAAAAGTATATATAAGGTAAAATATTTTGTATAATCGAGATAAAAGTATTATCTTTGCCGAGCAAAAGTAGGAAGAGGCTGAGTAAGACATGTGGAAGTCTCTGTTCCTGTATGAAATTGGAGACAAAGCAACAGAATTACTAACGTTTAAATCAACATCAAAAGGAGGTACCACAATGGGAGGATTCAAGTACAGAGTAAAGAAGGTGGACATAGACCTGCACAAAAGAAAGGTGGAGGGATATAAAGTGCAGCTGGTGAATGACAGCATCATCGCAGAGGAAGAAGTGGTGAGATATGCGGCACAGTCAGCTGGCATTCCAGAGAGCATGATGAGGGCATGCACGATAGCCATTGCCGATGCCATCCGCTTCTATGTCATCAACGGGCACAAGGTCTCATTTGGAAAGTTCGGCAATTTTCGTCTGAAAGTGGAGAACACCTGTGTGGACACGCTGGAGGAATGTCAAGCCGACACTGTGAAGCGGATCAATCTCCACTTCACACCCAGCACAAAAATCAAGGATCTGCTGAACAAGGCAGAACTGAAAAAATGGGACTTCTTGAGTGAGTCAGCATCGAGTGAAGAAAACCAGAGTGAAGAATAAAAAACAACAGCATCATGGATACAATATTAACAGGACCCAAGGGAAACATCAAGATGTTCCCACAAAAAGTGAAATTAAACTATCTGGAGGGAGAGCCAGAGAAATACCGTCTGCATTGGATGAGAAGCGGCGACATCACAGACGAAGACATCATCGCGTATGCCGCACAGGCGGCTCATGTGCCAGAAGCATGTCTTGTGCTGGCACAGGATGCGCTCTACGATGCCATCGACTTTTTCTGCAGGCAAGGACACGCGGTGCAGATTCCCAACCTAGGCACGTTCAGCGTGAAACTGAACAGCAAGGTGGTGGCAACGCCCAAGGAAGCAAATGCCGAGAGTGTGACCCAGCGCCGTCTCCGCTTCTACCCCAAGAAGCGCCTGAAAGCAGCTTGCAGCCTGAAGAACATCCGCATCAACATCGAGGACGTATTGGGACTGAAGAAAAAAGATGTTTCAAGAAAAAACTCAGGAAATGAAGAATAAATGTTGCGCACAAACAGCATTTTTTGTATAAAATGTTGCGCATGTACAACATTTTTATCATCTTTGCAGTAAAAGTCGGTAGGAAAATGTGCGTGACGAATAAAAAAGTCGGTAGGAAAATGTGCATGGTAAATAAAAAAGTCGGTAGGAAAATGTGTGCAGGAAGGTTCAGAAACGCTACAAGGAATATGATGGCTGTTACCTCGGTCGCTATGCCCAGTGGTTCTTCTTTGTTCTGGGCTTCTTCATATTCACATCTGCCATAGTCATGATGGTGGGCAGATGGTGCAACTGGTTCTAAACATCTAATGTTCCCATCCACTGACCTTTGGCATAACTACTGATAGTCAGTGGGTTTGCTTGTTCTGTTATCAATCTTGAAAAGATGAATGTTATTCTGCTTCAACGAACCAATCAAGGCATTTTGTTAGTTCTTCATTGAAATAAACATCGGCTTTGTATATTTGTCTGCCTCCAAAAAGATTCTCTGCACGAAACTCAATGATTGAATGCCAGCCAATATACTGTGGAACAAACGAATCCTCATAGTCCTTTATCTCCTGTTCTAAGGCTTTTTCCTTTTTCTCCTTTGCCTTATAATTCTTAGAGAAAGCATCAAAGATCGTTGTCTTATTCTTCTTCAGGGAATCCTTTAATGCAAGGTAATTCCTATCTATTGACAAAGAAGAATAGGCACTGTCCAAATCTGTCATTTGCATATATTCATAGAGATCAGGATTACCCATTCGCGGTTTAATACTTTCCTCAAACAGGGTTCTTGCTTTCTCTTCTGGACTTTTGGAGCAAGAGAACAAAGTCAATGCAAGCATGACCAATAAAATGTGGTGTGTCTTTATTGCCATATTGTTATTCTTTTATAGTCCATGTACTGCAATTCAAAAGACCTCCTTCAACTGCTACTTCGTTATAGTCAACAGCCTCAATGATTCTGTCAGGGAAAATTTTATGGAACAAATCTATTGTTTCCTGATCTTTGTTCCCCTCTACGCCGAATTTAGGCAATACTATCAGATTACCTACTTCAAGATAATTTACATATATACCAATCGCATTCATTTCATGGTTCTTGTCGTACTTTTGCTCAAAGAAAGGTACGTTGATATAATTGAGCCCATTTTCTGAGCAAGCTTTGTTTATTCCATCACGAATATATTTGTACTCGGAGTTCAGATCATTGCCTAAAATTGTATCTTCGTTGACAAAGCGAACCATTCCGTCTGCATGACCAGTCACATCCGTTTTGAATGCAGGGATGATTATTACTTTTGCTTTCAGTAGTTTTTCAAGTTCAGAAACAAGTTCCTTCTTATCATACTCTGGATTTTCAAGAAAAATTCTATCGGTAAGAATAGCCTTGTTTCCATATAGAACAACATTTCCACCGTCAATATTAATGTCTGAAAAGATTGGTTTGATATTGTTCGCTGCACATACTTCATGAACATCACTTCGCGACTCTTCCCATTCCTTTTCTCCCCTCAAATACGATGGATCATACTTGAATTGAATAAGTTCCCCCAATCTGTTCTGTACTGGCATATAATCACGACACCAAACGTCTTTAGTATGAGTGAGTTCCTTTACAGTAACATTATACTTCCTTAATACAGAAAACAGTTCGTTTGCTGCATTTGGGAACTTTTCTTTCAAGATACTTGAAACATAAACAGTATTCGGCCTCATTGCATTCGCTTGTTTGTTTTCTGAAGAATCTTGTTTTGGCACAACTTCCTTCTCAGGCTTAACTTCAGCTATTTTTATCTCTTGTAGATAATCATTTCTTAGTGCTGGCGAATTATAATCCAAGAAGGCTTTACAAATATCTGGGGTTGGTTCTATCTTATTTGCAAGGCACATGTCAAGCAAGACAACTGTCTTCGTATTGTTCTTTATAGAGAATGTGTCGATGTAATCAGATGACAAACTCTTCCCATAGATTTTTAATTTACGATTTATCTTTCGAAGTATTGCTTTTTGTCCTCTCGGTGAAAGGCTTGTTGATGTAAGCTGATTCAAAAGATCTTTCATGCTTGGTTTGAAGTAACTCTTTATTTGTTCCTTACTACAAATCCATGTTAATATCAAACCTGCAACACCAATTATGGTACCTATTATAAATTCGTAATTCATAAATTTTATTTGTAATTCATTTCAATTTCTCTTTTATTCCTTCATTGAAACCTCATCAAAACGCACAAGTTCATTAAGGTCAACATTTAAGACTTTAGCAATCTTGATAAGCATTTCAAGATTGGGTTGGGCATTGTTCTGCACCCACTTCGATACTGTTGCCTGACCAACCCCAAGTTGCCCAGAGAGCCACTTGTTGGTTAAGTTCTTCTCAGCGATAATCACCCGTAGTCTATTCAATTGTTTCGGTTCCATTCTTCATAAATTTAAGGCAAATATACTAATAAAAATCGAAATAATTTTCCAAATTAGAAAATTTCTTCCCAACAAAGGCACTTATTAACTCTTTTAGACTATGTTTTAACTTGCTTTTGTACATTTCACATGGCATAATTATTACTATTGAATCTCATAACTCTTTTCTCAATTACATACTAAATGTCAAAATCGGAAAATTGCCGTTGTTTTCCACGTTAAGATTTGTCAAGCAGATGTTTTCATTTTGAGGTTTCTGAAATTTTTGTTCCCAATTTGTTCCTTTTGCCGTTTTTGGCTTTTTAATATCGTTGTGTATCAGTTACTTACAAATAATCAGCAGATTTTCAAGAAGAAGATAATGATGACTTATTAGAGTCTATCCTCCGATACAACAAGATATGCACGATAGGGGGTGGTTGTTGCAACCACCCCCTTATCGCATA
>CADCDP010000019.1 GCA_902800305.1 uncultured Bacteroidales bacterium
CTAAAGGAATGACTTCAGCTTCTTACTTTCGCCCCTCAACCCCGCAGGGGAGGGGCGGATGCTGTGTCTCTGTTGCTTGTTCGCAGTCTGTCAAAGAGCGTCTTCTTCACTTAAGGGAAGCGGGCACAAAACCCTCTCCGGAGCGGCAGCCCCGGACGCTTTCCGAAAGCGAGTGCAAAGGTACGCCAATTTTACGAATCACCAAAATTTCCGAGGGACTTTTTACGAAAAAAGTACAAAAATCCCTCAAAAACGTCTTTTTACGACAATTTTCTTGCCATTTGAGAGCGTTTGTCGGTCAATTACGAAGCCACGTGTAACATTTTGCAGAGGTCTTCCGCTCATGTCGAAATACTCATGGGAAACGACCGTCGCACTGCCAGCACCTTCTTCTACACATATATTATATATAGAAGCAGGGATTTCGCCGAAAGTAGCTTTTCCATCCTTAATTTCGGTATAGACCATGTTTTGGGCAGCACCGCCCACCACATTAGGCAGAAACCATTCGTCGTAATCCTTCGGACGGAAAATAAGACTGATGATGTAATTGCCTTCGGGTGTATCGGCTGGGATATTGAAGCGAACCGTAGCCGTTCCACCCATATAAGTCATCGAGTTGATGGTCTTCGAGACCTCATTCTCCGTCAATTTTTTCACTAAATTTCCGTTGAGGTCGTAAAGCCCCACTCCAAAGAACCAAGTCTGTGCGCTACGTGAACGGTTAGCTATTTTCTGCACTATCAACATTTTGTTCTTATTCAGGTCGAGCGAGCCCGTCAGCGCAAGAGACGTGTCCATAAAAGGCACCACAGGTGCATGCACCTTGTCCTCCCCCGTCTCGTCTGGCTCTATACCAATAATCATGCTCTGCCCCTGGGTGTAGCTTTGAGCGGGCGATGCATTGAGTAACGTCACATCGAAGAAACCGTCCGACTTGCCACCCCATCCCCAGTTCACATGCACAAAATCATTGGAGTCGTAGCCATCCACCACAAACTCGTGTCCGCCACTTGTGCTCGCACCCGCATAAAGAATAGGCCGACCAGCATCCAGTTCCGTTTTCCAGATTCTGTCCCATTCCTCCTGCGTGGCATAGCAGTCACGATAGACGATACCGATGGTAGAAGCCTTGTAGCCAAAAAACTCGTACATCGCCTGGATAGCGAAGTCGTCGTAAGTGCCGCTTGATGCTGCCGTATAGCCCATTTTCGTAGCGACACCACAATCGTAGCATAATTTCGCCACAGCAGCGGCAGCCGTTTCATTGGTATTCAGTTCAGCCGTTGTGTTGAGCATCGCGTCCCAGTCATAGTGGCTCTGCGAGAAATCTACCGACAATGCACCCACACCCGTCAGTCCTGGCGTGTAAGTCATCTTGCCAGTGCCCACTTTCGGCCACTCATAATGCTTCATGATTTGTGCCATAGCCAACGCAACACACCCCACAGGGCAACGCTTATTGCCGTCCATGGGACACAATACATTGTAGGGCGCACCTTGGTTCCACTGTGTTTGACAGAGTGGCCCCACTACCGGAATACCCTCTTCCTTTCTGGGTGCATAAGACACAGATTTTCCTTCACGCACATCGTTGACGAGTGCTGTGTAGGCATCGAGGAAATCGGCTAAACCGGGGTGTAGGTTGTCAGCCGAGGAAAACTCGGATGCACGAGAATAGGCCACCAGGGAAGGGAGTTCACTTTCGCCACTGATAATGGCAAAACCCTTTCCTTCCTCACGGGAAAAGATATAATAAGCAGGGGCATTGAGTGTCGCATGAGCTTCACCACGTCTCTTCGCCTCCATTTCTCCCATATCGGCACGGAGGGTCACCTGACCCTTCAACACCTTTTGTGCCACCTTTTGTGCCTTCTGCACATCAACCGGGAGAGCTTGACATAACTCACCCACCAGCAGAAGGTTCAGTAAAATAATCAACTTTTTCATATTTTACAATGAAAAGGGGGATGCAATCCACGTTTCATCCCCCTATTATAAATATTCCTTTCGTTATTCCCTAATCAGCGTGGAGCATCACAGAACATCCGTGTACTCCACACTGATTGTGAGAATTACTTCTTGTTCAAGGTAATACCACCGAAATACAATTCATACCATCCACCTTCACTCATAACACCATAAGCATTGCGGATAACAACCGTCTCACCGTATGCTTCGACATCAAGATAGATGTTATCGTAATTTTCAGCTAAATTGGGGTCTGGATTATCCATACCAACGATGAAAGTGTCTTTGTAACCGGTTTCTTGACCAGCCTCCAATATTATGACCTTATTTTCCCAATCAATAACACCCTCATAAATGTTGTATCCATCAGTCGAATAGAATTCATTGCTTGCCATGAAGGGATCAAAGTCAAGAACCTTCACCTTTGTAGAGTCTTCAGAATCAATCTGCAAAGAGAAATTGAACGTGTAGTTATCGCCCCAGTAAGCCGTTGTGGCACCCGTATAGACGTTTCCGTTCAGTTGAGCTATACCAAACTCTGGTTCGCCAGTAGAGACACGCTGCACAGCAGAGAAAGTCATCTGGTTGTCCTTAGCCACCGAATAAACCTGAATGTAGTAAGCAGTGAGAGGTTGCAGTTTCTTAGCCACAGCAGTGAACTCATTAGCCACCACAGCAGCCGGCCAATAAGCTGGGTCAGCCATATCCTCAGTAGAAGATACGCGTACACCCACTTCAACCACCTTCGATGCGTCGCTCACGGTACCCGAAACAGTGACTGCACTGCTGCCACCCGCTGCATTAGCGATGGCCACCGTAGGAGCCGTACCGACAACATACTTTGCGTCGATTTCGTCCTTGTCGTCCATGGTCGAGTTACAGCTCACGAATGCGAGTGCCACAGCCACGACGGGAAGAATATTAAATATCTTTTTCATGTTTCTATACAAATTTACTTATTCTGTTCACTTTCTGAAATATGCGTGTTCTCCTGGATTTCACGCTGTGGCAACTGGTAAGTCCATCTTTCGTCCTGAGCAGGCACAGCAATGATGAAGCCAGCCAAGTGGTTGTTGCCTTCATAGTTGCGGTCGAAGCCCTTGTTAAGACGCTTCAGGTCAAGACCAGCAAAGCCTTCACCCCACAACTCGATGCGACGCTGAAGGAGCACATCATCCAAAGAAACGGTCTGACGATTCCATGAAGGCTGACGATTCTTCATCAACTCAGCCAAAACGGTAGCAGCCTCAGAACCCTTGCTTTGGCGAACAAGAGCCTCGGCCTCAATCAGATACATTTCGGCAGCACGCATATAAACGTAGTCCTCGGTAAACTGGTCATCTGAGCCGAACTTCAAGTTAGCGTAGGGCAGCTGAGAACCCGCAGTAGGCTGGTCAGCATCACCGTCAGGACCATTGAAGAGCGTCTTACGCTCGTCATCGTCAGGAATCTGGCTGTAAAGACGAGCATCGATGAGACGGGCAGAATAGCCCAGACCTGCATAGCCAGACTCCAAGTTCGACATATGAGAGAAGAACGAAGCGTAGGAAGTTGAAGTTTCGGTGTTGTGGTCGAAGCCCCACATCCACTCAGGGTTGGTGATGTCCATGAAGCCATCGTGCAGCTGCGCCATTGTCATAGGTGAGTAGCCAGCACGAGCAGCCTTAGCAGCGGCAGCAGCTTTGTCCCACTGCTGAGTATAGAGGTAAATACGTGCCAAGAAGCCGTTAGCCACGTTCTCATCGATGAAGTTCTTCGATGGACGCTTGTAACCCTTCAGATTATCCACGGCGTTTTCGAGGTCGAGCTGAGCCTGTGCCAGCACAGCAGCCACGGTGTTGCGGCCAGTAGCGGCATCAATCTCTTCTAAGCTCTTGCCGTCGGCAGTAGTATAGATAAGAGGCACACCAGGACGGTCGCCAGCGATGGCACCATTTGCGTCAATAGGATTTGCGTACATCTGGATGAGCAGCGAGTAAGCCAAACCCCTCACAGCCTGAGCCTGACCCACGATAGACTTCTCTACATCCGTCTGAGGACCTTCGGGATAGAGGCTGATGAGCTGGTTAGCCTTGTCAATCATGGTGTAGAGGATAGTCCAGTGAGAGTTTACACGGCGGTAATCCTGCATACGGTTATCCATCTGATAGTCGTAGTTGAACCAGTGAGCAGCAGAGAGGGCAATATCCTCACTATGGAGGTCTTCGGCATGCATGATGGACATGTAGCCAAATGTGTCGTGAGGACCAGAAGAAGAGTTGGTGGGGTTATATTCCACCATCCACGACCAAATACCGTTCAAGAAGGTTGTGGGGTCTTTAGCAGCAATCTTACCCACCTCGTCCTGTCCGAGATATCTTGTATATTCAGTGTCGAGGTAGTCGGTGCCGCAGCTTGACATGGCAAGCACAGCAGCCACACCCGCAACAATATGCTTAATAGATTTCATTATTTACTCCTTTAATTTTAATACGTTTATCTGATTTAGAAAGAAAGGTTGACACCGATTGAGTAAGTGCTGAGAGCAGAGTAGCCATAACCAGTGTAGCCTTCAAAGGCAGCCGTGCCGTCACCATTAGTGTCGTTCATACGTGGGTCGAAGCCCTTACGCTTAGAGCGGAGCCAAATGTTATCGCCCGAGAAATAAACACGCAATTTCGAGATACCCACGTTAGAGAGAAGGCTCTTCGGGAAGGTGTAGCCCAGCGTGATGTTGCGGAGGCTGAAGTAGTTAGCACGTGTCAAGAAGAAGTCGCTGGCACCATAGATGTAATACTCATTGTTGTCCATATACATCAGTGCAGGGATGTTCGTGTCGGTGTGACCTGGAGTCCAGCGGTTGAACATATCCTTATGGAAGTTCTTTCCCTGGTCGCCTGGGTTCATCAAGCTCGTGTATTGGTCATCCATCATCCAGCCACCCAAAGAGAAGGCGGTAGAGATAGAGAGGTCAATGCCCTTATATTCGAGCGACGTGGAAACACCACCCGTGAAAGTAGGCAGCGCACTCTTGCCTGTGCGACGCCGAGTGGCATCCGATGAGTTGTTCACGATGTAGCGAGCTTCTCCCGTCTTGGCGTTATATTCCTCATACTGAGCCTTCTCGTCGGCAGTCAGTTTATCCCACTCTTCCTGGGTATATTCGTCGTAAGCATTGTACATAGCCTTACCCGTTTGGGGGTCAGCGCCAAGGTACTCATAGAGATACCAGTCGTAGAGTGAGCCACCCTTACTACGCCAGTAGCTTCCAGCCTGATAACCATCAGGATAAAGAACAGGGTCGCGCTTGGAAACAGGCAGCTTGGTGAGCTTGTTCTTGTAGTGAGTGCCGTTGAGCGAAATATTCCACTTGAAGTCAGCCGTCTTGATGACATCGGCACCCACAGTGAATTCGATACCCGTGTTCTTCATGTCCATCTCGTTGCGGTAGATTCCGTTAGGAGTACCCATTGAGGGGGCCAAAGGAGAATAATAAAGCATGTCACGAGTCTCCTTGATGAAGAAATCGAAATCCACTGAGAAGCGGTCGAGGAAGCGGCCCTCGAAGCCGAGGTTGAAGTTGCGGCTCTTCTCCCAAGTAAGATCAGCGTTACCGCGATTCACCTTCGTGAAGGCAGCCTCACCATCCACGCGGTCCACACGGTAGAGGTCAGTATAGTTGTGGTAATAACCCACGTTATCATTACCCTGAGTACCGTAGCTGGCCTTAATCTTCAAGTCATTAATCTCAGTGATGCTCTTCATCCATGGTTCTTCCTTGATGCGCCATGCACCGCCGATAGCCCAGAATGTACCCCAACGATTGCCACGGGCAAAACGTGAGCTACCATCGCGACGCACACTGGCTGTGAAGTAGTAACGGTCGAGGTAATCGTACTCACCTTTCAAGAAGACACCTTCGAGGGCATACTCAGAAGTGCGGCTTGTCAAATCCTGATAAACCGTTGCATTGGCAAAGTCTGAGTTATTTTCGTCAGCGAAGTTGGTCATGTGGCCATACATATACTTGTAGTTGTCCTTCTTGTTCTCATGACCGAAGAGGAAGTGCAGCTTGTGGTCGCCGAACGTCTTGTTCCAATCTACCAACTGGTTGGCATTCAGAGCCTGATAGCGAGTGGAATAACGATAGCCACGGCCACCGAAAGCAGCGGCATCACCACCAATCGGAGTCATAAAATCCACTTGGTTGGTGTTGAAGAGGTCGTAAGCAATGTTACCCGTCACCTTGAAGCCGTATGGCAACTTAATCTCAATGTAACCACGAGACGAGAAGTTGTCCTTCAGTATCTTGTGCTCGCCAGCCTGGGCAGCAGCGAGTGGGTTCTGCTCAGAAGCGTAAGGACGCTGATACTCCGTACCGAAGTCATAGTCACCACCGTTGTTGTTTTTAGCACGCTTGCCATCAGCATCATAGAAGTAGATAGGATAGATAGGTGCAATGCTTTGAGAGAACGAGAAGAGGTTAGAGTAGTTGGTTCCCTCGTCGTCGTTGTAGCGGTCTTGCTCCGTGCGGGCGTAAGAGAGGTTACCACCCACCTTGATGAAGTCGTTAATCTTCTGATCCACCTTCACGCGGCCAGAGAAACGCTCGAAACCAGAACCAACCACATAGCCCTTATCGCTCAGATAGCCGAACGATGCGTAAGCCTGTGTCTCCTCGGAACCACCAGAGATACCGATGTTGTACTCTTGGCGAGCCTTCGACTTGAAGGGGTCTTTCAGCCAGTTGTCTCCCCATTTCTTTGCCTTGGCATTGGGGTTGAGCTTACCGTCAGTACCTACGATGGCATTGTCAGCAATGTCCTTGAAGCTGTTGTAACCCACTATGTCGATGAGATGCTCAGAAGCGTAAGCGGCAGCACCTGCATAGCCACGCTCACTAACAAGGGCGTTGCGATAAGACTCCCACATCATTTCGTACCACTCACCATCGTCCTCAATCACGTCGTAAGCGCTCACGCCACGGGTGTTCACACCGACACGTGCATTGAAGTCAATGCGAGCCTTGCCACGACCTCCGGCCTTGGTGGTAATCATGATGACACCGTTGGAACCACGCGCACCATACATAGAATTGGCGGCAGCGTCCTTCAACACGGTCAGCGAAGCGATGTCCTGAGGGTTGATAGAATTGAGATCACCTTCGTAAGGCACACCGTCCATCACAATCAGCGGCTCCTGGCTCGACGAGACTGAACCGATACCACGGATGATGATGGCAGCCTGGGCACCTGGTGTGTTCGAGTAAGACGAGAGCTGCAAACCAGCCACGGAACCTTCGAGGGCACGCTCAAGGCTGGATACCTGCACTTTCTCAATCTCCTCGCCCTTCACCGTAGTAGCTGCACCGGTGAACGAAGCCTTCGACTGGGTGCCGTAAGCCACCACAATCTGCTCGTTGAGCGACTGAGCATCGCTGTCCAGATAAATCTTTAAGTTAGGCTTAATTGCCACCTCCTTAGTGACCATACCGATGTAGGACACCTTGAGATGCTTCGCAGAGCTGGGCACATTGTTGATGGTGAAACGTCCGTTGACATCAGTAGCTGCACCAACGCCTGTTTGACCCACCACAATGACAGAAGCTCCAATCACGGGTTCGCCCGTCTCGCTTTCGATGACAACACCTGTCACCTTCTGCTGGGCGAATGCCATGCTGACTGACATCAGGCAGACAGCAAGGAACGACCATAATCTTTTTTCCATTCTTAGTGATTAAAAATTTAGTTAATAAATATATTTAGATTTGTTTTTCGGTCTTTTTTCTCCCTTATTATAAATAATGTATATAGACAAGGTCTAATCCACAATCTACTTCAACACACAACACCACAAGGTGAGGTGATGTATCACCGCATCCTATGGTTTCATCCTAAACTTCTCGTCATTTTCCATGACAGAGAGCACTCTTTATCGTCATCGGCAAGTATATCGTGCCTCATTTTGAATACAATTACATGAAAAGACGGTGCAAAGATAACACATTTTAAGATAAAAAACACTAAAATATCACCTTTTTCTTGTTTTTACTGTAAAAAAGTAAAAGAAAGTACTTTTTCTTGTCAATTTAGTTGCACGACGAAGGGGGTTCAAGCTTCAACTTACCCAAAAATCCCTCAACTTCCATGAACAAAAATAGAGAAAAGATGGAGAGAAATATACTTTATTCATTTTTTTTACCTACCTTTGTAGCCGAAATGCAGAAACAAAACAACCACAAAGAACTGATAGACAAGATTCTCATCAAAGAGAAACGGTACTGTGACCCCAATTTCTCCGCTAAACAACTGGCAGAGATGCTGGGGGTTACACCCTATAAACTGTCAAAAATCCTTCAGACGGAATTTGGCAAAAGCTACGCCGACATCGTGCATTCCCATCGCATCGAGGATGCAGTACGCCTCTTCCAAGACAAACGTTTCGATGCCTACACGGTCGATGACATCGGCTTCATGGTGGGCTATAGAAACCGGCAGTCGTTCTTTACTGCCTTCAAGAACTTCACAAGGCAGACTCCAAAACATTTCCGCAAGATGTAGCAAGTGCTACACGCGCGATGTAGCATTTACTACACGCGGCATGTAGCGATTGCTACACACGGCGTGTAGCAATCGCTACACAAAGCAGTCAATTCGTGTAGCGACCCACTATGTTTTTGAATCACAGACGGGGACAGCATCGACCGAACAACTATTAAAACCAAACAACTAAAAAACTAAACAACTAAACATAATGAAGACAACTGTAAAAACCATGATGATTTCAGCACTTTTGGCGGCTGGCACGTTGCATGCCAACGCCCAAGCGAAAAGCTCCGCAACCGTTTCGTCGGACAAATCGGTAGGAACATTTGAGTACAGCAACGAGCGTTTTGCCGACCTCCAGATGTTGCGTTACAAGGTAGAGGGATTCGAACAACTCAGCTTGAAGCAGAAGACGTTCATCTACTACCTGCAAGAGGCAGCCCTGTATGGTCGCGACATCCTTTTCGACCAGAACGGAAAATACAACCTGCGCATCCGCAAGATGTTGGAAGAGGTCTATACGAATTACAAGGGCGACCGCAACGACGAAAACTTCAAGGCTTTCGAAGTGTATCTGAAACGGGTGTGGTTCTCTAACGGCATTCACCACCACTACGGATGCGAGAAGTTTGTGCCAGAATTCTCGAAGGAATGGCTCCAAAAACAGGCGAATTTGCCCGATGGAATCGAAGAAGTCATCTTTAATCCCGACGTGATGCAGAAGCGTGTGAACTTGGCTGAAGGACAAGACCTCGTGAAGACAAGTGCCAGCAACTATTACGAGGGCGTGACACAAGCAGAGGCTGAAGCTTTCTATGCCAAGCAGAAGGCAGAGGGAGATTCGCTTCACCCTGTGATGTATGGCATGAACTCACGACTCGTCAAGACAAAAAATGGCGATTTCATCGAAAAGAAATGGACGACAAACGGACTATATGGTGCTGCCATCCAAAAGATTGTGGAGAACTTGAAGCTGGCACGCCCTTACGCAGAGGATGCACAGCAGCAGAAGGTCATTGATTTACTCATTTCTTATTACGAAACGGGCAACTTGAAGACTTTCGACCAATACAGCATCGCATGGGTGGAGAACACGGAGCCGTTGGTAGATTTTGTAAACGGCTTCATCGAGTGTTACGGCGACCCATTAGGCTTGAAGTGTTCGTGGGAGAGCATCGTCAATTTCAAGGACCTTGAAGCAACGAAACGTACGGAAACGCTGAGCAAGAATGCACAGTGGTTTGAAGACCATTCGCCTGTGGCACCAGAGTTCAAGAAGGAGAAGGTGAAAGGCATCACAGCGAAGGTCATCAAGGCTGCCATCCTCGCTGGCGACCTCTACCCCTCGACTGCCATCGGCATCAATCTGCCCAACAGCGACTGGGTTCGTGCGGAACATGGTTCGAAGTCGGTAACCATCAGCAATCTGACCGATGCCTACAATCAGGCAGCCAAGGGTAACGGTATGTTGCAAGAGTTCGCCTACGGACAAGAAGAGGTTGATTTCATCGAGAAATACGGCGATTTGACCGATGACCTGCACACCGACCTGCACGAATGTCTGGGACATGGTAGTGGGAAGCTCTTGGAAGGTGTGGACGGTGACTCGTTGAAGGCTTACGGCAGTACGATTGAGGAAGCACGTGCCGACCTCTTTGCCCTCTACTATCTGGCCGACCCTAAACTGGTGGAGCTGGGGTTGGTGCCGAATGCTGATGCCTACAAAGCGAGCTACATCGCTCAGATGCAGAACGGTTTGCTCACACAGTTGGTGCGTATCAACTTAGGCAATAACATTGAGGAAGCACACATGCGCAACCGTGCGCTCATCGCTCGTTGGGCACTGGAGCACGGCAAGAAGGATAACGTGATGGAATTGGTGAAACGTAACGGCAAGACTTACGTGAAAATCAACGACTACCAGAAATTGAGAGGACTGTTTGGAGAACTTCTGGCCGAGATTCAGCGTGTGAAGTCAACAGGGGATTTCAAGGGTGCCCAAGCACTCGTGGAGACTTACGGTGTGAAGATTGACCCCGAACTGCACAAGGAGATTCTCGACCGCTATGCTCGTCTCAACATCGCTCCCTACAAGGGCTTCATCAACCCCGTCTATACTGCTGTCCGCGATGCACAGGGCAACATCACCAACGTGACCATCTCGTACACCGAGGGCTATGCCGAACAGATGCTCCGATACAGTAAGAACTACGCAACCCTCCCTCTTGTCAATGAATAATTTGATAGCAGACATCAAAAAAGAGTTACACGCCAATATGAACGGAGTGGCTTCGGCTCACGCGAGACAGACGGAAGACTATCGCGTGAACTGGGGCGTGGAACTGCCAAGACTGGCGAAGATTGCCGATGAAATCGATGAAAATGCGAGGGAAGAAGGTGTTTCGCTAAGGGCTTTGGCACAAATTCTTTGGAATGAAAGTGTGAGAGAATGTAAGATTCTCGCTTGTATGCTCATGCCCACGGAAGAATTCAGCGAAGACCTGTGCGACCTCTGGGTGGAAAGCATCCGCACAGAAGAAATCGCCACGATGTTCTGCCTCTACTTAGTGAAGCGACTCCCCTACGCCAGCACGAAAGCCTACGAATGGATGGCAAGCGAAAGCCCAATGCTGCAAGCCTGTGGATTTCTGGCTCTCTGCCACATCATCCGAAAGTACGAACTGAACGAGGATGCCGAAGCGGAATTCCTGGATCAAGCAGGAGCGTCGCTTGATAACCGATATGCTATTAAGGCCCTACAGATTTATGCCTCGCTGAACGAAGAAAACGCTCGGAAAGTCAAAAAAGTGGTCGATTTCTTGTAGCAGCGAGAGAAAAGCTGTAAATTTGTAGCCGTATTGTGCACACCTTATGAAGAAAGCAACGAAAGACAACCCTCAGGAGGCAGAAACGCCTCACGACATTCTCACGCGCTACATGATGGAACAGCAAATGAGAAAGACACCTGAGCGATATGCTATTCTGGATGTGGTGATGCAGATGAAGGGTCACCACAGTGCTGACCAAATTTTGGAGATGATGCCCGACCATTTTCATGTGAGCCGCGGCACGATGTACAGTACATTGGCATTGTTGGTGGAGTGCGGGTTGCTGTATAACCACCAGATGGATGGTGCCACGCTGTACGAGTGTGCGTATGGGGTACCAAGCCACCACCACTATATCTGCACGGGATGCAACAAAATCTGGGATTTGCAGGACTCGGCCATAGAGCAGGTGGCCTCGAAGGTGAAAACCCCGAGGTTTAAGAAACTGCGATGCAGCACCTACATCTACGGCATCTGCAATCTCTGCCAAGCCAAATTGGCACGACTGAAAAAGAAGATGGAACGGGAGAAAGAGGCCAACATGACGAGGGAGGAAAAGCGGTTTGCCAGAATCAACGAAGAGCTGGCCAAGGCAGCGGAATGGTTTAAGTAGGGCTAGAAGGGCTAGATAAACTAGAAGAGCTAGATAATCTAGAAAATCTAGAAAGACTAGATAAGCTAAAAAAATAACCAAAATTCAATAAAACAATGAAAGTAGATGTACTGTTAGGTCTTCAGTGGGGAGACGAAGGTAAAGGCAAGGTGGTGGACGTGCTGACACCACGCTATGACGTTGTGGCTCGTTTCCAAGGAGGCCCTAACGCTGGACACACACTCGAATTTGAGGGACAGAAGTATGTCCTTCGCTCGATTCCATCGGGCATTTTCCAAGGTGACAAGGTGAACATTATCGGAAACGGTGTCGTTCTCGCTCCCGACCTCTTCATGGACGAGGCGAAGGACTTGGAGAAGAGCGGTCACAACCTGAAGAACCGTCTCCACATCTCGAAGAAGGCACACCTCATCATGCCAACACACCGTCTGCTCGATGCTGCCTACGAAGCTGCCAAGGGTAAGAACAAGGTGGGCACGACTGGCAAAGGCATTGGCCCCACTTACACCGACAAGACCAGCCGTAACGGTCTGCGTGTGGGCGACATCCTCGATGGATTCGCCGAAAAGTACGCCGCACACAAGGCACGTCACGAGGAAATTCTCAAGAGCCTCAACTACACCGACTACGACATCACAGAGGTGGAGAAGAAGTGGATGGAGGGCATTGAGTACATTAAGCAATTCCACTTGGTGGACTCTGAGCACGAAATCAACAACTTGCTGAAGCAGGGCAAGTCCGTTCTCTGCGAAGGTGCTCAGGGCACGATGCTCGACATCGATTTCGGTTCCTATCCTTTCGTCACTTCGTCCAACACTATCTGCGCTGGTGCCTGTATCGGTTTGGGTATCGGCCCTAACAAGATTGGCGATGTATTCGGCATCATCAAGGCTTACTGCACCCGTGTAGGTGCTGGGCCTTTCCCGACGGAGTTGTTCGATGAAACGGGGCAGAAGATGCGCGACATCGGTCATGAGTATGGTGCTGTGACGGGTCGTGAACGCCGTTGTGGTTGGATAGACCTCGTAGCCCTCCGCTATGCCATCATGGTGAGCGGCGTGACGAAGCTCATCATGATGAAGAGTGACGTGCTCGACGATTTTGAAACCATCAAGGCTTGCACGGCTTACAAGCTGAAAGACGGCAGCATCACCCGTGACTTCCCCTACGACATCAGCGATGGCCTCGTGGAGCCTATCTACACCGAACTGCCAGGTTGGAAGACCGACCTCACGAAGTTTACCAGCGAGGCCCAGTTCCCGAAGGCTTTCTCCGACTATATCGCATTCTTGGAGAAGGAGTTAGAGACCCCCATCACCATCGTCAGCGTGGGTCCCGACCGCGAACAAACGATTGAAAGATAAACACTCGTCTTCGCCTAATGAGACGAATCGCTTTTCTATCCATATTTATCATCATACTGGCGACCTGCTGCACGAGCAGGAGGAGCCAGTATGATGCTGTTTTGGCCGAAATAGACAGCTTGACCGAGGTGGACGCAGATAGTGCAAGGCAAATACTGGTGGGATTGGACAAGGAGATGGAAAGCGCACCCGAGGGTACAAAAGTCTATTACCACCTGCTACAAGTGAAGGCAGCCGACAAGGCGAGAGTGAAGCACACGTCTGATTCGCTTATCTGCTGTGTGGCTGCGTATTTCGAGCAACACACCCAAAGCGGCCACCTACCAGAAGCCTATTACTACGTGGGGCGTGCCAACTCCGACCTACAGAACGGAGAGAAAGCACTACTCTACTTTCAAAAAGCCCTGCTGGAAGACAGTGTCCATGTGACCACCCGTCTGAAAAGCCGCATCTACGCACAATTGGGCTACATCTACCTGCGCAACGGTTTATTTGAGGATGCTATAGGAATGCAGCAACTCGCCCACTTCTACTGTGAACAGATTGGCGACACGTTAGGTATGAGGTACAGCAACGAAGACATCCAAACCATCACGAAGCTCTCTCACCAAGTGACCGTCAGCGAGATTCCTAAGGCGGAACTGGCGATGAAAGTACAAAAACTGAATGCGCAAGTGAAAAGCCACCTGCTGCAAGAGAAAAACAAACGTCTGCAAAAGGAGAAGAAGAAGGAGAGAACTGTCGTGTGGATAGCCATTGCCTCCAGTATGCTCATCGCAGCGACCTTTGTTTGGCGCAGAAAGAAGACTGCCACCTCCATCTCCACCAACGAAACCCAAGCACCTCGCACCAAACGGCAGTTCTACGACAAGGAAATCGACGAGCTGTTGACGACACATATTACTCACAATAAGGTGCTGAAGGATGCCGATTGGAAGAAGATAGAGGAACGACTGTCGGCGGCGTTCCCATCGTTCAAGGAACGGCTCTTCTCCCTCTACCAGCTTTCCGACACCGAATATCGTATTTGTATGCTCATCAAGATGGAGGTAGCTCCCTCCAACATCGCTAAGTTGATGGCTCTCGGCAATAGTGCGGTGTCTCAGAACCGCCTCCGAATGCAACAAAAAGTGTTTGACGGGCAAGGAACCGCTAAAGACTGGGATAAATTCATCCTTTCCTTGTAAGTCTTCCTGAATCAGTCTCTTGCAAGGTTTCTGTGAATTTTTTGTGAACTATTTTCAAGCACTAAACACAAATGTGAATTATTTGTGAAACGTTTTTCTTGGTGCTTTTCCGTAAAGTCCTTACCTTTGCAACAACAAAATTATTCACAAAGCTATCTACATCATGAAAAGGCTAACAACACTCATTCTCATCTTGCTGAACACGATGGTCGGTTGGACACAGAACAGTAAAATTGTGGCTCAATCGAAGGGAAGCATCACCTTCGTGGTGGACGAGAACCTTCCCGAAACAGGAAGAAAAACCAACCTCAACAAAGGGAACAAACTCGCCCAATTCATGCTGAGCGAGGACGAAAGCATCCCCAAAGACTCGCAACATATTATTTATAGTAGTTTTGCCGACGACGAGTTCATGTTGATGGGGAAGGATGCCTTTTTCCGCTGCGTAGTGAAAGCCTACGCCGAGCACCGTCCCCTCGTGCTGTCGCCCGACATGGTGTGGATGCTCATCACCCAAGGCTTTGCCCGATACGTGAACGCACATCCAGAAGATTTGCGCGACCAACTGGTAAGCCACACTGGAAAAATCGACTTGGTGGTGCAGTCGGACAAGGATTTGCTGTCGGAAGATGCCGATTGGGAACAACTGATGGACGGTTTCACCGCACAAATCGGCCAACATACCAAAGGCGACATCGCCAAGACCATCACGGCCAACTTCTCCACCACTGAAGCCACCGAACGCATCGCCTCGGAAATCACGCTGATGGAGACAGTAAAGTCCTACTTCGAGTATATCGTGATGCGTATAGCTTGCGGCATCCCGACGGTGACGCTGACTGGAACACCCAAAGACTGGCAAAAGGTACTGGACAAGACCCAACGGCTGAAACAGTATGGTTTAGGCGAATGGACGGATAGCCTCACGCCCATCCTGACCGAATTTGTCGAGGCGGCGAAAGGACATCCCAATCAACGATTCTGGCAGAGCATCGTCAAGCAAACAAGACCGGACAAACTGGAAGGTGGGGCTTGCAGCAACAAGAAACCAACAAAACTTGACGGTTGGCTACTCAAACTCTTCCCCGACGAGAACGGACAGACGCTCGACCAAATAGCACACACCAAGAGTATGCCATCGGAAAGGGTTCGAGTGAACTTCAAGTACCAAACCGTCAGCCCTGTCAACGGAGCCATCATCCAAGAAACGCCCATGGAACTCATGGCTGGCTTTGTAGGTGCAGAGGTCGATACCCTCACCCATGCCATCACCCCAAAGATGGGCTGGCTGGTGCGCATGACCGAGAGCAGCGACGACATTCTGACACAATGGAAGAAAATGGATCAAGAGGGCAGCATCATGGGCATCCACATCCGCGTAAAAGAGGTGCCCGAGATGCTTGCCCAGCTGAAGCACATTAGGCAACTGCACCTCGTCTTCACCGACAAAATCGTGCTGCCTGACTGGATGGACAACCTCACCATCGACCAGCTCATCATCGCCGACGAGAGAAAGCTCACCGAGAGCGAGAAAGACAGCATCCGCCAACGCTTTCCGCAAGTACAGTTTCTCTGGTGGTAATACGAATTTCTTAACTCCTAAAATACTCACACAATGAAAACTACCTTTATCCACCTGATGGCCACAGCAGCCATCGCCTTCGTGCCGACATTCGGCATGGCTCAGCAACAACCCACCGAGAACCCTCGTGGCGTGTACAAACTCACAGAGATGATCGACAAAACTGGCACACGCATCTCGGCACCGTTCGACCAATATAAAATATGTACGGACAGCGTCACGCTGATGCTCGCCATGCAGGGCAGCCGCTTCTCGCTGGGCAAGAACGACTCAAAAGTGTTCAACTACACAGGCGAAGAACCCGATGCCAACGACACCACCGCCACCCGCATCTTCGACAGCAATGCCGAGCACTTTACACAAAAGTGGTGGAGCACCTACCCGTTCCACCTCTACTTCCCCAACAACGACTGGTGTACCGAGTTTTACGAGTCGGGAAAATATTCCGAGAACGCAAAAACGATTCTCGATGCCCTCATGTCGCCCAACGCTACCGACCGAAAGTGTCCCTTCATCGGCACATGGCGGATGGTGGGCATGATGGACGAACTACGCAACACCAAACAGCAACTGAAGAAGCTCCACGAAGACGATAGGTACAAAGCGAACATCGGATACATCATCTTCACGCCCAACTGCGCCATCATGTACAGCAACAGAAACAGGGGTGGCTCCGTCGAACTTGTCGGCTATAATGGCAAGAAAGAAGTCTTTATGGCACATTTCAACTCGCAGTCGGGCTTCACCGGAGGCCATCGGAACGCCATCACCTGGCTCGGCAAAGACTGCTTCGCAATGGAAGTTCAACTTGAAGGCTACCGCACCGACTACGAAATATGGGAGCGCGTGACCGACTCCACACCACTCTTCAACCGCATTGCCAGCCAGTATGTGGTACACTAAAAAAACTGCCCCATGAAAAGAACCCTCACCTTCATGCTGTTGGCACTCATCGTCATCAGCGCCACTGCCCAAACCCCTGGAATCCAGCGAACAGACCGACTGCTCACGGCATCAGGACTGCCCCATTATCGAAAAGGCAAAGAAATCAACGCCCCTTTCATCGAGGCTTTCCGATATGGAATGAACAAAGAAGCCAAACGTTGGTGGACAGGATATTATGAGCCCAACGTGTCCGGTGCGAAAACGGCCGAAAAAGCACGAAAGAAGAGAGAGAAGGCGTACAATGCCTACGATGAGAAGCGGGACAAGATGACCGACACACACCCCTGCTATCGCCACCTCTTCATCGCACGCCCCTCCTTTGCTCCCCCACACGGCTTCTCCTATAGTCCTAAAGACACGGCATTAGTCTATTTGGAGCAACGGTGGGACGGAAGCAAGAAAACAGGCAAGAAGGTGACGTTCCACACCCACAAGATGAAGGTGGCCGAAACCATCTACGACTCCATCCAATGCCTCCACAAGCTGGCGGTTTACACTTCTGCCCAGTTCGACCCCGACTACGCGACGCTTGATGGAACAAGCTACTACTTCATCTGGAGCACAGTTTTTGGCGACAAATATGCCATAAGTTCCGATAATGGGTCACGCACTTGCAAGGAGCTAACAAGCACATTCAATAAAATCTGTGAAGCAATAAATACGGATGACCACGAACTTCTGCAATCATTGATGCCCACCATCCACGAACTCCTTGCCCACTACCGCACCCTCCTCCTACCCGATGTGCCAATAATAGATGACTGGGATTTGGATGTGACACAGAGGAAGAGGAACTAAAAGTTTCTCAGCAACTTCGTGTACAGCGAGATAGCCCTGTCTATCTCGCTGATTTTGATGCTCACTCAAAGAAAAAGGTGCTATTTTTTTGTTAGTCCGAAATCTTTCCCTACCTTTGCGAAAAATTTCGCAACGAAAAACTTCGCAATATGGAAAATCCTTTCAAATTCGGCACTATCGTCGATGGTCAGTACTTCACCGACAGAAAAAAGGAACTACAATACGTACTACAAATTCTGCGGAGCGAGAACCATCTGGTGCTGATAAGCCCTCGACGCTTCGGCAAGTCGAGCCTTGTCAACAAAGCCCTCGAACAGACTGAACGCAAGCATGTCATCATCAACATGCAGAACGTGACAAGCGTTCAAAATTTCACCATTCGATTAATGAGTGCCCTTTTCAGACTTTATCCCGGTGAAAGACTCAAGCACCTGATGACGCACTTCCGTGTCGTACCCACCATCTCAACCAACCCCATGAATGGTGCAGTGGATGTCTCGTTTAACCCCTCCATGAACACCGACGTGATGTTGGAAGACGCAATGGAATTATTACAGAAGGTCAGCACTGAGAAGAACCGCCTTATTGTCGTGCTAGATGAGTTTCAAGAGGTCACGAACATTGCCAAGGGGTTCGACAAACAACTGCGTTCCATCATGCAGACGCACAAACACATTAACTACGTCTTCTTGGGAAGTCAAGAATCAATGATGGAAAGCATCTTCGAGAAGAAAAAGTCGCCTTTCTATCACTTTGGACAACTGATGCGATTGGCAAAGATTCCTTACGAAGACTTTAGACAATACGTATCGGAACGATTGAACGACGATTTGGCAGAAGACATCCTTGCCTTCACTGGCTGCCATCCCTATTACACGCAACAAATTGCTGCCCAAGTATGGGACTTGGTCAACTACGAACATGAGACGACAGACATCATCCCCAAAGCCGTCGAAAGGCTCGTCACGCTCCATGACCTTGATTTCGAGCGGCTTTGGCTCAACTTCAACAAGTCCGACCGCCGTGTGCTACAAGAACTGAGCAAGCCCAATGGCAGTAATCCTTTGACTGACCGCACTATTCCCACCAGCACAACCTTCAGTATCCTCAAAAAACTGATGAAGCAGGGCTATGTCATCAAGACCGACAGATACGAAATAGAAGACCCCTTCTTCAAGAAATGGGTGGAAGAGAGAGGATAAGCCCCCTTACATACTCCCCAGTAACTTCGTGTACAGCGAGATAGCTCTGTCTATCTCGCTGATTTTTATGTACTCGTCGGCGGTATGGGAACGGGACGACTCGCCTGGGCCAAGTTTGAGGGAAGGGAAGCGCATGAGGGCTTGGTCGCTCAGGGTTGGAGAGCCGAAGGGGGTGAGGCCTTCTTGGATGCAGGCTTGGACGAAGGGGTGCTCCAAGGGGATGCGAGAGGAAGAGAGTCGGAAGGAACGCGCTTTGAGTTCAGAAGTGAGGTGCTCTTGGAAGAAGGCAAAGATTTCCTCGTTCGTGTAGCACTCGTTGGAACGCACATCAATGGTGAAGGTACAGGTGTCGGGGATGACATTATGCTGCGTACCTGCATTGATGATGGTCACCGTCTGCTTCACAGGCCCAAGCAGTTCTGTTTGCTTTGGGAACTGCCACTCTTTCAGCCAAAGAATATCCTGCATAGCGTGATAGATGGCGTTATCTCCCTCATTCCGAGCCGCATGACCCGCCTTGCCATGTGCCACAGCATCTATCACCATCAAGCCCTTCTCGGCAATGGCGGGCTGCATTCCCGTCGGTTCGCCCACGATGGCAAAGTCTATCTTTGGAAGGAGAGGAAGGACGGACTCGATGCCGTTCTTGCCAGAGACTTCTTCTTCGCAGGAGGCTAAAAAGATGAGAGACAGACCCTCTCCCCCATCCCCTCCCCCGTAATGGGGAGGGGTGCCATCCGGGATGTTTCCTATCGAAGAACTCGCCGCATGGGCTCCCTTCCCATTACGGGGGAGGGCTGGGGAGAGGGTCTGCATAAACACCTCCAGCAGTGCCACCAGCCCACCTCCACAGTCGTTGCTTCCAAGTCCATAAAGCTTATCTCCCTCCACGGTCGGCGTGAAAGGGTCGTGCTTCCATCCTGCCACAGGCTTCACCGTATCAATGTGGGCATTGAGCAGGATGGTAGATCCCCCAGCCCCCGAAGGGGGGCTTATACACCACACATTATTCCCGTGCCGCTGGGGGTTCAGTCCTTTCTCTTTCATAAATTCCTCCAGCACATCCGCAGCCGCTGTCTCGTCGCGGCTAATGCTGGGTGTGGCTATCAGCTTCTTCAGCAGTTCCACAGCCTCCATTGTTTGCTCTTGATAAATCTTTTCCATTTTTCCTTTCCTTTTTTGGGGGCAAAGTTAGCTTTTTTCTTTTATTTTGCAAAAAAAATTGCACTTAGGGGTATTCGATTTCCATTTTCGAGTGTCTTACGTATGAAGACAACCCCTAAAAGGCAACAAGAAAGATGGTTAGTTACGACAAAAAGACATTTGAGCAACTGTACAAAAGCAACTACAAGCAGATGTACCGATTCGCCTACTCCCTCTTGGAGGAGGCGGAAGATGCCCGTGATGCCGTGAGTCAAGTCTTCACACAGCTGTGGTACCGACAGCCGCAACTCGAGGAGGATTGCATCACGGGCTACCTGATGGCAGCGGTGAGAAACCACTGCCTCAACATCCAGCGAACCCGCCGATTGAACGCAGCCTTAGAAGCTGAACTACAAACCGAGCAGCAACAACACCAACCACATGAGCGGCAAGAGCTTATGGATGAATTGGCACGAGTCATCGACGAGCACCTCTCAGAGCAGGACAAACGCATCCTCGCCCTCCACTACGACGAAGAAAAGACCTACACGGAGACGGCTCAACTATTGGGCATCAGCCCATCTGCCGTCAACAAGCACATCACGCATTCATTATCCAAAATTCGTTCCATCTTTAAAACAGCAAATGTATGAAAACCGAAGAAATCGACAAGAGAATAGGTATGCCCGACATCGACCAAGAATGGGCAAAGTTTGAACAAGAAGTCATTACCCCGACCCACCCCGCCAAGAAGCTCACATTGTTCAAGAGCTTCACCACCAAAGCCGCAGCCATCACAGGACTCATTTTCTGCATCAGCCTGGCAGGCATTGCTTCAGCGGTCATTGCCATCAAGAACAACAGCCAGCCACAAGAGGAGAAGTTTGAATACAAACCGATGGTGGAGGTGATACAATCTAAGTTCAGGGGAAAAGTCAGAACCTGCTACTTCGTCAACTACCGCGAGGGTGTGTGGATTCAGCCAGAAGGCGAAAAGGGCTACATCGATGAGCAGTTCTTCAAGATGTCTTTCCCCACCGACCAAACCATCATACAGTTAGACGGCAAAACCTTCAACGAGAAGAATCTGCCCCGAATGCACAACAGCCATCTGAAGAAGATTGAGACCAAGCGGCAGGGAGAGAAGATAGTGGTGAACCTCATCACCCAATTCTCTGGAGGCATCCCTTCAGGTGTGACAGGCAATGCCCCACGCGAGCAGACCCTTTTCCTCTTCCCCAATGGAAAGCTGGGCATCATCGACAAGAAGGCGAAAGCTGGCGACTGGATTCATTACAGCATCACCGACTGGGAAGAAACCCCATGGGGTTGGAGTGTTCGCAAAGAGATGGAACGAGGCTGCCACCGCATCGGCTACAAAGCCTATATCTATGCCAGCACGGAAACATCCCAGAAGTACATCGACCGTGCCGAAACGATGATGAAGGAGTTGGGCATCAAGAACTACACCATCACACGCGACATCTCCATCTACCACAAGACCGACAACGAGTGGCGCGAGTGGGCAACGAAGCAGAAACGTGAACATCCCCAGTACGACTGGAAGCACCTCTTCAACATCCTTGCTGACGAAGGCGTGGACGGAACCGACCTGCACGACAAGTGGCACATCGTCAAAGAGGTGTATGGCGTGAAATAGTGAAGCTGAAATGCCGACAGAAAGCACTCCTCAACCACTACCCTCGTCACCTCAAAAGCGGTGTGACTCACACCGTCACCCTCGGTCTGAGTCAGACCGGCACCCCCGGTGTGACTCACACCGTTTTCGAGGTATCGACACTCCTCTCAAAGAAGAGTTGTAATTAAGATCAGTTAAACAATTAGGTATACCAAAAAGCCAGCCACTTGTGAAAGCAGCTGGCTCTTTTTGTATGATGCTGAGGGAGTCTTAGAAATCGATGCGATAAAAAAGATTAGGCAGCGAGATTCCTGACTTATCGGAACGCAGTTGGCCAGTGCCGAAGTCGTAACGTTCGGCGTAGGGTGTTTCATTCTGCAGAATGTTCAGCCCCTCGAAGGCGATGGTATGACTCACCTTCTTGCAGTTAATCTTATAGCTGACAGTAAGGTCGAGAATGTTGGTGGGATCGAACTGGAGGGTCATCGCCTCGTCATCCTTATAGATAGGCTCATCATTGATGATGCCAGCAGCCACATTTGCTTTCATGGCATCCACATCGATAGGTGTGTGACGGAGACCGCCTTGTAGCGTGTACTTGACACTCACGTTGAACACATTCTGCTTTTTCTTACCAAGCATCCACTCCTTACCGCCCAGCACCTTCACCATGTAACCACGGTCATACATTTGGTTACGCCACTTCTTGTCAAGTCCACGATATTCAGCCTTGAAGAGGGAACCATTCACTTGCCCATAGAAGCCATGACTCATGTAGTGCTCCAAGGTGATGTCGGCACCGTAGTTACGAGTGTTACCCTTGTTGACCAATGGTTCTTCAATATAATTGAACAAACGGTTCACCGTACAGAACGTGCTTCCATTGATGCCCACTGGCGTGTCGAAGCCATACTGGTAGTAGGCGTTGAAACGCAAGTTCAAGTTGTCCGTAAACTTATACATATATGTGGCGAGGAGGTGATGAGCCTTAGAGAAGCCGAGATCTTTGTTGGCCAAAGTGCCATCAGCATTGCGGAAGAAATAAGCATCCAATTTCTCAATCATGGAGTGCAATCCATAGCCTAAAGAAATGGAATGACGATTACCCGGTTCCCATTTCACGCTGGCACGAGGCTCGACACTAAAGTCTTTGGAAAGGAGGAAATAGCTACCTGACACGCCAAAGTTGATGCTCCAACCGTCAGCAGGCTTCCATAGGTTTGACCAGAACATGCTTGCCAATCCCGTATCGTCCTTCGTTGCATAATATGGTGTAGCCGGCACAGACTCATAGACGTTCTCTGCTGAGCGAAAACTCAGGTCGAAGAAGCGGTGTGAATACTCTCCACCAAACTGAAGGAGCCAGCGAGGGGTGATCTGCTTGGAGAATTCTGTATTGAACAGAGCACGGTCTTCGTTCTGCTTTAGGTAACTGAAGGGATAGTTCTTACCCTCAAAGCCTATAGGTTTGTGATTAGCATCGAAGTTGAGGCCCCAGTATTCCATGTCCACTTTGTTGTGCTGCATATTGTAGGCAGCAGTGGTGCGCCACGTCCATTTGTTGTCGAAACGGATCTTATGTGAGGCACCCACAACAGCGTTGTAGAGGTGGCCATCTTGGTCTGAAGCATCGTAAATGGAATGGATGTCTTCAATGTCCAACTCCATATCCCATGACTTGTCGATAAAGCCTAATGCAAAGACAGAAAAGGTTCCCACTTTTTTCGTTGGAAAATTCAATTTAAGCGAGAGATCCTGGAAGTCATACTGCGAACCATGCGTGTCAATGAGTTCCAGTTTGCGAGCGATCGTGGTGAAGCCATAGCGATAGTTGAAGATGAAACTGGAGTTATGTTTCTTCGAGATTGGACCTTCGCTGGTCCACTCGATGCCCACCGAACCAACCTGCACACCGTTCTCATATTTCGAGTTGTTGCCTGCTCGCATCTTCACGTCGAACACACCACTAAGGGCGTTGTTGTAACTGGAATTGAAAGTGGAAACGAAAAAGTCTGAGTTGGTGATGACATTAGAGTTGAGCGAGCTCACCATACCGTAACCTGCATTATAGAGGTCAGCAAAATGGTTGGGGGTAAAGATTTCCACACCTTCCAAGCGGTATTGCATGAACTGCGGGGCATTACCATGTACGGAAATGCCGTTACCATCGCCTTGTCCCGCCACACCAGCAAAGGCCGTCACCAATCGAGCCGGGTCGTTATAGCCACCGGCATACCGGCTGGCCTCTTCCATTGAGAGCATCATACCGCCCACCAATGCCGTGGGATTGACCGTCGCCTCCTTATTCACACGAGGCTTGACCACCACTTCGGCCAGTTCTGAACTATTCTCACGCAGGGTGATGTCAAGCACCACTTCTTTGGCACCCGCCACCAGCACTTCCTTCAATATGCTCGGTTCATAACCGATATAAGAAGTTTCTATTGTGTAACGCCCCGATTGGGTAATATTGATGCTAAACTCACCATCTATATTGGTCACTCCACCCGTTCCTGGAAGTTCCATCACCTTCACAGCGGCTCCAATGAGTGTTTCACCTGTGATAGCGTCAGTTACCCGCCCCTTTACTGTTTGTGCCACTACACTTTGTGGCAAAAAAATGCCGCTCATAACCACGAAGGGCATAACCAGTCTGCAAAAAATAGATTTGTAAACATTCATAGTATTCGAAAGTTTTTTGTAGTACAAAGTTACAATGTTTTTTTGTAAAAGAACAAGAAAGCACCATTTTTTTACACATTCACATTATTTTTAAGTTCAAATCACAGCATTTCGGGGAGAAAATCGTACCTTTGCACGATAATAGCAAGACTAACAACAAATAAAAACAACATAATGGCACAACAAGAAGACATTTTCAAGAAAGTGGTGAGCCACTGCAAGGAGTATGGGTTTGTATTCCCTTCTTCGGAGATTTACGATGGATTGGGCGCCGTGTATGACTATGGTCAGAATGGCGTGGAGTTGAAGAACAACATTAAGCAGTACTGGTGGCAGTACATGGTGCTGCTGCACGAAAACATCGTGGGCATCGACTCTGCCATCTTCATGCACCCGACCATTTGGAAGGCATCGGGTCACGTGGATGCGTTCAACGACCCACTCATCGACAACCGCGACTCGAAGAAGCGTTATCGCGCCGATGTGCTCATCGAGGACCAGATAGCGAAGTATGACGAGAAAATAGAGAAGGAAGTGGCCAAGGCTCGCAAGCGTTTTGGTGATGCTTTCGACGAAGCACAATATCGTGCCACTTCGACTCGTGTGCTGGAGGAACAGGCTAAGCGTGATGCCCTGCACCAGCGTTACCAAGAGGTGATGAACGCTGAAGGTGGCATCGACCTCGAAGGGCTGAAGCAGATTATACTCGACGAAGAGATTGTCTGCCCCATCAGTGGTACGAGGAACTGGACGGACGTGCGCCAGTTCAACCTGATGTTCAAGACCGAGATGGGGGCAGCAGCTGAGGGAGCATCGACCATCTACCTGCGTCCAGAGACGGCACAGGGCATCTTCGTCAACTACCTGAACGTGCAGAAAACGGGCCGCATGAAGATTCCGTTCGGCATCGCCCAAATCGGAAAGGCGTTCCGCAACGAGATTGTGGCACGTCAGTTCATCTTCCGCATGAGGGAGTTCGAACAGATGGAGATGCAGTTCTTCGTAAAGCCTGGCACGGAGCTGGCTTGGTTCGAGGAGTGGAAGAAGCGTCGTATGGCTTGGCATCAAGCACTCGGTTTCGGCGAGGAGAACTACCGCTTCCACGACCACGACAAGTTGGCCCACTATGCTAACGCTGCCACCGACGTGGAGTTCAAGATGCCATTCGGCTTCAAGGAGGTGGAGGGCATCCACTCTCGCACGAACTTCGACCTCAGTCAGCACGCCAAGTACAGCGGCAAGAAGATTGAGTATTTCGACCCCGAGGACAACACGAGCTACACGCCTTACGTCATCGAGACATCGATTGGTGTTGACCGTATGTTCCTCTCTGTGATGTGCCATAGCTACTGCGAGGAAAAGCTGGAAGGTGGCGACACCCGTGTGGTGCTCCGTCTGCCCGCCGCACTCGCTCCTATCAAGTTGGCCGTGTTCCCACTTACGAAGAAGGACGGTCTGCCAGAGAAGGCTCGCGAGATTATCGACAGCCTCAAGTTCCACTTCAATTGCAAGTATGAGGAAAAAGACCAGATTGGCAAGCGTTACCGCCGTCAGGATGCCATCGGCACCCCATTCTGCGTTACCGTCGATAACCAGACGTTGGAGGACAACACGGTCACGCTGCGTTACCGCGACACGATGAAGCAGGAGCGTGTTGCTATCAGCGACTTGCGTGGCATCATCGAAGACCAAGTGACCATCACGAGCCTCCTGAAGAACTTGAAATAGCCAGCCCATACGCTAGGCGATTACCCATTCGGAGAGATAAAATAATGAAGAAACTATTCTATCTATTGCCATTCCTTGCCACTCCCCTCGCCCTTGGCTCCTGCCAAGAGAACGAGGAGGAGGGCGAGTATGACAACTGGCAGGCACGGAATCAGCACTACGTCGATTCCATCGCCCGACTGGCCGATAATGGGACGGATGGCTGGACAAAGATGGTGGGTTACACATTGGTCGATTCGGTAGAAAGAAAGAATCCCAACAACAACCACTACGTCTATATCCAGAAGCTGGAGAACGGTACAGGTACAGAGTATCCGCTCTTCAACGACTCCATTCGTCTTCACTACCTCGGTCGTCTCATTCCCACCGCCTCTTACCCCCAAGGGTACATCTTCGGCAAGAGCTACAGCACCTACACCTTCAACGAGGCGACCGATGTGCCAGCACTCATGGGGGTGAACGGGAATATTGTAGGGGTTGCCACAGCTGTCATGCACATGGTGGAAGGCGACCGCTGGAAACTGGTTGTCCCTTATTATGTCGGCTACGGAACAAGCATCAACACCACGGGTAGCATCCCTGGCTACTCAGCCCTAATCTTCGACGTGAAGTTGGCTCGTATCTACAAATACAAGATTGACACCAACACCACATGGCACTAAAGCCTTTGTAAAGGTTAAAGGTTAAGGTTTAAAGTTTAAAGACCATGCGGCTCGTTTGCAAACACCGCGTTAGCCTCCTTAAACTTTAAACCTTAACCTTTAAACTTTACTTCTAAATACCACCTAAAAAGGCCGCTCGGATGTCCGAGCGGCCTTTTTCATTACCATTGGTTTCCAATGGCTATTTTTTACTTGTTGTACTTCAATACACCGTTCTCGATAACGAGACCCTTGTAGTCCTTCGTTACAGGCTGTCCAGCGATGTTGAAGATACCCTTCTTGCCTGACTGAGCTGCATTGAGGTTGTCAATACCAGTTGGTATGCCAGCACCAAGATAGAAGAGTTCGAAGTCATCGTAGATGAGCCAGTCACCGCTCTCAGCAGCAATCTTCTTGAAGCCAAGTGTGAGGTCGTCACCTTCGTTCACGTAGATACGAACAACGTTCACGTAAGCGTCTTCAGTCTGAGTGATGCGATACTTGAAGCCAGCCATTGATGATGGATAGTAGAAGTCGCCCACCTTCGTGTCGAATGGATATGCAGGATTAGCAAGGTCAATCTCTGTTACAGCCACCAGGTCATCCTCGTTCAGGATAGACTCTTCACCAGGCAGGATGCAGATTGTGCCGTCCCAGTCTTCCATGAAGCCAGCAGCCTTAGCCTCTTCGCTACCATTAGCGTTCCACCACTTGTCGAACGATGGAGTAGTCCATTCACCAGCAGCAGTCGAAACGATTGGAGTAGAAACCTCGTCCTTAGAAGTTGAGGCAAAGAGGAATGCATTCTGACCTTCGCCGTTCTTAGCGCGAGTAACCATATTAGCATCTACACCACTAGCGTCGCGATAGCAAGCACGTACACGGATTTCGTATGTACCTGCTGGGAGGCTACGGAGAGACTGATAGATAGTGAATGGCTTCTGGTTCCAGCACTCAGCCAGTTCACGACCGTAAGTGTTGATAGATGGGTTCACATCATCACCTTCGCAAGTCCAACCAGTCTTAGGACCTTCAGCGAAGCTTGGGTTAGCCAACATATCAGTAATACCCATAGGATTAGCCTCAGAAGCATTAGCAGAACCTCTCTCCTCGAAGATAGCCTCGTTGATAGGAGTAGCAAGTGCACGCTCATAAGCCACGAGAGTCTCTGCAGAAGCGTAGTTGTCCTTCAGGTCAGCATACTGTGCAGCAAGCAGGTCGTTAATCTTCTCCTTGTTGTAGGTCTCAGCCTCTGCATACTTGTGAGCGTAAGAAGCGTAAGCGTTGAAGATATCTGTAGCAGGTGCAATTTCCTTGTAAGAATCATTCTCACCATCGCCAAGAACCATCGCTGCCATCTGAGCAGTAGTGAGGAATTCAGTGATAGCGTCGTCTTCTGCATAGTTTGCAATCAGTTCACTATACTTGTCAATGAGGTTGTAAGAAGCAACAGCACTTGCAGCAGTCTTCTTGAACTTAATAGCCTCATCCACCTGTGCATTAGCAACAGTGTAAGCATCTACACCTTCGATTGGGAATACAACCCGAGCAATCATCTCATTGTAAGTAGCGAGGTCGCCTGCCCAAAGTTCACCCTCCTGAGGAGCGTTCTCAGCAATCTTGTTCTGGATAAGAGCGTTGTAGTCAAGCTCGGTACCGAAGTACTTCAGAACCATACCAGCGTTACCAGCCATAGAGTTGTGATGATAACCAACAGTCACCTTGCCACCAGGAGCATAGAAGAAGTCGGTCTTCAGCTTAATCCAACCATCACGACCCCAGAAGTCCCAGAAACCTTTTGTTTCTTCGTTCTGTACTCTTACGAGTTCGTTGCCCTCAGCATCGTTCATGAACATGTACTGGTTACCGTTTGCAGCGAAGCCGTCAGCCTGAGTGAACACATAGCCTTCGAGTGTGTAGAGACCTTCTGGCAGGTCGTTCAGAACCTGAGTTACCCACATACCACCGTTAGGATTAGCCTCTGCAGACCAACCACTGTAGAATGCAGCATAGCCCTTCAGCTTCTGGATGCAGTTCTTCATACCGCCGTGCCAGCCAGCCCACTTATCCTGATAAATCCAGCGCTCTTCAGCAGTTTCGCTGGTTGACCAGTGTGCCTTGTCAGCGATTGGGAGCAATGGCTCACCAGCCTTGTCTGTAGTCTCTCTTTCGAGGTCAGTCTCATCGTCTGGAGCGTTGCCACCAAACCAAGTGCTCTCAACTGCTTCTGGGAATGTATAAGTACTTCCGTTGAAAGTTGGAGTGTACTCCTGGTTCACGAACCAAGGATTGGAGATAGCATGAGTGAAGTCGTAAGAACCGTCTGTAGCCTTCTCCTGAGTGAGCAGGTAAGCGATACGAGCCTTGTTCAGTTTGTCGGAAGCGTCAAGATAGTCTTGTACAGTAGCGTCAAGGTTATCTGCATCATAGAGCACCGTCTTGGCATTGTTGACAGCAGCCTCCAAGTCAGCCTTGCCGCTGAAGTCTGTCACCTGAAGAATACCATCGCACACACCAATCACGAATTCCATGGTCTGAGTGTCGGTGAAAGCTGCGTGATTAGAAGCGTCAATCTGCTTCATCACCTCAATAGCAGCAAGGAGATCCTCGTAAGAGCTGTTCTTGCTGATATTGTACTTCTCATCAAACTCCATGATTTCGTCATACATGATAGAACCCAACATAGGATAAGTTTCCTGCACACTTTCAGCAAACTCTTGAGCGGCCACCTGTGTCTTCTGGAAGTCGTTGTAAGCCACCAGTGCCTTAGCGCTGTCGTCGAATGGCTGCTCGAAAATCATGCGCCACTCGTTCCACCAAACCTGATCCTGTGGCTGATCCACGCGCTTGTCGATACCGATGCGGATAGTCGTTGCCTCTGGAACGATGAAGAGCACCTCATTCCAGTTATAGTTACCCTGCTGCAGATACAAGTCTGCACCCCAGTGGCAAGAAGGACCGTAAATCTCTACACCATCCTTGTCGGGGAAGTGGCAGTCAGTCTGCCAGTTGCTTCCGTAGTCGAAGAGCATCTCAGTTTGTCTTCCCGCGAACATATACATAAGAGGAGTTTCAAATACATCCTCGCCCACCTTCACATACATGAAAGCTTTCTTCGTCTGTTCGCCAGCCAACCACTTGTCGAAAGTGATGTTGGTAGTACCTTCACGATAAGCACCAGCCATCTTCAACGTGTACACACCAGCAGGAATTTCGAAATCCTGATAAACATTCCAAGTGGAGATGTTGTACACACCCCAAGAGTGGTAGTCGTCACGTTCTCCACCAGAGCCATCGCGGAACTCCCAGTTGCTCGCAGCATCCTGTCCATACTGGAATCCTTGCCATACAGGGTTAGCGATGTCTTCAGCATCGGCCACTGTAGCCTTCCACTGCAGCTGGTCGGTCACATCCTGACCATTCTTCCAGCCTGAAGTGTCTTGTGCCCAAGCTGCCATAGCGAAGCAGGCAGCCATTGCGTAAGTAAACAATTTCTTCATAATGATAAAGAATTAAATAATAAATAATATAGGTGTTAATTAAACAGATTGTTTTGCGTCACAAGAGTTTTCGGTGCAAAATTATGGAGAAAAATACAAATCCACTTCCATTTTTCGACCATACGCTTCATTTTTTGAAACTTGTATGAAAAAAGATGTAACAAAAATATTTCCGAAAATGTTTCCTTAGGACTGCAAAATAGGCAAAAAAAGATGGTTTTCCCCCTTGAAAACCCGTCTTTTCCGCTTTTTTAATAGGAAAGTCCCAGCCCGAACCTTACGTTAAACATGAAAGGAGTCTCCGTTCTGCGTGTCGGAATATGCACACCATTATCAAAATAATAATGGACGCCTGGTTCTAGATAAAAGCCCACATGCGGTGTGATATTGTAACGGAAACCAACAGCCGCCTCCACCGACCACTGCCATGTGGATGGAGTGCGACGGATGCTACCTTGCTTGCCAAAGATGCAGCGTTCAGCTTCACCACCCATCGTCACGTAGGATGTCCACCGACGTAAAGTGAGCCAGTCGTAGTCGGCTCGAAGCGGAATGCCCACATAGTGCATCTGTTGATGCTGCCAAGAGGTGCCACCCAAGAATTGCACGTCGGAGGTCAGCAACGTGTAAGAGACACCCGTCTCCACAGAAAAACGGTTTCCCAAGTCACGTCGGAAACTGATGCCTGTCATCCATGAACGATGGTTCTTCGAGGCCACCACCACGTCGGAGGGTGTCTCAAGTGCTTGCATCCGTCGTGGTGCATCGTTTCCCTTCTCATCGTCGCCATCGTTTCCTTCATCGCCTGAGTGATCGATATTCGCATCGTACCCACCGTCATTCTCTCCAGGATTGCCATCTGGAATATCCACAGTATGGTCACCTCCAGAAGGATCAGAAGTGCCAGGATGAGATGGGTCGGCATCAGCCCCACTTGGATTGGAGTCATCAACATATAACCCTGTCCCGTCCCCGTTCAGCGACAGTAACTGTCCGTTCACACCCACGCTGACATTCAGGCTCCAGCCTTTCGAGCGTTTTGCCTCTGCCTCTATCCACTCATCCCCTTCTGCTTCTGCCGCCATTTTCTCTTTCAGTATTGCCAGATAGTCCTCTGGAGTCAATGTCTCGGTCAGTTGCTGGTCACGTGTTGTGGTATTTTCTTTCGTTGAGTCCTCCTGTTCTATCCCTTCTGCCAACCACCCACCAGAATCCATGCCTCCCGCCACCGAATCGGCATCCACACCAACGGACACCGCCACCGAAGGAACAGACTTCGACACGGTGGGAGATGCGTAACGAGGCACACTCGTCCCCCTACTCTTCCCCGATTTTGCGTTGTGCGACTCCTGTTTCTCCGCCAAAGGTTGTCGCTCTGTGTCTCTTTCCGACACCTTGACCAAGGGCTTTTCCGTGTCCCTTATATATAAATAATGTGTCAGCCCGACCACCAAAGCTAACCCCATCAATCCGCCCCACAGCATCTGCGCTCTGCGTCGAGCCGCATTGATTTGGGCAGCCAACGACCGCCGTGCCCTAAACAACTGCGACGACGACGTTTTCTCCTTGATGCCTAATGCCTCGGCTATTTCTCGGTGGCTCTTCCCTTCGAAGACGAACATATTGAAGACCGTCCGCTGTCCCACTGGCAACTGCGCCACCATCGCCACAATCTTCCCCTCGTCCACCCCCAAAAGGCTGTCATCATACGGTTCATCCGCCACCTCCATTCCCTCGTCCATCAGTTCCGCTTCCTCCAGCACACTCGGTTGGCGCACATGCTGAATGATGCAATTATGCAGCACCGTCATCATCCAAGCCTTCAGCGAACCCTCTTCCCGATAGCAGAACTTGTCCATGGTGCTGTAGATTTTCAAGAAAGCATCGTGCAACCAGTCTTCCGCCACAGCACGATGCCCCGCATAACGCAAGCAGACTCCAAACATCTGCTTGGAGTACCGCTCATACAACACCTTTCGTGCCGCCTCATCCCCTTCCTTGCAAAGTCGCGCAAGTTCCTTCTCTGTCATGCCTGAAATTGTTCTTTCCTGCTTATAAAACGCAAAAATACTAAAAATACTGCTTCCCATAAGCATAAAATTTTACACAAATCGCTTTTCTCAAAAAAAACTCGTACCTTCGTGCAGTTTTTGCCCGCCATTAACGTTTATACAAGAAAAGGCAATCACTAAAACAACCAGTAACGTATGAAAACAGCAAAACTTTTCCTCTTGGCAACTGTAGCCCTTAGCATGGCGGTTGCCTCCTGTTCCAACGACGACAACAACGAGAACCCACAACCCGTCATCTGTCCCACCGACTCCACCAACGTGACTCCGCCGACGGAAGATTCCACATGGGTGTATGAATGGCGCCCCGCCAAGGCCATCACCCTGACCACTTCCCAGCAAGACATCGCTCGACGATTGAGCACATTCTCGTGGCAGCTGTTCGCTGAACTCTACAAGCGCAGCGAGAACGGCACGAAAAACATTATCTACTCGCCTTTCAGCGTGGAAACCGACTTTGGCATGGTGCTCAACGGAATGCAGGGCACAGCCAAAGAGGAACTGCTCAACCTGCTCGGACTCAGCAACATTTCCACCGACGACCTCAACAACTTCTTCACCGCCATGTCGCAAGGCATCGACGAGGCCGACAACATGACCCGATTCTCTTCAGCCAACTCCCTGTGGTACGCCCAAGACCACACTCTCAACGCCGATTTCCAGAACGCCCTGCAAACCCATTACGGTGCGGAGATTTTCCCCGTCACCTTCACTTCCGCAACCGCCAACGACATCAACAAATGGTGCTCTGAGAAGACCAACGGCCGCATCCCATCCATCGTGGGGCAAACCTCGTCACTCGACCTCATGCACCTCATCAACGCCGTCTATTTTCGTTCGAACTGGGCTGACCACTTCGACGAGGTACAAACAACCAACGCACCCTTCACCACTGCCGCAGGTGACACACAAGAGGTCAGCATGATGCAAAAAGTCTTCAGCCACGAAGTACTTGAATTCGACTACACCTACAACGATTGTTACGAACAGATGGTCATCCCCTTCAACAATGGTGCCTACCGCATGGCGTTCATCCTGCCTCGCGAATCGAGCAGCATCGGCGAGGTCATCGCCAATATCACCCAAAACGACATCGTCCAACAAAGACCCGACGATTACACGCTCATCCATTTGGAACTGCCCAAATTCAAGGTCTCGTCAAACTACGACCTGAGGAACGTACTCACTCAAATGGGCTGCACCCTCTTCTCGGCTGACGACGATTGCTTCCACTTCTTTGCGCAAGACAACAGGACACCCACGGGCATTGTTCACAAAGCCTTTCTCCAAATCGACGAAAAAGGAGCTGAGGCAGCCGCTGCCACCGACATCTTCCTATGCACTTCGGATGGCGAGGAACCCACCTACACCGACCTCTACCTCACCTTCAATCGTCCCTTCCTCTACACCATTATTGAGAGCAGCACGGGATACCCCCTCTTCATGGGCTACATCAGCCACATCGAGTGAGCCTTCCGACGCTCGCCTCGTCACCCCAAAAGCGGTGTGAGTCACACCGCCATACCCGGTCTGAGTCACACCGCCACCCTCGGTGTGACTCAGACCGTTTTTGAGGTGTCGAAGGCACCCTAAAAGGGAACGCCCCTGCTCCGGATGACCGAAGCAGGGGCGTTCCCTTTTTGAGTATGCTTTTAGAGCGATTTCTTACTTCACGTTGCCCACCTTAATGAGGTACTCGGCAATCTGCACGGCGTTGAGTGCTGCACCCTTTTTGATTTGGTCACCCGAAAGCCAGAAGGTGAGTCCGTTCTCGTTGGCGAGGTCTTTACGCACACGACCCACATACACATCGTCCTTGCCAGCCGTGTAAAGCGGCATGGGGTACTTCTGGTTCTTGGGGTCGTCGATGAGGGTCACACCGTCGGCAGCAGCGATGGCAGCCTGTGCCTCCTCGACCGAGATAGGTTTCTCCGTCTCCACCCACACGGCTTCGCTGTGGGCACGAAGCGACGAGATGCGCACACACATGGCCGAGCACTTGGCATCGGTGTGCATGATTTTACGGGTCTCGTTGAACATCTTCATCTCCTCTTTCGTGTAGCCGTTGTCCTGGAACACGTCAATCTGTGGAATCACATTGTAGGCCAACTGATAGGCAAACTTGTTCACGGTCGGCTCCTTACCTTCCACCAGTTCCTTGTACTGCTGTTGTAGCTCGGCCATAGCAGCGGCACCAGCTCCAGAGGCACTCTGGTAGCTGGCCACATGAATGCGCTGGATGTGGCTCAGTTTCTCGATGGGTTTCAGCACGACCACCATCATAATGGTGGTGCAGTTGGGGTTGGCGATGATGCCACGAGGACGGTTGAGCGCATCCTCGGCGTTGCACTCGGGCACCACCAATGGCACGTCGTCGTCCATGCGGAAAGCACTCGAATTGTCAATCATCACGGCACCAAACTTGGTGATGTCCTCCGCAAACTCCTTCGACGTGCCAGCACCAGCCGACGTAAAGGCGATGTCCACACCCTTGAAGTCGTCGCCGTGCTTGAGGAGCTGCACTTCATACTCCTTGCCACGGAAGGTATATTTTCTTCCGGCACTACGGGTTGAGCCGAAAAGCACAAGTTCGTCAATTGGGAAATTTCTCTCATCAAGAACACGAAGGAATTCCTGTCCTACGGCACCACTGGCGCCAACAATTGCTACTTTCATCTTTTACCTTATTTGTTGTTTTTTTACATAAAAAGAGCTTCGTCTCAGCATAGCTCAAGCAAGCTTGGCTCTGCGTTCGACTTGCATCTTTTTTCCTTTTATTCTGCAAAAACGCTGCAAAATTACGGATTTTAAGTAGAAAAAGGAAAGGAGAATGGGAGAAAAAGCGTATCTTTGCACAAAAAAGAGGGGTTTGTCTCCTCAAATCCACTTATTTAGACAACTAAACCTATCATTTTGGACGTTATCTCTACATATCTGCACCTGCCTATCACCGACCCGACGTGGATATTTTTCCTTGTGCTCTGCGTCATTCTTTTTGCGCCGATGATATTCAGCAAATTGCACATTCCGCACCTCATCGGAATGATTCTGGCTGGTGTGCTGATAGGTGAGAACGGGCTAAACCTGCTGGCCCGGGATGCGTCGTTCGAGCTGTTCGGCAAAGTGGGCATCTACTTCATCATGTTTCTGGCAGGTCTGGAGATGGACTTGCAGAATCTGAAGCAGAACCGCGTGAAGGGGTTTACGTTTGGCTTCATCACCACCGTCATCCCGTTTGTCCTTGGTTTCATCGCGGGATTCTATTTCCTGCACTACAGTATTGCTGCCTCCTTGCTCTTGGCCTGCATTTTTGCCTCCCACACGTTGGTGGCCTATCCGATTGTGGGACGCTACGGACTGAGCAAGTCGCCGGCAGTCACGATTTCGGTGGCAGCGACGATGGTGGCACTCCTCTCGGCACTCCTCTTTTTGGCGGGCATTGCCGGAACGCTGAAAGGTACGGGCGACATTTGGTTTTGGTGCCTTTTTCTCTTGAAATTCGTTGTTTACATCTTTGGCGTGTTTTTCCTGCTGCCGAAGCTCATCCGTGTCTTTTTCCGCAAATTCAGCGACCCCGTCATCCAGTTCACCTTCACGCTGGCCATCGTGCTGCTGTCGGCGGCAACGGCTGAACTCTGTGGGCTGGAAGGTATCTTCGGAGCCTTCCTTTCGGGCTTGGTGCTCAACCGCTTTGTGCCCAACAGCTCGCCGCTGATGAACCGCATCGAGTTTGTGGGCAACGCGCTCTTCATCCCCTATTTCCTCATCGGAGTGGGCATGTTGGTGAATGTAGAACCGATGTTTCATGAAGGCAAGGCGGCTGTCGTTGTCGCCATCATGGTCATCGCGGGTACATTATCTAAATATATAGCGGCATACATCAGCCGCAAGATGTTCCACATGACGCGCACCGAGGGCGTGATGATGTTTGGTTTGACCGAGGCTCATGCTGCTGGTGCTTTGGCCATGGTGATGGTGGGTGTGAACTTAGAGGTGGCTCCTGGGGTACCTTTGATGAACAACGCCGTGCTGGATGGTGTGGTGATGATGATTCTCATTTCGTGCATCATCAGCTCGCTCGCCACCGACCAAGCGGCAAAGAAGATGAAGGTGGCGAATGAGGGGACAAACAAGAAGGTACGAAGAGACAGTACGTCGCGTGACGACGAGAAGATTCTCATCCCTATCAACGAGCCAAGCAACATCGGCACCCTGATGTCCACCGCCTTTATGATGCGCAACCAACAACTGAAGCGCGGACTCATTTGCCTGAACATCATCAACGATGCCGACCTCAGCGACAAGACCCAAGCACACAGCCGCGAATGTCTGGAGATGGCGACCCAACTGGCCTTGGCTGCCGATGTGCCTGTGCAGACCCAGACACGCTTGGCGGTCAATTTCGTGACGGCCACCATCCATGCGCTACGCGAGAACGATGCCAGCGAGTTGCTTATCGGTTTGCATCGACAACGTCACAAAGGCGACTCGTTCCTCGGACAGTTTGCCCAAGGACTTATCGACGGTATGTCGCGCCAACTCATCATCGTGAACATGAACATCCCTGCCAACACCATCCGCAAGATTGTGGTGGCTGTACCCGAAAAGGCAGAATACGAGAAGGGATTTTATCGCTGGATTAACCGTATCGCACGTATGGCGGAAGACCTCGGTTGCCCAATGGACTTCTATGCCACGGAAACAACGGGCAACCTCATCATGCACTATATGCGTGACCGCCACAAGAGTGTGCGTGACGACTACGAGATACTCGACTCATGGAATGACTTCCCCGCCCTGCGCCACGAACTCCACCCCGACCATCTGCTGGTGGTGGTCACAGCACGTCGAGGCAGCATCTCCTACCAGAAGTCTTTCGCGAAGCTCCCCTACCAGCTGCAAACGGACTTCGCCCAACAAAGCCTCATGCTCATCTACCCCGACCAGCAGGAGGGCAGCAACGAAATTCACGCTTTCACCGACCCACACCGCTACAATACCGCTACTGGCACCACCCGCATCGGTAGGTGGCTGAGCAAGTGGATAGGAGAAATGGGGTAAAAGAAATGTAAAATGTAAAGTGTAAAAGGGAAAAATGATAACTCTCCACAACATCACCAAATCCTTCGGCACCCTGCAAGTGCTTAAAGGTATCGACCTCCACATCGACAAGGGAGAGGTCGTGAGTATCGTCGGCCCATCGGGAGCGGGCAAGACCACGCTCCTGCAAATCATGGGCACCCTCGATACTCCCGACACAGGTACCGTTTACATCGATGGCATCGATGTCACCCACCAGAAAGACAAGGACATCGCCCGATTCCGCAACCAACACTTGGGCTTCGTCTTCCAGTTTCATCAGCTTCTGCCCGAATTTACGGCATTGGAGAATGTATGCATTCCTGCCCTCATCGGCGGCAAAAGCAAGAAACAGACAGAGGAACGCGCCAAGCAACTGCTGAACGAACTGGGACTCGCTGACCGCGCCCAACACAAACCAGCCGAACTCTCGGGAGGCGAAAAGCAACGTGTGGCGGTGGCAAGGGCACTCATCAACAACCCTTCCATCATCTTGGCAGACGAACCGTCTGGCTCGCTCGATTCGAAGAACAAGGCGGAACTGCACCAGCTCTTCTTCGACCTGCGCGACAAATTCGGACAGACATTCGTGATTGTCACCCACGACGAAGGGCTTTCGAAGCTAACAGACAGAACTATTCATATTAAAGACGGATTGATTCATGACGACAATGGAAAACAGCCAACAGACGACGGACAACAGTCAACAGACAACGGACAACAAACCGAAAATAACGCTGAAACTGGGCAAGAGGAATCTGCTGAAAGTCATACGTGAGAGAGACAATGGCGTCTATTTAGACGGAGGGGACATCGGCCACATCTTGCTGCCCCAACGTTATGTACCCGAAGGCACGAAGAGGGGTGACATCCTTGACGTGTTCCTCTATCTCGACCATGAGGAACGGCTCACAGCCACCACCCAACATCCACTCATCGAGGTGGGACAATTTGCCTACCTCGAATGTACGTGGACGAACGAATACGGTGCTTACCTGAACTGGGGACTGATGAAGGATCTCTTCTGTCCGTTCCGCGAACAGAAGGTGCGGATGCAGCGAGGCCAGCGCTATCTGGTTTACTGCTACATCGACGACATCACCTACCGCATTGTCTGCTCCAGCAAGGTGGAGAAATTCCAGAAGGCCATTTCGGAGCAAAACGACGAAAGACAGCCTCAACCACATCACCGCAAGAACGAGCAACCGTACAATCGTTTTAATAATCGAGACACATCACCCGACCGTCGAGTTCTCATCGGCGATTTCTCCAAACGCCTGTTCGGACATCTGCAGCTGACTCCCAACGGTTTCACCCCCTATCACGACAAATCGCCAGCGGAAGAAATCTACGCTATGTTTGGAGTAAGCAAGAAAGTCTTCAAGCAAGCCATCGGCGACCTCTACAAGCAGGAATTGATCGACATCCGACCCAACGGCATCGAACTGACGGTGAAGGGCAAAGCAATGGGCGTGGAAGAATAACCTCCACGCCCATTGCTTTGCCCTTATCTGGCTGACTATGATGAATTCGCACATTACCTCACCCATTGTTCCGGATTGAGGCGAGACCTTTCGTTACAAAGCTGGAACTGGAGGATATAACGTCCATCAGCATCTCGTCCCACCGCACCCAGCGTGTCTCGGGTCTTGACATTTTGCCCTGTGCTGACCGAGACTGATGAAAGTCTCGAATAGACGGAAATGTAAGAACCGTGACGAAGCATGACAGTATAAAAACCGCCATATTGAAAGACGCGACTGACGGTTCCATCGAAGACAGCACGAGCGGCACATCCCTGTTGACCACGGATGTCAATGCCCTTGTTGTTGAGCGTGACATTCTTCAACCCCGCTACAGAGTAATTGCCGTAATGCCCAACTACGCTGTAACTGCCGGTGATGGGCATCGGGAGGCGTCCCTTGTTGCTGGCAAAGTTCTTGGAAAGCTTGGCACTCGACCCTGTGTCGCTCTTCCAATTCTCCGAACGGGCACGTTCTGTCCGTTCCTCTCGTTCTGCCGCCTTCACATTGGCTTCCGCTGTTTTCAGGTCGGCCTTTGCCTTGTCTGATGCACTCTTGGCATCCGCTTTTTCCTTCTCGGTCTTGGCATTACGACGTGCCATCTCCGCTTCGGCTGCCGCTTTCCGTTTCCGTTCAGCCTCCGCTTTCGCTGCTGCCAATCGACGTGCTTTCTCTGCCTCTGCCTTCTTACGCGCCTCTGCCTCCTTGCGTTTCCGCTCCGCTTCGGCACGTCGAGCCGCTTCGATTTCTTCCTGAATGATACGGTCAATTTCAGCATTCAGCGACTGCTCTTTCTTCTGGTAGTCTTGTATCTGCTTCTGTACGGTAGCGATGTTCTTGTTGAGGAAGTCCACTTTTGTCTGGCAACTGGTCTTCAAGCCCTGCAACGAACGTTTCCGCTCCTCCACTGCATGAAGACTGTGCTCCTTCTTGGCTTTGGCACTCAACAACTCGTTCTGCTTTGCCTTCACCTCCAGTTGCTTTTCCTTGAGCAACTCGCCTTGCGCCTTCTGGAAAGTGGAGTATTCCTGCATGTAGCGGAAACGACGCACCATCTGCGTGAAGTTGTTGGCAGAGAAGATGAACATGAGCTTATTCTGCACAGACTTGTTCTTGCGCATATACACCATCGCCTTGGCGTAACGCTTCTTCTTGATTTCAAGGTCTTTCTGAAGCTTTGCCAACTGCACATTGAGTGTGTCGATAGTGATGCCTAACGCAACGATGTCCTTGTTCAAACTGTCGATGGACTCCTGCTGTCGGCCTATCTGGTGGTCAAGAATAAGTACGCTGTCGAGATTGGCCTTCACATTCTTGTTGAGCTGTGCCAACTGTGCCTGCGACTGCTTGCGAGCCTTCTGCGTGGCAGCCTGTTCGTTTTTCAGCTGCGTCTTCTTGTCCACCTTTTGGGGAGCAGCCTTCTTCTGAGGCGTTTTCTTGGGGGATGTCTTTGGGGTCGTGGACTTTGGGGTCGTAGCCGTCCCCTTCTTACTGCTTTGAGCAGCAAGAGGAAATGCCAATACAAAGACTACGATGAAGATAAGAAAACGTCTCATGCAGAATCTCTAACGAAAAGGTCTATTGGTTGACAATGTTCCCGAACAACTTATTGGCTTCCGTTTTTGTATATTTGTCCGACACCGTCGTATGCGCATTCCAGTTCGACAAGTTCCCCTTACCCGAAAGCTTCAAATCCAGCTGGATGGGCGTTTTTGCGGGGACGGTATAAGACAGTTCATCCGAACTTTGTGCCTCTTTCCAGAAGAAGTCCTGAATGGTGGCGAAGTCGATGTTCTTGCTTTTCAGCGCGGTCATCTCATCGTAGGTCGTATCCACGTAGCGTTTGTTGATGCGGTCGATAATCAGCATTCGGTCGGGTGACAGTTCCAAGCGTCCTACCTCGGTAATGCCCAAGAGGGGGTCAACCAGCGTAATCTGGATGACATCGTCGTAGCGCATACGGAGGTTACCGTTCGTCGTGATGTCCTTCCCGTTTTGCACGATGGTCACACGCACCTTCGCTGTAAAGTTCGTGCCAGGGGCTATTGTTTTCTCCTTCGTCTTGGTGGTAGGAGTCTCTTTCGTGGTCGTTGTCCCTTTCGTGGTGGGAGTCACCACCGTCGTTGTTGGCTGAGTCTTGTCGTCCCCATCCTTTGCTGCTTTTTTCGACGAGTGGCACGATGCAAGCATCAGCATCGCCAGTATAGGCAGTAATAAAACCTTCTTCATTTTTTTACCTTCTTATTGATTTTTTCTATATGTTCCTTCACGTCGTCGCTCATCTCCTCCTCGTCTTCCTTCATCAACTCCACCACCTTGTCCATGTATTGCTTGGCCTCGGCATAACGCTTTTGCTGGTAGAGCACCCAAGCGTAGGTGTCGAGATAGGTGGCATTGTCAGGTTCCAGTTCGTTGGCCTGACGGCTCATCTCCTCAGCTCGTTTGAGGTCTTTCTTCTTCAGCGAGAGGTAGTAAGCGTAGTTGTTCAGCACCATCGCATCGTTCGTCTTATAAACGAGACAGGAGTCGTATGCAGCGAACGCTTTATCGTCATCGCCGAGACGGTGGTAAAGGTCACCCATCAAAGCATACATGTTGACACGCATCTGTATCTTGTTCCCATTGTCACTATTGTCCACTCGCTCAAGCCCTGCCTGGAAAGCGTCAATCGCCTCTTGGCTCTGTTCCAACTGATAATACCCCACGCCTAAATAATAGTAGAACACAGGGTCTGGCGCATTGTAGCCCACAGCTGGTTTACACACCTCCACGATGCCCTTTGCGTCGTTTTCCTCAATGGCATACGACAGCAACTGTTGGCGAGCCATGTCACATTCAGGATCCATTTCGAGGATTTGCAGCAACACGGGTTTCACGTCCTCCTTCGGCATCCTCTTGGTCACCATGTAGCGCACCTTCAGCTCCAGCATGTCCGTCTGTTCCTGCGGCATCTGCAACACCGTGTCGAACATGTTCAGCACCTGTGTGGAATCGGCGTTCTTCTCCAGATTCTCCTTCACCACCATGCCCATCAAGCGCAACCGATGTTCATCTTCGAGGTTCGGATTCAGCAACAGTCGGGCTATACTCTCCCTATAGAGCGAATCAGCCCCTTCCTGCTGGTAATAGTTGGAAAGCGATATTTGCAAGACCACATTGTTCGAGTCCTTCTGTTCCACTTGGCGGTATTGCTCCATTGCCTCCTTCTTCTTCCCAGCATCCAGATAGAGGTCGCCTATCATCACCTGATAGCGCAAATCGTTCGGGTACTCTTCCGCGAGACTCGTCATCTCGTCGAAAGCCTTCTTCTCTTCGCCCAACAACAGGAAGAGCCGATACTTCTCCATCGACAGCTGCTCACTCTTCCCCTCCTTCACCTCTATCTTGTCGAGCACCTTCACCATATTGGCATAGTCGCGGCCTTCCCCATACAGTCCCAACAGCATCATCAGCACCTCCGACTTCTCGGGGAACTGCTGTGCCATGTCCTCCACCACTCTCAGCGCATCCTCCTTGCGATTGCCCATCACATAGCTCGACATCAACCTGTTCTTATACCAATAGTTGTCAGGATACAGCCGACACGCCTTCTCCAACGCATCGATGGCCAAACTGTCATTCTTCGCATACCCATAGAGTTGTGCCAACTCATACAGCACCACGCCCGACTCAGGTTCGAGCCGATGGCAATAGTCAAACAAGTCGATGGCAGCATCCAGATGGTTCGCCAACTTTTGGCGCACCGCCTCCTGAAAGATATAGTCAAACTTCGTCGACTGCGCCAAGGCAACTCCCAAGCTGCCCCAAACAAACAACAACAATATCCCTACACGCCGCATGGCCAGTAAACTCTTAATTGTATTATGCAAATTGTACATCGTACATCACTTCACTCCACTATGTCCGAAGCCACCCGCACCACGCTCCGTCTCGTCCAGCGTATCCACTTCCACCAACACGGGCTGCTCATGCTTGGCTATCACCATCTGAGCAATACGCTCACCATCGTTAATAACGAAAGTCTCTTTGGACAAATTGACCAGAATGACACACACCTCGCCCCGATAGTCGGCATCGATGGTGCCAGGCGAGTTGAGCACCGTCACCCCCTTCTTAATGGCAAGTCCCGACCGTGGGCGCACCTGTGCCTCATACCCTTCAGGCAGCGACATGAACAGTCCTGTGGGCACCAGCACACGTCCCATCGGCTCCAACGAGATAGGTTCTTCCAGATTCGCCCTCAAGTCCATTCCTGCCGAGAGCGGTGTGGCGTACTGAGGCAGAGGATGATGCGACCGATTGATGATTTTCACTTCCATAGTTGCAAAATTTGGTGCAAAGGTAAGGATAATTTGCCATTTGGCAATTTACCATTTACAATTTATCGCCCAATTTAGGATAATTTACAATTTTAATCCATAACTTTGTACCGTAAATCGTCAAAAGCCCCAAGTCAAACAATCAATTGTACATTGTACATCGTCAAATTGTAAATAACCCCATGTATTGGCAACAGCTTATCTCCAATAAGCGGCTCGGGCAAGAAGACCTGCACATCAGCAAGAAGGACGACCGCACCGAATTCAAGCGCGACTACGACCGTCTCATCTTCTCCGCACCCTTTCGCCGTCTGCAAAACAAGACCCAAGTATTCCCCCTGCCAGGCAGCGTGTTTGTACACAACCGCCTCACCCACTCCCTCGAAGTGGCCAGTGTAGGCCGTAGCCTTGGCGACGACGTGGCACACCAGCTCCTCCAGCTCCATCCCGAACTGGCCGACACCCTCTTGGGCGAAATCGGTTCCATCGTCTCTGCTGCCTGTCTGGCTCACGACATGGGCAACCCTCCCTTCGGACATTCGGGCGAACGTGCTATCGCCTCCTACTTTAGCGAAGGTCCTGGCATCAGCTACAAAGGCCAGCTCACCGATGCCCAATGGGCTGACATCACCCACTTCGACGGCAATGCCAACGCCTTCCGTCTGCTCACCCACCAGTTCAAGGGTCGCCGTGTAGGTGGTTTCGTCCTCACCTACTCCACCCTCGCTTCCATCGTCAAATACCCCTATCCCGCCATCGAAGCCACCAAGCAGAAGTTCGGCTACTTCACACAGGAACAACCCCTCTACGAGCGCATCGCCACAGAGCTGGGCATCACAAGGTCCGCCGTAGGATGGCATCGCCACCCCCTCGCCTACCTCGTCGAAGCCGCCGACGACATCTGCTACGAAATAATGGACATCGAGGATGCCCACAAGCTCAAGATACTCTCCTTCGACGAAACCCAACAACTCATGCTCGGCTTCATCGACCCCGACCACCGCGAACACATCATCCAGCGTGCCCAAGCCGTCTGCGACCTCAACGAGCAAGTGGTCTATTTCCGTTCCTGCGCCATCGGAGCCTTGGAGCGCGAGTGCGTCCGTGTCTTTGTGGAAAACGAAGAAGCCATTCTTGACGGCACTTTTACGGGCTCCCTCCTCCACCACGCCTGTCCCCTCGTCCGAGAAGCCTACGACAAGTGCGTCCACGTGGCCAAGAGCCGCATCTACCGCAGCCGCGACGTGGTGGACACCGAGTTGGCGGGTTACAAGATTATCTACACCCTCATCCAACTCTTCACCGATGCCGTCATGAGTCCCCACCACGCCTACAGCCGCCTGTTGCTCGACCGCGTCTCCTCCCAATACGAAGTCGATAACCCCGACACTTACGTGCGCATTATGGCGGTGCTCGACTACATCTCTGGCATGACCGATGTCTTTGCCCTCGACCTCTATCGTAAAATTAACGGCGAAAGCCTCCCCATGATATGAACACCATCTTTATCGTCCTCCCCATCCTCACGCTGCTCATGTTCGACCTCGGACTCACCCTCCGTCCCCACGACTTCCAGCTCATCCTCCAGCGCCCTCTTCCCGTCGCCGCAGGACTTATCGGCCAAATCCTTCTACTGCCCCTCATCGCATGGGCAGTCGGCACCTTCTTCCATCTTTCGCCCCTATTCCTGATAGGCATCATGCTCATCGCCTGCAGCCCCGGTGGCAGCTCCAGCAACGTATTCTCCATGCTCGCCCGTGGCGACGTAGCCCTCTCCGTCACCCTCACCGCTTGCAGTTCCCTCATCACCCTCTTCACCGTGCCCCTCATCATGGCATGGACCACCGCCAGCGTAGGCACCAGTGCCGACGTGCAACTCCCCGTGGGCAACCTCCTGATGCAGAACCTCGTCCTCATGGCCGTTCCCATCCTCTGTGGTCTCTGGCTACGTGCCGCCAAAGCCACCATCGCCCTGCGCATCCACAACGTCCTCCGACGCATTGCCTTCCCATCCCTCATCCTTCTCGCCACCCTCTTCTTCCTCCAGCATCGCGACACCATCGTCCGCGAATTTCCCTCCCTCGGCCTCACCATCACCGTCCTCATCCTCCTTGCCATGGGTGGCGGCGCACTTCTTTCCCTCCTTTTCCGCCTCACGGGAGCCGAACGCCGCACCATCGTCATCGAAGTCGGCATGCAGAACGCTGCCCAAGCCATCACCGTCGCTTGCAGCCCCCTCGTCTTTGCCAACGAGGTCATCGCCATCCCTGCCATTGTCTATGCCCTGATGATGAACGTGCTCTTGCTCCTCTACGTCGCCCTGTCCACCTATTTCAGCAATCGTCACAACTCTCCGCACTCCTAATAGCCTCTACAAGCATTGGAACATTGTGGGCACAAACAGCACCCCCGACCACTCGGAAGTGAGGGGTCGGGGGTGGAAATGAGGGATGGATGACTTTTTACCAAGCAAATTGCCAGGGGTCGGCACTTGCGGACTCGCCACCGAACCTCAGTGCTTCGCCAGCGTCAAGACCTGTGGCATTGACTTCCCTTTCGGATGACGGAGTGGATGGCGAGCTTGATGACCCTACCAACATATCTACAGGAGCCTGTAACTCAACCACGCGTGTCGTGGGCTTCACAAATTCTTAATTCGTGCAATTCGTTGTTTTACTTGATGATTAACTTCTTACCGTTCTGGATATAGATACCCTTCTGCGTAGGCTGGCTGAGGCGGCGACCATCTAGCGTGTAGATGGCATCGTCGGCAACCTTGCCGTTGGACTCAATCGAGCGGATGCCCGTGCTCTCGCCGTCGCCGAAGTCCAGGCAGAATGCGCGAACCTGTTGAACGACCTCACCCTTCAGCTGGAAGTAGGCGCGGAAGCCCTTGATGTTGGCGGGCAGAACCGATGGGTTCAGCAGCGTGTTGTCGGCTGCGAAGAAGAGCACAGCCTTCGTGTCGCCAGCGGGAATGGCCGTTGCGCCCAGTGTGGGGATGAAATCGACGGTGGCCGACGTATAGGGCACGGCATCCTTGCTTACGATGACTTCCGCGAAAGCGGCTGCGGAGAGGTCTGCATTGGCGGCAACCTTCACCAGATAGGGCTTGCCAGCCTCGATGCTCGTGGCAGTGGCGAAGTTGAGGGACAGCGTGCTGTTCTCGAACGAGGCACTGTTGAGTTCCTTCACCGTCCAACCTTCAGGGATAGCGAGGTCGAAGGGAACGGAGAAGGTGTTGTAGCCACCTGCGTTAAGCGTGCGTGTCAGCGTCACGTTGGCCTCGTAGCCGTCCCACTCGTCCAGCTTCGTGGCGGTGTTTTCCTCCTCGTTCAAGGCCAGTTCGGTGCGGGCATGGTGAACTGCCACTGGTTCTCAGCGACTTCGTTCACGGCGACGGTTCTTATAACGAGGTGCAGCGTAGATCCATTCTGGATGTTGTAGTCGCCCAGCGTGCGGTTATCCTCCAGCTGTTTACCGGCAAAGATAAGTCTCTGCTGTTCCACAGGAATGCTTTCCTTGTCCTTGATCAGTCCCTTCACCTGTAAAATGGTGTATGAGGATTCCACGTTAAGCGTGAATGTCTTGCCCGTCAGCGTCATGACGGAAATCTGCATGGCGCTCATAGTCACTGCCATCATGAGCAGCACGAGCAGTGAAAATATTTTCTTTTGCATAATCATTTTGTTTTTTATTTGTTTTTACTTTTAACATGTAGGGGGTTACTCCGCAGCCTTCTCGATCGTGATGCTCTTCACCTTCTTCTTGCCTTCGTACTTCAGGCTGACCTGTGTGCCCTCGGCCACGCCCTCAAGGGGCAGCTGCTGATAGGTGCCGTCGGTGCCCGCCTTGGCCGTCCAGTTGTCCTTGTCGGCGGTGTTCTGCGGCATGGAGACGGTGTAGCCAGCGGGGGCGACGGAACAATTAACAAAGTTGATGTTGTCGATAGCGGTGCTGTAGCCGTAGTTGTCGTAGCTGATGAAGGCAATGTAATAGGTACCGTTGAGGGAGCTCAGGTCCACTGTGGCAGTCGTCCAGCCATCACTGGTTTGTTCTACGAAACTCGTCCAGGTCCAAGGACCGTCAGGTGACGTACTGTAAGCAACCGTGAGATTGTTGAAGTCTCCACTCCAGGGGGTAGTGGAGTAGGCGAAGCTAAGCGAGCCTTCACCTTGGAAGTTGATGGCGGGAGACACAAAGTAGTCATGGTCATATTCGCCGTGACCATCGATATAGAGTGAATAGGTGGTGCCAGAGAACGCAGGGGTATGGCCATAGTAGTCATCCCCATCGACATACCAACCATCGGTGGCACCGTAATGGGTCCAGCCTTGAGGCATGTTGCCGTCCTCAAAGTCGAGACTGATGGTTTGTGCCACTGCGCCCGTCACTGCCGTCATGAGCAGCAC
>CADCDP010000020.1 GCA_902800305.1 uncultured Bacteroidales bacterium
GAGTATCACATCAAGAATTTCGGAAAGGCGGATGACTTGAGAGTGCGCAGTAGGGTGTGCTTCGCTCAAGTCAATGGATTCATGTGGATTGGAACGACGAATGGCGTGATTGTGTTCGATGGCCGTCATGCTCACTTATATTCTATTCCCGACCCAGACGGGATGGGAGGTTACTTCTGCCGTGTCACCGACATTCAGGTGGCTCCCGATGCCTCCATTTGGGTGGGCACAAAGCGTGGTATCTACCTGTTCAACATCACTACGGAGAGTTTGGAACCGTTCCCCGTCAAGGGATTGCCGAAGAATGCCAACATCTCACACCTTCGTGTTGACTACGAGGGAAGGCTGTGGGTGTTGGTGGACAGCCGCGTGTATGTGGTGGATGTGAAGAAGAAGACAGCGGAGAAGGTAGGCAACGAGTTGTTGATGCCGTGTTGCCTGACGGTGGCCAACGATGGCAAAGTGTGGATGGGCGACAACCAGGGTATGCTGTACAGTTATGATCCGAAGAAGAAACTAATCCGCTCCTGTACGGGCAAGCCCGAGGGTCAGGATAGGTTGGGCAGAATCGAGAGCATCACAGAGATGAAGGACGGTTTGCTGGCATTGGCAACAGCCTCTGAGGGAGTTTATCTGTTCAGTCCGAAGACACGCAAGTCCAAGTTGCTCTTCTCGCACGACGATAAAGGTGCTCCCATCATTGCCCACACGTCTATCACCCCTGATGGGGAGGCGCTCTGGGTTGGTACGGAGCATGGCATTGTGATTTATCACACGAAGGATGGCAGCATGACCAGTCTTCGCCAGTCATCCATCGCTGCCAACTCGCTGTCGGGCAATGCCGTCCACTCGCTCTTTGTGGACAGGGAGCGTGGTGTGTGGGCAGGCACGTTCTTTGGCGGCATCAACCGCATCAGCATCTCATCGCAGAACTTCAGCACGTTTGGACCCGAGAGTGAGACGCATGATGTGGATGTGGTGCGCGAGATGTGTGAGGATGCGCAGGGTCAGTTGTGGGTTGGCACCGAGGATGGTGGACTCTATGAACTGAACCGCTATGAGGGTAGATTGCAAGTGGCAGATGTGGCTTGGGGCGGGGAGCCTGCCCCCTTCAATGTGCAGAGTCTGATGATGGTGGGCGACGACTTGTGGGTGCTGACCATCAGTGATGGCATCTATGTGGTGGACACAAAGAGCCGTCGGTTGAAGCACCACTACACGAAGATAAACGAACAGGACATGAGTTTCTCGCTGGGCGGCATCAGCCTGTGCCAGCAGAACGGCACCATCTTTGTGGGTTCGTCGCAAGGTGTGTTCATCTTCGACGAGCAGAAGGGTTCGTTCGACCAGATTCCTGAACTGGCTCGCACATATGCGCACCATCTGCATGCTGACCGCCATGGTGAGGTATGGGTGGCGACCTTCGACAGAGGTCTGTGGCGCATCCATCAGAATAAGGACAGGTGGGGTGCCCCACAGCAAAAAGGGCTGTGGACAGCCGAACGGACATCCTTCGACTATACCTGCACGACAGTCGTGTATGAAGACTCGAAGGGCTACTACTGGGTGGGCACCGACAAACGCGGCTTAATGGGTTACGATGCCCGAAGCGGGAAGACGATGCAACTGACCGTGTCGAGACATTTGGCACAGGAGTCCGTCAACAACATCATGGAAGATGACAACCACAACTTGTGGCTGAACACATTCGACGGACTTTACAGTTACAACATCGACAACGGGGCGATTCGCCACTTCACGACAGACAATGGTCTGCCGTCGGACTACGTGAACTATTCTGCGGGCTATATTGCCAAGAACGGTCGGGTGTATGTGGGCACTTATAAGGGTCTGGTGAGTTTCAACCCCAATGTGTTCAATTCGCCAGAAAAACGTCTGACTCCTTATATCCTGAATCTCTATATGAATGGCAGGTTTGTCCTTCCTGGCGACAGCACCGGCATTCTGAAGCAGACCCTCTACACGACCCCCAAATTGACCTTGAAGTACAGCCAAAACACGTTCGCCATCAACTATGCCACACCTGTTTTCCAGCATGGCGTCAACGTGTGGTACAGGTATCGTCTCAATCCGGATGAGCCATGGGTGCTCAATCGTCGTGCAGACATGCTGCAACTGACCAACCTGTCAGCAGGCACTTATGACTTAGAACTTCAAGCCAGTTTCAACCCAGAGGTGTGGGACGGCGAAGTGGCCAAACTGCGCATCACCATCCTGCCTCCAGCATGGCTCAGTCCCTTTGCCATCATCTTCTATGTACTGCTCATTGCACTATTGGTGTATGGTGCCATGTGGTACCTCAAGAAGAGAAAAACCGACAAGAGCTTAGAAGAGGAGGAAGAAGTGCAAGAAGAAGTGCAGGAGGAGGCGTTGAGTGGTCAAATGGGGCATCTTGTAGCAGAAAGTGAGGGTGGAAAGGAGTAAAATTGCGATGAAGGGTGCAACGTATTTACGCTGCACCCTTCATCGCAATTTCGTTGTAAGGGGTGGGGGAAGAACTTTTTTTATCGTGTCGTGCACACGTTTTTTCTCTCAATGCTTTCGTTAATCAAAATAAATCTGTACCTTTGCAGTCGATTTCGGGGGGAGTCCTCTCGGAGTCGCACAGAAAAGAGAGTATTCACTAATTAAAAACAACTGATTATCCGGCGAATAGTATGAAGTGCCTGGGATAAGATTCACCTCTCACGTGGAGTTGCATGAATCTTTGCCCCGATTTTTTACTGTTCTAACATCAACAAGCAAAGGTTCAGACAACAATGCGAACATTTTGGAATTTTAATGGCGGCATCAAGCATATTGATGCGTGGGAGCCAAACTGCTGGGTGCAGGTGACCTGCCCAGTGGATGACGATAGAGAGTTCTTGGAGCAGGAGCTCGGTATGCCCGACTACTTCATGGATGACGTTTCGGATGCTGATGAGCGTGCACGTTATGACATGGATGAGGGTTGGCTGATGATTATCTTGCGTGTTCCTCATTTGAAAAGTGTCTCTTCAAGGAGCCCTTACACAACTATCCCGTTGGGTATTGTGGTGAAGGGTGACAAGATTATCACCATCTGCAATCAGGAAACACGAATGATGCTTGACTTTGTGAACCACCAGATGCGCCGTGCTGAAGGGTTCACCGATGCTGCAGACCTTGTGTTCCGCCTCTTCTTGAGCACTTCGGTGTGGTATCTGAAATATCTGAAGCAAGTCAATGGCATCATTGAGAAAGCGAAGCGTGACCTCGACAAGCATATTGACAACAAGGATTTGGTCAATCTTTCCCGTCTGCAAGATTCGCTCACATATTTCGGCACCTCCATCCGTGGTAACGAATCGCTGTTGAGCAAACTGAAGTTTCGCCTGCCTGTCGATGAACTGGATGCTGAACTCATTGAGGATGTGAACATCGAGATGAATCAGGCGCGTGAGACGACCGCCATCTACATCAACATCTTGGATTCGACGATGGACACCTACGCGAACATTATTAATAATAATATGAATACGGTGATGCGATTGCTGACGTCGCTGAACATGATCATCCTTTTCCCGACATTCATCACGTCAATGTTCGGCATGAACCTCATCAACGGGATGGAAAACTGGAAGATGGGCTTCCCGATTGCCATCATTGCCTGTGTGGTCAGCACAGCGGTGTCGTTGTGGTGGTTCAGAAGGAAAAAATGGCTGTGACATTCCTCCAAATTGCAACATGGGTGTACCAATTTATATTGGCTTACACCCATTTTCGTTTTTTTTGAAATAAAATGAAAACAAGTTGCCATTCGTTTGATGATTTATTAGTATCTTTGCAAAGATTTTGGTAAAAAGAAGGAAACATCATTATATCTAATAATCACAACAAACAATGAAAAAGTACAATTTCAATGCAGGACCTTCCATCCTTCCTCGCGAGGTGATTGAACAGACTGCACAGGCTTGTCTTGATTTCAATGGTTCAGGACTCTCTCTTATGGAGATTAGCCACCGCGCAAAGGATTTTCAGCCAGTAGTTGACGAGGCAGTAGCTCTCTTCAAGGAACTTCTCAACATTCCAGAGGGTTACTCCGTGCTCTTCCTTGGTGGTGGTGCAAGCCTTGAGTTCTGTATGGTTCCTTACAACTTCCTCGAGAAGAAGGCTGCATACCTGAACACTGGTGTTTGGGCTACAAAGGCAGAGAAGGAAGCAAAGGCATTCGGTGAAGTGGTGGAAGTGGCTTCTTCTGCTGACAAGAACTTCACTTACATTCCACGCAACTTCGAGATTCCAACAGATGCTGACTACCTGCACATCACCTCTAACAACACGATCTATGGTACAGAGCTTCGCAAAGACATCGATTCTCCAATCCCTCTGATTGCCGACATGTCTTCAGACATCTTCAGCCGTCCTGTTGATGTGAGCAAGTATGCCATGATTTATGGTGGTGCACAGAAGAACCTCGCTATGGCAGGTCTCACTTTCGTTATCGTGAAGGAGGATGCTCTCGGTAAGGTGTCTCGTCACATTCCAACCATGCTCGACTACCGCACTCACGTGAAGAAGGGTTCTATGTTCAACACTCCTCCAGTGGTGCCTATCTACTCAGCATTGATGAACCTCCGCTACATGAAGGCTCACGGTGGTGTGGAGGCTATGGAGAAGTTGGCAAAGCAGCGTGCTGAAATTGTATATGCAGAAATCGACCGCAACAAACTCTTCGTGGGTACTGCTGAGGAAGACAGCCGCTCTCTCATGAACATCACTTTCGTGTTGAAGCCAGAGTATCAGGATTTGCAGGACGAGTTCCTCAAGTTCGCTACCTCTCAGGGCATGGTCGGCGTGAAGGGTCACCGCGACGTTGGTGGTTTCCGCGCTTCTTGCTACAACGCCATGTCTATCGAAGGCGTTCAGGCTCTCGTGAAGTGCATGAAGGAGTTTGAAGCACAACATTAATTGAAAGAAAATAAACAATTTATTGCGGCAAGCCGCCGAAGAAAAAATAAATAAAAATGTATAAAAATAGATAAAAATATTTTTCTTTATTTTTACTTGTTTTTACCTATTTTTTCTTCGGCGACTTGTCGCAATTATTAAATATTTCATCAAATGGCAAAGGTACTGATTGCTACAGAAAAACCATTCGCGGCACAGGCTGTCAATGGTATCAAAGAGATTATTGAAGGTGCAGGTTTTGAACTTGCTCTTTTGGAGAAATATACAGAGAAGGCACAGCTGTTGAGTGCTGTGGCTGACGTGGATGCCATCATCATCCGTTCTGACAAAATCGATGCAGAGGTGCTCGATGCTGCCAAGAACTTGAAGATTGTGGTTCGCGCAGGTGCTGGTTATGACAATGTTGACCTCGAAGCTGCCACTGCTCACAAGGTGGTGGTGATGAACACTCCTGGTCAGAACGCAAATGCAGTGGCTGAGTTGGTGCTCGGTTTACTTGTGTTCACTGTTCGTAACTTCTACAATGGCAAGGCTGGTTCTGAGCTTCTCGGCAAGAAACTGGGTATCCTCGCATTCGGTAATGTGGGTCGCAACGTGGCTCGCATCGCTAAGGGCTTCGGCATGGAAGTGTCTGCATACGATGCTTATTGCCCTGCAGAGGCTATTGAGGCTGCAGGTGTTCACGCTGCTGCATCACAGAATGAGCTCTTCGAGACTTGTGACATCGTTTCTCTCCACATCCCTGCCACTGCAGAGACCAAGCAGAGCATCAACAAGGCACTCGTTGGCAGCATGAAGAAGGGTGGTGTCCTTATCAACACTGCCCGTAAGGAGGTCATCAATGAGCCAGAACTCATTGAACTCCTCGCTGAGCGCACCGATCTCAAGTACATCACCGACATCAAGCCCGATGCAGATGCTGAGTTCGCTAAGTTCGAAGGTCGTTATTTCTCCACACCAAAGAAGATGGGTGCACAGACTGCCGAGGCAAATACCAACGCAGGTCTTGCTGCAGCTAACCAGATTGTCGGCTACATCAAGGAGGGTATCACAAAGTTCCAGGTGAACAAGTAATCATCCAAGCGTTGTACATTTTATAGACAACAACTATACAATTATATCAAAAGTGAAGAAGTCGCAAACCGATGGGTTTACGACTTCTTTTTTGTTTCAATATTATCTTGTTTACTTTCTGACCACTTCACGCTCAAAAAAGTCTAAGAAGAAGGGCCAGTTAGGACCAGCTTCATGACCACCATGGTGTTGACGGTAGGTGAGGCGTCCTTCCATCAAACCATTGTCCATCCCGGGGAAGAGGTCTGTTCCTAAACCTTTGTATCCAAGCAGTTCATATACGGGTGAAGCCTTTGAAGCAGAGATGAACGAACCAACCACATCTTGCCATTTGTCGCCATTCCAACTGCCTGTAGAGATGAAGCATGCTCGTGGTGCGCAGAGTGCAATGAGCTCATGCTGATCAACAGGGATGTCGTTTTCGGTCAGTGGGTCAGTACCGTACTTGATTAAGTTACCGCACACCCAATGGTATTCTTCGCTCGAAACAATGTTTCCGATGCTCTCGCCACAGTCACGACGCCATCCTGCTGCACCAGCCTTACCTGAAGAAGCGATGAATCCAGCTGCAATGCGTTCTTCGAAAGCCATAGCCACGAGTGATGCTTTGCCGTATCGTGACACACCTTCGATGGCGCACTTTGTCGCATCGAAAGTTGCGTCGGTTTCCAAGTAATCAAGGAGGCGAGATAATCCCCATCCCCATGCACGGAGTGCTCCCCAATCTGTAGGCTTGCGGAATTGCCCCTTGTTGCACAAACCAATAATGCCGTTGGTAAGACCATGACCTGCATCTGCCTGTATGGATGAAGGATTGATGGTGGCTGCAGCCCAACCGCGTTCAATCACCATCTGTTGCCATGACACAGAACCGGCACGGGTGCGGGTGGGGTCGCCACCTCCGAAGCCGAACTCTATGATGACGGGAATGTTTCGCTTTCCATTGTCAGGATATACCACATTGGCTTGAATCTCCACCTTGATGGATGGATAGTTGGAGTTGTCCACCACGCCTTTGAGATAGCGGACGACTACGGGTGTTCCTGCGAAATCCTTCTTCTCCTCATTCGTGACTTTCCATTTCACATTGGGTACATTGTCAGGAATACGTCCATAGACATTGTCCTCAAACAATTTCACCAATTCAGGACGTCGCACCTTATACCACATCTTTGCGTTGGTCACTCTCTTGCCGCTTTCTGTTACCAATGCGTCTGGATAGAAAGGGTAGGGGTTGGCCGTCAACTCATCATAATTGGGATGTTTACTCTCGTCCTGACTGTTAGGTTGCCGACCCTCACGGGGTTGTCCAACTCCTACTTTGGTCAGCATGTCTGCATAATCGATTGCTGTGATTCTGCGGAGACTGTCCATGTTTACACGATTTCCGCCTCCGAACATAAACTGTGCGTTTGCTGCTAATGGGATGCAAGTCATCACCATGATTCCGATAAAATGACTAAAAGCTTTCATACTTATGCTTTGTAAAGATGTCTGTATTTTATAGATTTTAAGTTTTTGAAATAGTTAAGTAGTTAAGCCGGCACTCTATAAAATGAGAGAATGAAAAGTTGCCTACCAACTCTCAACTCTCAACTCTCAACTAATCAAACGGATGTCACTCATGACTCTTCAGGAAAGTGCTTAGATAGTTGGCAATGTTCGTGCAGCCACGAGGAGGACTCATTTGTTCACCACAGGTGCTCACTTTGCCGCCTTCCAGCTCGCATGTGAAACTCCATGATGGAGGACCGCCTGTAACTGGTGGAACACCTGTAAGAATGGGACGGTAAAAATTGGAAGGTTCCTGATAGATTTTGTGTTCCTCCATCATTTGTCTGATGGTGTTGAGCACATCTTCCGAGAGTGTGATTTGTGGACGCTTCTCAGCTTCGTCAAGGCGACGGTTTTCTGGACCATACAACATGACCTTGCCAGTGGACGACTCTACTTTTATTTCATAATACACGGGGTTAGGGCGTGAGGAACCATACTCTTCGTAGATGAGATGCTTGATTTTTCCTGTTGGCATTGTCTGGCTGGCTCCCTGTCGGCGCATAGCATATACTTTGTCGCAGAATTGGGTGACTTCCCTGAAACGGTTGTAGGTGATGCTGTTCTCCCTTTCTGCCTTGTCTATCAGCATGGGGAACCATTCCAGGTGGTATTTCGCCACTTCTTTTTCGGTGAGTGAATGACACATGCTTATCGTCCAGTCATTCTGACGGTAAGTTTCTCGGACAGCAGCAGTGTCTTTGGCATACTGCTCTTCCGAACGATAGTAGGCTTCCATGCAGTAATCGAAACACTGGTCGCCATTCTGCAAGAGCTCTATCATCGGATTGAGAACGAGATGGTCTCTCATGTCTATGAGCCGTTGAATGTCTGCTTTCCGTTGTTTCTTGTCGGGTTTGGGAAGGTTGTTGGCATGGAGGAAGCCAACAGACATCGCTAATGCTACGCCTATTGTAATGATTCTGTTCATGGTGATGGTTTGAAACATTCTTTTCTGATTGATGTGTGCAAAGATAGAGAAAAGTTAGGACATCTCCCAATTTTTTATTATTTTTGCATCCAATTATGAAATATTCAAAAGGACAATGAAACAGAAAACATTGGGGATGATAGCCGCCATCCTGTTTTTGTGCGGTATCGTGAGCGTGAATGCTCAGACAGAAAACAAGAAGAAGGATTCTGCTTATTTCAACATATTTGGATTACCTAATCCATGTGTCTATCTCCCAGCACCGCCTGATACAGCAAGTTTGCTTTTTGTGGATGATTTCCAGCAGTTTCTGTGGGGCAAGTCTATTCGCAACACACCTCGTGGTCAACAGGCAAGTTGGGAATCGCTGTATGGTGCTGACCGTATGGCGACGGTGTTCAGCGAGGCGATGGGCATGACCATCAGTAAGGAGGCTACTCCTGCCATCTATCGGTTCATCAAACGTACGGGCGAGACAAGTAACCAAGCCACCAGTATGGCGAAAAGACGTTATATGCGTGTACGTCCTTTTGCCCGCATGAACGAGCATGTGTCCAGTCAGTTTGATGACGAGAGAGACTTGCGCCGCAATGGTTCCTACCCATCTGGTCATACGGCATTTGGATGGGGCTCTGCATTAGCTATGGCGGAGGTCGCTCCTGAATTACAGGACACCATTCTGCGCAGAGGTTATGAATATGGACAGAGTCGAATCATTGTAGGTGCTCATTGGCAGAGTGATGTGGATGCTGGCCGTTTGGCAGCTTCAGCCGCTTTTGCACGGATGCACACTTCGCCCGAATACCAAGAAGATTTGGAGGAAGCACGTGAGGAATACCGACGTATCAAGGGTGTCAAGTCAAAGAAGGTGGAAGTGGGTTATCCCAAAGGTGAGAAGGTGTTGGATGCACCCATTGATACGGCTTCCTATCGTTACTTTGGCGATGTGATTTATTATTGGCAAGCCAAGCAGGAACGGGGGACAAGTCGTGGGAAACAGGCGTTGACAGATGCTGCCTGCGAGGTGAAGGATTTTCTCGACTGCTATACGCCATGTGTCGGGTTGACATTGAATGAAAAGGAAACTCCTGCTATTGCGGCATTGGTGAAAAAGACCTTTGATGAACTGTGCAATACAGCTACACAGGTGAAATCGACAGGTTTCCGTACACGTCCTTTTGTCAGATTTGCTGAAAGTTCAGCCATACCCGAACAGAATGAACACTATTCCACGTCATCCAGTTATCCATCTGCTCATTCTATCTTAGGGTGGGGTGTTGCTCTTACACTGGTGGAGGTAATGCCGAATTGTCAGAACGCCATTTTGGAACGTGGCTATGAATATGGTCGAAGCCGAGCTATCTTGGGGTTCCATCATGCCAGCGATGTGCAGGCAGGACGTTTGGCTGCAGCTTATACGTTTGCACGTTTGCACAACGACACGGAATTCCAGAAACTGATGCTTGCTGCGAAGAAAGAATATGACAAGATGAAGGACAAGGCTGCTGCTCCTGTGATGAATGTGTCACCCAATTCTTCGGAAGGTTTTGTCAATCTGACGGATGCAGTGCCTGATGCCATCCTCGAAATTCGCTATTACAGCACTTACAACTTTGTGGGCACCCGCATTGATGGCTACGAAGAACCAACAGCATTGCTTACCCGTCGTGCGGCGGATAGTCTTCGTGCCGTGAGCGATGACCTCAAGGAACTGGGTTACCGACTGAAAATCTACGATGCTTACCGTCCACAATGTGCGGTTGACCATTTCATGCGATGGGGTGCAGATGTGAACGATACGCTGATGAAGCCTTACTTCTATCCCGACCTCGACAAGCATGTGCTTTTCCCACAGGGATATATTGCTGAGCGGAGTGGTCACACTCGTGGCTCAACTGTCGATTTGACCCTCTTCGACATGAAGACGGAGAAGGAACTGGACATGGGTGGCACGTTCGACTGGTTTGGTCCCGAAAGTCATCCCGACTTCTGCGGAAATCCTGACCTCCTCGACTTTACTGCTGACAACCAGAATAGTCCTGCCGACCGCACTCTCACTCCCGAACAGTTCTTGAACCGCATGGAACTTCGCACGGCAATGATGCGTCATGGTTTCAAACCTATCGACACGGAGTGGTGGCATTTCACACTGGCGAACGAACCATATCCTGACACCTATTTCACCTTCCCTGTGAAACGCTTGAAATAATCTGTCATTAAATAAAAAATGTGCCCAACACCTGTTGAAGTGTTGGGCACATCTTGTTTTGATGATTGAATTTACATTCTTGCTTTTCCGTATCTCCGTTCAACCTCTTCCCAATTGATGATGCTCCAAAGAGCGGAGAGGTGGTCGGGACGGCGATTCTGATAGTCGAGGTAGTATGCGTGTTCCCACACATCGAAGGTGAGTAGGGGAGTCAAACCCTTTTGCACAGGATTGGCGGCATTTGCCTCCTGTGTAATGAAGAGTTGCCCTGCTCTGTCTGCAGAGAGCCATACCCAGCCGCTACCGAAGAGTGTGGCACCTTTCTTCTGAAACTCTTCCTTGAATGCTTCGAACGAGCCAAAAGTATTGGCAATGGCCTTTGCCAATGGTCCTGTTGGCTCACTCTTTGCAGGCTTTCCGCAGAACTGTCCAAAGTACAGTTCATGATTGAGAATCTGGCCGGCATTGTTCAGGATTCCTCCTTCAGCCTTGCAGACAATCTCTTCGAGCGTTGCTTCTTCAAATCCGCTCCCGTCCAACAGGGCATTGAGGTTATTCACGTAAGCTGCCAGATGCTTTCCATGATGAAACTCCAGCGTCTGCTTGCTAATTACAGGCTCCAACGCATCCATTTCATACGGCAGAGCCATCAAAGCAAATTTTCCCATATTTTCTTGTGTTGATGAATGAAATTTACGGCTAATAATTCTCGGCGTTGATTTCGAAATAAGCCTGAGGATGGAAACAAACTGGACAAACATCGGGTGCGGAGGTGCCGACAACGATGTGACCGCAGTTGCGACATTCCCACACACTTACGCCACTCTTCTTGAACACTTCGGCAGCCTCAACATTGTGTAACAGGGCACGATAGCGTTCCTCGTGATGTTTCTCGATAGCTGCCACACCTCGGAACTGCTCTGCCAACTCATGGAAACCTTCTTCATCAGCTTCACGGGCAAAGGTGTCGTACATGTCTGTCCATTCGTAGTTTTCGCCTTCTGCTGCATGGAGCAGATTCTCTGCAGTGGTGCCAACCCCACCCAGATGTTTGTACCACAGTTTTGCATGTTCTTTCTCATTCTCAGCGGTCTTGAGGAAGAGGGCGGCTATTTGCTCATAGCCATTCTTCTTGGCGACAGAGGCGAAGTAGGTGTATTTGTTTCGTGCCATTGACTCGCCAGCAAAAGCCGCTTCCAGATTCTTCTCGGTCTTAGTGCCGGCATATTTGTTGGAGGCAGGTGCTTCAGCCTTCTCTTCGGCAACCTTCACAAAGTCGGAAGCGGGATGTTTGCAGATGGGGCAAATGAAGTCTTCTGGCAATTCTTCTCCCACATATTCGTAGCCACAGATGCTGCAACGCCAAATGGTCTTGCCATCTTCCGTCTTTCCTGCTGGTTGAGGCTTGGGTTTGATGTTGGATTGGTAATAGTTGTAGGTGGCGGAAGGTGTGTTGGAGAGCGTTTCCATCTCGTTGACAAGCCCAATGAACAGCATGTGTGTGCCGAGGTCAATGGCTTGTTCCACATCAGCAGAGATGAATGCGTTGGTGCCACGTGTGATGGCGAAAGTGCCATTGCTGACACGGCGACAATCAGTAAAGTCTGCGAACTTGTTCACGGTGCGTCCACTTTGGAAACCAAAATGCTTGAAGAGCTCAAAGTCGGCAGCCTCGCTGATGATGGAGGCAGTGAAGCGTCCCGAACGTTGGATGAGTTCAGTGGTAAAGTTACCCTTGTTGAGGGCTACAGAAATGCGGTTAGGCTGTGCAGTTACTTGTGCTACCGTGTTGCTGATGCAACCATTGTCACGGTCATCATCTTTGGTTGTGATGACAAACAATCCATATTGGATGTTGAAAAGTGGATTACTCATAGGGCTGATTAGTTTTTAGGTTGATAAGTTGTGTTCATGCTAATCTCGCCACAAAGATAGTCATGATATTTCATATAAAAAATAGCTTCAGCCACTATTAAGATAGTTTAACGAAAAGCGTAAACAAAAAGCGGCGCATCCAATTGGGTGCACCGCTTTCTTGTCGTATATTTTAATTTACTCTTCGTTCAAGATCTTCATGATCTCACAGCAAGCCTTTGCCACATTGGTGCCAGGACCGAAGATGGCTGCCACACCTGCCTTGTAGAGGAAGTCGTAGTCTTGGGCTGGGATGACACCGCCTGCAATGACGAGGATGTCTTCGCGGCCAAGCTTCTTCAGCTCTTCGATTACCTGTGGCACAAGTGTCTTGTGACCTGCGGCGAGAGAAGAAACACCGAGTACATCGACGTCGTTCTCCACTGCCTGACGAGCAGACTCAGCAGGTGTCTGGAAGAGAGGACCCATATCCACGTCCATACCGCAGTCGGCATAACCTGTTGCCACTACCTTGGCACCACGGTCGTGACCGTCCTGTCCCATCTTTGCAATCATGATGCGAGGACGACGACCATTGGCCTGTGCAAATTTCTCTGTTGCGGCGCAAGCATCCTTGAATGCCTGATCGCCCTTTGATTCTGAACTATACACGTTGCTGATGGTTCTAATGATTGCTTTATAACGACCAACGACAGCTTCGCAAGCGTCGGAAATTTCTCCGAGCGTACAACGCAGACCTGCTGCCTTCACAGCGAGGTCGAGGAGGTTGTTTTCGCTCTTCTTGCCGTCCTTGAATTCCTGTACACACTTGGTGATTTCTGCAAGGGCTGCCTGACAAGCGGCTTCGTCGCGGTTGGCTTTGAGTTCCTTGAGGGCAGCTTCCTGCTGCAGACGCACAGCGGTGTTATCGACTTCGAGGATGTCGAGTGGGTCTTCGTGGTCAAGACGGTACTTGTTGGTGCCGACGATGGTCTGAGTGCCAGAGTCGATGCGAGCCTGTGTACGTGCAGCTGCTTCCTCGATACGCATCTTGGGAAGACCGGTCTCGATAGCCTTTGCCATACCGCCGAGCTTCTCGATTTCCTGAATGTGTTCCCAAGCCTTATGAACGAGTTCGTTGGTGAGGGTCTCCACGTAGTAAGAACCTGCCCATGGGTCAATCTGCTTGCAGACCTTGGTTTCGTTCTGGATGTAAATCTGGGTGTTACGAGCGATACGAGCCGAGAAGTCGGTAGGCAGGGCGATGGCCTCGTCGAGGGCGTTGGTGTGGAGTGACTGTGTGTGACCCAGCACGGCTGCCATTGCCTCGATACAAGTACGACCCACGTTGTTGAAGGGGTCTTGCTCGGTGAGTGACCAACCAGAAGTCTGAGAGTGAGTGCGGAGTGCGAGTGACTTTGGATTCTTGGCGCCAAAGCTCTTCACAATCTTTGCCCACAACAGACGACCTGCACGCATCTTGGCAATCTCCATGAAGTGGTTCATGCCAATCGCCCAGAAGAACGAAAGACGGGGAGCGAATGCGTCCACATCAATACCTGCGTTCACACCCGTGCGGAGGTAGTCCATACCGTCGGCGAGGGTGTAAGCCAACTCGATGTCGGCAGTAGCACCTGCTTCCTGCATGTGGTAACCGGAAATGGAGATAGAGTTGAACTTAGGCATCTTCTGAGAAGTGTACTCGAAGATGTCGGCAATAATCTTCATGGAGAATGCTGGTGGGTAAATATATGTATTACGCACCATGAACTCCTTCAAGATGTCGTTCTGAATCGTACCAGCCATCTCTTCGAGCTTGGCACCCTGTTCCAAACCTGCGTTGATGTAGAAGGCGAGGATAGGGAGCACACCGCCGTTCATGGTCATGGAGACAGACATCTTGTTCAATGGAATGCCTGCGAAGAGCACCTTCATGTTCTCCAGAGAACAGATGCTCACACCAGCCTTACCTACGTCACCGACCACACGAGGGTTGTCTGGGTCGTAACCACGGTGAGTGGGGAGGTCGAATGCCACTGAAAGTCCCTTCTGGCCAGATGCGAGGTTACGGCGATAGAAGGCGTTAGACTCTTCTGCCGTAGAGAAACCTGCATACTGACGGATGGTCCAAGGACGGAAGGGGTACATCATCGAGTAAGGACCACGGAGATAAGGAGGAATACCGGCAGTGAAGTCGAGGTGCTCCATGCCTTCGAGGTCTTCCTTGGTATAAACGGGCTGAATGTCAATCTGCTCTGGAGTGCGCCAGTTTGCGCTGATGCCATTCTCTTTCTGCCACTGCTGACCATTCTTCTCTTGAATGCCAGCATAAATGTCTATGTTATTGAAATCTTTTCTTGCCATAGTTGTATGGTTTTTATGGAACGCTGTTTTTTATTTTATTGAACGCAGAGGCGTAAAGTTTTATAGAGAGGATGCTAAAGCATTGCAGAGAACGCTGAGGCTTTCGCATTGTTGAGGGGAGTGGAAGTTGTCACTTTGCAGAGAGCGCAGATGCTTCTGCATTGTTGAGGAGTGTGGAAGTGATTACCTTGTGGTCGATGGAGTGTCGGGAAATCGTATCGTTGAAGTTATAGACTTTTCGTCTCACTCCGTCGGTGAGTCTTTCCACGTTGAAGTTGATAAGTAATCCCAAATGTTTGTTCAGCAGTTTGAGATATGTTACCAGTTGTACTTCGTTGAGGGGTGTCAATTCATCCACCGCTTTCAGTTCCACTACCAGTTCGTCTTCTACAAGCAAGTCTATTCGGAAAGACTTTCCCGTGTTTACCCCTTTGTAGTTGAGTCCGAATGTAAGCTGTGACTGGCATTGAATACCCCTCAGTTCCAATTCCTTCTTCAGGCATTCTTCATAGACGGATTCGTACAGTCCTGGCCCTAAGGCCTTGTGTACCTCAATGGCTGCACCAATCACAATGCTGCTCAACTGGTTGAGTCTGTCTGCTTGTGAAGTTGTTTCCATGTCTTTCCTTTTGTGCGAGCAAGATGGCTTGCCATCTCTCTGCGTTCTCTACGAATTTGCCTGTCTCTATAGTTCTTTTTATCTCTGCTTCTTTGCGTTCAAAAGTCTATATACCGAGTTTAGCGTTGTACTCCTTGAGCGTTTCGAGTTGATTAACACGTACATGGATGAAGTTCTCGATGCCAGCGGCCTTGAGGTCTTCCGAGCATTGTCGGCATTTGCCTTGAGGGCTGCATCAACACCTTCCTCCACAGTCTTGAAGCCGAGGTTGTCGATAACTTTGTAACCTGCTGCTGCGAGGAAGTTGCAAGAGAACTGTGCACGAGCCTGACGCATAGCGAGGTTACCGATGGTGAGCATGAAAGCAATTGGCTGTTTAGCTGCCTTCTCTGTAGCAAGACGAAGAGTCTCGAATTCGGAAGCCAGACGGCTCTTGTTGAGGGCAGGAAGTTCGCCAGCCTCGTGGCACCCACAGCAAGGAGCAAGAGGAGTCTTGCCTTCACTTGTCTCGGTGAAGTTCGGAAACTGATTCGTTCCGAGGATGAACTCCTTACGTTTGGCGGCATCAGCATGACGCTTGTCGTTCGATGCGTTCACAGCGTTCTGGATGTTGCCGTTCAGACATTCTGCGAGGAAGCCACCAGCGTTCTCCACAGCGAGGAAGAGTTTCCAACCTTCCTTGGCGATGGCATCGGTGAGGTGCTCGATGGTGTAAGAACCACCAGCCACATCGACGAGCTTGTCGAAGTGAGCCTCTTCCTTCAGCAGGAGCTGCTGGTTGCGGGCAATGCGCTCGGCAAAGTCTGTTGGAGTCTCGTATGGCTTGTCGAATGGAGTCACCACGATTGAATCCACGTTGGCGATAGCGGCAGACATGGCCTCTGTCTGAGAACGGAGCAAGTTTACGTAAGAATCGAAGAGGGTCTGGTTGTACTCGGAAGTCATGGCGCACACGTGCATCTGACAAGCGCAATCGCACTTAGGCTCATACTGCTTCACAATCTGTGCCCACAGCATACGGGCAGCGCGGAACTTGGCAATCTCCATGAAGTAGTTGTCGCTCACGCCCATGTTGAACTTGATGCGCTTGGCTGCTTCTGTAGCATCCACGCCAGCCTCAGTCAACACATTCATGTACTCAGCACCCCAAGCCAGTGCGTACCCCAATTCCTGATAGATGTAAGCACCTGCATTGTTCAGTGCTACAGAGTTGACATTGATGCACTTATAGCCTGGCAGTTCAGCCAATGCTTCAATCAGAGGCTTGGCCTCATTAAGCACAGCCGACACGTCCTTTCCCTTGCAGAGAATCTTCGAGATGGGGTCAAAATTGATGGAACCCTTCAGTTCTGCCAATGGGTAGTTCTTCTCTTTGAAGTACTCCACCAGAATCTGAGCGAGTTCCACACAGTGACGCTGACAAGTCTTGAAGTTCAGCTCCACATACTGAGGCAGGATACCATCGAGCAGGGTAGCGATGAACTCCTTGCTGATGTTCTTGCCTGGAATCTTGAAACCGAGAGAATCCACACCCTTGTTCAGGATGTCGAGTGCCTTAGCATTCGCTGCCTTAGCATCCTCCACGTCAATCTCCTGACGCACAAACCAGAGGTTGTTGTCCTTCTTGTTGCCACGGATGAATGGAAATTCACCGGGCAGAGAATCGACTGCCTTGAGATCCTTTAAGTCCTCGCGGCGGTAGAAAGGCTGTACGTTGAAGCCTTCGTTGGTTCTCCAAACCAACTTCTTCTGGAAGTCTGCACCCTTGAGGTCAACCTCAATCTTGTCCAACCACTCTTGTGTGGTAGGTGCCTGAAACTCCGAGAAGAGTTTTTCTTTCATATTAGCCATAAAATATCAATTAAAAAAGTGTTGTTAAGTGTGTTTCGCATCCTTTATGTGATAACATAGACAAAAAAGGCTTTTATACCTTTTCGTACAAAAACTTACAAAGGTAGATATTTTTTTTGAATACTACCAAGATTAAAATGAAAAAAGTTCCATTTTGGCGAAAGAGCAGGTCGTTTAGACCTAATATCGCAACATGAAGATGATAAAAGCCCCTTTCCTTTCAGTCGATGAATCGTTTGGTCAATCCGCTAAATTCTTCAATGCGTCTGTCGCGAAGGAAAGGCCACCAACGGCGCACATTCTCGCTTCGTTTCATGTCAATATCGATGACCTCCACCACTTCTTTGTCTTTGGGCGCACAATAAAGAATCTCGCCCTGTGGTCCTGCTACGAAACTGCTGCCCCAGAATTGTATGCCATTGGTCTGTCCTGAAGGGTCTGGTTCGTGTCCTGTACGGTTGACAGCGATAACGGGTATGCCATTGGTTACGGCATGACCCCGTTGTACAGTCATCCATGCTTCACGCTGGCGTTCTTGTTCTTCAGGCGTGTCGCTGGATTCATAGCCGATAGCGGTGGGATAAATCAGCAAGTCGGCTCCTTGGAGTGCCATGAGTCTTGCGCCTTCGGGATACCACTGGTCCCAGCATACCTGTACGCCAAGCCGTCCCACACTGGTTTGAATGGGGTGGAAACCGAGGTCGCCTGGTGTGAAATAGAACTTTTCATAATAGGCAGGGTCGTCGGGAATGTGCATTTTGCGATAGATGCCAGCGATGCTTCCGTCTTGCTCAAAGACTACTGCTGTGTTGTGGTAAAGTCCAGCTGCCCTGCGTTCGAAAAGAGAGGTGACGATGACGACCCCCAACTCTTGTGCCAACTGTCCGTATCGCTCAGTTGATGAGCCTGGAATTGTTTCTGCCAAATCAAAATTTTCCGTATTCTCCACTTGACAGAAATACAATGAGTTATGTAGTTCTTGTAAAACTATAAGTTTAGCACCTTTTTCGGCTGCTTTTCTGATACCTTCTTCCATGTGAAGGACGTTCTTCTCCACACTTTCTTCACATTGATGTTGTATAATTCCAACTTTCATGGTTCTTTTGTGATTTCTTTTTGCAAAGGTAGTAATTATTTTCATCACCATCCAAGTTTTTTGTGAGAAAAAGGTGCTGTGAGTGTGTTTCTATTCCTCTCACCCCTTTGTCTGCTTTCCGACCCCCTCATTCCCTCCCTTGGCGTTAGCGGCTGATGTCTGAATTCATTGGCGGCTTTTGTAATAGGTAATGAGGGGCTCAACGGTTCATTGATTCCCTACATAGAGGAACGGTCTTGTCAGAGAGAAGCCTTTTGTTGTACAATGGAAAGGGGAAAAAGCTACAAATAATTTCATTTTGTTTACTTTTTTATCTTTCGTATGACACTTTTTTAATAAAAACAATTTATTGTCTAACTTTTTTTAGTACCTTTGTGGCGGATATAGGTTATATGTCCTCATACTAATAAGTAGATATGTGAAGATAAAGGAGAAAATCGCATGAAAAAGGCAGTTTTGTGTAAGTTTTTAGACTTCAAGCGGAAAAAGACTTCTGGCTTGAAGTTCATGCTTATCTTAATTTGGTTGATGCTTGTGCCGAGTCAGATGGAGGCAGGTGAACCATTTGTGTTCACGACCGTTTGGACAGCACAGGCAGAGTTTGCTGGCTATTATGTGGCAAAAGAAAAAGGTTTTTACACAGAGGCTGGATTGGACGTGAAAATTCAGCATCCGTCGTTGACCAGTTCGGTGTATCACCGCTTGGAAACAGATGAGTGTAATGCTGGAATGTTTGCCTTGATGTCGGCTTTGGATATTATTGGGAACAAGGGTACTCCTTTGGTGAATATCTTTCAGACATCCATGAACAGTAGCTATGTCATCGTGTCGCGTTGGGGAAAGAATCCGCTCACACAAAAAGGCATCCGTATGGCGGTCTATAATTCTGAGCCTAACTATTTGACTTCTATATTGAACATACGTGAAAAGATGAACTACGACTGGATTCATTTCGCAGGCAACATCAACGTGTTCCTTTCAGGGGCTGTGGATGCTATGGTGATAGTGACTTACAACGAATATTATCAGCTATTGCAGGCAGGCTTTAAGATGCCAGAGGAGGGACTTTATCGTTTCTGTGACCATGGATACAATATTCAAGAGAATGGGGTCTATGTGAAACGTGATTATTATGAGTCTCATCCCCAACAGGTGAAAGCTTTTGCCGCCGCCAGCCGCAAAGGGTGGGAGTGGGCTGCCGAGCATCCTGAAGAAGCTTTGGACATTGTGATGAAGTATGTGAAGGCCAATAACACGCCTACGAACCGCGTGATGCAGAAGTTGCAACTGCAAGAGATTTTACGTTTGCAGCAAGATAAAGAATCGGGCAAACGTGAGTTTCGAGTGCGTCCCGATATGGTGAAAAAGGCCAGCCGACTGATGATGGAGTGTGGAATGTTGAAAAGAGAAGTAACCTATAATGAATTGATGGGAAAATGATAACGAATTATATACGGCAATCTTTAACAGCGCGACTCAGTATTTGGGTCTTAGCCTGTGTGGTGATGCTTTTTATAACAGCTCTTGGCATCCTGTTCTATTATTCACGTGAAGCCGTGAAGGATGAAGCGGTGGAAAAAGCTACCCAAACATTGGAAGGAACGATGTTGCATGTGGAAAACACATTGCATGAGGTGGAAGTGGCTGCCAATAATATGAAGTGGTTGGTGGAACAACACATTGACACTCCTGATTCCATGTTTACCTTCAGTCGCAAAATTCTGGAGACAAACCCTAATCTTAATGGCTGTTCCATCGCTTTCGAACCTTATTATTATCCAGAGAAAGGACGTTATTTCTCGGCTTATTCATATAAAGGCGATTCCATTGAGACAGAGCAAGAGGGAAATGAACTTTACGAATATCATTGCATGGATTGGTATCTGATTCCCAAATTACTCGACAAACCTTATTGGGTGGAACCGTTTCAGGAGTATGATACGGGTGGCATTCAAATCACGGAAGTGATTACGTCATTCTGTCAGCCCATCCACGATTCTGACAATAAGGTGGTCGGTGTCTTGTCTGTCGATCTCTCACTTCAATGGTTTTCTAATACAATCAGTGAAACGAAACCGTTCCCTAACTCCTACAGCATTTTGTTGGGAAAGGGTGGAGCTTTTCTGGTGCATCCCGATTCTACAAAACTTTTTTATGAAACTATTTTCACTCCGACATTGCTGAAGCCTGACACCTTGCTGACTTCATTGGGCGAGGCTATGTTGGCGGGTGAAAGTGGATATAAGGTGTTCCATCGACAAGGCCAAGAAGACCAATATGTTTTCTATAAGCCTTTCGCTCATACGGATTGGAGTGTTGCCATTGTGTGTTCCGAAAGTGACATCTTCGAACCCTATAACAGTTTGCAGCGCTATTTGATGGCCATCACTATTATTGGTTTGTTCTTACTGCTTTTCTTCTGTATTTTTGTCATTCGTCGTAGCTTACGCCCGTTAAAGATGTTGGCAAATTCTGCTCAACATATTTCGAATGGAGAATTTGAAGAGATAGTTCCAGAAAGTCATCGATACGATGAGATAGGGCATTTGCAGCGTAGTTTCGCCGTGATGCGGAGGTCGTTGGCTGAGTATATCGGAAGAATGCGTCATTCCACAGAAACGCTGACACAACGTAATCGCGAACTGATGACGGCCAACGAATTGGCAAAGGAGGCTGATCGTGTCAAGACGGCATTCATTAACAACATGACAGACCAGATGGCACAGCCTGTCAGCATTATTGCCAGTGAGAGCGACATGATTCGGGAAGGACACCAGCATTTCTCGGACGAGGAGATGAAGGAGCATGTTGACAAGATGTTGGAAAATACCGAAATTGTTACTATTTTGTTGAATCAGTTATTGGATGCTTCGCAAAACGGAGCACCGACATTGTCTAACGAAGAAACACCTGCACCATGAAAAATCCTATTTCCCTAATACGGCATTCCCTTTCCTTGAGGTTGTCCCTCATGGTTTTGTCCTTTGCTGTGCTTATTTTTGTTGTTTCACTTGGGTTTCTATACATACGGACTCGAAACTTCATACGGCAGGATGCCATGGAACGAGCCACAAAAGTGCTAAATAACACAGCACTTCGAGTGGATGAGATTCTGGATGAAGTAGAAATTGCCACCAACAATACAGAATGGTTGGTACGCACCCATCTTAACCCAGACTCTGTAGAGGTATTCTCGCGCCGTGTTCTTTTGCAGAACCCCAATATTTATGGTTGTTCCATTGCTTTCGAACCTTATTATTTCCCCGAAAAAGGGCAATATTACTCCATTTATTCTGGAAAAGAGAATGGAAAAATAGAGACAGAGCAAGAAGGTAATGATGACTATCGTTATTTTGGCATGGATTGGTACAAAATCCCGATGGAACGCAAAGGAGCAAGTTGGGTTGATCCATTCTATGACTACTATCTTGACACGGTCTATGTGACGGAGATGATAACTTCTTATAGCAAGCCTTTCACAGATAAGTCTGGACGTTACATTGGCGTCATTTCTACAGACTTGTCATTGAAATGGCTCTCGCAGACCATCTCGGCAGAGAAGCCTTCGCCGCGTTCTTACTGTATTATGCTGGGTAAAGATGGAAATTATTTTGTCCATCCTGATACAACGAAATTGGTCTATCAAGGTATTTTCACGGGAGCAGACCCAATAAAAGATGCAGAACTTATTTGGCTGGGGCGTGATATGGTGGCTGGACGAGAAGGTACGAAGCAAGTCCATATTGATGGAGAGAATTGCTATGTCTTCTATTGTCAGTTGCCACGTACAGGGTGGAGTCTTGCTGTTGTCTATCCTGAAAGTGAGATATTCAGGGGGTACAACCACCTATTTTACATCGTTCTTGCCATTATCGTCATAGGTTTGATATTGATGCTTTTCCTCTGTAGGCATATTGTCAACAAAGCTCTGATTCCTGTTAACCAGCTTGCCCAGCAGGCACACCATATTTCAGCAGGAAACTTTGACAAGCGAATGCCAAAGAGTCAGCGTATAGATGCTGTCGGGCAGTTGCAAAACAGTTTTGGAGAGATGCAGCAGTCCATCGTGAAATATGTAACTGACATTCAACGTACAAATGACGAAATAGAGCAACGGAATGAAGAGTTGGTAAAGGCAAATGAACTTGCGCATGAGGCTGACTTGAAGAAGACCGCATTCATGCAAGACATTACGCATCAGGTGCGTACACCACTTAACATTATCACAGGATTTGCTCAAGTGTTGCGGGAAGGTGCTCAGTTTGTCTCTGAAGAGGAAATGGCGATGATTATTGATGCCATGCAGGAAAATTCCAAGAACATTACGGGCATTATCAGTATGTTGATGGCGGCTTCCTATCTCGAAACGCATACCAGCCTCGATTTGGCCGACGAAGTTCTGTGTAACGATATGTGTCGGAAGGTGGCAAATGGTCTCAAACTGAAATCGCCCGACATGGTGAAACTCGATGTGCAGACTTCCTTGCCCGATGCGTTCTGTATTCGGACGAACCGTGAGTTCCTACAGAAGATTTTGCAGGAGTTGATGGACAATGCTAATAAGTTCACCCGTCAGGGACAGATTACGATTGGATGCGAGTCGAATGGCAATGGTACTGTGAACTTCATTGTGACAGATACGGGCATTGGCATCGCAGAGGAAGACCACCAGCTGATTTTCGCCCAGTTCACGAAACTGGATGATTTCACGGAAGGCATAGGCTTGGGGCTTACTCTTTGCAAGCGTGTTGCTCTTCTGCTGGGTGGCGACCTCAATATTGATGCTGACTATACCCAAGGTGCTCGCTTCATCCTTACGTTGCCAATCGGGAATTAGAAACGAAAGGAATCTTTTTGGACAAAGAAAAACGAGACTCAAAGTTTACGAGTCTCGTTTTTTTATAAGAATGTTAAGAGTTTTTCGCAAAAAGTTTTATTGACAAGACCTTTATGCCATTGAAAATTCGTAACTTTGCACCACTTTTGCAAAAGAATTATACATTATTTAAATATGCCGAAAATTTCTATTCGAGGAACGGAGATGCCGAGTTCTCCTATCCGCAAATTGGCTCCTTTGGCTGATGCCGCCAAGAAGCGCGGTGTGAAAGTCTATCACTTGAACATTGGACAGCCTGACCTGCCAACCCCGCAAGTTGCCATCGATGCTATCAAGAATATCGACCGCAAGATTTTGGAGTACAGTCCTTCACAGGGCTATCGCAGCTATCGCGAGAAACTGGTCAACTACTATGCGAAGTATGACATTAACTTAACGGCAGACGATATTATCATCACCAGTGGTGGTTCAGAGGCGGTGCTTTTCTCTTTCTTGGCTTGTCTGAATCCAGGTGACGAAATTATCGTGCCAGAACCTGCCTACGCCAACTACATGGCTTTCGCTATTTCGGCAGGTGCCGTGATTCGCACGATTGCCACGACCATCGATGAAGGTTTCTCGCTTCCGAAAGTGGAGAAGTTCGAGGAACTCATCAATGAGCGCACACGTGCCATCCTTATCTGCAATCCTAATAACCCGACTGGTTATCTTTATACGCGCCGCGAAATGAACCAGATTCGCGACCTCGTGAAGAAGTACGACCTTTATCTCTTCTCCGACGAAGTCTATCGTGAGTTCATTTACACGGGTTCTCCCTACATTTCGGCTTGCCATCTGGAGGGTATCGAAGAGAATGTGGTGCTGATAGATTCTGTATCAAAGCGTTACAGCGAATGTGGAATCCGTATTGGTGCGCTTATCACGAAGAACGAGGAGATTCGCAAGGCTGTGATGAAGTTCTGTCAGGCGCGTCTTTCTCCACCGCTTATCGGTCAGATTGCTGCTGAGGCAAGCTTGGATGCGCCGGAGGAGTACAGTCGTGATGTCTATGATGAATATGTGGAGCGCCGTAAGTGCCTTATCGATGGATTGAACCGTATTCCAGGTGTCTATTCGCCCATTCCGATGGGTGCATTCTACACCGTGGCTAAACTTCCAGTTGACGATTGCGAGAAGTTCTGTGCGTGGTGTCTGTCTGATTTCCAGTACGAAGGGGAAACCGTGATGATGGCTCCTGCTTCGGGTTTCTACACGACGCCAGGTGCTGGTAAAAACGAGGTGCGTATTGCATACGTATTGAAGAAAGAAGACCTTGTTCGTGCGCTCTTCGTGTTACGTAAGGCATTGGAGGCGTATCCAGGTCGAGTGAAGGATTGAAGGATTGAAAAATTGAAGGATTGAAGTGTGAGCTTCGAACTTTTTATAGCAAAACGAATTTATGCTGACAAGGCAGAGGACGGGGAACGGTTTTCTCGTCCTGCTATTCGTATTGCGATGCTTGGGGTCGCCATAGGTGTGGCAGTCATGCTGATTAGCCTTGCTGTCGTATTGGGCTTCAAGCATGAAGTGAGTTCGAAGGTGATAGGCTTTGGCAGCCACATTCAAGTGTTAAGCCTCACACAGAATCAGAACTACGAGATGCTGCCTGTGCTGACCAACGACACCCTTGTCCGAAAGGTAAAGAAGGTGCATGGCATCGACCACATCCAGCGTTTTGCCACCAAACTCGGCATCCTCAAGACCGACGAAAACTTTCGGGGATTGACTTTCAAAGGGGTGGGTGAGGACTACGACCTTTCTTTCTTCCGCAGTTGCTTGGTGGATGGTGAAATACCCAAATTCTCATCCCAAAAAGCTTCCAATGAGATACTGCTCTCGCAGAAGGTGGCTGCCGACCTTGGCGTGAAGACGGGTGACAAAATCTTTGCTTACTTCATGGGGGAAGAATCCATGCGTGCTCGTCGCTTCAAGATTGCAGGAGTCTTTGCCACCAACATGAACGACTACGACAAGAACTTTGTCATTACCGACATCTATACGGTGCGCAAGCTCAATGGTTGGGATGAAGAAATGTCGTCGGGGCTGGAAGTGACTGTCAAGGATTTCGACCAGTTGGAAATGCTTGTGTCCAAGCTCCAGTTCATCCATTTAGGAGTAGATAGAAACGGAGTGACATACGGAGTGTTCAGCATCAAAGACATCGCCGCCCATACTTTTGCATGGTTGGCGGTGCTCGACATGAACGTGGTGATGATTCTCATCTTGATGATACTCGTCAGTGCCTTTACGGTGGTCAGTGGATTGCTCATCATCATGCTTGAACGCATCAGCATGATTGGCACGTTGAAAGTCTTAGGTGCCACCAATGTTGCTGTGAGAAAAATCTTCATACATTTCAGCATCATGCTGGTGGGTAAAGGACTTCTGTGGGGCAATGCGGTGGGATTGCTTATCTGTTGGGTGCAACAGCAGTTCCGTTTGATTTCGCTCGACGCTTCGGTCTATTACATCGACTCTGTGCCTATTCGCTTCGACTGGTTGCTCATTTTGGGCATCAATGTCGCCACCTTCCTCATCTCCACATTGGTCATTTGGGGGAGTTCCCACCTTATTAGCATAGGCAAGCCCTCTGAAACGATGAGGTATGAATAAGATGGAAATGTGGCTTTATATACAATCCTAAGAAGTCCTATAAAAACCACTAAACAACCAAACCACTAAACAACTAAACAACAAAACAACTAAACAACACACATATATATATTATGGAATTAGCCAAAAATTATAGTCCTTCCGAAGTGGAAGGCAAGTGGTATCAGTACTGGCTCGACCATAAGCTCTTTGCCAGCAAACCCGATGGTCGTGAACCTTACACCATTGTGATTCCGCCACCCAACGTGACGGGTGTGCTCCACATGGGGCACATGCTCAACAACACCATTCAAGACATCCTCATCCGCAAGGCACGTATTGACGGCAAGAATGCTTGTTGGGTGCCGGGCACCGACCATGCTTCCATTGCTACAGAAGCCAAAGTGGTGAACCGTCTTGCCGAGCAGGGAATCAAGAAGCGCGACCTCACTCGTGATGAGTTCTTGAAACATGCCTGGGCATGGACAGATGAACACGGTGGTATCATCCTCAAGCAGTTGCGTCGATTGGGCGCATCGTGCGACTGGGACAGAACGGCTTTCACGATGGACGAGAAGCGTAGTGAAAGCGTGCTCAAAGTGTTCGTTGACCTCTATAAGAAAGGACTCATCTATCGTGGTCTTCGCATGGTCAACTGGGATCCCAAGGCGCAGACGGTACTCTCTACAGAGGAAGTGATCTACCGCGACGAGAAGAGCCACCTCTTCCACCTGAAGTATTATGTAGCTGACCCAGAGAACCTCACATCGGTAGGTAGCAAGGTTTCTATCGACACGTTGGAAAAGGAAGGTAATATCATCCATAAGGACGCCAAAGGGTACTACGCTGTGGTGGCCACCACACGTCCTGAAACCATCATGGGTGATACAGCCATGTGCATCAATCCCAAAGACCCAAAGAACCAGTGGTTGCGTGGCCACAAGGTGATTGTGCCACTCGTGAACCGTGTCATCCCCGTCATCGAAGACCGCTATGTTGATATCGAGTTTGGTACAGGCTGTTTGAAGGTCACTCCTGCTCACGATGTGAACGACTACGCTTTGGGTAAGGCGCACAACCTCGAAACCATCGACATCTTCAATCCCGACGGCACCCTCTCCGAAGCCGCAGGACTCTATGTGGGGCAAGACCGTATGGAGGTACGTAAGCAGATTACCATCGACTTGAAAGCCGCAGGTCTCATGGAGAAGGTGGAAGATTACGACAACAAGGTGGGCTACTCAGAGCGCAACCAAGACACCGCTGTGGAGCCTCGTCTTTGCAAGCAGTGGTTCCTCTCGATGAAGCACTTTGCCGACATCGCTTTGCCACCCGTGCTTGAAGGTAAGATTAAATTCTATCCGACCAAATACGTCAACACCTATCGCAACTGGATGGAGAACATTCAGGACTGGTGCATCAGCCGTCAGCTTTGGTGGGGCCATCGCATCCCTGCTTACTTCCTGCCCACAGCTGAAGACGAGGAAGAGAAATACGTGGTGGCACTCACACCCGAAGAGGCTTTGGAAGAGGCACACAAGCTCAAGGGCTACGAGAACATCACCATCGACCAGCTGCGTCACGACGAGGATGCCCTCGATACGTGGTTCTCTTCATGGCTTTGGCCTATCTCGCTCTTCGATGGCATCAACAATCCTGGCAACGAGGAAATCAACTACTACTATCCCACTTGTGACCTCGTGACAGCTCCCGACATCATTTTCTTCTGGGTGGCTCGCATGATAATGGCTGGTGAAGAATACCAGAAGGATGTGCCTTTCCGCAACGTCTATTTCACCGGTGTTGTGCGCGACAAACTGGGTCGCAAGATGTCGAAGTCGCTGGGCAACTCGCCTGACCCCATTGGTCTTATCGAGAAGTACGGAGCCGATGGTGTGCGAATGGGTATGCTCCTTTCCGCTCCAGCAGGTAACGACATCCTCTTCGACGAACAGCTTTGTCAGCAGGGCGCCGCTTTCTGCAACAAGATTTGGAACGCTTTCCGTCTTGTGCAGGGTTGGGAGGTAAAGGAAGACCTTCAGCAGCCAGAAGAAAACAAGAAGACCATCGCTTGGATGGAGGCGACCATCAAGAAGGCGCTCGTCGAGATAAACGACCTCTACTCTAAATATCGTCTGAACGAGGCCCTCATGGCAGTCTTCAAGCTCTTCACCGACGAGTTCTCGGGTTGGTATCTGGAGATGATTAAGCCTGCTTATCAAGCACCTATCGATGCTGAGACCTTCCAAGCAACGCTCAACTTCTTCGAGCAGCTGATGAAAATCATTCACCCCTTCATGCCGTTCATCACCGAAGAGCTTTACCAGCACATCGCAGAGCGCAAGGAAGGTGAGAGCATTATGGTTGACCCACTCATTCTCGATGCACCTACCGATGAGGAAAAGCGTCTGATTGCCCAATATGATGAGGCTAAGCAAGTTATCTCAGGTGTTCGTGCCGTTCGTCAGAGTAAGAACATTTCACCTCGTGAACCGCTGACCCTCGAAGTTGTAGTTGCTTCTCCTGATGACAAAAACATCACTCGTTGTCCTTCTCTTGGCTCCATCATCAAGAAGATGGCCTCTCTTGCCGACATTCTCTATGTACAGAGCAAGAGCGACGGAACCTCCACCTTCTTGCTGGGCACCACAGAGTATGCCGTTCAGCTTGGCAACCTCATCGACACTGAGGCTGAAATCCAGAAGATGGAAGCAGAGCTGAAGCACCTGCAAGGTTTCCTCGTTGGCGTGAAGAAGAAACTCAGCAACGAGCGTTTCGTGGCCAATGCTCCTGCCCAAGTGGTGGAACTCGAACGCAAGAAGCAGAGCGACGCAGAAACCAAGATTGCAGCACTCACAGAGAGCCTTGCCAAACTGAAGAAAGCATAATGCGCTGCTGAGCGTATCACACAATGGTAACCATCAGAAATGCACGTCCAGAAAATGCCGAAGCGATGTTGGCCATCTATGCACCCTACGTGGAGCAGACAGCCATCACGTTTGAGTATGATGTGCCCACAGAGGAAGAGTTTCGGGGGAGGATAGAGAAGGTGCAGAGGACGTATCCGTGGTTGGTGGCTGAGGACGGTGGAAAAGTTGTGGGGTATGCCTACGCCAGTGCTTTCAAGGAGCGGGCTGCCTATCAGTGGGCAGTTGAGACTTCCATCTATGTATCCATGGGGCAAAAGCGGCAGGGCATTGGGCGTTTGCTGCATGAAAGCTTAGAGACCGCTCTTCGGAAACAGGGCATCTTGAACATGAATGCCTGTATTTCTTATATTGACCCTGAGGATGAATACCTGACGCTTGACAGCGTTCGTTTCCATGAACGATTGGGCTACCAGCAGGTGGCTCATTTCCATCAGTGCGGTCTCAAGTTCGGGCGTTGGTACGACATGATTTGGATGGAGAAACTCATTGGAAGACATCAATAAAAAAGATAAAGACATGAGACGAACACTTTTAGGAATGGTCTTGGCTTTCATCGCCATCACAGCCTTTGGACAGACCACAGAAAGGGCTGCCGATGCTCCGAAACCCCAGTTCACGACGGTGAAGGAAAACCCCATCACCAGTGTGAAAAACCAGCATCGCAGCGGAACCTGTTGGGACTTTGCCACGTTAGGCTTTTTCGAATCGGAGATTCTGCGTCGAACGGGACGCACCTACGACCTGTGTGAAATGTTTGTGGTGAACAAGGACTACATGGATTGTGCCACCCACTATGTGAGGATGCACGGTTACAGTCAAATCACAGAGGGAGGTTCAGCCGACGATGTGCTGGAAGTGCTTCAACGTCATGGCATTTGCCCCGAAGAGGCCATGCCAGCACCAGGCTCCTTGGTAGGCGATACTTTGGCCAATTTCAAGACCTTCATTCCGAAGCTGGAAGAGGCCATCCGTCGGGCCGTGAAGGACGAGAAACATCCTGCCGACCATTGGCAAGATTCGGTGCAGGAAGTCATCGACCAGCATGTGGGGCAGTGTCCTGAGACTTTCATTTATGAGGGCAAAACCTACACACCTCAGTCGTTTGCCCAAAGTCTCGGACTCGATTGGAACGACTATGTGAGCCTGACCAGCTACACCCATCATCCATTCGATGCGTGGTTCATCATCGAAGCACCCTACAAGTGGCGACTCAAGCCCAGCTACAACATCCCGCTCGAAAGTCTTCTTAATGTGCTCGACCGAGCATTGGAGGCTGGCTATTGTGTGGCTTGGGGAGGCGATGTGTCGGGCGACTTCACCCGTACAGGACTTGCCACCTTGCCCGATGGCATAGTGCCCACCCAGCAGTTGCGTCAGGAGCAGTGGAACGATTGGACATTCACCTACGACCACGTCATGCTCATCTACGGCATGGCAAAAGACGGGCAAGGCAAGCCCTATTACATGGTCAAAAATTCGTGGGGAAGAAGTGGCGACTATCAAGGTACGTGGTATATGTCGCGTGACTACATGGCACTCAACACCACCTATCTCTTCCTCAATCGCCAAGCCTTACCCAAACCATTGAACAAAGCTATGGAGAAGCATCGCTTCTGAGGTGCTTGTCCATTGAATGTTAAATCCGACGGGATGAAAGTGGCAGTCACAGCGTCACTTTCATCCCGTCGTTAGCTAATAGCGTGTTGGGGAAAATCCGTTGAGCCTCTTGCAGGAGCATTTCTTCGGACTTGTAACGTGAAGAAAAGTGTCCGAGCATCAATTTCCCTACTTGTGCATCTTTCGCTATTTCAGCAGCTTGTGTAGCTGTGCTGTGATGCGTATTCTTGGCCAAGAGAGCATGTTCGGAAGTGAAGGTCGCTTCATGATAGAGGCACGTCACCCCTTGTAGTAGGTCTGCCAGTTGGGGACGAAAAGCCGTGTCGGTGCAATAGGCGTATGAACGCACAGGGTCGGGTGGGGTGGTGAGACGCTGATGGGGGATGACAGTCCCGTCAGGCATCGTCCAATCCATTCCAGCCTTGATGTTGTTGATTTGGGAGAGGGGAATCTGGTAATAATCGATGGCATCGCGGCGTATGTGTGGCAAGGTAGGTTTCTCACGGAAGAGGTAGCCGCAGCAAGGCACACGATGGGAGAGAGGAAGGGTGGAAATCTCTACGGAACGATCTTCGTAGATGAGCTGGGGTTTCTTTGTGTCTATCTCATGCAGAAGAATCTCGAAAGGAGACTCTGCACAGAAATAGTCTATTTGTGGCTGGAAGATGCACTGGAGGTCTTGGGGACCATACACATGAAGGCTTTGGAGCCTTCCCAGCAATCTCAGAGTGGAGAGCAGTCCTATAAGTCCAAACACATGGTCGCCATGCAGATGGGTGAGGAAGATGGCTCTCAGATGGGTGAAGTTGATGTGAGAACGGCGCAGAGCCATTTGGGTTCCTTCGGCACAATCGAGCATGAAGAGCTTCTCTCTCACGTTCACCACTTGCACCGAACTGAGGTGCTTGGGTGTTGGCAGGGCTGCACCACAGCCCAAGATGTTAATCTCAAATTTTTCCATTAGAATTGTTCTTTAGGATGGCGACGGCAGAATGTGAGGAAATCGCAGTATTGACAATTCTGTTCGTCGGCACATTGGCTGAAAGTGCCTTGGTTAGTGTGTTCAGGAGCTTCTTCTTCGTAAGGCGTAAATATTTCCGCCATTTTATTCGTGAGCAGGTCGGTGAATGCCTCGTCGTACTGCTGCTTGAAGTCCTCGATTTCCGCTTTCGATGTCCGATGATTGTCCGTGGAAGTATCAGGAGCAGAGAGCTTGACGATGCCCGAATAGTTTTTGTCCATCTTCTTTGCAGGGTACATGAGCGATGGGACGATAGCTGTGTCGGCATATTCCGAAACGCCATGGGTCAGCACGTGTGCATAATAGAACGTCTGCATGATGTGGTAGTTCTTCACACATTTCTCCACATCGAACAGGTCTGCCAGCGTATTGGCTGTTTGGGCATTGTTGCTGGTTTTATAATCCACAATGCGCAGCCTGTTCCCGTTAGGCGATGCCAACAGGTCGAGTCGGTCGATATATCCACCTAAAAGCACTTGGAAAGCCTTTCCTCCCTGCTGGAGGTTCAGCAACGAAGTGTATTTCTGTTCTTGACTGACCACCATCAAATGCCCTCCTTCCTCTTCCAACTGTTTCGCCATTTGGGCATCAGCTTTCATCTGGTTGATGACAAACTCGCGGATGACGTGGCGGTTGATGAGTTGCGTGCCATTCAGCGTCATACGTCGGTCGATGCCATACCGAATCTCGTTGCCCTGATCATCCTTTTCGGGCAGGTGGAAGAAGTTGATGGCAAAAGCATTGTTCAGTTTCTGGGTGATAAGCTCCTTGTTGTCAGCCAAAGCGTTCAGTTCTTCGCTTGAGAAAGGCTTCCCGATGTGAAGTTCGTACAGCTTCTGCATGGTGTAGTGGAAGAGCGTGCCAAACATCGGCTTATCCACATCCTCCGACACGTCTTGTTCGGGTCGCAAGCCAGCCACATAGTTGAAGTAGAACTTGAGCGGACACTTCATGTAGGTGTTGATGGCAGAGGGCGAAAAGATGCTTTCGGCGTTGAAACGTTTGTGCAGTTGTTCCATCACCCTCCTGTCTTTCACAACGCGGTAGCTCTCCTGTGGTAACGTATCGCTGGCCGACGTAAAAGCCCGAAGGTCTATTTCCTGTCCCTCCCCGAAAAGGCGGTCTTTCTCTGCCAACGTCTGCAACATGAAACGCGACATCTCTCCTTTCCCGCTCCCCTCGGTGCTGGAGTTGTAGAGCAAGGTGATGTTCTCGGCTCGCTGCATCAAGCGGTAGTAATAATAAGCGTAGAGACTCACCTCCCTTTCGATGGTGGTCATCCCGTAAGCAGCTCGCAAGGTATAGGGGATGAGCGACGCACGTTTGTCAGACTTCGGCATTCGCCCTTCGTTCACCGACAGCATGACCACGTTGCGGAAATCGAGATTACGCGTCTCCAGCAATCCCATTACTTGAAGTCCCACCGCTGGCTCACCATGGAAGGGAATAGTGGCTTGGCGCATCAGTTGCAGGATGATTCTGGAGAGCGTTTCATCCCCCACACACAAAGCGGCATTTTTCCCTTCTTGCAGCGTCTGGATTCGATTGACGATTGTATATGCCACAAAGACAGACTCCCTTTCCACTTCCCTTTTCATTTTTCCCTTTTCATTTTTCCCTTCACTATAGGAGTGTCCCACCATGGAGATGACATCCGCCAGATAGCCCGTCAGTCCTCCTCCCCCTTTGGGGGTTGGGGGGCATGGTGTGAAGATGCTGCATAAGACCTTATAGTCGGCAAAAGTCTCTTGGACGGGAAACACCACATTGTTCTTTCTCAGCCCCTCCAGTACTTCTTGACACGCTTCACCCACCACCCTCTGAATGAGTGGATGCTTGAGCACAGCCGCGACGTATTTGTACCTCCAAGCACCGAAGCGAGTGCGCCCATGCACTTGAAGCTCAAGCAGCACCTGCATCAATGAGAATATCGGTGTGTTTGTCAATGGATAGCCCATCGTGATGTTGACAGCAGGAACACGCCCCATACTGTGCAGCACAGACCCGAGCAGACGTTCATCGCAAAGCACAACAGCCGACTCCTGTAGCGGAGAGTCAGGCTTGATGTGGTCGCCTATCCATTGGGAGACATACCGCGACTGCGCATTCTCTGTGGGCGATTCGATGAATCTGATGGTCTTAGGTTGGTGCATATTGTCGAACAAACCTTCATTCTCCAACTCTTTGCCCAGCTTGGCGATGTTCTCGTCGATGAATTGCCCAGCCTCAAAGCTGTGAGTTTTTAAGTTTTTGAGTTTTTGAGTTTGTGAGTTTGTGTGTGAGTACGCCACATCATAGTCCCAATAGAATTTGGCATCACGATTTCTCTTGATGTAGCGGAACAACTCCAGCTCCGTCTTGTTCAGCACATTGAACCCCACCATCACGTAGGTTTCCGAAGCCAGACGCCCATCCACACGTTGGCGCAGCACCTCATCCTTGCCCGTCAACGCCTCCACCACCCAGCGTTTCAGCATCCCCTCATACACCATCGGCTCTCCCTCCGTAGGGTGGAGCAGGGCAGTACGGTAGGTTTCGTACAGGTCGGTCAGCGCATTCCAGAGCGTCCGAAACTGCGTCTTCAGCGACGAGTCGGGCGTGGCCGTGTTGAAGAAGTGACCGAAGAACTGTTCGATGGCCACTCGCTGCTCCTCTTCCAAAAACGAAAAATCAGTCATCTCCTTCCAGTCGGCTATGTTCACAAACAGTTTCGACGGTTCCACCAAGTTGTTGTCGATGTCCTGAAAGTCACTCAACATCGTCTCCATCAGCGGCAAAAGCTGGTCGAGCGATTTCTGGGAGTTCATTCGCTGCCGATACACCTCAAACAATTTCACCGTTAGGAAGATGGGGTCGGCTACGACCTGGTCAGCCAGCGACGCAAACAACTCGCTGATGCTGGTGTAGGCAGGAGTCCACATCGTCCTTCCCTCCCCATTCTCCCACAGATATTGGTTAAAGAACAGCGAAGCCCGTTTGTTCGGGAAGACGATGGTCGTGTTTTCGAAACGGCCTTGTAGTTTGTTGTAGAGGTCGTCGGCTACGAGTTTCAGAAAGGGTGTCATGGTGAAGGTGTGTAAATACGTTTTGGGTTTTTGAATTGCAAAAATACTAACAATATCTCAGATGACCAACTTTTCAGACAACTTTCTTATCCCGAACAGACGTCTCATCTTAATCCACCTTTTGGGCAGTGCCGTTGCCTCCTGTGACTCTGCGCCATTACCTCCTCTGGGTCAACGGGTGTACTAAAAGCAATCGCAACCTACGATTGTACTATCGAAGGTTGCGATTATACTATCGAAGCTTACGATTGTACTATTAGCCATCCTTTTTCAACTGCAAATATACAACTTTTTTCCGACTTTTCCAAATATTGGTGCATCATTTTGACCATGATGGGCTACCGCCGAACTAAAAACTCCACAATCATGTTTGGCCACACCAAACAACCCTTTTTGAGCCTCGTCACACACTTTTCTTCCTAAAAGTTTGGTGGTTTCTCCTTTTTTCACTTACTTTGCGACCAAGAAAAGGAGACCCCCCATGAGAACGAAGACAATGACAAAGATGTTAGCCGAGTACTTCAAGACCCAACCCGTCCTGAAGGCATGGCTCTTTGGCTCCTATTCGCGTGGCGAAGAAAGGCCAGACAGCGATGTGGATATACTGGTGACACTCGACCACTCACAGCCAGTCGGGTTGAAATTCTTTGGGATGTACGAAGACCTAAAAGAACTACTGGGCCGCAACGTGGACTTAGTAACAGAGTCATCACTGGCTCCATTTGCAAGAAAAAGTGTAGAACGTGACAGGCAACTGATTTATGAGAGAAGTGCTTAGAGACCGTGACCGGCTTTAACATATCCTTGCCGCCATCAATCGTGTGAGCCCTACATGCAGGGAAAGACTTACGAAGATTTGCAGGCTGACGACATGATGTATTATGCCGTTGTCAAAAACATTGAAATAATGGGTGAGGCCGCGAATATGCTTACGGCTGAATTTCAGGCAGCACATCCTGAGACTCCATGGAAAATGGTAAAAGGAATGCGTAATTACATCGTCCACGAATATTTCCAGATAGATAGTCAAGTAGTTTGGGACGTGGTGAGCAAGGAGCTTGCAACACTGCACCAACAGATTACAACGTATATCTCCGAGATCGACTGGGAAACATGGGAGAAAATGTCATAAAAAGAATATAATCACTTCTTAACCCTTCAAGCCTATGTAACAGAATGAAATAAAGACATATAAGGAAGCAGCGTCCGCTTAGAATCTGGTCTTCAGTAATTTCGCCAAAAAATAAAGAACTACCAGGAGTAAAAAGCAAGGATGCTCACGCAGTGCGTGGGCTTTTACTCGTATATGGTAGTTAGGTGTTTGGCGATACCTCTGAAGACGTAGACGACAAAGTAAATGTCCACGTTTTCTTTTTGTGCCTTGTTGAGAAGCAACAATCGTATCCTTCACCTAAATTTTATCAACAATGAAGAAAGCAACATGCAACAACTATCCGGGCGAGTTGATAACCATCCTTCCTGCAAGAACGACCCCGTCCAAGACATTTGAAGAGGATGTTCTTCGTTTCCCTTACATCCTTTCTCCAAGGGAACTGGACGAGTATGTCGTTCTGGAAAGTAGTATGTATCAGAAATTGTTCGGAAGGACAAAAATCTCCTCCAGCAAGTCAAAGAAACGGCTTTCCATCGTGAAAGTCTCGTATGATGGACAGTCCATTCCATTCATCGTGCCTACCTCTCTGCTTCGGCTACGGGGTTCCAACAGAAGTATGTGGCCTTAACACCCAATTCCATTTATGAACTCAGCGATGGAAAGGCAGTTCCAGCGCATAGTGGCGTTTGTATCAGCAAGGGGTGTTGGTGGCACTTTTATTGGGAACACCCTAACGCCGCAGTCAGGATGTCATTTAGGGTTGGTGTTATTGGCATCATCATTTCTGTTTTCTTATCGCTAATAAGCATATTATCGTCAAATTTGTTTAATAACTTCTAAAACAAAAACAATTATGAAGACAAAATTTTTCTTTTTGCTGGCAGCCTTGCTGCTAAACGTGTGTGCCTTTGCACAGAGTGAGAACACCACACCCCTGAAGGGTGACGTGAACAACGACGGAACCGTGGATGTGGCAGACATCAATGCCGTCATTGAGATTATGAAGAATGGTGGAGGAACGGGCGAAGAGACAAAGTATTATTGGTATGCAGGTCAAACACAACCATCATCAATAAGTGGAACACCAACAGTTGATGATACAAACTTCACAAATAATAAATGGCATACACTTGGTAATGCAACAACAATTGGTAAGACTATAATAGGTGGTACATCTGGTTTAGATTGGTATGTTGCGGTTCCAACAGCGGTCGGATTAAAAGCAACTGCCGGTGATTTATCAACACCTGATACGAGTTGGGATAATATAGGAACCATTACAATAAATAATATTTCATATACTGTGTGGCGTCCTAATATCACGGGTGTAAGATGCGCAGTTTATATGGCAGGAACGGGCGAAGAGACAAAGTATTATTGGTATGTAGGACAAACACCACCAACAGCATTACCTACTAATGATTCTCAATTAGCAACCGGATTAGATGCAGGTTGGAGAAAAATCAGTAATACTAAACCTATCGCAGGTACAGTAATATTTGATGGAACTGCCCAAGATGAAATTAATATTGCAACAACAAAAGTTACACAATATTTTGCAATTAATTCAGATGTAACTATTGGATCTTATGATTCATTTGGAGTAGATCAAACATCATCATTATTAACTGGTCCAACAGTTTCAAATGGAATGAATATATATACAACAACCAGTAAATCTAAAACATTTGGACATATAATTAAAGTAAAATAAAAATATATTAAATAAAAATATGGCAACATTCTTGGACTGATAATGAAGAAATTGTTTATGAAAAGACTTTATACAATCATCATGGCATTGGCAACGCTGGTTGTCAGTGCCAACAACATCGAGGCGCAGACGGGCGAAGAGACGGCACTGGTGGTGAGCCTCGCGGAAGGCTCCTCCATGACTGCCCTGCAATTCAACCTCTCCCTGCCCGAGGGCGTGACCCTCACGACCAGCGGTGACACATACGGTACTACCCTCGGCACAGCCACCGACGGGCACACCCTCGATGTGGAGACGCTCAGCAACGGTGACCACCTCTTCATCCTCTACAACAGGGAGCAGAAGGCGTTCAAGAGTGGTGAACTCCTGCGCATTCCCCTCACAGCAGGAAGCACAGCTACCGAAGCCAACGGAAAGCTCTACTCTGTCCGCACCGCCACAGCCGATGCCGTGAGCCACACGTGTGCCGAGGTCTCCTTCTCTGTGATTGTGCCGATAAAACAGTGTGTCACACCCACCATTTCGTTTGCCAATGGGAAAGTGAAGGTTACATGTGCGACGGAGGGGGCAAAGTGTGTGACAAGCATCGTTATGGCTGAGAACCAGACAAGCGAGGACGGTGAGATTGACGTTTCTCCAGCTTTCACGGTGAGCACCTACGCAACGGCAGAAGGGTATGAAGACTCGGAAGTGGTGACAGCTACATTCAGTTGGCCTAAGACTGCTGGCGATTTGAACGAAGATGGACACATAGACATCTCCGACGTGACGACACTTGTCAACATCATCTTGGGGAAGTAAGTCGCGTTTTCTTTCAGACGAACACGAATCTTACGAATAAAGCGAATGGTTAAGTCATGCAGGACTAGGCCATTCGTGTCTATTAGTGTCATTCGTGTTCGATACAAAGTCGTGACGAGATGGCGTGGATTGAAAAGGTAAAAGGGAAAAATGAAAAGTGAAAAATTTGCTACCGCAGGAAAAAGTAGCAAATTTTTCACTTTTCCCTCTTCACTTTTCCCTTTATTTCCGTACCTTTGCATCTACAAAAAATAATCACAATGAAAAAGATACAGCTTTTTGTCCTCCTGCTTCTGACGGTTTTGCTCATGGGTCTTGTCGCCTGTGGGCATCCTGTGGGTGCGGAGACTGAAAGGGTGGATTCGCTGAATGTGCTGGCATACGAGGAGAAGTATGCGTCGTTGGAACGGGCTGGAAGGTTGGCTGAGGATGCGTTGAGGGAGGCGACGGCGTTGGGCTATCGGGACGGGGTGCATGAGGCGTGGTTGAGAAAGGGGGATGTGTATGGGATGCGGATGGACTATGATTCGGCTCAGGTGTGCTACAAGAAGGTGCTGGAGGAGAGCTATAATGACTTGATGTGCAGTATTGCGGATGTGGATATGATGTCGGTGTGCTTGATGACCTCCCAGAGTAAGGAGTTTTACGATTACCGTGGGGATGCGGAGGAACGGTTGGCGAATGTGGCGGAGGAAGAAGGCGATGGGATGTCGGCGCATGAGCAGTGGCTGTGGAAGGCGGTGCGGACGGACTATCATTTTGTGTCGTTGAATTACTTTAGCAGGATGCGTCAGGAGGAGGGTGTGAAGGAGGAACTGGAGTGGTTGTCGAAGCATCGTGAGTTGTTTGCGGAGAATCGGGTGCAGATGTCGGTGTTTCTGTTTTTGAGTGCGATGTATGATGGAGGAGGGACGATGGACGAGGAGGAGCGGCAACGTAGTTTGGTTCGCCTGTTGTCGATGAGCAAGGAACATGGATTGGTGTATTTCGAGGTGTCGGCGCTCAATGCTTTGGCTCGGTCGGTGATGTCGGACGGGAACATGAGGCCGTCGCGGAGGGTCTTTTTGGCGGAGCTGATGGGTGAGGATGGTGTGGATAGTCTTGACTATCGACTGGCGAACCGTGCGTTGCGTCTGGCTCGGGAGTATGGGAATGGTTTTGTGGAGACGACGGTGTTGATTACGTTGTCTGACTATGCGTTGAGGCAGGGCGAGGACAGTCTGGCTCTGCTGCAGATGGAAAGGGCGTTGCAGCTCATCAATAAGCATCATCGGGCAGACCAAGCCCCCTCTCCCATCTCCCCAAGGGGAGAAGCTGATACTTTGTCATTAGCAAAAGATACTACTCCTCCCCTAAGGGAGGTGAGGGAGGGGTCTTGGTCTGCTTCCACAGAAATGAGGTGGATTGCTGACCCGAATGTGATGGCTGTACCTGAATGGATGGCGAGTGTGAGGGAGCAGTTGAGTATCATTTATGGTGCGATGGGTCGTAAGGCGGAATCGGATGAGAATCATAACATTTATTTTGATATATTGGATGCGACACGCCAAGACTTGCGTGTGCAACAGGAGGAGGAGCATCTGAGGCGTGAGGAGCGGATGTTGAACGTATTGTTGTGGGGCTTTGCTGTGGCTTTTGTGGTGCTAACTTGGGGACTCATTCTTTATAACAAGCGGAGTCGTCGGGAATACAACAGGAAGGTGGAGCAGCTGGAACGGGTGATAGCGGTGTGTAAGCGTCTGTCGGGGGCGATGACGGACGATGTGATGGACGAGGGGGCTTTGGAGGATGCTTTGCACCGTGTGGCTGATGAGGATGTGGTGGAGCTTTTTCCTGTGCTGGGGGGAAAAGACTGGACAACTGCGGATACTACGGATGCGTTGAAGGGGCTTGACAGGGAAATGTACAAGGTGTTGCAGGTGTTTTACCATTGGATGAAGGAGAAGGGTTTGCAATATGTGGCATACGTGTGTGAACAGCAAAGGCTGGAGAGTGAGACCTATGAGTTTGAGAGGCGTTTGGAAGAGAACAAACGTCAATACATTGAGAAGTTGACTTCGATGTCTATTGTAAATGGTGTCACTCCGTTTCTGGACAGGGCTTTGCATGAGGTGAACAAGTGGTTGCTCCATGCTGAAAGCTCGTCGGACGGGGAGGGTGGTGTGCCTCCTGCGAATTTGCAGTATTTGAGGGAACTGATTGTTCAAATCAATCAGTATAACGATGTGTTGGGGCATTGGGTGAAGATACGTCGGGGATGGGTGACGCTGAATGTCGAGAATTTTGCTTTGCAGCCATTGTTCGACACGATGAAGCGGGCTGTGAAGGCATTCGAGGTGAAGGGGATTTCGCTCCAAGTGGAAGATACGCCGAGTGTTGTCAAGGCTGACAAGGCTTTGACGCTCTTTATGATGAACACGTTGATGGATAATGCCAGGAAATATACTCCGAATGGGGGACGGGTGACTTTGTCTGCTGAAGAAGGGGAAACATACGTGGAGATTGCTGTCGAGGACACAGGGCATGGTATGTCGGCTGAGGATGTGGCTGTCATCAATCATCAAAAGGTGTATGATTCCAGCAAGATTGGTGTGTCGGGTAATGATTCGGACGAAATACGGGAGAATAAGGGTTTTGGTTTTGGTCTGATGAATTGCAAGGGTATCATCGGGAAGTATAAGAAAACGAACAAGGTGTTTGATGTGTGTGAGTTTGGTGTAAAAAGTGAACAGGGGAAGGGGAGTCGGTTCTTTTTCCGTTTACCAAAGGGGATGGTGAGGGCACTCACGCTCTTGTTGTTGATGGTGGGCATGGGAGGCCAAGGTCTTGCAAATCCTCTGGAACGTGCGGCTAGTTATGCGGACAGCATCTATGTCTCGAATGTGGCAGGGAACTATGAACAAGCTATCCTCTATGCCGATTCTGCCATCCTGCAACTGAACGAATATTACCGCCTCGCCTATCCCAAGGGGCAGGATTTGATGGTGCTGGAGGGGGCTGATATGGGGGAATTGGCTTGGTGGAAGTCTGGTTTCGACACCGATTATGAACTGATTATCGGCATTCGCAATGAGGTGGCTATTGCTGCGTTGGCTCTCAATCGCAACAGCCTTTATCACTATAACACAGAGGTGTTCACGAGGCTTTATACCTTGACGAGTACCGACCCGACGCTGGAGGATTATTGCAATAGTATCCGAATGGCTAACCGCAACAAGAAGACGCTGTCGATATTGTTGGGGATGCTGATTTTCTTTGTCGTCGTTGTCTTCTTCTTCTTGCACTATCGCCACCATCAGCTTTTCATCTTCAACTTGCGTCAGTTGATAGAGCTGAACAGAAATGTGTTCACGGCCACGGAGGAGGATTTTCCGAAGGTCTTCCATCAGAGTCTATCGGACATCAAATCGGTACGCACGGTGGGGATGATGGTTCCGTCGAAGGAGAATGCGGAGGAAAAGACGTTCTTCTTTACGGGCGATACAACGGAACGGCGTGTCTATGAGAGTTTGATGCAATCGGCCTACGCACAGAAGACGGAAGTGGAGAGCAGCAACGGACATTTTCATGCTTATCCTCTTTTCGTCCCTGGCTCTGACGATGGCTCGTTGACGGGAGTCCTTGGCATTTGTTTTGGCGATGCTACTCTGACGGCTGAAGAGCGGTTGTTGATTGACCTTGTGGCTCAGTTTATGAGCATCCATACCTATTTCTCTTATCGGAAGGTAAACGAAATGAACGAAATGCTGGAGTTGAAGCAGGATGAACGTCAGCGCATCGATGCGGAGCAGCAGAGGGTTTATGTCCGTAATCAAATCATGGATAATTGCCTTTCCACGCTGAAGCATGAGACAATGTATTATCCTCATCGCATCAAGCAGATGCTGGATGTTGCATCGGAAAACCCTGATGCTCCTGTCGATGTGAAGGTGATTCGTGACATGAGCGAATTGCTTTCTTATTACAAGGAGGTTTTCACCATCCTGAGTGCATGTGCTGGAAGGCAGGTGGAACTGGTGCTTTTCAAACGGACTACGCTTTCGGCTCAGGACATCGCAAAAATGGCTAAACGCTCGTTTAACAGGCAGGGGAGAAAATGGAAGGCGAAGACAGTGCTCCACGTGGATGGGTCTGAGGATTTGCAGATACAGGGAGACAGAATTTACCTCCAAATTCTTATCGACAACATCATTTCTCTGTATTTTGAGCATCAATCGGGTGGAGATTTGTGGCTAAATTTTGCTGTTTCAGATGGTTTTGCTAAATTTGCATTCGCAGATGGGGTGTATCGATATAGTGAAGAGGATATTCCGTCGATGTTCTATATAGACCATGTACGGTATGATGCTGGTACAGACACGTTGGTGGGCGCACAATACCTGATTTGCCGTCAGGTCATCAGGGAGCATGATGCTCATTCCACACGTCGGGGATGCCGCCTCTATGTGGAGAACAACGAAGATGGTCAGGGTTCTCGTTTTGTCTTTACCTTGCCTGTTGGAAGCAGTAAAGTTTAAAGAGGCTGACGCGATGTTTGTAAACAAGCCGCAAGGTCTTTAAACTTTAAATTGTACCTTTAAACTTTACAAAATACTCAAAAATATAATTCTATGGAATCTTTTAAAGTTATTATAGTGGAAGATGTCGCCCTCGAAATGAAGGGTACAAAGGAGATTTTCCGTTCCGAAATTCCTGAAGCGGAAATTGTGGGTACGGCGATGAACGAAACGGATTTGTGGAAGTTGATGCGCGACAATCAGCCTGACCTTGTGTTGCTTGACCTCGGTTTGGGTGGCTCCACCACCGTGGGAGTGGATGTGTGTAGGCAGTTGCGTCGTCGTTATCCCCAAGTGCATGTACTGATTTTCACGGGTGAAGTGCTGAACGAGAAACTTTGGGTGGATGCCTTGGATGCAGGTGCCGATGGCATCATCTTGAAGAGTGGGGAGTTGCTGACGAAGGGTGATGTGCAGAGTGTGTTGAATGGAAAGCGGATGGTGTTCAATCAACCTATCTTGGAGAAGATTCTGCAGCGTTTCCGCAAGTCTGTCCTCGACGAGTCTTTGCGTCAGGAGGCATTTCTCGATTACGACATCGACGAATACGATGAGCGTTTCCTGCGCCATTTGGCTTTGGGTTATACGAAGGATATGATAGCAGGTTTGAGAGGAATGCCTTTTGGTGTGAAGTCGATAGAGAAACGCCAGAATGACCTGACTAACCGTCTTTTTGGCGAAGACCACGGCAGTGTGAATGCCACCCGTCTTGTCACCAAGGCTATAGAACTTCGTATTCTCGATATAGACAATCTGGAACCTGATGACGAATAATCTACCGATTTTCGTATTCCTTTCTTCTTTCTATCAAACTCATGCACAAGCAATCCATCATCCGTCGTATTTTGCAATGCTATTTTGTGGGCATAGCCCTCTCGTTTGTTGTGTTGCTCTTTGCCTCTTGGGTGCTGAGTATCTACGTGGATGGTGTGGAGGGGCTGCTCACAGCGCGTGGCATTCGTTGGATGTGTAGCAACATTGTTCCCAACTTTGCGGCTGTGCCTTTGGCGAAAAGGTTGATGGAGATGATGGCATTGAGCGTGTTGCTTGAATCTGGCATCTTTCGTACTTTCCGTGGCCATATCTCCTTGAAACAAAAACGAGCACTGCAAATTACGGGAATTTCAGTGCTCGTCGTTGTGGGGCTTTTCTCTCTCTTGCTTTTCTTGCCTAATGCTGTTCTGCTCAGTGCTTTTGGCACCATTAGTCATTCGGCGTTCTCCAAAGGCTTGCATGGATTGCTGGTCTGTTTGGTGATTTTCCTTGGCAATGTGTATGGGTACACATCGGGACAGTTCACGACCTTGCATCACTTTGTTCATGCCCATGTCGCTATTTTTTCCACTGTCGCCAACTATTTTGTCATCCTTTTTCTGGCCAGTCAGTTGGTCGGGTGTTTGGATTTTACAGGCATTCTTCTTCTGCTGGGTGATGATGGTACGGGACTCTTCGTCTTGAAGGGTATTCTCTACAACATTCCTTTATTGCTCTATTTCTTGTTGCTGTTGTAGGCCATGCAAGCCTGTTTCATGCCACATCCCTCACATTGGGGTCTCTGACTCTTGCATACATAGCGGCCATGCAGAATCAGCCAATGGTGGGCACGCGGAATGAGTTCTTCTGGGATATTCTTCACCAGTTCCTTTTCCACAGCGTATGGAGTCGTGCATTTTTCCGACACTAAGCCGATGCGATGACTCACACGGAAGACATGCGTATCCACTGCCATGGTGGCCTGATTGAAAGCTACGCTGAGCATGACGTTGGCTGTTTTTCGTCCCACACCTGGCAAAGCCACCAATGCGTCGAAATCGCTGGGCACTTCGCCACCATGCCGTTCCACGATCATCTGTGCCATCTGCACCAAATGTTCTGCCTTGCTGTTGGGATAACTTACAGACTTTACATATTGAAATACCTCGTCTTTTGTGGCCTTAGCCATAGCCTCAGCTGTGGGAAAAGCCTCGAAGAGAGCAGGGGTGACCATGTTGACGCGCTTGTCTGTACATTGTGCCGATAGCATCACGGCACACAACAATTGGAAGGGGTCAGCGTAGTGCAGTTCCGTGTTTGCTTCGGGCATAGTCGTTTGGAAATATGCGATGAAATGGGAATACCGTTCTTTTTTTGTCATGGGGGATGGAGGTTAACGATATGTAAAGTTTACAGTTTATACTTTATAATACAAAAAAAGAACTACGGACTACAGTACTGCCGTATTGACGGCATCCGTAGTCCGTAGTTTTTCGTTCATTGTCTTTTCTATGCTTCAGCCACAGGTTCTGGCTCAATCACAGATATTGTGCTGCGGTCTTTGCGACCACGCTTGAATGCCACGATTCCATCTTTCAAAGCATAGAGTGTGTCATCCTTGCCAATACCTACATTCTTACCAGGATAGTGCTGTGTACCGCGCTGGCGAACGATAATGTTGCCTGCTTTTACAAATTCGCCACCGAAGTGCTTTACACCGAGTCGTTTAGAGTGTGACTCACGGCCGTTCTTTGAACTACCTACACCTTTTTTATGTGCCATGTTGTAATACTGTCTTAATTGATTGTGAATAAATGAATTTGGTTAGCCTTGCATTTGTCTTTGACTTAAGAACTTAAAGAACTTACTTATGCAACAACAGACTTGATGAGTACCTGAGTGAACTGCTCGCGGTGGCCTCTCAGCTTGCGATAGCCCTTGCGACGACGCTTGTGGAAAACAAGCACTTTGTCACCCTTGATGAGCGGAACAAGCACTTCCAGCACAACCTTTGCGCCTTCCACGGTGGGAGTTCCCACTGTTACTACACCTTCGTTGTCAACTAACAACACTTTCTCAATCTCAACAGTTGCACCAGTCTCCACCTCTTTGATGTGGTGAACATAGAGCTTTTTGCCCTCTTCAACTTTGAACTGCTGACCCTGAATTTCTGCAATTACGTACATTTGTTTTTGAATTGTTTTTAGGGTTCCATCGGGAGGCGGAGCACTATGGGAGAAACCTTCTGGGACATACCTTTTCAGCATCCTCTGCTCACTTATTCGAGCCTTTCCGACATAAATCGGCTGCAAAGATACGGCTTTTATTCCGAATAGCCAAATTATTTGGCATTATTTTTTCACTTCTACAGCAATCTTGTCGTTCTGTAATTCAGCCAGAATGGTGTCGCCAGCTTTGACTTCTTCTTCCACAATCATCTCGCTGATGCGGTCTTCGAGGTGTTGCTGGATGGCACGACGGAGCGGACGTGCGCCAAACTGCTTGTCGTAGCCCTTTTCTGCAATGAACTTACGGGCTGCTTCGGTGATTTCGAGGGTCATGCCGAGGTCGTCCACACGTTTGTAAAGCCCTCGGAGCTCAATGCTGATGATTTGGAGGATAGCATCGAGTTCAAGTTGGTCGAAGGTGATGATTTCGTCGATGCGGTTGAGGAACTCGGGCGAGAACTGCTTGTTGAGTGCTTTCTGAATGACGGAACGGCTGACCTCCTTGTCATCCTTGTCTGCCATCGCCGCAAATCCCACCCCACGTCCGAACTCCTTCAACTGACGGGTGCCCACGTTGCTAGTCATGATGATAACGGTGTTGCGGAAGTCAATGGTGCGACCTTGTGTGTCCGTCAACCGACCGTCGTCCATCACTTGCAAGAGCAGGTTGAACACATCGGGATGGGCTTTCTCGATTTCGTCGAGCAGGACAATGGAGTAAGGCTTACGACGCACTTTCTCGGTGAGCATTCCGCCTTCCTCGTAACCCACATATCCAGGAGGCGCACCCACGAGACGGCTGACGGTAAACTTTTCCATATATTCGCTCATGTCGATGCGGATGAGAGCATCCGTTGAGCCGAACATGTGTTCAGCCAGTTTCTTGGCGAGGAAGGTCTTTCCCACACCTGTAGGCCCCAGGAACATGAAGGTGCCGATGGGTCGGTTGGGGTCTTTGAGACCAACACGACTGCGTTGGATGGCATTCACCAGTTTATCGACGGCGGCATCCTGTGCAATCACGTTGTCTTTCAATTCCTGACGCATACCTTTCATGCGGATACCCTCGGCATTGGCCATCTTGCTGACGGGAATGCCTGTCATCATGGAAACGGTTTGAGCCACATCTTCTCCCGTCACTTTCTGACGCTTGTCTTCCAGCGTGGCTTCCCATGCTTTTTTGATTTGTTCCAGTTCATCGATGACTGCTGTGGCTTGGTCGCGGTACTCGCCAGCCAAAGCGTAGTTTTCGTCTTTGACAGCCTTGTCCTTCTTTTTGTTGATGGCTGCCAGTTCTTCCTCTTTCTGCTCCAGTTCCTTGGGAACGGTCACGTGATGGATTCGCACTCTCGAACCCACCTCGTCGAGCACGTCGATGGCTTTGTCTGGGAAACTGCGGTCGGTGATGTATCGTTCGGCCAATTTCACACAGGCTGTGAGGGCTTCTTCCGTATAGGAAACGTTATGGTGCTCTTCGTAGCGGTCTTTGATGTTGTGCAGGATGGTGAGCGTCTCTTCGGGGGTGGTTTGTTCGACAATCACCTTCTGGAAACGGCGTTCGAGGGCACCATCCTTTTCGATGCTCTTGCGGTATTCGTCCAACGTGGTGGCTCCGATACATTGCAATTCGCCTCTTGCCAAAGCGGGCTTCATCATGTTGGCGGCATCCATCTGACCTGCCTGATTGCCAGCTCCGACGAGGGTGTGAATCTCATCGACAAACACGATGATGTCGGGATTGGCACGAAGTTCGTTGATGATGCTGCGCATACGTTCCTCGAACTGTCCGCGATATTTCGTTCCAGCCACCACACTCGACATGTCAAGGCTGATGATGCGCTTGTTGAAGAGCACACGAGCCACTTTCCGCTCGTTGATTCGTGTCGCCAAGCCTTCCACAATGGCACTTTTGCCAACTCCTGGCTCGCCTATGAGCACGGGGTTGTTCTTCTTGCGACGAGAGAGAATCTGAGCCAATCGCTCTATCTCCACCTCACGTCCCACAACGGGGTCTAGTTTTCCTTCACCAGCCGCACGAGTGAGGTCAAAACCAAACTTGTCGATGGCAGGAGTGTCGGAATTGCCTTTCTTGGCCGTCTTCGTAGAGGATGACTTGCCCGATTTGCCCGACGACGTTCCGCTGGATGGTGGTGGAGCGTCTTCTTCATCCTCGTCCTCCTCGTCATAATCCACATCGTCCTTCGGATTCATTGGCGCTTTCTGTGTGGTTAACGAGTCATAAAGTTCCTTATATGTCACATCGCTATCGATGAGCACACGTGCCACCAAGTTGTCGTTCTGCTTCAAGATGGCCAGCAACATGTGTTCAGCATCACTCTCCTCACTTTTCATCAATCTTGCTTCCAGTACTGCGAGTCGCATAATGTTCGTGGAGGTTTGATTGAGGGCAATGTCGGTCGAGAGCAGCGTATGTCCATCATCGCGGACAGAACGCTCCAGCACTTCCTTTACCGTCGGAATGTTGACGTAGAATTTCTTTCTCAACACCTCTATTGCACGGCTTTCTCCGTCGCGTATCAACCCCAACATGAGATGTTCGGGACCGATGTAGTCGTTGTTCAATCTTAGGGCTTCTTCCTTGCTATAACCAAGAATGCGTGACACCCTGTCAGAATATTTGTAATTCATCTAAAGATAATAAAAGTCGTTAAGCACTATTGTGTACGTGGTGTTATTGGCACCACGAACAAGAGAGAGCAACAAAAAAGATGCCTTACTGATTACTTCAGCCATTTTGTCAGTTTTTCAACGATTTCCTGCCTCATGTCGTCGGGCATGTTGTTGATGCGGGCTTTATGACTGCCACGAGGTTGCACATACACCTTCATGTTCTTCTTTTTCTTGCAATTGAGCCATGTGCATACACCACTGGCACTCCAAGGGTCGATTTCACCATATATAAATATATGTGTAGGGTCTTCCTCTTTGAGGAACTTTACCGTTCGGTTGTAGAGTGCAGGGTCGAAATCGTAACCACGCAAGCTGTCAGGCAACATGATTTCTTTCAGATAACCCTTGGTCGATTTCAGCGATGTCCATTTCTTAATGGGTTTGAGCGAATAGCCATAGTAACCCAATTCGCGACTCGCTTGCACGTCGAATGGCATGTACTTGTTGGGGTAGATGAAGTAATCGGGACTTGCCACCTCCATCAAGTTGTTGAACCATGTCTGATTGTCAGCTGTCAATTCAGGAATGGTGCTTACAGGAGTGCCCCATTGCCATAGGGCAAAGGGGTATTCCAGCACACAATAGTCGTAGATGTCCTCTTCCGATAGGTAGAAATGATAATTGTGTGTGGCGTTATACTCACGAAACAACTCCAACAATTCGGGCTTGCGCTTCATCAACTCCTGCATAGCTGTCTTGATGGTTTTACGTTCTTCTTTCGTGCCCACTTGCTTCGCCAGAAACTTCTCATGTCGTCCATCCTCGACAGCGCGGTTCAAGGGAGCCACATAGCTGACACTCACGTCCACATCATCAGGATAGGTGGCACGATAGAACATAGTGGTTTGCCCACCTTTGCTGATGCCTGTACTTATCCATTTTCCTTTGAAGAGCTGCCCCAACACTTGGCGCACATGATGGTAGTCGGCCAAAGAATTATCGACCGTCATATAATCCCAGTTGGTGGGTTGTGGAACACTCTCTGCAAAGTAGCGATACTCGCAGAGCACCACGTTGGCATCGAACAAAGCACTCAGTTCCTCCTCGTAGTTGGGATTCAAGCCATAGTTGGCGAAGTAACCTTCAGTAACGATGACAGTAGGTCTGTCTAATCCTTTCAACCCCACAATAAGACGTTCTCCGAAAGTGCCCTTCGATTGAGTCTTCCAATCCACTTGCTGCTCCAGTTTCAGTACATACTTTTCCTTAAACCTCGTGGTTTCCAATGGCTTCACATCACTTACACCCTCCAAGGCACTCAGTTGGCGCATGAAGGGGGGAATAGGGGTTTGTGCTGACACCATGAAGGCTGCCAGCACAAATAGGATGGATAGCGTCAGTTTCTTCATTTGCGATTTCGTTTCTGGTTTTCTAGAAATACTAGTTCTTCTAGATTGTCTAGCTTAATATGCTCTTGCAATCAGCACACGATGCTTGGCAGGCTTGCCGCTCACCATGTCCACACCCTCTGTTTGTTCAAACATATAGGGCACACAGCGGATAGTGGCTTGCGTCTCTTCCTTGATGCGTGCTTCCGTCTCCTCAGTACCATCCCAATGGCAAAGGAAGAAGCCGCCATCCTTGATGCGCTCCTTGAACTCATCGTAGTTGTCGCACTCGTAGATGTGGGCATCACGATAATCCACAGCCTTCTTGTAGATGTTGTTCTGAATATCATCCAGCAGGTTCTTGACATACTCCTCGATGCCTTCGATAGCCGCATTTTCCTTCTCCAATGTGTCGCGGCGCATCACTTCCACCAAGCCCTTCTCCAAGTCGCGTGCTCCCAACACAAGACGAACAGGCACACCCTTCAGCTCGTAGTCGGCAAACTTGAAGCCAGGACGCTTGTTGTCGGCATTGTCGTACTTCACACTGATGCCCATCGCCTTGAGGTTCTTCACGATAGCCTCAGCCTTCTCGTTGAGCATCGCCATCTGGTCGCCCTTCCCAATCGGGATGATGACCACCTGAAGCGGAGCCAGCTTCGGAGGCAGAACAAGGCCATTATCGTCGGAGTGAGTCATAATGAGCGCACCCATCAGACGAGTCGAAACACCCCACGACGTTGCCCAAGCATATTCCACCTTGTTGTCCTTGTTGAGGAACTGCACGTCGAACGCCTTGCCGAAGTTCTGTCCGAGGAAGTGGCTCGTTCCGCTCTGCAAAGCCTTTCCGTCCTGCATCATCGCCTCGATGGTGTAGGTGTCGAGGGCACCAGCGAAACGCTCCGTCTCGCTCTTCACACCCTGAATGACGGGTACTGCCATATATTCTTCTGCAAATTTGGCATACACCTTCAGCATCAGCTTGGCACGTTCTTCAGCCTCTTCACGAGTGGCGTGAGCCGTGTGCCCCTCCTGCCAAAGGAACTCTGAGGTACGCAGGAAAAGACGTGTGCGCATCTCCCAGCGCATCACGTTACACCATTGGTTGCACAGGATGGGGAGGTCGCGATAAGACTTTATCCAGTTTTTATAAGTGTTCCAAATGATGGTTTCTGAGGTCGGACGGATAATCAGCTCTTCTTCCAGCTTTGCAGCAGGGTCAACCACCACACCATCGTGCGCCTCGTTCGTCTTCAGGCGATAATGTGTCACCACAGCGCACTCCTTGGCGAAGCCCTCCACGTGTTCAGCCTCCTTACTCAGGAAACTCTTCGGAATCAAGAGGGGGAAATAAGCGTTCTGCACCCCTGTCTCTTTGAACATATCGTCCAGCACACGTTGCATCTTCTCCCAGATAGCATATCCGTAGGGACGAATCACCATACATCCTCTCACATCGGCCTGTTCAGCCAGTTCTGCCTTCACCACCAGCTCGTTGTACCACTTCGAGTAGTCCACCGAACGCTTCGTGAGGTCTTTCAGTTCTGTTGCCATATCTATTGCTTTGTTTGTTGAATTTACTATAAGAGTGCAAAATTACAAAAAAATCCCGAAACAGCATATCTGTTTGGGATTTATTGTGAATTTTTCTGGCTTTGTCAGAGTTTTCAGAAGCGGAAACCGAGAGTTGCCATGATTTGCGAACGGTTATTGCTAATTTTTGTAGGCGCGAGGTTTACATCGTCGAAGGCGTAGAAATCACCTTTCTGCATCTGGTATTGGTAGGCGATGTCGAAGTAACCACCTTTGTAACGATAGCCGAGACCTGCAGTGAAGCGATTGGTGGGTCCCCAATTGGTGTAATCCGTCTCAGTATAGATGCCATCGTAACCAATCGTGCGGAAAGCATCTTTCTTGAAGGGTGAAGAAACAAAGTTATAGCCAAGACGGAGTGAGAGTGCTTCTATCGGCTTGAACTCGGCACCCACCTTCACCGTGTGCTGCCCTTTGAGCGTCTGCTTGGTGATGGCGTTCGTGTTGCGGAAGTAGCTCACGTCGTTACCGTCAATACCGCTGTAGTGGCAGGTGCTGAGGTCTTGGTACTCGTATTCGGCTCCGATGGCAAAGTTCTGTCCTATCGTATGGCCGACGTTGATACCGAATTTCCAAGGGGTACGGAAATTGTAGTCGTATTCAGAATTGGCACAAGATGTGACGAATTCGTCGTTCAGATAGAGTGATGCACCATTAGAGTCGGTCATGCGATACCAGATAGGGGTGTGTACTGAGAATCCGAAACGGAAGGGGCTGTCTTCGATGGGGCGGCAGATGAAGCCCAGCTTCACGTCAAATCCGTCACCTTCAGTCCTATACCAGTTGGTGAAGTCGTAAACATTGCCGTCCACCCCACCTTCTTGATAGAACGATTCGCGGTCGTATTTTATGTCGTAAACACCAATAGATGCTCCAAAGAAGAACTGGTCATTGAAGTTGAATGAAAGATTGATGTCGGCTTGCGAATTTGCTCCGTATGTAGCTTTTTCGTAATAGGCATCATGGGCAGGGATGCCGGCATAGCCATATTCGCCCGTTTCGTCGAGAATGCCCGTGTGTACACCGTCTTTTGATGCGCTCATGTCGGTCAGTGTGCCCCAGTAGTTGTTATTGTAGGAGAGGTTGCAGAGGTCGGCAATTTGGAAAGTTTGGCTGAACGTATCGTTAAGGTTCTTCACGTCCGTGAGTTGGTTGGACAGAAAGTTACGCTTCTTCTGGTAGTTGATGCCGAAGTTGACAAACTGTAGCCCTTCGTTGGTGGGGTTGTCCATGTCAAAGGCGATGAGGATGCCACCTTGGTCAAGCGAGAAACGAGTCCCATCGTGGCTCATGGCTCCTTTGCCATTGAAAAGTTCGCTGACGCTGACAGCTGCATCACTTTTACGGTACATAGCTGTACCAGCAGGGTTGGTGCTCATCACACTGATGTCGCCACCTAATGCGCCAAGTGCTCCACCCATTGCCACAAAACGCGCTGTACCGTTCAAATCGCTGTTGGCCATCGTTTGTGCATCGTAACTATCTTGTGCGTGTGCTACGGCTGTGGCACCCATGAGTGTGCCCAGCAAGATGTATTTAGAAAAAGCCTTCATGTTTCTTTATATATTAAATAATGTGTAAAATCGTTGGAAAGTGCGTGAACTGCTTCGAACCTCATCGTGGGGGTTAGCGTCGGCCACCGCCTCCGCCGCCGCCACCTCGGCTACCGCCTCCACCAAAACTACCACCTCCGCCGCCGAAACTGCCACCGCCACGACTGCCTCCTCCGATGCTGCCTCCGCTATAGGTTGACGAAGAACTGCGAGTGGAATTATTATTATAGGTGGATTGGGAACGATTGGTCGTTGTGGTGGTACGGCTGCTACTGTTCTGGTTGCTGTAGGAACGTGAAGGTTGATAGGTGTTCCCGTTGCGAGTGACGGTGCTGCGTTGAGCAGCCGATGTGCGTGTGCGGTTATAGACGGAAGAACGTGCACCTTCATTGGAAGGAACGGTCGTGCGTCCTGTGCGAGCATTCGTGTAGTCGGTGTAAGAACCGCGTGTGTTGTTGCCACGAACACCTTGCTCCGAGGAACGGCGTCCATTTCCGATAGGATTCTGGGCAGAAATACTCGTGCGTGCAGTATTCAAATTTCCTGTACGCCCTAAAGCACTGGTACGTGTACTGGTTGTCGCTCTGCCCAAAGCGTTTGTGCGGATGCGATTATTGGCCGACATGTGACCCCGTGAAGAATTTATTTCGCGCGGCATGTAATTATATCGAGGTGCCACGACATGGTGAACGTGTCCCCAGCTCGGACCCCATCCCCAGTATGTCCATGCGTAGGGATGATGCCATCCCCAGATGCCGCCATACCAGCAATCCCAAGGTCCCCAACTCCAGCCATAACTCCATCCGTAGTGCCAGTACCAAGGATCCCATGGGTCGTAGAGGTAGTCCCATGCCCCGTAGCCGTAATACAAGTCCCAATAATAAGGGCTTGCCAGAGCGTAGATGCGGGGATTGTGGAAACGCACCAAACGACGGGAGAAACGGTAATCCAGTTCAGGGTCGTCCAAATCGTAAATCGAGCCACCCTCTGAGTAGTAGCCGCTCACTGTGTCGATACGAGCTGCCAGCGAGTCGTCGGCATACTTTCCACCTGCATTCTGGTATTCCCCGCCATACACATAGCGGCGATTGTATTCGTCATCGCTGCGCGAGTTACTGTGATAATCCACAATCGTGGGAGCCGTCACGGTAGAAGTCCTTGCCCTCATGTCGGCAGCTTCCTTCTGAGCTTTCTGCTTCGCCTTCTTCGAAGAGGTGAAGTAAAGGTCATCCTGTGCCATGCAAAGCAACGGGAGTACCACGAGTGCCATTGTCAAAAGTCGTTTCATATTTCTTCTGTTTTTTTGAGTCCTTACTGAATCCTACTTTTTCTCATTTGCAAAGTTCCGAAAAAACTATTTTGCAGCAAGAGTAGAAATCCCTACATGGCTGGGGAAAATCCCTAAAACCAACCTTGTTTATTGCAAAGTTAGACAAAATAATCCAAAAAGGAGGGAGAAATGTAGCAAAATAGTTCTTTTTTAACTTTCTGGCGTGGTTATATCGGAGGAAATAACTAATTTTACACAAAATTTTTCAAACGTTAGATTACTTTTTTACTTATGAAGAAAAACTTAAATCTCTTATTCTGTGGAGTCGTTGGGCTTGGGCTGTGCCTTTCCATGCCTGTTACGGCAACGACTCTTGCCGATGCCCCATTGACAGCCGCCAAAGGGAAACAGCGTATGATTGTGAAGGTTGAACCTGTCAGTGTGGAGACACCTGTCGGCACGGCTCCCCGTCTGCCTTGGCAGGTGTGGGTCACCTACAGCGATGGCACCCATGAATGGCGTCAAACCAAATGGTCAAACTCCTTGCTTTCCACCGAACAACAAGAGGCCAATCCCGAACTATATCCCGTTGGGAAGGAGTATTCCGTGAATGGCTTCATCATTGGCGACAACACGACCGACAACGGCTATCCCATTACGGCCAGCGTGAAAGTGACCGACAAGGCATGGGATGTGCCGAGCCATCAACCTGTGGCTCAACCCCTTCCGTTGGGTGACGTTTACATTGCACGAGGCAATCGTCTGGCCAGCAACCAAGAACTGGACATCCGAACCATTCTTTCGTGGGACATTTCGCAGCAGCTTTATAACTATCGTGATACCTACGGCTTACCAACAGAGGGCTACACCAAGGCTGACGGGTGGGACTCGCCTACCACCAAGTTGAAAGGTCATGGTTCTGGTCACTACATGAGTGCTTTGGCCTTCGCTTTTGCTTCCTGTTCAGAGCGAGGAAACAACCGCGAGAAGGAGAAGAACGAATTGCGTGAGAGAATCCGTCGCATGGTCAACGAACTGCGTGAATGCCAAGAACGTACCTTCGTGTGGGACAGTACCCTCAACCGTTATTGGGAAGCACGTGACTATGCTCCCGAAGAGGAACTGAAACAGATGAAGGGGAATTGGGCAGCCTTCGACGAATACAAGAAGGATTACCGGCACTATGGCTACGGCTATCTGAACGCCATTCCTGCCGCTCACCCTGCCTTAATCGAGTGCTATCGCGCGTACAATAATGAAGAATGGGTGTGGGCACCTTACTACACCATCCACAAACAGTTGGCGGGTCTTATTGACATCGCCAACAACATCGATGACAAAGCCATTGCTGACAAAGCATTGCTGATAGCCAAAGACATGGGTTTGTGGGTGTGGAACCGTATGCACTACCGCACCTATGTGAAGACCGATGGCGACAAGGCTGAACGTCAGGCAAAACCAGGCAACCGTTATGAGATGTGGAATATGTACATTGCTGGCGAAGTGGGCGGCATGGCCGAATCGCTTGCACGTCTCTCGGAGATGGTGAGCGACCCTACGGAGAAGGCGCGTCTTATCGAGGCTGCCAACTGTTTCGATGCTCCAGCCTTCTTCGACCCTGTGGCCAAGAATGTGGACGATATCCGCACACGCCATGCCAACCAGCACATCCCCATGATTACAGGTGCGTTGCGTTCCTACATCACGAATGGGAATCCTTATTATTATAACCTTGCTTACAACTTCTGGAGCCTTGTGCAAGGTCGCTACGCTTACGCCATGGGAGGTGTGGGCAACGGCGAAATGTTCCGTCAGCCTTATTCGCAGATGCTCTCGATGAACACCAGCGTGATGAGCGACCGCCATCGCAATATGTACCCCAACCCCGACATCAACGAGACTTGCTGTGCCTACAACTTGGCGAAGCTGACCAAAGACCTCAACTGCTTTGACCCCGACAACGCGGCCTACATGGATTACTACGAGCGCATCCTCTATAACCAGATTGTCGGTTCTGTTCATCCCGACCATTGGGGAGTGACCTATCAGTACGCTGTAGGTATGAACGCCATCAAACCCTACGGCAACGAAACCCCACAGAGCACCTGCTGTGGCGGAACAGGTGCCGAGAACCACGTAAAGTATCAGGAGGCTGCTTATTTCGTCAATGACCAGACGATGTGGGTCGCTCTCTATCTGCCCACTGTGGCTTGGTGGAACGAGAAGGGTGTTGCTATCGAGCAGATGTGTAAATGGCCAGCAGAAAGAACCACGCTGACGGTGACGCGTACCGACGAGAGCAAGGATGCCACCTTCTCCCTCAAGCTTCGTGTGCCTTACTGGGCTACAGAAGGTTTCGACGTGAAGCTGAATGGCAAATCCATCGCCAAAAACTATCAACCGTGTTCCTATGTGGAGATTCCATCCCGTGAATGGAAAGGCGGCGACAAGATAGAAGTCACCATGCCTTTCACCAAGCACATCAATTGGGGACCCGACAAGATGGATCTTGCTGCAACGGGTAAGAACGAGACACGCACCCCGTTCGACCCTCAGTGGGTGGGTGCCATCATGTATGGCCCATTGGTCATGGCCACTCCTGACGTGAAGGAATGGAAAGATGCAGACTTCACTCTCCAATCGAATCTTAGTGACATTCAGTTAAATGGAGCAACAGACGAGGTGGGCAAGAACGGCAACCTCTACACGCTCACCTTGGCTGGCAAGCAATTCCAGCCCGACTATTACCAGACGGGACACTCCACACACTATCTCCGATTGAACGTCGAAACAGGAGTGAAACAGAAAGCCAAGAAGGGTATTGACAGGACGAACCTCGAACAAGCCCTGCAAGTGGCCAAGGAACGTGTGCAGAGCCAAAATGCTTGGAACGCCCTGGCCGTGAAAGTGCCGAACTTCTCACCTTGGGCACCGAATGGCTACGCCCGTCTGCTTACTCAGATGGAAGCTGCCGAAAAAGTGAATGCAAAAGCTAATAAAGAGTTGACACAGGAGGAAATCAATACAGCCACTTCCGCCCTCAACGTGGCCATCAACACCATGCGTCCAGGCAATCTCGCTGAGCCAGAAGACCTCAACGAGCTACTTCCATTGCTCACGGATTCGAAGGAGAACATCCCCAACAAGACCACAGAATTGCGTGAAGCCATCAACTACGCCGACATGGTGGTGCAGTATGTCAACGATGGCTCAGGCACCCACGACCTAATCGAAAAAGCTTTCAAGCGTCTGACTGAAGCCCGAAAGACGGTAGGGAAATAAACATTTTTAGCATACTTTTCGAGATAGAGTAGCTTTCTTCACGGGAAGCTACTCTATCTCGTTTTTTAACCCTTCGTTCTTCGGATTTTTAATAAATTGGTTGCGAGCCTTCCCCGTAATGTGAAGGTTTTGTTTTCCGTCGTTGATGACAGTCAGGTTGTTGACATCAACACGAACCTCGATGTCTGCCGTACTCCGCGAATAGATGGTGGCATCTTCCGCTTTCACCTCTTCGATGCTGATGGGGCCTCTGTCGGTTGACTGAAGGTCGAAGGTGGTGCATTCGATGTGTCCTAGTTTCATGGCACCAGTGCCAAGCACCCCCAACTGGAGATTTTCTACTTTCCATGTCGCTTGACTTTCGAAGCCTCCGTTGCTACAGATGCTGACACATTGAAGGGTGGGGCAGGAAATATACATCTTGATATTGCTCGTATTGCCATAACGGTTAATGTCCACGTTGCTGTCCGACAACATGGAAACCGTCAGCAAGTTGCTGTCGAAGTTGGTTTGCAGGTATTCCAACAAAGCACTATCCCCTTCCACATCGATGCTGTAGTTTCCCTGGGTATAAATAATATCGACACAGCCCATGTTCGTCAAATAAGAAAAGTCGCGAGGAATGCTGATGTGCTTCCTTATCACGTTTCTTGGAGACGTGGCAGATGGCGTGTTCTGAACGGCAGACGTTTGGCTCTTGTTGTCTGCCGATGGGTTGCTGCATGCTGTCAGTACAAATGCGACAGCTACCGGTATCATGCTTTTTGTTTTCATTTCTTGAGGAATGTATCTGTTCTTTTTGCAAAGTTAGCACAAAAGACCGAAAAAAGAAAATAATATTTGCTAATCATCGTTATTTTCAATACCTTTGCAAGCTAATTAGTTTTAAAATCCAATAAAAACAATCACTTAACATGGAAATAGACAACAAATACATGACATTGGCTTATCGGCTTTATACAATCGAGGATGGCGAGGAAGATGAAGAACCTGTGGAGGTGTGCAATCGTCGGCATCCTTTCGAGTTCATCACGAAATTGAACATGGTTTTGCCAGCTTTCGAGGCGAATGTGGCAAACTTGGAACGTGGCGACGAGTTCGATTTCATCATTCCTTGTAAGGACGCATACGGTGACTTTCACGAGAACATGATGTTCGATGTTGACCAATCCATCTTCCTGGTGGATGGCAAGCTCGACTTCAACTACGTTTATGAAGGTGCGGTCGTTCCGATGCAAGCAGAGGACGGAAGCCGTTTCAATGCCACCATCATCGAAATCAAGAAGGACACCATCACGATTGACCTGAACCATCCCCGAGCAGGACAGGACTTGCACTTCGTCGGTCACGTGATAGATAGCCGTTTGGCCACCAATGGAGAGATTGGGGAGATGCTCAACGCGATGAGCGAATGTGAAGGTTGCGGTGGCAGCTGCAATGAGGGTTGCAGCGGTGGCTGTGGCGGTTGTGGAGGATGCAGGTGATGAGAAACACGTTTGGACATCTCTTTACATTGACCACCTTTGGTGAAAGTCATGGAGCTGCCATCGGTGGTGTCGTTGACGGAATGCCTGCAGGAATAGACATTGATGTCGATTTTATCCAAGAGGAACTTAACCGACGTAAGCCTGGGCAAAGCCGTCTCACGACCGCACGCCAAGAGGGGGATGTCGTAGAATTGCTTTCTGGTGTGTTCGAAGGCAAAAGTACGGGATGCCCGATTGGCTTTATCGTTCGAAACACGAATCAACATTCCAACGACTACGAAAACATACGTGACGTTTACCGTCCCTCTCATGCCGATTACACCTATACCCAGAAGTATGGCATTCGTGACCATCGTGGAGGAGGACGCTCTTCGGCACGCGAGACCATCTCTCGTTGTGTAGGAGGTGCCTTGGCCAAATTGGTGCTTCGACAGTTGGGCATCAGCGTCACTGCCTATACATCCCAAGTGGGCAACATTGCCATCGACCGCGACTACCGCAAGCACGACTTGACATTGATTGAGGCGAATGCCGTGCGATGCCCGGACATGGAGGCCGCCCGTCAGATGGAAGAGTTGATACTTTCCGTGAAGGAAGAGGGCGACACCATCGGAGGTGTCATCACCTGTGTCATTCAGGGATGCCCAGTCGGATTGGGCGAACCGGCTTTCTCCAAACTTCATGCCGACCTCGGATGCGCCATGCTTGGCATCAATGCGGTGAAGGGGTTTGAGTATGGCGAAGGCTTTGATGGAGTAGGGCAGAGAGGGTCGGAACAGAACGACATTTTCTTCAATGACCAAGGACGCATCAGCACCCGCACCAACCATTCTGGTGGCATACAGGGTGGAATCTCTAACGGCCAAGACATCTATTTCCGTGTGCTCTTCAAGCCCGTCGCCACACAATTACGTCCCCAGCCAACCGTCAACCGGCAGGGGGAAGAAACGGTGTTGGAAGTGAAAGGCCGACACGACCCCTGTGTGTTGCCCCGTGCAGTGCCCGTGGTGGAGGCGATGGCTGCCATGACCATTTTAGACCATTGTTTATTGAATAAAACCGTACAACTATGAATAAAGTAATGCTCATCGGTAATGTGGGTGTTGACCCACAAGTGAAGTACCTTGACCAAGGGGTGTGTGTGGCACAAGTACGTCTCGCCACCACCGAACGCGGTTACACCCTCCAGAACGGGACACAAGTGCCCGACCGTACAGAATGGCACACCTGCATCTTCTGGCGCAAACTGGGCGAAACGGTCGAGAAATACGTACACAAAGGTGACAAGCTCTATGTGGAAGGGAAACTGCAGAGTCGTGATTGGACTGACCGACAGGGGATTAGCCGCAAAGCCGTAGAAGTGATGGTGGACAATATGGAACTCTTGTCACCCAAGCCCGTTACGCCATCCTCATCACCGTCGCAGCCCGAAACCCCTGCAGCTGTGGCACCCTCACAGAACGACGATAAATACCCATTCTAAGTAAGCCGCATGGTCTTTAACATCTAACATTTAACATCTAACATCTAAATAATCATGCCTCCTATCATCATTGCCGGCCCCTGTGTCATCGAATCCATGGATTGCCTCGAAGAGGTAGCCCAAGAACTTGTGCGTCTGAAAGAAAAATACGAAATGGACATCATCTTCAAATCCTCGTTCGACAAGGCCAACCGCACCAGCATCCACTCCTACCGAGGCCCAGGACTGGAGAAAGGAATGCAGATGCTGGCAGACATCAAAGAAAAGTATGGGCTTCGCATCCTGACCGACATCCATGAGAGTTACCAAGCCCAACCTGTTGGCGAAGTGGCAGACGTGTTGCAGATACCAGCCTTCCTGTGTCGCCAGACAGACCTTTTAGTGGCAGCTGCCCGTACAGGACGCACCGTCAACATCAAGAAAGCGCAATTTCTTTCGGGCATGGACATGGAATTTCCCGTTCAGAAAGTACGTGAAAGCGGCAACGACGATGTGTGGCTGACCGAACGAGGCAACATCTACGGCTACAACAACCTTGCAGTTGATTTTCGCAACATCGCCGACATGCACCACTTCACCGACACTGTCATCATGGATTGTACTCACTCCGTCCAGCGTCCTGGAGCCGCAGGAGGAAAGACGGGTGGCAATCGCGAGTTTGTGCCAGCTATGGCACTTGCCGCCAAAGCCTTTGGAGCCAACGGATACTTCTTCGAAGTACACCCCGACCCCGACAAAGCCCTTTCCGATGGCCCCAACATGCTCTATCTAACCGATTTGGACAGAGTGATTTCCACGTTGATAGATTGACTTCGTCGAAGTTTTAGGCAAAATAGTGTCCTCAGCACTTGACAAAGTCGAAAAAAATTCGTATATTTGCACTGAATTAGGGAAGCCACCATGCTTTCACGGCTCCCATCCGTTTTTTCCGTGAGGGCACTTCTGATGACTTTCAAACATAAGTAGGATTTGTACAAATACTTCTTAAATTTGTACAAATCCTACTTGTATTTCTGTAAATCCTTCTTATATTTGTAAGTGGTTACGGGCATCAGCTAAAAGAGGCTACGGGCATACGGCAAAAGTGGTTACGGGCATCAGCTAAAAGAGGCTACGGGCATACGGCAAAAGTGGTTACGGGCTTCCTTTTGAAGGGTTCCTTCCCTCTTTAAAGATATGTCCATTTCGTGTAAATTCTCAATTGCCACACCTCTTTTATTGCATGATTCTTCGTTTTTTCCTAACTTTGCATCCTAAAACCTAAAGAAATGAAATATCCGAAACTTAACAGGAAACAATAAAGTAACCAATTTATGGAAGTAATACAAAGCTTTACGATTGATCATACCCATCTGAAGCCAGGCATCTACGTCTCTCGTGAGGATAAGGGTTTTACAACATTCGACCTCCGCATCACCGAACCCAACAAAGAGCCAGCAGTCGCTCCTGCCGCCATGCACAGCATGGAGCACTTGATGGCAACGTGGTTCCGCAACTCTGCGGTCAAGGACGATGTCGTCTATGTAGGTCCGATGGGGTGTCTCACGGGCATGTATATCATCATGACTGGCTCCTACTCCGTCGAGGATATGCGTCAGCTCACCATCGAGTGTCTGGATTGGATGCTCACACAGACGGAAGTTCCTGCTACAACGCCTGAGACCTGCGGTAACTACTTGCTCCACGATCTTCCTATGTGCCATTGGGAGTGCCGTCGTTACCTCAATCGTTTGAGAAACGATTTCCACAGCGAGTACACCCAACTACAAATCACGCTTGGCGATGGCAAAGTCTTTGCCGATGCTTGACACAAAGGAGTGCTTTCTACGAGTTATAGGTCTTGACAATGGCGAAGCACTGAGATATGGTGGCGAGTCCGTAAGTGCCGACCCTTGGCAATTTGCTTGGTAAAAAGTCATCCAACCCTCACTTCCACCCCCGACCCCTCACTTCCGAGTGGTCGGGGGTGCTGTTATTGTCGAGGTGGATCTGACTGAAGGTTTTACTTTCCCTTTCCTCCGAAAAGTTTGTTGATGAGGTCGGTACGGTTCATCTTGCGTAGTTCGCGGATGATGTTTTGCCGTTCAGAAGGCTTGTACCAGAAGAAGAACTGACGCTGGGCAAGCTTTTCTTTGGGGGTCTTAGCAGAGGGAATGGGCTGAAGGGTGTAGGGATGGAAGCCCGTGTACCATGTCTCGGTGGAGACGGTCATGGGGGTGGGAGTAAAGTCCTGCACCTGTTCGAGCTGGAAATGGAGGTCTTTGGTCAGTACAGCCAGTTCTGCCATATCTTCGGGCGTGCAACCAGGGTGGGAACTGATAAAGTAAGGGATGATTTGTTGGTGGAGGTGTTGGCGACGGTTGATGTCGTCGAAAATGCGTTTGAAGTCGTAGAAGAGGCGGAAAGAGGGTTTCCGCATGAGGTCAAGCACACGGTCGGAGGTGTGTTCGGGAGCTACTTTGAGACGGCCGCTGACATGCTTGGTAATCAGCTCTTCGGTGTATTTGCGGTTGGCGGCGTTGATGCGTTCGTCGCCTGTGTCGTGAAGCAGGAGGTCATAGCGAACCCCCGAACCGATAAAGCTTTTTTTGATGCCAGGCAGAGCATCGACGGCATGGTAGATGTCGAGCAGGGCAGAGTGGTCGGTGTTAAGGTTGGGGCAAATCTTGGGGTGGATGCAGGAGGGACGTTTGCACTGGTGGCAGAGGTCGAGGCGTTTGCCGTGCATGGCGTACATGTTGGCGGATGGGCCACCAAGGTCGCTCAGATAACCCTTAAAATCAGGCATCTGTGTGATGGCTTTCACTTCTCGAAGAATGCTCTCCTTGCTGCGTGAAGTGATGAATTTGCCTTGATGGGCGGAAATGGTGCAGAAGGCACAACCGCCGAAACAGCCCCGATGGAGGCAGACGGAAAACTTAATCATCTCGTAGGCCGGGATGCGCTTGCCTCGGTATTTGGGGTGGGGCAGACGGGTGTAGGGAAGGTCGAAGGAGCGGTCAAGCTCGTCTTGGGTGAGTGGCTGGTAGGGGGGATTGACCACCGCATATAGTCCATCCACTTCTTGCAGAATGCGTTGGGCGGCGTATTTGTTGGACTCTTCTTCGATGTGGCGGAAATTCTCTGCTTGTGCCTTCTTGTTGCGGATACATTCGGTGTGGCTGTGCAGCACGATGTCATTGGGACGGATGCCTCCGGGGATGTCTTGCTTCGGAAGCAAGGAAACCGTTTGTTGCTGCGGGAAACGTGCCATGAGGTTTCGGAAGGTCTTCACGTCGATTTCACGGTCTTGTTCTGCCAAGAGCTTTGCCAACGAAACGATGGGCTTCTCTCCCATGCCGTAGATGAGCAGGTCGGCTCCCGATGGACAAAGGATGCACTTTTCCAGACGGTCTTGCCAGTAGTCGTAGTGGGTGAGACGACGAAGGCTGGCCTCGATACCGCCCAAGACTACGGGGACATCAGGATAGAGTTGTTTGAGGATTTGGGTATAGACGATGGTGGGGTAGTCGGGACGCAAGTCGGGGCGTCCATCGGGCGAGTAGGCATCTTCGGAGCGGAGACGCTTGTTGGCGGTGTATTTGTTCACCATCGAGTCCATCGCTCCAGGAGCAATGCCGAAGAAAAGACGAGGCCGACCGAGTTTCTTGAAGTCACGATAGTCGCCATGCCAGTCGGGCTGGGGCACAATGGCTACCCGCAACCCTTCGGCTTCGAGCACTCGACCAATGACTGCCGCTGCAAACGAAGGGTGGTCAACGTAGGCATCGCCCGAAAAGAGGATGACATCCAAAGCATCCCAGCCGAGGCGTTCCAGCTCTTTACGGGTGGTGGGCAACCATGTCATGCTTCTTTGCTGTCCTTCCATCCTACATAGAGCATGATGAGTTCTTTCAGCCCATACACTTTCATGTTGTCGTGGTAGAGCACGTTGAAGCAAAGGTCGCAGAGCGCTTTGTTATCTTCGATGGCATCGTTGAGGATGATGGACTTCACGTTGTGCTTCAAGGTTTCCAACGTGGTCTCATCCACCATGCCGTTGGATGGCACAAGCCCTTTCAACAAGGAATATTTCTCTATCGTTTGCAGGTGCTCTTCTGATACGTCGATGGTGCGTGTGCCAGAAGCATTGGTTTGAATCTTATACATGTAAAGTTTAATGTTTAAAGGTTAAAGTTTAAAGTTCATTTGTAAAGTTTAAACTTTACTCTAAGAAGGTGAGGAATGCTCTTGTCAGCGCATTCAGTTTATGTCGGTCTGTGATGCTCTCCAAGGGGAAGCCAAGACGGATGAAACGGCCTTGTTGAGCAATGGCTGCGTATGAACCATCGGAGTAGGTGAGGATGGCAAAAGCCTTTCCTGAAGGAGCAAGGACAGAGGGCGCAGGGACACTGTAACTTTCGGGGTTCATCTCCCGATAGATGTCGAACGTGAGGCCACAGCCAGAGAGTGTCTTGATGGATTTCGGTTGAACGCTTTTGGTCACCGTTCCTCCGATGGATGGGCATCCAGCATTGGCCGCACTGAGCAACACTTTCCCCCCCTGAGCGTAATACTTTTCGATGAGGGCATTCGTCTGGCTGTTGAACTGCTTCTGTGTGCCGTAAATGACATCGACAATGGGGTAATCGGAGAGCGAGATGCGGCTTTTGTGTAGGGACATCTCACTGCACGATGTGAAGGAGTGGTTTCTGCTCAGCATGATGGCATGACCGTGGATGGAAGCGTAGTCGAAGGTGTTGCCCATGACGATTTGACCTTCCAGTTCCATGCCACTGGCTCCCAGTCCATCGCTTGCCTCACTGCCAGCCTTCGAACGGTCGAAACTGCGTTGTCTGCCACAAAAGCCGGTGTAGGCTCCGTAGGGCACTCCTGGGTCGGCATCGAGGTCGAAACCTGCTTGTGTTGAGGTGCTGACTATCTGTGGCCCCTCCAATCGAGTGAAGGCATTGACCACCAGCACGGTGCCTTTGTTCTTGGATGAAACACCGCACGAAAGCACCTCGGAGGGGAAACTTTCGCCGCCGTCGTTGAGTGCTGTCACTTTGAACGAATAGACTTCATTGGGAGTCAACGTGACCGTGTGGCTTGTGCCGCGAACAAGGGTGCCATTGTCGAACCCTTGATAACCTCGTCGTGTATAGACGATGTAAGCTTTGGGCTTGGCGGTCGGTTCGAGAGGGTCGAGCACAGCATCCCACGACAAGGTGGCGGTTTGTTTCTTCTCGTTCAGATGGATGGAAAAGTTCTCGACGGGGAGTGGCTGTATCACATAATCGCGTTGATACTCTGTCGCGATGAACTTGACGATGGTCTTGTAGATGGAACGGCTCAGGTCGAACTTGAAGTGTGGGTCGTACGCAAGGCGCATGTCGGCAAAGTTCTGGTGTGACAGCATTTCAAGAATGCAAGCTGGTGTCATGGGGGCACGTGCCTCACCATAGTTTCGGTTCCACAACTGGCGCACCATCCAGTGGTACTTTTTCAGGTCGGTCGTCAGGTTGGTGAGGAACATACTGGCGAGGTCGCGTGACACATACCTGTCCAAATTTGCCCCTGTCTTTCCTTCGTTGAAATCGGTCATGTAAACACTTAATGAACCGATAAAGTCGTCGTTTGTCCTGACACCCGCATCGGTGTGGAAGGCTACGGTGAGGTCGAGAGGGACTCCCAAGCCGTTTTCTCGTTTCGGATTATAGATGGATCGCCCAGAGAGATGGTTGACAGCTGCCGAACGCGCGTTGATGTCATTGTTGTAGTCGTTCTCTCCAAACGGTTCTGTGTGTATCTTATAGGGGAAGCCAAACCACTGTACACTATATTTTGCAGCCTCTGCCCATCGTGGAAGTCCTGACGGACGAACCCTGCCTCTGTGTCCCGCTGGCACGATATTTCCCATGCCACCACCAAACCGCACGGCATCGGCAGTGATGATGCCTTTGTGGTTGCTTCGGTTGCTAAGTGCCACCATGCCGTAGTCGTGTTCACCTGCATCGAAATCGAACGTGCCGAGATAGACCCAAGTGCCTCCACCCATCCGTTGGTTCACGTGAAATTCAGTCATGCCGCCTTTGTGGAAGACGGTGTAGGTGGCATCCGTGATGGAGTTTTCGTAGGATTGGTAGGTCACATACACGGCATATCGTCCTTCCTCGGGAATGTTGGGAATCCATTGGGCAATCCCTTCATCCTTGGCGGAAGAAACTGTGGGTACATAACGGGCGGAACCATCGACAAAAGGCGAATCGCACGACTCGTAGATGTTTTTATAGTGGGCGAAACCATGTCGAGGGGTTGTCTGCCATTTGATTTTCTTCTGTTTGTGGCGGAACGACTCGATGTAGGTGCCGTTTCGGTTGGGCTGGTCGTTGTCCACTATCACTTCATGGCGCTGGTAGTCACGCTCCCTCGGCGTAAACACCACGGCTCCAGCGTTTTGTAGCATGGGAATGATGAAGGGAACGACAAATGTTTGCGAGAAAAGGTCTTCCGTGGTGCAGAACAATCTCGGCCGTTGCCAATACCAATCCTCCTTGTCTGTTTTATAGTATCGGCCATGACTCTGCCATAGAGCGATGTGGTTACCTTCCAATCCCTGCGGAGCCACATACGGACGCGACATGTTCTTCACCCATGGTTCCCCTCGATAGGTTTCCGACAACTGTCGTGTACGGTCTCTCTTTCCGCGTCGGAAGATGTTGGGCACAAGGTCTTCGATAGCACGTCCATCCGTCACAATCGTAAGGTCATATTTCTTCTGGCTGTCGGGCAGCATAGAACGCACTTCTTGATAGACCCTCTCCACCACTTCTGGTGTGAAGTACTGCTCTTGGAAACCGCCACCCATCACGATGCGGATGGATTCTTCTTTGCTATCCACATCGCACGACACCACATTCGACGGATGTATGTTGCAGTCCGTTCGGCTGTAGTTGCCAGCCCACTCCGTCAATCTGCTTTGAAAACTTTGCGAATTGCCGTAGCAAGGCAAAGTTAATAGTATCATCAAGATGAATGTTCTCATTCTTTGTATTTTAGTTTTTGGAATCCAACTAGTTTATCGTATCTGAGTCCGAAAGGACGGTGATACACATAGACATAATACTCATTTTCTGTCTGATGGAAATCGCCCTCACAGGGACGTGTCTCTCCCACCGTGTTGCCCTCCCGACAGTACATATACATATAATTATACGAACCTTGCTTCAAGGGTGTCACCAGTTCGTACTGATGCTCCAGCAGGTTATAGGTCATCTTGTATTCTTCATCCATGCGGTTGTTGGTCAAGTCACCAAACAGATACACATCCCCTCCAGCCACTTGCGGCATCTGAAGCGTAAAATGCGTAAAGAAATAGTCGCTCTCTGTGTCGTTCTCCACATTGTCGCCGTTTCTCACCCAATAGCGGCCATCTTGGTCTTGGTCGTAGAGGTAGTTGATGCGTTGTTCGTCGGCAAAGAGCCATGCATGGTAGTAGTCGCCCTCACGTGTCATCTCGTCAACTCGCATCGTCGGCACGTATTCGTCCAGTATCTCAAAGCGGCGATATTCGTTACCAGCAGGAAAGATGAGCGCACGATTGTGGTTGAAGACGAGGCGGTTCACCTGCATCAAGGTGGGGCGCAAATCCGTAGCATGGTTGTCCCATCGATGGTTTTGCTGCACGATATACTTAAACTCGTTCACGGGATTGCTGACGGTATAGCCTCTGTAGTTCACAGCGAAGTTCACCTGCTGGTGTGCCTCGTAAGTGTCGATGTCGGTGTTCGAAGTCACGTCTATCTCTACACCTACCTTTGGCTCGATGATGGAGAAACAAGCCTGAGCGACAGGCTCATCCTCACCATCCTCAAAGATGTCCACCCGATAGTTGCCCGACACCAACAGCTGTGTGTCCTCGTTGGGAAGCATGAGTGTGTAGTGGCAGTAGCTCATCTCCGTACCTATAGCTGGCTCGTAGTCGTCAATGCGCTGGTCGTTGAATCCCGTCATATATTCACTGGTCAGCAAGTCGCTCTGTTTCCAGTCGGCGTTGCAGTGCGTGATGGTATAGGTATATCGCTGATAGCTCGCCTGCAAGTCATCGAAACTGATTACCACCCAATTTCGTCCACCCAACAGCATGACAGGTGGCTCTCCCCACTGCCCATTTACCTTCACCTGTAACGTTTTAATACGCTCCGAAAAAGTCCCGTTCTCCTGAGCAAGGACAGCACAGGAGAACGAACCTAATAATATGAATGCATACAAAATCCGTGTCTTCATAAAAGAGAGGGTCAGTGGCGTGTAAAGCGATTTTGGTCGGCATCCCACTGATAGTTGGTGGTGTGCTCGTCAGTCGTGGTTGAGCTATTTTGAGGGACTCCATCCACGTTGAGAGAAAGAGGATTGTGTGTCTTGATGGTGAGTTGAGTCTCCAAAGGCGACACGCTGATTATTCGAAAGTCGGTGGCTATAGGCGCATCGATATAATCGGTTGTAGTCAGTGGCTTCCAGTTCGTAGAATAGAAACAGATGGAGGCATCGGGGATGCTGTCGCAGAAGACGGTATTAACCACCATGATGATTTTTGTCCCATCGCTTTGAGGGAGCATGAGCATCTCTTTCTCAGAGTTTTGCGAAACGATGAGACGGGCGTGGCTATCGGTCAAGGTTTCCATCTTGGAATAGGAGTTAAACAGGTTGCGTGTCTGCATGGGTTTCCCATTCCGTTGGTTGTCAACCAGCTCCAGCCGATTGTATTCTGACAAGGCAGGACACACTTCTTGCGGCATCTTGAGGAAGAGGTCTTTGAGCGATTGGGCATGGAGGGATGGAGTGACCACAATAGCCAATAGAAGAGATAAGATGAGTTTCATCGTCAAAAAGAATGATTGGTTGAATGTTTTTTATTCGTGTCGGATGGCTTCAATGGGATCCATGTTGGCGGCCTTCCGAGCAGGAATGTAACCGAAGATAATACCAATGAAGGTGCAGACGGCAAAGGAAACGTAGATGGACCATGCTGGAATGCTGGATGGCATACCGAACATGGGCACGATAAATTCTCCCACAAGACTTCCTAATATGACACCTAAGAGTCCTCCGGTCAATGAAATAAGCACGGACTCAATCAGGAACTGCAAGGAGATGACCATGCCTGTGGCTCCGACTGCCATACGCAGACCTATCTCTTTGGTGCGTTCGGTGACGGATACGAGCATGATGTTCATAATGCCGATACCTGCCACAAGGAGAGAGAAAGCGGCTGCTACTACGAGAATGATGGTGACGGTGTCCATGGTGGACGACATGGTCTCCATCATTTCTGCCTGTGAACGGATGGTGAAGTCGTCCACAGCTTCAGCTTTCAGCTTATGGTTGCTACGCAGCATTTGGGTGAGTTCCTCGATGGCAGCATCTGAGAGTTCCTCGGTGAGTGCGGAGCAGACGATGGAGGAGAAATAAGTCTGGGCGGCGATACGCTTCATCACACAGGTGTAGGGCGCGATGATGACGTTGTCTTGATCCATGCCCCAAGAGTTGTAGCCCTTACTTTTCAGTACACCGACGATGCGCAAAGGGATGGACTTGAAGCGGATGTTCTTGCCGATAGCTTCGTTTTCCTTACCTTCGCCAAAGAGTTCTTTAACGATGGTTTGTCCCACCACACATACCTTGGCTGCCTTTCGGATGTCTTCTTCGTTGAAGTTGACACCCTCTTCCAAATCCCATTGCTTGATGTCGAGGTATTCAGTCGATTCGCCGTAGATGGTGCTGGTCGTATTGTTGTTGCCGTAGATGACCTGTCCAGACGAGGTTACTTCGGGCGAAACATAGCTGACGAACTTCTTTTCGTTGAGAATGCGTTGGTAGTCAGCCATCTTGAGCGTCTGCATGGCAGAGGGGTCTTGGCGCACACCACCACGCATGTCGGCTCCTGGACGGATGGTGAGCAGGTTGGTTCCCATCGTGGAGAGTTCCTTACGGATGCTCTCCTTAGAACCTTGTCCGATGGACATCATGATGATGACGGCTGCCACACCGATGATGATGCCAAGCATGGAGAGGAACGAACGCATCTTGTTGTTCGCCACAGCGTTAATGCTGACTTTGAAAAGGTTGAGTATGTTCATTGTTTAGTCGTCTTGAGGTTTGGGCAGAGCAGCAAGTGCTTCGGCTGCCGACTTGATGTTGGTGTTGATGGTGTCTTCGCGAATTTTGCCATCACGCAGGTTGATGTTGCGTGAGGCATATTCGGCAATTTCGGGGTTGTGGGTCACGAAGATGATGGTGTGTCCCTCCTGATGGAGTTTCTGGAAGAGCACCAGCATCTCGAAGGACGTGCGAGTGTCGAGGTTACCCGTTGCCTCGTCTGCCAAAAGCACAGCAGGGTTGTTGACCAAAGCTCGGGCAATGGCCACACGCTGCATCTGACCACCTGACATCTGATTGCTCTTATGGTCGAGACGGTCACCGAGTCCCACTTCTTGGAGAGCCTTCACGGCCGCAGCACGTCGTTGGGCAGCATTATACTTGTTGTTGTACATCAGCGGTAGCTCCACGTTCTCCACGGCAGTGGTCTTGGCCAACAAATTATAGTTCTGGAACACAAAGCCAATCTTGCGGTTACGCAGTTTGGCACGCTGTTTCTTACTCATTTTGCGGACAGGGGTGCCGTCCAGGTAATATTCGCCAGAGGTGGGCGTGTCGAGACATCCCAGCTGATTGAGCAGGGTCGATTTGCCCGAACCAGACGTTCCTTGAATGGTCACGAACTCACCTTCGTAAATCTTGAAGCTGACACCACGCAGGGCTTTTACGGTTTCGGAACCGACTTGAAAGTATCGCTTCACATTATCGAGTTCGATGACTACTTTACGTTTATCTTTCTGTTCGTTCATCTTTTGGGGAAATTTCCGTTACCGTTAGGAGTTTTGTTACCACCGCCAAAGCCGCCGTTGCTGCCGTTAGCACCACCGTTGGCGTTTTTGTTGTTACGGTTGTTTCGTGGGCGTGGCATGAAGGGGTTAGATGTAGTCTCTTCTGCCTGTTCTTCTTCACCGCCGATAATTTCGAAGTCCGTGAGCACTTCGGTACCTGCTGCCACACCCGACACGATTTCGGTGAGCATCCCGTTACTGGTGCCCACTTCCACTTTGTGTGCCTTGAATACATTACCTTCCTTCGTCCAAACCTTGAAAGGTGCCTCCACGTCTTCTACCGTCTCCCCTTCCTGCAACAATGCTTCGTTGGGTGTGAAGCGGAGGGCACGGGCAGGAACAGCCAACACACCGTTCTTTTCCAAAGTGTAGATGGTCACGTTGGCTGTGAGTCCAGGCTTCAGTTTCAGTTGGTCGTTGGGAGCGGAGATAACCACTTCGTAGGTCACCACATTGCTTTCGGTAGTTGCTTGTTGGCGCACCTGCGTGACAGCCCCTTCAAAGGTGTCATCGGGGAAGGCATCTACCGTGAAAGTCACACGCTGTCCTTCCTTCACACCGCCGATGTCTGCCTCGTCGATGTCTGCTATCACACGCATGTCGGTCAAATCTTGGGCGATGATGAAAAGGGTGGGGGTAGTCATGGCAGAAGCTACGGTCTGTCCTTCTTCCACTTCCTTCGAAAGCACCACACCATCGATGGGTGAGGTGATGGTGGCATAGCCAAGGTTGGTCTGGGCCTTCTGTACGTTCTGCTGTTGCACCTTCACTTGCTGCAAAGCCTGTTCGTAGCTCAGTTTGGCATTCTCATAGTCGTTGGCGGAAACAAGTCCTTTGTCATAAAGTGTCTTGTAACGCTTATAGTTAGCCGACTGGTAGTTGAGCGATGATTGTGCGTTAGAGAGATTACTCTGTGCTGATGCCAATTCAGAGAGCAAATTTGTCTTGTCAAGTTCGGCGATGACTTGACCGCGGTGAACCTCAGAGTTGTAGTCCACGTAGATGCGGTCGATGATGCCCGACACTTGTGTACCTACTTCCACCTCCGTCACAGGTTCGATAGTACCCGTGGCGGTGATGCTGGTGCTGATGTTCTGTTTCTCCACAGGAGAAGTGGAATAGTTTACTTTTGTTCCCTCGCTACAAGCGGCGAGTGTGGCTGCTATCATGCAGATGGCGAATATGTTGCGAAGTTTCATTGTTTTTCTTTGTATTAAGTGTGTTACACATTATTTATATTTATAGACGAATATCTTCTCCTGCATAGAAGTTTAGCATGGCATAGTTGAACAATGCTGTATATTTTGTTTGGAGCAGTTGCTGCTCAGCTTGTAGCAAGTTGTTCTTGCTGGTCGTTAACTCTACGATGTTTTTCAGTCCGAGGTTGAATTGCTCGCTGACCAAGTTGTAGCTTTCCTGCATACTTTCCACGTTGGCTTTAGCATAGATGTACTGCTGCTGCAAAGCTGTGGCGTTCAACCAAAAGTTTTCCACCGTCGAGTAAAGTTGCTTTTGTTGTTCCTGCAAATTCAACTCACTGGACTGCCGTGCATATTTTGCTTTACGGATGTTCGTTCGTGCTTGATGGTTATCGAAGATGGGCACCGAAACCGTCAAACCGAAGGAGTTGCTCATGTTGTTCTTGATTTGCTTCATAAAAGCCGTCTCTTGCCCCGACGAATTATTACTGCCGAGGCTGGCTGAGAGCGATACAGTTGGCATATAGCCAGCACGTGCCGAAGCAATGGCGATTTCCGAGGATTCGATGTTCAGCTTACTCGACTGAATCTCTGGGCGGTTCTCCAAAGCGGCATTATACACAGCTTGTTCGTTGGGGATGGCACTAAGCACCTTTTCGTCTGAGACATCAGGAATGACCACCTCAAAGGCTTCTTCATCGTGTATTTCCAGTAACTGCTTCAGTTGTAGCTTGTAGTTGGCCAGCTGTGTCTGAGTTTGAGTCAACGAATACATATCTTGATTGACTTGTGCCTCCAGTTGTACAAGGTCAACACGAGCCAAACTACCCACCTCTACCATTGCCTGAGCGCGGTCACGCTGTAGTTCGCTGGCCTTAATGATTTCCTTGCACACTTTTACAGCCTCTGTTTCATAGAGAATCTGCACATAGAGTTGGGTTATCTGTTCTTGGATGCTGTTCGCTTGTTGTTCCACGTCCAATTCCGCCATCTGCTCGGTTAGCTTGTTCTGCTTGATGGTGTTGATGTTACGATTACCGTTCCACACAGTCCAGTTGGCGTTGATGCCGTAGGAGCCATTATACGAAACGGTGTTTTTGTTCGTTGTCATTGAACCGTTCGTCAGGTTGATGGTGGTTTCGGCAAACGGTCGCCATGACACATTCTGATTGGTGCTGAAAGACACAGAAGGGAACAGTGCAGATTGACTCTGCAGCACATCCTCATGGTCGGATGCCACAGCTATCTTCTTTTGTTGCAATTGGATGTTGTTGGCAAGGGCATAGTCCAGACATTCTTGAAGTGTCCAAGTCTTTTGTCCGTAAGCCAAACTACCCGTCAACAATAGCGATAGTGCGGCCATGCAATGTTTCTTGTTCATTATTTATCTTGTTTATTCAATTCAGTGTGTTAGACCATTCTTTCTTACCAAAAGTTTAGTTCCCACGTCGGTGATTTAACACCAATTAAACAAAAAGAAAGCAGTCGGACTATAAGCCGGGTTCTGTACACACATCGTACACTATACATCGTACATTGTACATTCGTGTGTGTCTGCCATTTATCTACGCCATGAGTCACCCCATGGCTCAAGCGTTCTACCCTCCACCGAAACAATCGGGCGGGCAACCCTTGTGGCGGTGGTTTACATGAACTTGCAGCTCCCAAGATGCACAGCCGACATGTCGCCATGCCGCTGGTGAGCTTTTACCTCACCTTCTCACCATTTCAGCCTCGACAATGGCAGTTACTAAACATTTATCACTTGAAAAGATGACAAAACAAAAGCCAAAGTCGGGGCTGTTGTTATTTTCTTCTGCATTACTCAACCCTCACGGATTGCTTCTACATTAGGAAGTGGGATGCCCTGTGCTGCCCGGACTTTCCTCTTTCAGTTCCGAAGAACTGCCAGCGGCAGACCGTCCGGCTGCTTTCGAGTCGCAAAGTTAAGCATTTTTTCAATAAAAAAAGACAAGCCTTTCAAAATATGACTTGTCTTTTAAGATATTTTTTATTTCTTGATGAGTTTTGCCGCAAAACCGCCGCCGCTGGCCATGTGAACCTTCACCGTTTCGTGGGTGGTGTAGGGTAGTGTGAATGTCTGTTGCCACACTTGGTAGTCGGTGGCCACCTTGTCAGCGTTGATGCCATCCATGAAAGCGGTTAACTCGTAAGTGCCAGCAGGGAGGAAATCGGCAGGAACCTCCACATCGCGGCTGTCCCAGTTCGTCTCGCCAGCCACATACCAGTTGCTGCCTTGTCGACGCGCCACGATGAGGTATTCGCCCATCTTACCACTCAGCACTTTCATCTCATCATACACCGTTGGAAGTGAGGCGATAAACTCGGTACATTCAAGTTCTTGTTCATAGATGGTAGGGTTGTCTGCCAGCATCGTGAGGGGAGAGTCATGCACGATGTAGTGAGCCAGTTGGTGGCAGCGAGTGCCCATCGTGACAGGATTGTAATACATCGGTTGGAAGTCGGCGGCAGTGGCGTTACGCATACCGCCAGGGGTGAAATCTACAGAGCCAGCCATGCCACGGATGAAGGGGAACGTGACATCGTAGGTGGGCATGTCCTTCGAGGGGCGGTCGTAGCTCTTACCGTTCTCCACACCCTTTTCGCGCTGAGTCCACTTCACTTCCTCCATTCCAAACACCGCCTCGAAGTTGATGACGTTAGGCCATGTGCGTTGGATGCCTTGTGGCGCGAAGATGCCGTGATAGTCAAGCATCAAATGGCTCTGGGCGCAACGCTCGGCGATGCGGTAAATCATGTTGACACCTTCTTGGTCGTACCTGTCCAGAAAGTCCACCTTGAAGCCCTTGATGCCCATGTCGGCATATTTTCTGCAAGCCTCATCTAACTGAGCATCCAGCACATTGAACACAGTCCATAGGATGATGCCCACGTCCTTCTGCTGACCGTAGCGCACCAGTTCGGGGAGGTTGAGGTCGGGGATGACGGTGAGCATATCGCCACTCTTGGGGTCATACCAACCTTCGTCAAGAATGATGTATTCCAACCCGTGCTTGGCGGCAAAGTCTATGTAGTACTTATAAGTCTGCTGGTTGATGCCAGCCTTAAAATCCACGCCGCTCAATCCCCAGTCGTTCCACCAGTCCCAAGCCACTTTCCCTGGCTTTATCCATGATGCATCGCCCTTTAACCTCGAAGGAGCTGCAAGCTGATAAGCCAGCGTGTTCGTGGGCATCTCCTTGTCGTCGTGGGTGATGGCAAGCACTCGCCACGGGAAAGTCCGATTGCCTTTTCCTTTTGCAATATAGTCTTCGGTGTCAGTCACATACTTCTGCACACGCCAAGGGTAGAAGTCGAACGCTTTGGGGTATTGGGCAAAGTCGGCACGAAGCCCCTCTATGGTTCCCCCTCCTAAACGCTTTCCGCCCGTAACCCTGTCGCCTCCAGGCAAGAGGAACATACCGGGATAGTCCTCCACGTCCGTCTCAAGAATCGTCACCTTCGCCTTGCCGCAGTCGATGGTGGCAGGGAGGAAGGCTTCCAGCGGCTTGGTTTGGGACAGGGGACTCACATCGTAAGTCGCTTGGAAGGCCATCGCCTTGGGGTTCTTGGCATTGGTGGAGTAGGGCAGGTAGGCGATGTGGTCGTCGCCGAAGTTGAACGCTGCCACTTCGTTGAGCACTTTCCACTCTCGGTTGAAACCTGTGAGGAAGAAACGGTAGGCGACGCCACTGTTGTAAGCGCGGAACTCCACATTCACTCCGTTCTTGTTCTTCACAATGACTTGGTTGTAAGCATCGTCAAACGAAGTGAACTTGTAGTTGGGCGCATCGAAATGTTCCTTCACCAATTTGGGTTTGGAAACCGTATATTGGTTCTTGCCCATCCCCTCCATGTTGAGGGCAATCGCATTATCAATCGCATAGACGATACGGTCTTTGAACAAATCCCCTTCGTAGATGATGTAGCTGAGGTTGTTATTGTGCGTGTTGATATACACTTTGAGCACACCGTCAGGCGATGTGAGTGTCTCCTTCATGGATGTTTGTGCCTGCATCGTGAGCATGGATGCCACCATGCACAGGAAAGAAAAAAAGTGTTTCATGCTTATTTTATATGATATGTGTAGATATGTGGTTCTTCGGGTTTCTCTTGGCTGTAAGGATTGAAGGTATAGGGCTTGTATGCTCCCAAGGGATAGCCCGTCACGACGAGATACACGTCTTTCGTGTCGGCAGGGAGGGCGAGCTTTAGCGTGCCTTTCTGACCCGTGAGGATGTCGCCGTAAGTAGCTTTGGCATCTGCGTTCACCGCCACAAGGCGATAGGCATAGCCATCCTGTTTGTCGGCTCCAGCGAATTTCACCTTTGCCACCTTTTTACCCTGCGTGTCAAGCTTGATAACATTCGCACCAAACACCCCCAAGGGCTTCTGGTTGACAAACTCGCCAGCATACTTCTTGTTCATGTCATGCTTGCCGGGGAAGTCGAAGGTGAGGAGGCGAGAATAGCAGTCAACGGCTTCGCGGGCAAAGTCCTCGTTGGTGAGGTTGAACATCCGCATGTAAGTGGAAGCAGGGTCTTCGCCTGGCATCCCCTCGCGGAACACGTCGGCAATAACCGTTAGGCCGTGCTTCATGCTCCAATATTCGAGCAGATAAGGTGAGTGATAGATGTTCTCGCTATCGAGGAAACGGAGGTTGGCATGGTCGATGAAGGCTTTCCAGTGGTAATTCTCGTCGGTAGGCCATTCGGGGTTGACGTTCCAAAGCATCCATTGACTCGTCATCTCGAAGAAACCGCCAGCCATACCACCTTTGCCCTGCTTGTCGCATGCAATCATTGATTGGAACGAGTGTCCAAGTTCGTGGGCGATGCAATTCAGCTTCTGGTCTTGTACACGGTTGGGAGCAATCCAGAGCGCACCAATCACTCCATCGTAGTCGCCTCCGTAGGCCGTTCCTTCAAGCGAATAGTTGAGCATCACCATCATCCGATAGCGGTCGGCATTAGAGCCTGGTTTGATGAATTTGAGTTCGTTCTTGTAAAAATCGTAGAACGTCTGCAAGCGTTCGAGCAAGTTAGGGAGATTCACCTTCATGTTGTGGCCGTCGAGGTCAGGTGCCTTGCCAAGGTCTGCACCGAAGGGCTTCTCCCAAAAGACGATGATGTCGTCGGTGTAGGCACAACGGGCATAGCTCCACTTCGAGTCGGCTCGGGTGAAGTCATTCTCCTTTAAGTCTTCAGGAATGTAAATTTCCTTGCCTTTAGGGGCAGCACAGTCAGGTTCTGCCAGCGAGGTTGATGTTTCCGTCGTGGTCACGGTGGTGGATTGGGCCTCTAACTTTGTTTGTGCTATGACCACGTTCGTATTGCCCATAGCCAAAAGTGTGGCGACAGCAATACTCCAACAGTTTTTCATTTCTTTTTTCATTTTGGATTTCGTTAAAAAAGTTAGCTAATCGTAAAATTCAGTGCGACAAAGTTACTGCTTTTCTTACTCTCGACAAAAAAAATACAGTTTTTTGAAAAGATTTTCCCCATTTTCTTCTCACTTTCTATTTTTATTTACTACTTTTGCAAACAGTATGAATGTGAAACACATATTTTTTAACTAATTAACAGTATTCATTTTATGGTTTATTCAAAAGAAGTACAGGAAATGTGCTGTGTAGCCAAAGGCCCTAATCACGGACCGGCTCCTATCCCCGAAGAGGGAAAGTGGATTCAGGCAAAGGAGATTAAGGACATCTCTGGCATGACACACGGTATTGGCTGGTGTGCTCCACAGCAGGGTTGCTGTAAGCTGTCTCTCAATGTGAAGGAAGGTATCATCGAGGAGTGTCTCGTTGAGACCATCGGTTGCTCTGGTATGACTCACTCTGCTGCTATGGCATCGGAGATTCTCCCAGGCAAGACTATCCTTGAGGCACTCAACACCGACCTCGTTTGCGACGCTATCAACACAGCTATGCGCGAACTCTTCCTCCAGATTGTTTACGGTCGTACTCAGTCCGCTTTCTCTGAGGGCGGTCTCGTGATTGGCGCAGGTCTCGAAGACCTTGGCAAGGGACTCGTTTCTCAGTGCGGTACACTCTACGGCACCAAGGTGAAGGGCACTCGCTACCTTCAGCTCACTGAGGGTTACATCACTAAGATGTTCCTCGACGAGGACAACGAGGTGTGCGGTTACGAGTATGTTCACATGGGCAAGTTCATGGAGGCTGTCAAGAAGGGCATGGACGCTAATGAGGCACTCAAGAGCGTCACTGGCACTTACGGTCGCACAAAGCCAGAACAGGGAGTTGTTAAATCTATTGACCCACGTAAAGAATAATAAAGGAGGAAACAGACTATGATTAGAGAAGTGAAATTCGAATCACAAGACCGTCGCATGAAGCAGATTTTGGCTGCTTTGAACGAGAACGGCATTTCCTCTATCGAAGAGGCAAACGAAATCTGCGAGAAGGCAGGTCTCGACCCCTACATGACTTGTGAAGAAACACAGCGCATCTGCTTCGAGAACGCTAAGTGGGCTTACGTGGTAGGTTCTGCTATCGCTATCAAGAAGGGCTGCAAGAACGCTGCTGACGCTGCCGAGGCTATCGGCATCGGTCTCCAGGCATTCTGCATTCCTGGTTCTGTGGCTGACGACCGCAAAGTGGGTATCGGTCACGGTAACCTCGCTGCCCGTCTGCTCCGCGAGGAGACAGAGTGCTTTGCCTTCCTTGCAGGTCACGAGTCATTCGCTGCTGCAGAAGGTGCCATCAAGATTGCTGAGATGGCCAACAAGGTGCGCAAGAAGCCACTCCGTTGCATCCTCAACGGTCTTGGCAAGGACGCTGCCATGATTATCTCTCGTATCAACGGCTTCACATACGTGCAGACTCAGTTCGACTACTTCACTGGCGAGCTGAAAGTGGTGAAGACCAAGGCTTACTCTGACGGTCCTCGTGCCAAGGTGAACTGCTACGGCGCTGACGACGTTCGTGAGGGTGTTGCCATCCTTTGGAAGGAGAATGTCGATGTTTCCATCACAGGTAACTCGACCAACCCAACTCGTTTCCAGCACCCAGTAGCTGGTACATACAAGAAGGAGCGCGTGCTGGCTGGCAAGCCTTACTTCTCAGTAGCTTCTGGTGGTGGTACAGGTCGTACACTCCACCCAGACAACATGGCTGCAGGTCCTGCCTCTTACGGTATGACCGACACTCTTGGCCGTATGCACTCTGACGCTCAGTTCGCAGGTTCTTCTTCAGTTCCTGCTCACGTTGAGATGATGGGCTTCCTCGGTATTGGTAACAACCCAATGGTAGGTTGCACCGTTGCTTGTGCCGTGAATGTGGCACTCGCCCTGAACAAGTAAATCTTCATTTTAATTTTTGTTTTATATTGGAGAGGCTCGCGTCGTGATGGACGCGGGTCTCTATTTGTTGTTGGATGTTCGGAGAAAGTTGGCTTTTGTGGAAACCTCTCCTTAACCCAAAATCCGCAGAAGTTTTTTTAATGCGTAATATTGGGACATGAACGCAATGGATTGCCTTCACAACTACAGTAAGTAAAAATGTTTTACAAGACGT
>CADCDP010000021.1 GCA_902800305.1 uncultured Bacteroidales bacterium
GAAAAACAGAATTGTCGTACCCCCATACGAAATCACAGAATACTAGAATTCCATAGCACGTCCTGTGGATGTCTTGACTTAATCGCTGAATAGTTACGTATGCCCCAACTGTAGAAAATACTCCATAGGGGATACATCTAAATAAACGACGGGGCAAACTCGGTGAAGAGTCTGCCCCGTCGGTGGGTTGTATAGGTGTGGATTACTCCTGCACGTAGCAGGGGAGTTGTTCTACGTCAAGACGGTCGATGTAGTTGAAGTGCTTGGCCACTTCGCTCTCGGCGTAGTTCATGAAGACGGTGAGCGACTTGCCGAAGAGTTCGGGAGCACGCTGGGTGTCTTGCAGGAGGAGGTGGCACATGATAACGTAAGCGGTCATCTCGTAGAGCTTGCGAGCACAGAGGTCGAGGAAGTCTTGGTTGGCAGGAGCCTTGGCCTTCTCGATGGAAGCGGCGAGTTTTTCTGCCATGGCCTTGATGCGCTCTGCGTATGCTGCGTATTCTGCTGCCACGGGTCCTGCCTCGAAGTCCTTAATGACACCAGCATAGAAGCCAGAGGTGATGTAGCGGATGGCTGCAACGGTCTGGAGCTGAGTGGTACCCTCGTAGATGGACATGATGCGGGCGTCGCGATAAACACGCTGGCACTTGTATTCGAGCATGAAGCCTGAACCGCCATGCACCTGGATGGAGTCGTAAGCGGATTCGTTGGCAAACTCGGAGTTCATACCCTTGGCGAGTGGCGTGAAAGCATCAGCGAGTTTGCTGTACTTCTTGAACTCGTTGCGCTCTTCGGGGGTGAGCTTGCGTTCCTTGCTGATGTCGTCGAGGCACTTGTAGATATCTACGTAACGGGCTGTCATGTAGAGGAGTGAACGACCTGCATCGAGTTTAGCCTTAATGCGAGAAATCATGTCGTAAACAGCAGGGAAGTGGATAATCTCTTTGCCGAACTGCTTGCGGTCGCGAGCGTAGTTGATGGCTTCTTCGTAGGCGGCCTGTTCAGCACCTACTGACTGAGAGGCGATGCCGAGACGGGCACCGTTCATCAGACCCATCACGTACTTGATGAGACCCAATTTCTCAGAGCCACAGAGTTCTGCCTTGGCGTTCTTGTAAACGAGTTCGCAAGTGGGGCTGCCGTGGATACCGAGCTTGTTCTCGATGCGACGCACATTCACGCCTCCGTTGCGCTTGTCGTAGATGAACATGGAAAGACCACGACCGTCGCGAGTGCCCTCTACTGAACGTGCAAGAACGAGGTGGATGTCAGCGTCACCATTGGTAATGAAACGCTTCACACCGTTGAGGCGCCAGCAGTTCTCCTTCTCGTCGAAGGTGGCCTTGAGCATCACAGACTGGAGGTCTGAACCTGCGTCTGGCTCCGTCAAGTCCATAGACATCGTCTCGCCGGCACAAACACGTGGGATGTAACGCTTGCGCTGGTCTTCGTTGCCGAACTCATAGAGGGTCTCGATGCAGTCCTGAAGTGACCAGATGTTCTCGAAACCTGCATCACCTTCAGCGATGATTTCGTTGGCTGCTGTGTACACTACGTTGGGCAGATTGAGGCCGCCGTAACGACGTGGCATGGTCATGCCGCAGAGACCAGCCTTGATGGTGGCATCGAGGTTTTCATAGGTCTTGGAGGCATAGCGCACACGGCCGTTCTCGCAGTGAGGACCTTCGGCATCCACATCCTCAGAGTTAGGACCGATGATGTTGGCGTTGATGTCGCCTGTGATTTCGAGCAGGCTGTCATAGTTCTCCTGTGCATCCTCGTAATCCTTGGGTGCATAGTCATACTGACCGTAGTCAGCAAAATTTCTCTCCTTCAACTCAACGATACGTTTCATCAAAGGGTGTTCCATGTGGAATTTAATCTCAGGAACGTCTGTATAGGAATTAGCCATGATTCTTTACTTACTATTCTTCTTGTAATACTTGATGAGTTTTGGAACGACCTCCTCGATGGTGCCGTTGATGATGTAGTCGGCAATCTGGTTGATGGGAGCATTGGGGTCAGAGTTGATGGAGATGATGATGCCAGACTCCTTCATACCAGCCACATGCTGGATGGCACCAGAGATACCGCAGGCGATATAGACCTTTGGACGGACAGTCGTACCCGTCTGACCAATCTGACGGTCGTGGTCAATCCAACCTGCATCGACTGCTGCACGGCTGGCACCTACCTCTGCATGAAGTTCCTTGGCGAGGTCGAACAGGAGGTTGAAACCTTCGGGACCACCTACACCGTAGCCACCTGCCACGATGATAGGAGCACCCTTGAGGTTGTGCTTTGCCTTCTCCACGTGACGGTCGAGCACCTTCACCACGTAGTCAGTAGTGGGAACATACTTTGCCACGTCGTGCTTGATGACTTCACCCTTGTAGTTCTCGTCGAGGATTTCCTTCTTCATCACACCGTCACGAACGGTTGCCATCTGTGGGCGATGTTCGGGGTTGACGATGGTGGCGATGATGGAACCACCGAAGGCTGGACGAATCTGGTAGAGCTGGTCGTCGTAGTGCTTGTCCACGAAGTTACCTTCAGCATCCTTCACCTTCATGTCGAAAGAGCCAATCTCCAACTGGGTGCAGTCGGCAGTCAGACCTGAGTGGAGTGCAGAAGACACACGAGGACCGAGGTCACGACCGATAACTGTAGCACCCAAGAGGCAAATCTGTGGCTTTTCCTCCTTGAAGAGGTTCACGACAGCAGAAGTGTGGGGGAGTGAAGTGTATGGGAAAAGACCTTCAGCGTCGAAGATGTGTACGCGGTCAACACCGTAGGGGATGACTTGCTTCTCAACACCATCGAGACCTGTACCTACGAGCACAGCCTCCAGCTGCACACCGAGCTGGTTGGCGAGCTTGCGACCCTTGGTGCAAAGCTCCAAACTTACGTCAGCAACCTTGTTGCCTTCAAGTTCACAATATACAAATACGTTGTTCATATTTATCCGATGGTATTGCTTTCCATGAGTTCAACAATCAGGCTCTCTACGTCAGCGTCGCTGGAAGTGAGGGTCTTGTTTTCTTTCGCTTTGAAGACGATGCTCTTTACGGCCTTCACGTTGGTGGGAGAACCAGCCTTACCAATCTGCATGGGGTCAGCCTCGATGTCAGCAGCACCCCAAGTGGTGAACTCGCGGTTCTTGTTGGCCCACACACGCTTCACGTTGCGGACACGGCAAGGAGCAGCAGAGCCGTTTACGGTTACAACGATGGGGAGAGGACCTTCCACGGTCTCAACACCACCGTCGATGTGGCGGCGTGCTACGATTTTTTTGGATTCCTTGTCGAGCGAGAGGATTTCTTCGGTGTAGGTAATCTGGGTGAGACCCAACTTCTCTGCCACCTGTGGACCTACCTGTGCCGTGTCGCCGTCGATAGCCTGACGACCGCAGAGGATAATGTCATAGTCGCCTACCTTCTTGATGGCCTGAGCCAGTGTGTAGGAAGTGGCAAGGGTGTCAGCACCGCCGAGTGGACGGTCAGAGATAAGGATGCCTTCGTCAGCACCACGGTAGATACCCTCCTTCAGCACCTCAGCAGCCTTGGGCAGACCCATGGTGAGCATGGTGATGGTGGAACCTGGGTTAGCATCCTTCAGGCGCAAAGCCTGTTCAAGGGCATTCAAGTCCTCGGGGTTGAACACAGCAGGCAGAGCCGCACGGTTCACTGTACCCTCCGGAGTCATCGCATCAGGACCGACATTGCGAGTGTCGGGCACCTGCTTTGCGAGCACAATAATTTTTAAACTCATAGTTATTGATTGTTAATGTGTTTTGTCCAATATAAGTTGATGGTAAAACATACATCATTGTCGCGACAAAGGTACGACATTTTTTCCGACTTACAATGAAATATGTCTTTTTTCATGCTCAAAGCCACGAAAAGAGTACATAAAGTGGCACAAATGTACCAACTCTGTGCATCTTGCTTGTCAAGCTTCGGGGAAGGTCTTGTAGATAAGGGCATAAAAAAGGTGTGGAGCTTGATAGCCCCACACCCATTGTATAGAGATGTTGTTAAGTCAATTACTTGATGGCCTGACCTGCAGTGTTGTACTTCACGCCATTCTTCATAATGAAGATTTGACCCTTCTCGAAGTACTTGCCGTTAGCCTTTGGCTGAGCAGCGTTGAAGCCAGCAATGCCATCAGCTACGCCAACATAGTGCTTGTAAACGCCAGCAACCTTTGCCTCCAATGGAGCTGTGAAGCCACCGAAGAAGGTCATCATGCAGATTTGTGGGAGAACGCCGTCAACCACACCACACTTTGGATCGTCAGCGAATACATACTTGAACTCTGTTGTACCTTCTGGAACATCCACGAGGTCTTGGCCAGACCAGAATGCGAGATGCCAACCGGCAGCAACTGGCTCAGCAAACTTAATCACCACGTAGTCGCAATCCTGTACGTCAACGTTCACCATCTTGAACGCAATAGTGAGGTCAGCGTTAGCAGTGTAGGTGTTGTAGTCTTCACCTTCAACAAGTTCTGCATGTGGGAAACTAGGATCCATGTCGATGTTCTGCTCTTGTGCAATCTCGATGAGGTCTGGGTCGAGCGGAGCAACGTAAGTGAGGTTCACCTTCAGAACAACAGCGTCGGCAGTACCGCTCTTTACGAATGCGTAGGTTGCAGTGTAAGTAACGGCTTCGTCTGTGTGACCAGGATAGCCACCTACTGCGTATAGCTGAGTGTCAGCCTTCGAGAAGTCAGCCTTCACGAAGAAATAAGGAGCAGTTTCGAGTTCAGCTGTCCAAGCTTGCCAGTCACCGTCAGCATTGCGCCAACCATCGGTGAGACCGAGCTTGTAGTTGCTGTCGAGTGAGCCGTCAGACTGAACTGCGTAAATGGTCACGTCTTTGAGTGATTCAACACCGAGTTTCGTGAGGATAGCAGCAACATCCACGTCAGACGTCATACCTTCGTAGCATGCACCTGTTTCAGAGCTGAAGCCTACAGATACGTTGTCCACCTTATTGAGGTCGTCGAATGTAAGGTCAATAGGTGTTGGCTCAACGAAGGTTACGTTCACGATGATAGTGACACTCTTGTCGCCTGCGCTGAGAACCCAACCAGCAGAGAGTTCTGTGCCTGCTTCTGGGTCGTTTCCTGGGTGAGTGCAGAGAGTGAATGAACCGTCGTGTGGGTACTTGAGGCAGAGACCGAGGCCAGTACCATCACCGTTCCAAACCATTGGGTCACCGTTCACGTCGCGCCAACCGTCGTAGTCAGTACCAGCTTCGCCTGTGGTCATTACAACAGGATACATCGTTTCGATGGCATCCCAAGATTCAATGCCAAGAGCTTCGAGGATTTCAGCCTCGTCATATTCAACAGCGTCTGCACTGTAGCCAAGTCCAACGATACGATCCACTGCAATATAGATGCCAGTAGCTTCCTGCTTCTTAGCTTCCATGATGGTTGCGATGTCATCAGCAGAGAGAGCGTAGTTAGTGATAGCAATGTCGTCGAAGCGGAATGGAGCGTCGCCGTCCCACCAATTCCAAGCTTGGTTACCGCCGAGGCAGATGTGCTTGAGGTCGCCGCCGTTGCTGAAAAGACCTGCGAGAGAGTGGCCTTCAGTGCCGTCGCAAGTCCAGTGGTTTTTCACTTGACCGTCGAGGTAGATGGTCAGGCCAGCCTCAGTATAAACAGCGGTGTAGTAGTGCCACTGGTTGTCGGCAAGCCAGTTCTCCACGAAATTGAAAGCAGCGTCACCAGCTTCCCATGCGTTTTCGTTGTAAACATTGTTCTTACCATCTGCATTGTCTGCGCCTGTGAAGTCAGTCCAAGTGGTGCAGTTCACCTGCGCCAAACCGCGGCTCTGGAGAGCAAGCATTGGCCAAGTGTTTTCTGCGCCAGCAGTGTTGCTTGCGTAAGCAGTGAAGAGAGGAGCGTAAGTGTAGGCACTTGGCTCGTTGTCATTAGCATTCACCCAGAAGCAGATAGAAAGTTCCTTGCTCTCTGCGCTGTGTGCGAGTACATCCTCTGGCAGGGTGAGATAGTTGGTGCGGATAGCGCCACCTACGTTCTCGAATACCTTACCGAATGCCTCGTCCTCGTCGTCAACGATAGCACCAGCACCAACGATAGCAACGTCATCGCTTGGCTCTTCGAAGTCGTAGAACCACTCAAACTTGGCGATTTCTGGAGTCTCGTGAGCAGCCTTGTAAGCGTCGATAGCCTCTTGGCTCTCGCCGAAGTAAACCACGTCCGTAGAACCATTTACGAGCGTCAGCTTGAATACAGGAGTCTCACCGATACCAGCTTGCTCGCCTTCAAGTTTACCATTCCAGTTAACCGTCATCTGACCGCGTGGAATAGATATCTGGAAGTTGTCGGCAGAGTAGAAAATCTTTGTGCCTTCTTCCTCTTCCTCAATACCTACGTTCTCAATAGTGAACTCTGGGAATGTTGCGAGACCTGGAAGTGGAGTTTCGAAGCCTGAGAAGGTGATGTTAGCCACAAGACCGTTTTCGTCTTTTTCAATCTTCACGGTCTGGTCAGACACACTTGTAGCCACAATTTCCTGTGATGGAGCGAGTAGAGTCTGTTCAACGATACCGTTGTAAATCTCTGCGATTTCTGGTTCAGCAATCTTTGCAAGCATAATGGAAGAAACAGTGGCAGCACCACCCCAAGTTGCCTTGATGACATTAAGGTGAACAAATTCCTTATCTTCCTTCATCTTGGCAAGGTCGATGGTCCACTGGTTGCCTTCTACGATTGCGTACTCGCCAGCAGCCTGAATCTCGATGAATTGCTTAGGATCAGAAGCTCCGACAGTGTTGAAGAGGAGACGTGGAGTACCAGATTCTACCGTAAGAATGAGTGCGTCGAATTTAGAGAGGTCAGCATACTGCTTCTCCAATACACTACCGTTACCATAGATAACAGCACCAGCATTCGCTTCTTCGCCAATGCGTACTTCGCAACCACCAGCACCAACGATTTCTGCGTCAGCTTCTGGACCAGTCCACTCATGGAACATATCTGCCGTGAGCTCTTCGTAAACGACTACTGGCACATCTTCTACTGCAACGATGCTCCAGATGCAGTTGCCATTAGATGTCTTCTTGTCGCCGTAGCATGGAGAACCTGCAGCATTACCGTCACTAGAGTTAGTTCCCAAGAAACCGTTCTTACCAGCGATGGTGTAGCCACCTTCAGCAGGAGCGATTGTCCAGCCGTAAGCCTCGGTAGAAGCGGCCATTGTCCAGTTGTTGCCACCTGCATAGTTCACATACTCAGTACCATTAGAGATAGCATATTTGCCATCACCCTGAGCTACGAGGAAGCTCTGTGTTTCTTCTTCGATAATCTTGATGCCGTCAGCAGAAATGCTCAGGTAGAATGGGCTGTTCTCGTCAGAAGTCTTGAGTGCGAGGAAGTATGCCTGGCCTTCCTTCGGTTCGTTGCGAGGAGCAGCAGCGTAAGCCTCACCTGCAGCCTTCAGGTCAGCAACAGCTTGCTCAACCTCTTCCACAGTTGCACCTTCTGCATTCAGCACTGCTTCAGCTGCCTCAACAGCATTGCTGTAAGTGTTGAATGCTTCTTCTGGAATCATGAAGAGGCCATCACCAACGCCTTCCTGTGCAGCTACGACAGCCTTTGCAGCCTCGATGTCTGCTGCGAGCACTTGCTTAGCAATAGCGCTGTTGTCGGCTGTTGTGAGGAGGATAGGAGCCGTAAAGCTCATCCACTGATGTGCAGCTGTAGCCTCGCCACCAATAGTGAGGGTGACGTCTTCGCCTTCGTCAGCTGTTACTTCGAATGCGATGTAGCGATATTCGAAGCCACGGCCCTTATTGTCGTTTGCATAAGTGGCTGCTGGATCGAAGGAAGCTTCACCGCTGGTGTTAACACCAAAGCCAACATCACCCTTAGAGGTATAGAAGCGAGTCTCTTCGCCTACAGTGATGTATGCCTGGCAAGCTGTACCAGCAGAAGCACGACCTGCTGCATAGAGAACATATTTGCCCTTTGGCAGGTTCACAGTAGTGGTCTTGCTGTTAGTCCAGCTTTCAGCACCCCACTGTGCGCTAGTTTGCTCGTAGTAAACAGAAGAGCCTGTGCCATCCCAGTGCTGACCCTTGTTCGAAACCATTCCACCTTCCCATGTTGCGAAGTCAGGTACGAGAGATGAAACGTTCTGAATGTAGTCAGCATTTACCTGTGCGTATTCAGCTACTTTCAGTGCGTTCACTGCGCCTTCCACTTCGTAAGCAGCATACGTCTGGCCTTCGTAAGCAGAAACATCTACACCAAGACCCTGAGCGATAGCGATTTCCTCTGTGAGAGGAGCCAAATCTTCTTCAGAAGCAGTTTCGCCCAAGAAAGTGAGCTGGAAGTTGTCCACGCAAATCCAGTTACCAGTGCAGCCATCCATGGTGGCAGCAATGGTGAGTGTACCGTCAGTAACGTTAGTTTTCACGACAACAGTCTCGCCGTTGGCAGCCACTTCCGTTCTGTCTTCGTTAGCTACGAGGAAGTAACCCTGACCAGGAGCGCTATTGTTGCCCTGCTCCATGTTGTGCATTTCGGCAGTGAGCTTATACATGCCGTTTGGCAGGTCAGTAACAACCTGGCTCAAAGAACCGTCAGAGAGTTTGCCAGGAGCAGCAGTCCATCTTTCAACGAACTTCTCGCCTGTACGCTGTGCGAAGTTGTAGTTGTTGGCTACGTTACCACCATTGTTGGATGTCCAACCTTCAATCGTACCAAGTTCGAAGCTTGGGTTGATGATGGCACCTGTCATGACAGCACCAGGAGTAGTCTGTGCCTTGGCAGCAGCAATGTAAGCAGCACGCAATTCAGCGATGTTGTTGTATTCGCCATCGTTATACTTGGCGAGCACGTCAGCGGCAACAGCAGCACCAGCTGCATCGAGGTTAGCGTAAGCAGCATTCACAGCTTCACATGCGTTCACCACATCAATGGCTGCGTTTACAGCGTCACCGAATGCATCAAGATTTGCATCCTCATTGTATGTCGCAAAAGCAGTACTCAAAGCGTTCTTGGCTTCAACCGTCTTGACAGCAGCTTCAGCAGCAGCGTAAGCTGTTATCACTTCGTCCTCGTCGTAACCAGCAAGGTAGCCCGTGTAAGCCTTCCAGTAAGTGATGGCTTCTACTGGGCGAGCGGCAGCATTGTCGTTGCCAATGTAAATGTCACGCCCTACACAGTGGAAAGCGAATCCTTTTCCCTCTTCGTAGGTGATGTCCCATACAGCGAGGTTTGGACCGTCTTGTCCGTGTTGAGCATTCACACCATCCAAACCGAAGATGACATTTCCGCCAGCTGGCTGAGAGTTCACATACTGCTCTCCTGCCCAGAATGTGCGGCGGCTTCCATCGATGTTGTAGATGGGGATGAGAAAATGGTCGTCCAGCTCCGTCAGTTCATAGAAGCCACCATTGCCTTTATTGCTGATTGCAGTCAGCAATGTCCCGACTTTGATGTCCCAACCATCAGGAGTGTACAACAACAAACCCGCATCGTTCTGTAACATGAATCTTGCGGATTTGAGATCTTCCACAGAGGTGATTTCTCCAGTCATCTCTGCTTTCTTGACGACTTTATCCATGGCGCTTGCGCCCAGACAAATCATCATGGCGACTAATGCCACCATTGTTTTGAGAAGATTTTGTCTCATAAGATAATTGTTTTAAGTTAATAAAAATGTTAATTGTAAAAAAGGTTTTGTTTTTCTTCTGAAAAGAATTTCAAAGTGCAAATAAACGAAAAAAAAGTGAAAGGAAAGAAAAAGTTTGTGAAAAAATGATAGAAAGCGTCAAAAAAGGGTGCTGTAGGGCGATTCTGTAGGCATTTTCGTCCCTTTTGAACCGCTTATCTTGTCTTTACGCAGGGGACGGTGGGGAAAGGCATGTGCTTGTCTTCCTTCCCGTTTCCCGCTTGTTACCTTTTTTACGTTTCATTCGTCATCCTTTCTACGTTTCCCTTTCCACTCTTTTCGTGTTCCGCTCGTCACCTCAAAATCGGTGTGACTCACACCGAGGGTGGCGGTCTGACTCACACCGGCATACCCGGTCTGACTCAGACCGTTTTTGAGGTGACGAGCGGAGGAAAAAACAATGGGGCTGCACCTTTGATAAGTGTAGCCCCCTTATATAATATATATGTACGCGCGTGTTACTTCACGAGCACCTTCCGGGTGGTGTTGTCGGCATTGCGGATGATGTTGATGCCTTTGCGGAGGGTGCCTGATTGTGTACCCAAAGGAGTGAAGATGGTTTTGCGCTCCTCTTCGGATGAAGCGGCAACGCCGTTGATGCCCACTAGGTCTCGGTAGTAATTCTTAATGTAGTCAGGAATGGCGACGGTGACAGCTTCGGTGGACGTTTCGTCTCCTGCCAGAGTGACGATGTGCAGACGGAGGGTGAGATTGTCTGCCATCAGCACCTCGGGCATGTGGACGCTGTCAAGACGGAGGGTCACGGTACGTTCGTCAGTGGAGTCGAACTTGGCACGCCCTGCGGAGTTGTCGAGGAAGAATCGCCACTCACCCGTTTCTGGGTCGAGATATTGGAATTCTTCTTTCAGCGTGAAGTCTCCGTTCATGTTGGTGACGGTGGGGATGAATTTGCGGCCAGCGGGTTTCAGGGTGAAGCTGAACTGGTTGTTCGTCTTCATGCCAGGGAACCACCCCACAGGCACTTTCTGCATGCTTTCCTTGTAGGCGTGGCTGGGGTGCGCATCGCGGTACACCTCACCGCAGGGTGTTACCCACCAGTTATTTTTGTCGCTATCCCACGAGATGGCAGCACGATAGTAGGTGTCCCAGTTGTAGAGGGCATAACGCTCCACAAAGTCGGCGTTGTCGAGTACGGAGAGGATGCTCTTGATGGCATTCTTCTGCCGCGCCAGTTTATCGCTGTAGCTGCTGGGCCACGACTCGGTGGTCCAGCTGGCACCGTTGTTCCACTCGGTCAGCCAGATAGGGCGTTTGGTGTTCTGGTAGATGCTGTTCAACTGCGACCACCAAGAGTCGGAGTTGGGCGCCTCGTTGGTGCCCCAATAGGCGTGGAAGGCTACGAAGTCGCAGCGGTAGGCCATGTCGTCACAATGTCCGATGAACTGTTTCAACCAACTGGCGTCGGTGGGCGATGGTGAACCGATGCGCAGGCCGCACTCCATAAATTCTGGCTGATGTGTGGTGGCCTTCCATGCGTCGATGGTGGTGCCGCAGTCGTCGCTGTGCTGTTCGCTGTGGTCGGGTTCGTTGTAGCCCAACACAGCGGTGGCATTCGTTTGGTTGATGGACGACCACGATGGCCAATAGATGTGTCCCTTGTGAGGTACATACTCCATATCTGTTTGGGTCGATTTGTCGGCACTCCAAGTGTAGAACCATGTGGTGCCCAACAACTTACCCTCGGTGTTGATGGCTCCTAATCCTTCGGTAGAGCACCACCCCTTCTTGCTCACCCAGTTCCACTTGCGGATGTAGGCACGGGAAATGCGGTTTCTCAGCAGGTCGGGCAACACGTCGATTTTCTTGTCTTCGTGGTCGGCCACATAGACACGCGAATAGCCTGAGCCGTCGTTGTTGGTGGAGAAGCAGACCATGTAGCCACGTTTCAAGATGAAGCTGTTCAGTTCGTTGGTCGCTTCGCCCATGTCGCTGTTGGCACCAGCTTTTAGCTGATACTCATCGCCCGTGAACATCTCACCGCTATATCCATAGAGGGCAATGTCGTTGGGTGTATAGGGATAAACCACGGCTCCTTGCAGGTAGATGGCCACGCGGCAGTTGATGCCGTTCTTGGCATCTTCTCCGTTGATTTTCAGACTGGAAAGGTAATTCCCAATTACGTCGGATGGACGCACATTGTCGAAGATGACCCAAGCGTCTTCGTGGGCGAGGTCGAGGGTCGATTTGCTCATGGCTGACGAGGAGGCGAGGATGTGGTAGTCGATGGCTTCTTCAAGCTTGATGTTGGAGTTGACAAGTTTCAAAGCCGTATTTTTCGATTTGTTGTTCTCTTGGTAGTATTCTCCTGGTGCAAGGGCGAAGTTGTAGCTGACGATTTCGGGGGTGTAGCCATAGATGGCATCGATGCCGAAGACAGTCCATTCGGCAGAGGTGCCGACGGCGGTCATGGCAGCCACGGTGGTTTGAGGGGCGCTGCCCACCTTGTTGCCTTCGCAATAGACGGTCACGTTGGTGCCGTCGAAGGCGAACTGCCAGTCGAGGGCAGACGGCATCGTCCAGTCTGCAAGGTCGGGGATGGGAAAGTCGATTCTGTTTTCTCCGATGCGCACGTAGCCGTTGCCGAGGAAGATGGTGGCACCAGTGCCCTTGGTGTTGCGAATCAGCATCTGTACCTCTACGATAGCGTCGCTTTCGTAGAACTGTACCTGTTTCATGGCCACGGTGAAAGCCGTATTGACACCGAAACTACTGCCCGAAATCCATGTGGTATATTTGCCTTCCAAAGTGTTGCTGATGGCTGCTTCGAGGGCGGTTTGGGCTGTGGTCATCAAGTCGATGGCATCGAGCGATGCGGTTTCGCGGGCAGAACGGGCGTTGTAAAGTGCTACGGCCAGTTCATCTGGCTTTCCGTAAATGATGTTGTCGTAAATCGCTTCACCTTGGGCAATAACGGCATCCAACTCGTCGGTGTAGAGCTTTAAGCGACTGACATCCAAGGGGTAGTTGGCATCGACAATCTGCCAAGTGGAACGTTCGTTGAGCGGTTTGTCGTAGTAGATGTTGATGTAGGTGTTGGCCTCTTTTTCGGGGTCAACGCCCAAATAGACATTACCGGCGGTGTTGATGGCTTCTCCACGGTTGGAAATGAGATAGCCAGCAGTGCCGCCGACGGGCTTCCATTCGTAGGAGTTGTAGGCAGGGTTGAGGCTTCCTGCCAGCCAGACGCTCCAAGTGTTGCCTGTGGCATTGCTGGCTTGCAGGTATTTGTTGCTGTCTTTCTTGTGCAACCAGTAATAGCCTTCGTGGAGGGTGGAGGCTTCGGCCACCCATACGTAGTCAGAATTGTCGTTGGTGCCGAAGGTGGAGAGGGTAGGACTGTCCTTATCAGCGTTGCTGCCGAGGCAGCGGCTGTAGTAGGTGTTGTAAAGATAGTACTCACCACCGTTACGTATGGTGTTGTCTTGCGCTGACGCGGTGAGGCTCAACAGGATGGAGAAGATAGTTAGTAGTTTTTTCATGTTGGAGTTAGTTTTTGGGGGTGGGAGGCGATGGAATCGCCTCATACTTGACAATTTGGAGGGTGTTTTTATAGGGGATCTACGTCGTAGTAGATGTTGAGGCTTTTGGCAACGGGAAGTGCCAGCATTTGTTGCTGGATGGAGAGGAGGGCTTGACGCACCTTGTCAATGGAGGTCTGTGGCTCAATTTTCAGCATCAGTTTTCGGATGTAGAGTGAATGGAGGCGGGCGATGGGTGGTCGGTCGGGGCCGAGGATGCGGTCGCCAAACACCTTGCGGAGACGTTCACCCATGTCGATGGCGAGGTGTTCCAGTAATTGGTCGTCGCGATGGCGCAGGTAAACATAGATGAGACGACGGAAGGGTGGGTAAGAAAACATTTGGCGTTCAAGCATTTGGGTGTAGAACATCTGCCAATAGTCGTTGGAAGAAATCTGGCGGATGATGTCGCTGTCGGCAGAGCGTGTCTGGAGGATGACATGGCCTGCATGGTGCTTGCGCCCTGCTCGTCCTGCCACTTGGCTGAGGGTCTGGAAGGAACGCTCATAGCTTCGGAAGTCGGGCAAGTTGAGCATGGTGTCGGCATCGAGGATGCCAACCACAGAAACATTGTCGAAATCGAGTCCTTTGGTCACCATCTGGGTGCCAATGAGGATGTCGGCTTGGTGGTTGGAGAAATCGTTGATGATGTTCTCGTAGTGGGAGCGGGAACGGGTGGTGTCGAGATCCATGCGGAGGGTGGTGGCTCCTTCAAACAGCTTAGGAATTTGTTCCTCAATCTTTTCGGTGCCTGTTCCGATGGTGGCGAATCGCTCTCCCTCACAAGCAGGGCAACGTTCGGGAATGTGTGTGGTATAGCCGCAATAGTGGCAAGTGAGGGTAGAAGTCTTCTTGTGGAGCGTGAGGGTCACGTCGCAATGGGGACACCGAGGCACCCATCCGCATTGCTTGCATTCGATGAAGCTGGAGAAGCCACGGCGATTCTGGAAAAGGATAATCTGTTCCTTTCGGTCGAGAGCCTCACGCATCACTTCGATGAGGCGAGGCGAAAAGAGTCCCCGCATAAGCTTCTTCCGTTTGGCTTCTTTGGCGTCAACTACCTCAATGGTAGGAAGTTGCATGTCCTGGTAACGCTGGGTGAGCTGCACGTAGCCGTAGCGTCCTTTTCGTGCCTGATGGTACACCTCGAAGCTGGGCGTGGCGGTGCCGAGCAATGTCTTTGCACCACACATGTGGGCGAGCATCAAGGCGGCATCGCGGGCATGGTAGCGTGGGGCTGGCTCCTGTTGCTTGTAACTCTGCTCGTGTTCTTCATCGACGATGACGAGTCCGAGGTTTTGGAAGGGGAGCAAGATGCTGGAACGAACGCCAAGAATAAGCCGATAAGGCTCGGAGGAGGCTTGCCGCTTATAGACATCCAACCGTTGTGCATCGGTGAATTTGGAGTGATAGACCCCCATGCGGTTGCCGAAGACGTGGTTGAGACGTTCCGTGATTTGGGTAGTGAGGGCAATTTCGGGAAGGAGGTAAAGCACTTGCTTCCCTTCACTCAAATAGTTGTTGATGAGGTGGATGTAGATTTCTGTTTTGCCAGAAGAGGTCACGCCGTGGAGGAGGACTGTGCTTTTAGATTGGAATGCAGCCTCGATTTCGGAAAAGGCGGTTTGTTGGGGAGGGGAGAGGGGGCGAACAGTGACATTGTCGCTGCATAGGGAACCAATAGAGAGGGAGCGGCGGCGACGGGAGGACTCTTTGAGTGCAGCTTCGTCTTTGGGTTTCATGGCTCCAGGGAGAGCGGCTTTCATCACATCGCCAAGAGGACAGAGATAGTAGTTGGCGAGCCACTGCCAAAAGGCGAATTGCTGCTCGTTCACCACAGGTCGTTCATCCAACACCTCCAATATTTCCTTCACTTCCACACCTTGTGGCGTGGTGTCGTGTGTGCGGAGTACAATGCCTGTGTAAATCTTGTTTTTGCCGAGGGGTACAACAACTCGACAGCCCCTCATATCTCGTGTGGGTTGGAGGGTGGGTGGGACGAGATACGTGAAGCTGTCGAAAGGTATGGGTAAAATAATGTCGGCAAACATTGATGGGGTGGGATGCGACGGTGTCGCATCATACAGGACTCCTTAGAATAAGTAGGTCAGAGAAATCTGATGGGTGTTGTTCTTGAGCTTGCCTTTCACGGCAGCACCAGCAGTGGTTAACGCATCGATTTCGGCTGTATTACCGAGGGCGATGTTGAAGTTGTAACCTACACGCACATGGTTCAGCACGGTTACGCCTGCACCGACGTTCCAGCTGAAAGCAGAACTTTTCAGTTCCCAACCTTCGTCAATGTCGCCAGGTGCCCAATGACGATCGCCAACGTTCCAAGAAAATTGAGGGCCTGTTGCGAGATATACACTAGCAAGGCTGCTTAGGCCGATTGTGTATTTTGCGTTAATTGGCAGAGTAATGTAGTGGAGGGTTTTGTGGGTAGTGACATACTCTGTTGTACCATCATCGGCTGTATCTTGCCCTCCCATACCGATGCACTTGTTGTCATAAAGTAAAGAAATGTCAGCTCCAATACCTACTACAGGAATGGTTACATCGGCGGTCACACCTGCGAAGAAACCGTTACGGTTCTTTTTGTCGATGGACATAGGAACGTTTTTTATGTTAAAGCTGTTAACGTTGAGACCTGCCTTAACACCAAATTTCACTTGTGCTTGCGAAGGTAATACAAACACGAATGCTGTTACGAGGACAGCGAGGCTTAAAATGTTCTTTTTCATACGCGTGTTGTTCTTTAGGGTTAGATAATAATGAAAAATTTATGGCAAAGTAAACACTTTTTTTTGGAATAGTGAAATATTTTAAGAAAAAAATGCTCTTTATAGTTGTCTGATGCTTGAAACTTGATGTGTTGAGTGTCCGAAAAGGGGAAAGTCGTGTACTGAATGTGGCGAGTGCCTCAAACGGAGGGAGTGAGGGAACGACATACAAAAGATGTGTTTACTCTGAATTGCAAACTGGACTTTAAAGGTGAATCATCCCCCACTTATTCGTGAAGAAGTAAATTCGACTGTAAATCTGTTGGTTATGTGCTTGTTAACATCCTGTTGATAACTCTGTTAATAACTTTTTTACACGAAAATTGAAAAAAAATCAATAAAATGTGGGGAATTGTGGGGGAAATCACTATATTTGCACGTGAATTCAAAGAAACAGGTTAAAGCTCATGCGATTTGTAGGTGATTTTCAAGCAAAGACGGACGCAAAAGGTAGGGTTTTCCTACCAGCAGCGTTTCGGAAAATACTCGAAGCGGAAGGCGAACTCGAGTTGGTGCTTCGTCGAGACGTTTTCCAGCATTGCTTGGTGCTGTATCCAGAATCTGTCTGGAATCAACAGTTGGATGAGTTGAAGCAGGGGTTGAACCAGTGGAACAGGGAACATCAAATGATGCTAAGACAATTTCTTCTTGATGCAGAAGTGCTGGAGTGGGATAGTCAAGGACGCATCTTGTTGTCCAAAAGGAAAATGCAGTATGCTGGTATCGAGAATGACGTTCGCTTCTTAGCGATGGTTGACAGGATTGAGATTTGGGGCAAGCAAGAATATGAGAAGTTGATGGAACAAAGTGGAAATTTGGGTGACGAACTTGAGCAGATGTTTGGACAGGATAATCAGGTGAAATAAAACAATATGGAAAGGAACATGGCAGAGCAGGGAACCGTATATCATGTACCGGTGCTTTTGAACGAAAGCATAGAGGGGCTGAACATCGGCGAGGAAGGCTGTTTTGTGGACGTGACTTTCGGTGGCGGTGGGCACAGCAGGGGAATCTTGAAAAGGTTGGGTGACGGAGGTCATCTCTATAGCTTCGACCAAGATGCTGATGCTGAGAAGAATGCCACAGGCTTTGGCGCGGAACGGTTTACCTTCGTGAGAAGCAACTTCCGCTTTTTGAAGAATTTTATGCGCTATTATGGCGTAGAACAAATAGATGGGTTGTTGGCCGACCTCGGTGTAAGTTCCCATCACTTCGATGAGGCAGAGCGAGGCTTTTCATTCCGTTTTGAAGGGAAACTCGATATGCGGATGAACCAACGGGCAGGGATGACAGCGGCGGATGTAGTGAATACATACGGAGAGAAACAATTAGCCGATATTTTTTATCTCTATGGCGAGTTGAAACAGGGAAGACGCATAGCTGAAGCCATCGTAAAGGCAAGGCAGACGAAAAGAGTGGAGGCGATAGGCGATTTGTTGGATGTGGTGAAGCCTTTCTTCCGCAATGAGCGGGAAAAGAAGGATATGGCCAAAATGTTTCAGGCTTTACGGATAGAAGTGAACCATGAGATGGATGCCCTTCGGGACATGTTGAAGGCAGCTACTGAGATGCTGAGGCCTGGAGGAAGATTGGTGGTGATTACCTACCATTCGCTTGAAGACCGAATGGTAAAGAACTTGATGAAGACGGGTAATGTGGATGGCCACGAGGAGAAGGATTTTTTCGGCAGGGTGAATGCACCGTTCCGAGTGGTGAACCGTCAGGTGATTGTGCCGAGTGAAGAAGAGATGGCTAAAAATCCGAGGAGTCGAAGTGCAAAATTAAGAATAGCAGAGAAGATTTGAACAATGTGGCGATGTTGCCACTTATATACATTATATATTTATATCCACGCCTTTGAGAGAGGCGATAAAGTGAGATACACATTATTATATTTAAGGGAAGCATTGTAACGAAAATCAAAAGAAAGGGAAAAAGTATGTCAAGAATTGAGGAAGAAAAAAATGTTAAGCAGGAAGAACCTCGGATGGTTCCTCCAGGGGATGTTGGGGAAGAATTGCAACGAAAATCAGAGGAACAGGAGGCGATAGAGGCCATTCGGAAATTTACTGATGAGGATGGAGATGAATCGGGGGAAATCTCGGTGAAGTCCATCCTCGGAGGTGACTTTCTGAAGAGCAAGTTCATGATGAAACAAGTCGCATTTGTGATGTTTTGTGTGTTATTGATGCTGCTCTATACGGGTAATCGTTACGATAGTCAACAGGATGCTATCTTGATAGACAGCCTTCGGAATCATCTTCAAGATGTAAAATATAATGTATTGACGCAGTCGAGTGAACTGATGAACTTGACAAGACAATCGAATGTGGAGAAAGTCTTGAAGGGTACAAAGGATAGTCTTCTGCACAACTCGATAACCCCACCTTTCCTGATTAAGATGGGTGACAAGCGTCAGATTGTGGAGAGTAAAGAACCGAAAGAAGTGTTGGTGGATACTGCCAGCCGAGAGGAGAAAACAGAGAGTCAAGACACCATAAAACCTGAAGACAATGAAATTTGATAAAAAATATATCAATACACGCATCACAGTCATTGTTGTGGTAGCAGCATTGCTGATGGTTGCCATTATCACCCGTACAGTCATTACCGCTACAGTGGAGAATGATAAATGGAAGAAGATCGGTGCCGTGAGTGTGAGTGATACCATGGACTTGAAACCCAACCGTGGTAACATCCTTAGTGCTGACGGTCAGTTGATGGCGAGCAGTCTTCCTGATTACAAGGTGTACATCGATTTTTTGTCAGGTATTGAACGCTTGCCTGACTCGGTGAATTCAGCAGGAAAGAAGTATAAGGTCTATAATTCAGAGCAGTTGGCGGAGAAAAAATCGATGTGGGAGACGGACATGGACACGATTTGCCGAGGTTTGGCAGAAATCTGTCCACGTTACACCTTTGAAGAGTATCGTTCCCATTTGTTGGAGGGTCTTGAAAAACGGAAACGCTATTGGGAAGTCTGTCCTCATACTGTGTTGAATTTCATTCAATTCAACCAGATTATCAAGTTGCCTGTCTTCAATCTCAAGAACCGATATCGAAGTGGCTTGACCTACGAGGAACGCAACAACCGCAATAAGCCTTTCGGTTCGTTGGCACGACGCACTTTGGGCGAAATGTTTGGTGCTAAAGACTCTGCACGTTCGGGCTTGGAACTGGCCTACGATTCTTTGTTGAGAGGCGAACCAGGCAAAGTGCATCACAAGAAGGTATTGTCGAAGTATCTGTCAATCATCGACAAAGATCCTGTGGATGGTTATGACTTGGTGAGCACGATAGACGTAAGTATGCAGGATATTTGTGAGAGTGCCTTGCGCGAGAAGCTCGAAGAACTGGAAGCTTCAATGGGTGTCGTGGTGTTGATGGAAGTGAAGACTGGCGATGTGAAGGCCATTGTGAACTTAATGCGATATGATGATGGTAATTATTATGAGGCTCGCAACTATGCTTTGGCGGCTTTGATGGAGCCTGGTTCCACATTCAAGACGGCATCTATCATGGTGGCGCTCGACGATGGCTACATTACCACCAAAGACTGGGTGGACACGGGCAATGGTGTTTGCAATATGTACGGTGCAAAGATGAAAGATCACAATTGGGCTACTCGTGGTGGTTATGGTGTGATAGATGTGCCACATACATTGATGTATTCCAGTAATATCGGTGTGAGTAAGCTCATTGATGGACACTACCATAACCAACCAGAGAAGTTCGTGGAGGGGCTGAGGCGAGTGGGCATTGGTACCCCGTTAGGATTGCCATTCAATGGTGCTGCTAACCCTGTTATCCGTATGCCTCATAAAGACCACACTGGGGGCTACCGAATGTCCGACAATTGGTCTGCTACTGCCTTGGCGTGGATGTCCATCGGTTACGAGACGCAGATTCCACCCATTAGCACGGTGTCTTTTTATAACGCTATTGCTAATGGCGGTAAGATGGTTCGTCCCCGTTTCGTGAAGGGTATCGAGAGGAAAGGCGAGATGGTGGAAGAATTCCCTGTGGAAGTCATTAAAAAGCAAATCTGCAAGCCCTCGACGTTGCAAGACATCCAGACGATTCTCTATCGTGTCGTGAACGACAAGGAAGGTCTTGGTAAAAAGGCAGGGAATCCCTATTTCCATGTGAGTGGAAAAACGGGTACGGCACAGGTGGCTGGCGTAGGTGGTTACAAAGGTGGTCACAACGAGCATTTGGTTAGCTTCTGTGGCTACTATCCGTCTGAAGACCCTAAATATACTTGTGTCGTCGCCATCCGCCATGCTTACTATGTGGCCAGTGGCGGTGGCCAGGCAGGTGTAGTCTTTTCGAAGATTGCTCAAAGAATCTATTCGAAAAATGTGACGACTGACTTGAATGTGGCGAAGGATTCTACAGCGGTGTATGTCCCCAACGTGAAGTCTGGAAATTTGATGGCGGCACAATATGTCTTAAAGGACTTGGGCCTGAATGTTCGTGGCGACCAAGGAAGTGAGTGGGGGACAACGTCCTCAGACCATGACGGCGTTGATTTCCAACAGATAAAGACAAGTGAAAATACTGTCCCCAATGTGGTGGGTATGGGTGCTCGTGATGCTGCCTACATGTTGGGCGCACGAGGCCTGAGAGTTAGGATGAAAGGACGTGGGAAGGTGACAGCTCAAAGTGTGCCTGGAGGTAGCAAAGTGATAAAAGGACAGACCGTACTGGTAGAACTGAATTAAAATAAATGCAATATGAAACTGAAAGAGCTTGTAAACAAACTTCGTATTCTTGAGACGAAGGGTAGCATGGAGCGTGACATCACAGGTGTACAAATTGATTCGCGCCAGATTGTTGAAGGGAATCTCTTCATTGCTGTAAGAGGTACGGTGGTAGATGGACACAACTACATCGGTAAGGCGTTGGAAAATGGTGCGACGGCTATACTATGCGAGACTATTCCTGCCGATTCTACCGATGGCATCACCTATCTGCAGGTTGAAAATACGGAGCAAGTTGTCGGACTGGTGGCTACGACCTTTTACGGCAATCCCACCAGCAAATTGAAGCTGGTGGGTGTGACGGGAACCAACGGAAAGACCACTATCGCTACAGTGCTCTACGAGATGTTTCGCTACATGGGTCATAAGGCAGGACTGCTCTCTACCGTGGTCAACTATGTGGATGGTGAGGCCATCCCGACCGAGCACACCACTCCCGACCCTATCACGCTCAATGCTCTTTTGGCGCGTATGGTCGAAGCTGGATGCGAGTATGCCTTCATGGAAGTGAGCAGCCACAGTATTGTACAGAACCGCATTGGCGGGTTAACCTTTGCGGGAGGCTTGTTTACCAATATTACTCGTGACCATCTTGACTATCACAAGACATTCGAGAATTACATTAAGGCCAAGAAACTCTTTTTCGACAACCTGCCAGCTAACGCCTTTGCCATCACTAATGCAGACGACAAAAATGGCATGGTGATGGTTCAGAACACAAAGGCTACGGTGAAGACCTATTCCGTACAAAGCCCTGCCGATTTTAAGGCAAAGATTATAGAATGCCATTTCGATGGTATGTATCTCAACATCAATGGAAAGGAAGTGGGCGTACAGTTCATTGGAAAGTTCAATGTAAGCAACCTGCTGGCTGTATATGGGGCGGCTGTGATGTTGGGCAAAGATTCCCAAGAGGTTCTGGTGGCTTTGAGTGCCATGAAGCCCGTCAATGGACGTTTCGAAGCACTCCGTTCCCCCTCGGGTTACACGGCCATTGTTGACTACGCTCACACACCCGATGCTTTGGAGAACGTGCTTAATGCCATCCATGGAGTACTGGAAGGAAAGGGGCAAGTCATTACGGTGTGTGGTGCAGGAGGCAACCGTGACAAGGGGAAACGACCACTTATGGCGCGTGAAGCAGTGAAGCAAAGTGACAAAGTCATCATCACCAGCGACAACCCGCGTTTTGAGGAACCTCAAGACATCATTAACGATATGTTGGCTGGATTGGATGACGAACAAATGAAGAAGGTCATCGCTATCGTAGATCGTCGCCAAGCCATCAAAACCGCTTGCCTGATGGCTCAGCAGGGAGATGTGATACTCATTGCAGGAAAAGGGCACGAAGACTATCAAGATGTAAAAGGTGTGAAGTATCACTTTGACGATAAAGAAGAAGTGAGAGCGTGTTTTAATTAGGAAATAAGTTATTGGTATGTTATACAATCTCTTTCGGTATTTAGACAGCCTCGATATTCCTGGTGCAGGAATGTTCAGCTATGTGTCTTTCAGGGCATTGTCCTCGCTCATTCTGTCGTTGATTATTTCGATGGTGGCAGGCGAGTACTTCATCAAGTATATGCGTCGGAAAAAGCACATAGAAGAAGCGCGTGATGCTTCCATCGACCCCTACGGCGTTCAGAAGAAGGGTGTGCCTTCTATGGGTGGTGTGGTTATCCTGGCCGCTGTGTTGGTGCCAGCTTTGCTGATGGGAAAACTAGACAATGTCTATATGGTTTTGCTTATCATCACCATTGCTTTTTTCGGTATTATCGGTTTCTTGGACGACCGCATCAAACTGAAAGGCAACAAGGACGGTTTGCCTCCTCGATTGAAGTTGCTGGCGCAGTTCGTTTTCGGTATCGTCATTGGCTTGACCCTTTGGCTTAGCCCTCAAGCGGTGGTTCGGGAGAATGTAGAGCGTGAAATCGGCGAAAAAGTGGTGGTTTACCATAAAAGTGAGGCTCGAAAAAGTACAGTCACTACGGTGCCATTCTTCAAGAACAACAATATCGATTACTATGAGGTGTTTAGCTTCGTCACCGATGGGAAGACCAAACGAGCTTGTGGATGGGTCTTGTTCGTTCTTGTTACCACTTTTGTTATTGCAGCCATCAGTAACGGAGCCAACCTTAACGACGGTATGGATGGCATGTGTGCTGGCAATTCCGCTATTATCGGAGTTACCCTGGGTATATTGGCTTACGTGAGCGGTCACATCCAGTTTGCCAGCTACTTGAATGTGATGTATATCCCTGGTTCCCAAGAGATATTGGTCTTCCTCTGTGCTTTTGTGGGTGCGTTGGTCGGTTTTCTGTGGTACAATGCCTATCCAGCCAAAGTGTTTATGGGCGATACGGGTAGCCTTGCCATTGGAGGTGTGATAGCTGTCACTGCTGTCATCATCCACAAAGAGCTGCTCATGCCTATTCTATGTGGCATCTTCCTCATGGAGAGTGTGTCGGTTCTGCTGCAGGTGGCATACGCTAAAAGAGGCAACAAACGTGGACAGAAGTGGAGAGTGTTTAAGCGTGCCCCTTTCCACGACCACTATCGGCATCGTATGGAAGAAGGCGTAAAATATCTCATTAAGCGACCCAAGGGTTTGCTGTTTGAATCTATGATAACGACAAGATTCTGGATTGTTACCATCCTGCTTGCCGCCATTACTATCATTACATTGAAGATAAGATAAAAATGAAAAGAATTGTTATATTGGGTGCCGCTGAGAGTGGTGCCGGAGCCGCAGTTTTGGCCAAGAAAGAAGGGTTTGATGTGTTCGTCAGCGATATGTCGAACATAAAAGACAAGTATAAGGAATTATTAAACAGTCATGAGATTGTTTGGGAAGAAGGACATCACACGGAAGAACTGATTCTCAATGCTGACGAAGTCATCAAAAGTCCAGGTATACCGGAAAAGGCTCCAATGATTGTGAAGATTAGAGAAAAGGGCATTCCTATCATTTCTGAGATTGAGTTTGCGGGTCGATACACCAATGCGAAGATGATTTGTATCACAGGTAGTAACGGCAAGACAACAACTACTTCGCTGATTTACCACATCTTCAAGAATGCTGGCTACAATGTGGGGCTGGCTGGTAACATTGGTAGTAGTTTGGCTTTGCAAGTGGCAGAGAAGAATTACGACTACTATGTGATAGAACTAAGTAGTTTCCAGTTGGACAACATGTATGACTTCAAGGCCGACATTGCTGTATTGATGAACATTACGCCCGACCATCTCGACCGCTACGACTTTAAGATGCAGAATTATGTCGATTCGAAGATGCGTATTATCCGGAACCAGACACCCGATGATGCCTTTGTCTTTTGGAACGACGACCCGATTGTGACGGCTGAACTGAAAAAATATAACATCAAGGCAAAGCTCTGTCCTTTCAGCGAGTTCAAGAGTGACAGCGTGATTGGCTATGTGGATGCCGATGAGTATGTGATTGAAGGCCCGACACCTTTCAATATGGAGCAGGAAGAGCTGGCACTTCGTGGGAAACACAATCTTTACAACTCGCTTGCGGCAGGTATCACAGCCGATTTGGCAGGTGTGAGCAATGAACAGATTCGTGAAGGGTTGAAGACCTTTGAAGGAGTGGAGCATCGTTTAGAGAAGGCGGGAAGAGTGCGTGGTGTGGAGTTCATCAATGACTCGAAAGCGACCAACGTGAACGCTTGTTGGTATGCACTTGACAGTATGCGTACTCCTACGGTATTGATTTTGGGTGGAAAGGACAAAGGAAACGATTATTCGGAAATCTTTGATTTAGTGAAGGAAAAGTGTATTGGCCTTGTCTTTTTGGGTGTTGACAATTCAAAGCTTCATGCCGCTTTCGATGGATTCGGTATTCCGATTGTTGACGTGCGAAGCATGAAAGACTGTGTGGATGAATGTTATAAGATGGCCAAACCAGGCAGTACTGTGTTGTTGAGTCCTTGTTGTGCTAGTTTCGACCTCTTTAAAAACATGGAGGACAGAGGTGAACAATTCAAGGATTGTGTGAAGAACCTGTAAATACTGTGTTAGTACTCCCTCGGAAGGACTGCAGTCCTTCGGGCGCAGGACTCGAGTACTTTAGGCGCAGGACTGTGAAAGGAAACGAGGTGCTGATGAAGCGGAAAAGGAATAAAATTGAGTGAAGAGAACTAAAGACTGAAACGATATGGGAAAATTTGTAAAAGATTTATTTGGCGGAAACCTTTTTAAGGGGGATAAAGGTGTGTGGATGATTTACTTCTTCCTCTGTATGATTTCGCTGGTCGAGGTGTATAGTGCATCGAGCCGACTGACCTTTGGCGGTGGTCACCACTGGGGACCGATGGTGAGTCAAGCAGGCTTCTTGCTGATGGGGTTGATTGTTATCCTCTTCGTACACCGCATTCCATGTAAGTGGTTCATGCTGTTTCCATTCATCCTCTTGCCTGTTGCTGTCATGCTGTTGCTTTATACGGCAGTGCTGGGTGGAGGTAGCAACATCAATGAGACCAACCGATGGGTCAGCTTTGGCTCCATCAGTTTTCAGCCATCCGAAGTGGCAAAGGCTGCGCTGCTGATGACGGCAGCGGTGGTGCTTGCCAAGACACAGGCGGAGAGGGAGGATTACGTGAAGGGAAAAAAGCGCAAGGTCGTGGGCGCCATCAAGGGAAAGCGTTATCTTGCTTTTGCCATTGTAGGTGGGGCTGCCTTGCTGATTTGTGGACTTATCTTCATCGACAATTTTTCTACGGCTGCTATGCTCTTTCTTGTAGTGGTGATTATGATGTTCATAGGTCATGTGCCTAACGACTTGATGATGAAGGGACTGCTTGTCATTGTGGGTGCTGCGGCCATCTTCGTGGCAACCATCTATGCCGTTCCGGAAAATACGTGGAAAGAGATTCCTGGATGTAAGCGTGTGGTCACCATGAAGCATCGTGTGGAGCGTAAGTTTGGTAAAGGTGATGAGGAGGCCAAACAAAAGGCGAATAAGTCTGAAGCTCAAATCTTGACCAGTGATGAAAACTCGCAAACCACCTATGCGGCGATAGCCATCGCCAATTCTGATGTCATCGGATTGGGTCCTGGTAACTCCATTCAGCGCGACTTCCTGCAACATGCCGAATCAGACTTCATCTATGCCATCATTGTCGAGGAATTGGGTGTTTTCGGAGCGTTTTTTGTCGCATTCCTTTATCTTGTATTGCTAATCAGGGTGGGGCGAATCGCGCAGAAATGTCCGAGTTTCTTCCCTGCCTATTTGGTATTGGGTTTTGGTATTATGATGGTGTTGCAGGCGTTTGTCAACATGAGTGTGGCGGTGGGTTTGTTCCCTGTGACTGGCCAGACGTTGCCACTTATCAGTAAAGGAGGAACCTCGATACTTATCACCAGTTTCTATATAGGTGTTATTCTCAGTGTGAGCCGCTATGCTGAGAAAAAGGCACAGAAGGCACCACTCGTGGAAGCTGTACCCAATGGCGAAACAAGCGAATACTACACCGACGGAGGAATGTCCTAAAGGCCAAAAAGGGCTTTTATGATGACTTTTGAGGTGAAAATGATTGATTTATAAGCTTTTTTAATAACTAATTCGCGGAAAAGTCGTACCTTTGTCCGTTCAAACAACCCATACGAGGGGGATGTAGAAATATGGAACAGAATCAGCCTTTGAAAGTGATTGTTAGTGGTGGTGGAACGGGGGGACATATTTTCCCTGCCGTTTCGATAGCCAATGCCATCAAGAAGCAGCATCCTGAAGCCGAAATCTTGTTTGTGGGTGCGTTGGGTCGGATGGAGATGCAGCGTGTTCCTGCTGCTGGTTACAAAATAGAGGGATTGCCTGTTCGTGGCCTTTTCCGTCCGTTGTGGAGTCTGAAGAATATCGGTGTGATGCTTGACTTTTGGAAGAGTAAAAGGCAGGTGGCACAGATTATTCGTCGGTTTAACCCTCAAGTGGCAGTTGGTGTGGGTGGATATGCCTCGGCACCGACACTCAATGCCGCATACGCAATGGGTATTCCGTGCTTGATTCAAGAACAAAATTCCTACGCAGGAGTGACCAACAAGTCGTTGGCCAAGAAGGCATGTAAGGTGTGTGTAGCCTATAGTGGAATGGAGCGTTTCTTCCCAGCAGATAAGATTGTGATGACAGGCAATCCTGTCCGTCAAAACCTTTTGGAAACAACTATTACGAAGGAGGAGGCTCGAAAGAGTTTTGGCTTGAAGCCCGACAAGAAGACCATCTTGATTATAGGAGGCAGTCTTGGGGCACGGACGATGAACGAAAGTGTCTTGGCGCATTTGGATGACATTCGCAAGAGTGATGTTCAAGTGATTTGGCAAACAGGCAAATATTATAGTCAGGAGATTGCCGATGCACTCAGCAAGGTAGATGCTGTTGGGAATTTGAAAGTGATGGATTTTATCAGTAGTATGGATAACGCATACGCTGCTGCCGATATTGTGGTGAGCCGTGCGGGTGCCAGCTCCATTTCAGAGTTGTGCCTTTTGGGTAAGCCTTGTATTCTTGTACCTTCGCCCAATGTGGCGGAAGACCATCAAACGAAGAACGCTCAGGCATTGTCTTCGAAGGATGCCGCCGTCTTTGTGGCTGACAAGGATGCCAAAGACTCCCTGATGGCCATCGCTTTGAAAACGGTGGCCGACGATGCTAAATTGGCTTCGTTGAGCACGAATGTGGCTAAATTGGCGTTCCACAATTCGGCAGATGTAATTGCTGAAGAAGTGTATAAATTGGCGGTTGAATATAAAAATAAGAAAAAGTGATGCAGACGAAAGATCTTAAATCGGTTTATTTTGTGGGTGCTGGCGGCATCGGCATGAGTGCTTTGGTTCGTTATTTCTTGACGAAAGGTTTCCATGTGGGGGGCTACGACAAGACTCCCAGCGACTTAACGGAACGCTTGATAGAGGAAGGGGCGAAAATTCACTACGAAGAGAACGTGGATGCTATCGACGAGTGCTTCAAGCAGAAGGAAAGCACGTTGGTCGTTTACACTCCTGCTATTCCTGCCGAACACAAAGAACTGGTCTTTTTCCGCGAAAACGGCTTTGAGATTCAGAAACGTGCGCAGGTGCTCGGTTTCCTTACGCAGTCGCACAAGGGGCTTTGTGTGGCGGGTACCCATGGGAAGACGACTACCTCGACGATGGCAGCACACCTCCTGCATCAGAGTCATGTGGATTGCAACGCTTTTTTGGGGGGCATCTCGAAGAACTATGGAACCAACTATATATTGTCGGATAGCGACTATGTGGTGATAGAAGCAGATGAGTTCGACCGCTCATTCCATTGGTTGAGGCCCTACATGACTGTGATTACGGCCACAGACCCCGACCATCTGGACATCTATGGCACGAAAGAGGCTTATTTGGAGAGTTTCCGTCATTACACCACACTTATCCAGCCAGGTGGTGCACTGATTATCCATCGCGGGTTGGAGATGCAACCCGACGTGCAGGAGGGAGTGAGAGTGTATGACTATGCTCGCACGGAGGGCGATTTCCATGCCGAGAATATCCGTATTGGTGGTGGTGAGATTGTTTTTGACTTTGTACACCCTGATGGGGTGGTGAAGGATATTCAGCTGGGTGTGCCTGTGAGCATCAATATCGACAATGGCATTGCAGCGATGGGTCTTGCTATTTTAAATGGAGTAACGGAGAATGAATTGCGTGAGGGAATGAAGACATTCCGAGGTGTTGACCGACGTTTCGACTTCAAGGTGAAGAACGATGAGGTGGTGTTCTTGAGCGACTATGCCCACCATCCCAACGAGATAGAACAGAGTGTGAAGTCGGTGCGTGAACTCTACCAAGACAAGAGGATTGCTGCTATCTTCCAGCCGCATCTTTACACACGAACACGTGACTTCTACAAGGAGTTTGCCAAAGCGCTATCGCTATTGGATGTGGTGTACTTGTGCGATATCTATCCAGCGCGCGAATTGCCGATACCAGGTGTAACGAGCCAGTTGATTTACGACCATTTACGTCCAGGCATCGAAAAGCACCTGATCCATAAAGAGGATATTTTGGAGGTAGCGAGGAAGCGTGAGTTCGATGTGTTGATGTCGCTTGGTGCTGGCGACATAGAGAATTTTGTTCCACAAATCGTTGAAATTTTGTCATAAAGGAGGATAGTATGAAAGCAAGTAAAGTCGTTAAAATCACGTTAGTGGCGTTGCTGGCGGTAGGGTTGGCAGCCTACGTGGGCTATTCCGTCTTGTTCCTGTCGGCTCCCGATAAGGACGAGCGTTGTAAGGCTGTGGAACTGATTATCAAGAAGGAGGGGCAAGCTCAGTTTGTAGATGAAAAAGACGTGGAAGAGATGTTGAAGAAAGCGCATGTCTATCCTAAAGGTATGTTGATGAAGGATGTCAACACGAAGAAGATTGAAGAGACCATTCGGAATAACGAGTTTGTGAAGAAGGTGGAGTGCTACAAGTCCTCGAACGGGAAGCTGTGTGTGAAGATGGAGCAGCGAGTACCCGTGATTTTTGTAGCTCCAGAAGGACGGGACGGCTATTTCGTGGATGCTCAAGGTAAGATGATTCCTAGCAAGAACTATCCGATGAACCTTGTGGTGGCATCGGGGAATATTGATGATAAGTATGCCTGCACGTCTTTGGCAGAAGTGGGGCAGTATTTGCAGACGGATGCTTTCTGGAACAATCAGATAGAACAGTTGTATGTACAGAAGAACGAGAAAGGAGAACATGTGGTAGAACTGATTCCTCGTGTGGGCGACCATACGGTCTATTTGGGTACCATCGACGACTTTCAGAAAAAGCTGCATAAGCTAAAGATTTTTTATGAGAAGGCGATGAGTACAGTAGGTTGGAATAAGTATGCCAGTGTGAATTTGGAGTATGACAACCAGATTATTTGTACCAAGCGTCATGGGAAGAGAACCAATTAGAAGTAAAAAGATAAACCTCAAAGAACTATACAATGTATGAATATTCCTGATAAAGATTTTATTGTGGCGATAGAGCTTGGCTCCTCCAGAATTGCTGGTGTCGCAGGAAAGAAGAAGGATGGAACGATGCAGATTCTCGCATACGCGGAGGAAAAGACCGCAGGATGCGTGAAGCGTGGTGTTGTGTATAACATAGAGAAAACCTACCAATGTGTAAACAGCATCATCGCGAAGCTGGAGGCTGTACTGAAAACCAAGATTACACGGGCATACGTGGGACTTGGTGGTCAGTCAGTCCGTTCTTACAAGTGCGTCATCAAGCGTAACTTGCTCACGCAAAGCTACATCACGAATGAGGCCATCGATGCCATTCGCCAAGAGAGTTACGAGATTCCTTTCAGTGACTATGAGGTGCTTGAGAACTATCCGCAGGAGTTTGTGGTCGATTCGAATAGCATCGCTGACCCTGTGGGTGTGATGGGCACTAATATTGAGGGCGAGTTTCTCGATGTGATTGCCAAGCAGAAGCTTCGTGCGAATATCGATACGGTGTTTGCCAACACGAATGTGGATATCGTGGAAGAACTGATTTCCCCATTGCAACTCGCTAACAACGTGCTGACGGATGCCGAGAAGCGTTCGGGTTGCGTGTTGGTGGATCTTGGTGCCGACACCACGACGCTGGTGGTCTATAAGAACAACATTGTTCGCTACCTTGTCACTATTCCCCTGGGATGCAACAACATCAACAAAGACTTGTCCACCTTGCCTATCGATGAGGCAGAAACGGAAGATGTCAAGTTAAAGTACGGCGATGCTTGTCAAGACACAGATGGTACCGATGAGAACGAATCACAACAGATGTACACGACATCAGATGGCCGTCAGATAGACGTTGCGCTCATCAAGAACGTGATAGAAGCACGTATGGGCGAGATTGTTGCCAATGTGAGTGCGCAGATTGTCAACTCTAATTATAGCGACAAGTTGTTGGCAGGTATCGTGCTGACGGGTGGCGGTAGCAACATGAAGAATATTGTGAAGGCATTCGTGAACAGCACCAAGATTGATAAAGTGCGTATTGCCAAGGGCGTGAATCAGATGGTGGTGAAGACATCTAATGCTTCGGGCATTACGCTTGACAACACGCAGACAACGACCCTCCTTTCCCTTTTGCTGGCGGGTACGGTGCCATGCGGCGGCGATTCTTTCGACCGTCTTCCAGATATGTTCGACCAGCAGCAGAAGGAAGAAGAGCGCATTAAGCGTCAGAAGGAAGCTGAAGCCGCAGCAGCGGCTGAGGCAGCTGATGCTACTGCCTTCGATGGCATTAAGGCCGATATTCGTGCCGCTTACGACAAGGTGCAGAAACAGATGGTGGAGTTGGAGAAGTATGGCCGTGACAAGAAAGTTCGTCAGAAAGCTAAAGACCTCTCTCTCAACATCCTCGACGAAGCGATTGGCGAGCGTTATGAGAATGCGGCCAAAGCATTGGAGGGTAAGGACAAGTTTAAGCAGAGCCTGAAGGAAGGTGCTGACTTGGCCGACATGCTCAAGAAAGCGGTGGATGAGCTGACCGACAACGTAAGGAAGGCCAACGAGGAGAACAGTTTCCTCGGTCGTATGAAACGTACCATCAGTGATATTGTGAATGAAGATAACAACTAAGAACTTAATACAGAATAAGATATGGCAGAAAGTGAAGATATAGGTGTTTTCAACTTTGCGAAAGGCACCACAAGCATCATTAAGGTGATTGGTGTTGGCGGCGGTGGCAGCAACGCGGTCAACCACATGTATAACGAAGGCATTCACGATGTCACTTTTGTGGTTTGTAACACGGACAACAAGGCTCTGCAAGACTCTCCCGTGCCAGAGAAGATACAGTTGGGCAATGAAGGCTTGGGTGCCGGCAATCGCCCTGAACGTGCCCGCAAAGCCACGGAAGAGTCCATCGAAGCGGTCAAGAGTATGCTTTCCGATGGAACCAAGATGGCTTTCATCACAGCAGGTATGGGTGGTGGCACAGGTACAGGTGCTGCTCCGCTCATTGCCAAGACGGCTAAAGATATGGGCATTCTCACGGTGGGCATCGTTACCATCCCGTTCCGTTGGGAGGGTAACAAGAAAATCGACCAGGCGCTCGACGGTGTAGAAGAGATGAGTAAGAACGTGGATGCGCTCCTCGTCATCAACAATGAGCGTCTCCGTGAGATTTACCAAGACTTCACGGTCATCAAGGCGTTTGCCAAGGCCGATGACACCCTTTGCAATGCCGCACGTTCGATTGCCGAGATTATTACCATGCACGGCATCATCAACCTCGACTTCAACGATGTCAGTACCGTCCTCAAGGATGGCGGCGTGGCCATCATGAGTACGGGCTATGGCTCTGGAGAAGGACGTGTGACCAAGGGTATCAACGATGCCCTTAATTCACCGTTGCTCAACAACAACGACATCTATCGTGCCAACAAGATTCTGCTCCGTATCTCTGTGCCAGACGAGAACGGCGATGGCAACAGTGCCTTGATGATGGACGAAATGAACGAAGTGCATGAGTTCATGGAGAAAATAAAGACAGAGGACGTGGAGACGAAGTGGGGACTTTCGATAGACCCGTCACTTACCGACCAAGTCAAAATCACCATCCTTGCGACGGGTTTTGGCGTGGAAGACATCGACTCCGCCGAAATGGGCAACCGTCTTTTGGCACGTGACAAGGAACAGCAACAGCGCGATGCTGAAGCCGCAGAGCAAGCAGCCGAACGTGCTACACGTCGGGAGCGCATCTATGGGCCGGAGAAGAATCGCCGCACGATTCGTCGTCCTGTCTATAGCTACATCTTCAAGGAAGAAGACCTTGACAACGAGGATGTCATCAGCATGGTAGAGACATCACCTACTTACAAACGTTCGAAGGAGACACTTCGTCAGCTCACCGACATCGGTTCCAACAAACAGAGCGTGATTGAGCCAGGTGCCACCATCACGTTCTGAAAACAGCAAATATTTTAGAAGATCAGAAACTTGTAGGGCGAGGGAATGGAGACCATCCGTTCCCTCGCCCTGTTTTTGGCAAGATTATACCGATTGAAAGGTGTTCTGTGTCCACTATTTCTTTTGCTAATGGGAAAGTAACCCCGTCACAAGAGGCACAAAAAAGGCCGACTCGGTTAGAATCACTTCTTGTTGGTCGGCACGAGAATATATGTAAGAATTGAATGAAAATGCGTTATGCGTCGATGTTGGCGTAGGTGGCGTTGCGCTCGATGAACTCGCGGCGCGGTGCCACATCCTCACCCATGAGCATGGAGAAGGTGTAGTCGGCCTCGGCTGCATCTTCGATGGTCACCTGCTTGAGGAGGCGCGTTTCGGGGTTCATGGTCGTCTCCCAAAGCTGCTCGGGGTTCATCTCACCAAGACCTTTGTATCGCTGCACCTTAATCTTGTCCTCCTGTCCCTCTCCGTAGGTGTCGATGAACCGTTGGAGGGCTGACTCGTCGTAGCAGTACTCGCTCACTTTACCCTTTGTACACTTGTAGAGTGGGGGGGTGGCAATGTAGAGACGACCGTCACGAATCAGTTGTGGCAAGAAACGGAAGAAGAGTGTCATCAGCAGGGTGTCGATGTGTGAACCATCGACATCGGCATCGGTCATGATGATGGTCTTATAGTAACGCAACTTGTCGTAGTTCGCTTCCTTCTGGTCTTCGGGGTTGAGGCCGAACTTCACACCAAGCGCTTGGAAGATGTTGTTCACCTCTTCGTGCTCGAAGGCTTGGTGCCACTTGACACGCTCCACGTTGAAAATCTTGCCTCGGATGGGCAGAATGGCTTGGAAGTGACGGTCACGACCTTGCTTGGCAGAACCACCTGCCGAATCTCCCTCGACGATGAACATTTCGCAGTTGGCAGCATCCTTGTCGGAGCAGTCAGCCAGTTTGCCAGGCAGACCACCACCACTCATGGGGTTCTTTCTCTGCACCTTCTCGCGAGCTGTACGTGCAGCTACACGAGCTTCAGCAGCCAGTACCACCTTGTCGATGACCATTTTGGCCTCTTTCGGATGCTCTTCCAGGTAGTAGGTGAGTGCTTCGCCCACAGCCTGCTGCACGGCACCAGCCACCTCGCTGTTGCCCAGCTTGGTTTTTGTCTGACCCTCGAACTGAGGTTCTGCCACTTTCACGCTGATGACCGCCGTGAGACCCTCGCGGAAGTCTTCACCGCTAATCTCAATCTTCTGCTTCTCCAGCTTCTCAGTTATCTTGTTGTCGTCGGCATACTTCTTCAGCACACGAGTCAAAGCGGTGCGGAAACCTTGCAGGTGGGTACCGCCCTCGATGGTGTTGATGTTGTTGACGTAAGAGTGGATGTTCTCGCTGTAGGAGGTGTTATACATGATAGCCACCTCGATGGGCGTGTTCTGCTTTTCGGTGTTCAGGTAAATGACATCGTCGAAGAGACAGGTGCGAGTCGAGTCGATGTAGCGCACGAAGTCCTTCAGACCGCCTTCGCTGTGGAACACCTCTTGGCGGATGCCTTCGATACCCACTTCCGCGTTCTTGTTCAGGCGCATGTCCGTGAGCGTAATCTTGATGCCCGCATTCAGATAGGCCAACTCGCGCATACGGTTGGCGAGGATGTCGTACTTGTAGGTGGTCGTGGTGAAGATGCTTTTGTCGGGCCAGAACTGCTGGCGAGTGCCTCTCAGTTCCGTCTCGCCCACCACCTTCACGTCGTAGAGGGGTTTGCCTTTCTCGTATTCCTGTTGATAAATCTTACCGTCGCGGAACACCTGCGAGGTCATGTGGGAAGAGAGCGCGTTCACACAGCTCACACCCACACCGTGCAGACCGCCCGACACTTTGTAAGAACCTTTGTCGAACTTACCGCCGGCGTGCAGCACAGTCATCACCACTTCGAGGGCACTGCGGTGTTCCTTCTCGTGCATATCCACAGGAATACCACGTCCGTTGTCCTGTACGGTGATGGAGTTATCTTCGTTAATCGTTACTTCAATGTGGGAACAGAAACCGGCCAGTGCCTCGTCAATGGAATTGTCCACTGTCTCGTAAACGAGATGGTGAAGTCCCTTTTCGCTGATGTCGCCAATGTACATCGCAGGACGTTTTCTTACGGCTTCCAAGCCCTCAAGGACTTGGATGTTACTGGCCGAATAATTTTCTCCGCTGTTTATTGTTTCATCCATTTTCTATATTCTCTATTTTGACGCTACAAAGTTACGAAAAAATACGGACATACCGAAATAAATAAAGGGGAAAGTTGCCCGTATGGGGGAAAAACGATGGACAAGGTGCATTTGTGTCCACTGTCTATGTAAAAAGGTCAGGATTCTTTCGAGTCCCGACCTTTTCATATTGAAAGGAACAAAATTTCTTGAGCCTGCTGTTTCCTTACGCGAGCTTCGCAATCAGCTTGGCTGTGTTCGACTTCAGGTTTGCAGCCTTCTTCCAGTGGATGATGTTCTGCTTAGCGAGTTTGTCAAGCATCTTCTGGAGTTTTGGGAACATTTCCTGTGCGGTTGCCTTGTCCTTCTCGTTGCGGATGTCGCGGAGGTAGTTACGCATAGTCTTTGCGTAATAGCGATTGTGGAGTCTGCGCTTCTCGTTCTGGCGAAGACGCTTCAGACATGACTTGTGGTGTGCCATTTGTTTTTTGAGTTTTTAAGTGATTGAATTTTTTAAGTTTTGGAGTTCGATGTGGTATGGCGCTGTGACCTCGCACCCATCTCCATAAAAAATGGTAGCCCATAGCAGAGTCGAACTGCTCTTTAGAGAATGAAAATCTCTCGTCCTAACCGATAGACGAATGGGCCAACCTGAAGCAACTTTTTTCGAATTGCGAGTGCAAAGGTACGGTAAATTTTAGACACTGCAAAATAAAAGGAGACTTTTTTTTCTTTTTGCCACAAAAAACTCCAAACTCCTCACTTCTAACTCCAAACTTTTCTCTACCTTTGCCCTCGATTTATGCAGGAGAACATTCGTGGCATCGTGTTGAGGACGGTGAAGTATGGCGACACGTCGATGGTGGTTGACCTCTTCACTGAGAGCCGTGGACGACAGTCGTTCATGGCCTCCACTGCCCGTGCCAAACGAGCGGTGCGTAGTAAATCTTTTTGGCATCCCCTCTCCCAAGTCGAGTTCTCCGCCGAAATGCGTCCTGTGGGTGGTTTGCCTCGTCCTGCCGATGTGCGCACATATTATAATTATATTGACCTTCCCTTCTCGCCCGTCAAATCCACGCTCGCCCTCTTCCTGGCTGAGTTTCTCAGTGCCGCCCTGCGGGAGGAAAAGGAGAACCTACCGCTTTACCGTTACATCGAATCCTCCCTCCAGTGGCTTGACATGGTCGAGTCGCCAGCTGCGATGGCGAATTTCCACCTCGCTTTCCTCATGCACCTTAGCCGTTTCATCGGCATCTATCCCAATCTGGAAAGCCCCGACCGTTATTTCGACCTCATGGCAGGTACCTATTGCGACCGTCCACCCCTTCATGCGCATTACCTTCAGCGTCAGGAGGCACAAGCCCTTCCAACGCTCTTCCGTATGGACTATCCCACCTTGCATCTTTTCCGCTTTTCGCGTCGTGAACGTATGCGCATCCTCCATGTGCTCAATGAATACTACCGTCTCCACGTGCCGAATTTCCCCGAACTGAAGTCTCTGGAGGTCTTACAGGAGTTTTATTCGTAAATATTTGAAAAAGAGTCGGTTTCTTATTTGTGCCATTGTCACCTCTGACTCTGTGCCGTTGCCACCTGTGACTCTGCGCCGTTGCCTCCTCTGGGTCAACGGGTGTACTAAAACCAATCGCAACCTACGATTGTACTATCGAAGGTTGCGCGAAGCTTACGATTGGAAGTGGATGTATCGAAACGGGAAAACCGCTGGTTCCCCTTTCCGACCGTCCTTTTCACCTGCAAAGATACAACATTTTCTCGACTTTTCCAAATATAGGGTTGCCTTTTAGAAATAAAATATTCTTCAAACATAGCACAAAAAGTGCTTTGTGTAAAGATTCATTTTACGCTGCTTGACTATATTCTTGAAGATTATCATAAATATGATTATCATAAATATGATAAAATGTTTGGTGGTTGAAAAAGAAATGGTTAACTTTGCAACGAATACGGCAAAGTTCGTATTTTCTTTGTACATTTAGAGTCACGTAACTAAAAAGGAGAGGCAAAAATGGTGAATCCGTTTGTAACACGAGGGTATAGAGGTCCTGAATATTTCTGCGACCGCGTGAAAGAGACAAGTGACTTGGTGCAACTGCTCACCAACGAGAACAATATGGCTCTGATTTCTCCACGTCGATTGGGGAAAACGGACTTGATACACCATTGTTTTAATCAGCCAGAAATAAAGGATGGCTATTACACTTTCATCATCGACATTTATGCCACGAGTTCGTTGCGCGACTTTGTGAATGTGTTTGGCAAAGCTATCCTTGAAGCACTGGAACCCCGTGGACGAAAAGCGTGGGGGATGTTTGTTGCAGCACTGAAGTCGTTGCAGCAGGAGTTAACGTTCGATATGAATGGAGTCCCCGTGTGGAGCATTGGGCTTGGCAACATGGAGAACCCTGCTATCACGCTCGACGAGATTTTCGCCTATCTCAATACGGCTGACAAGCCATGTGTGGTGGCGATAGACGAGTTTCAGCAAATCACGCAATATCCCGATGGGCAGAACGTGGAGGCAGCCTTGCGTACCCACATACAACGATGCCAGAATGCCACCTTCCTTTTTGCTGGCTCCAAGCGTCATCTGATGGGCGAAATCTTCACTTCACCTTCACGTCCTTTCTATCAGTCGGTCATCACGATGGGGCTGGCTCCCATTTCGGAGGATAAGTACACGGAGTTTGCCATCCGACTCTTCGAACAGAACGGAAAGAAACTGGACGAATACGTTGTGCATGAAGTGTATAGTCGTTTCAGCGGTGTCACCTCCTGTTTGCAGCGTGTGATGAACGTATTGTATTTCCGCACGGCTGTGGGTGAACTTTGTACCGCCGACAAGGTGGATGAAGCTGTCGATTATCTGCTTGGACTTTACTCAGAAAACTTTGCGACGATGCTGAGCCAGATGTCAGAGAGGCAGCGCATAGTCTTTCGTGCCATTACCATGGAAGGTAAGGCAAGGAATGTGACCAGCGGTGCTTTCATCAAGAAATATCGTTTGTCTTCTGCCAGCAGCGTGATGTCTGCCGTGAAAGCCTTGCTCGACAAGGATTTCCTCACGCAAGAAGGCGATGCCTATGTTCCCTACGACCAGTTCTTTGCTTTATGGTTGTCGCGGAATGTCTAAAATGAACGATTTGTTCTGCCACCGATGCCATGCGCAAGGCCGTTGAGCGTCACGCCTTCCCTTGGCCTTGTCTCGTTGACGTTGACGACGAATATGGCGTATTCAAAAGGCACGGCACCGCTAATAGTGCCCTCTTCCTCATCGACCGTAGCGGCACCATCATCGCTGTACCGAACAGCGTAGATGAACTGAAAGAGAAGCTTGTACACCTCTTTCCCTCCTTCTGACATAGCATGGAATCACCTGAATACGCGAGAAAGATAGGACTTCCTCGGTTTAAAAGACCTTAAAAGCTCCGTTGTTTCTGTGAAAGAACAATAAAAGATTTGTGGGGGTGGGGGAGAAGCTCTACCTTTGTGGCGTTATTCGTTTTCCATGATATCTTTCGCGCGTACATATTTATATATTGTAGTTGCTTGCTGGTGGCAGGTGACGAATGTGTGTGCCATGCCGCTGCCAGTGTCGAAGCCCGTTTGTATTGAAGTGAGGCATCATTGGGGGATGGGGCGACTGATGTACTTCTGGCTGACCGACCTCTATACAAGGGAGGAAAGGAAGGTGAAGGGGGAATATGTTGACGACAATGTGGTGGTGTTCCACTTTGACCTCTACCATCCGCTCTACGAAGAAATCATTCCCAGCGGCAACCAGCGCATCCCGTTCTATGTGGAGCCTGGCGACACGCTCATCATCCAAGTGGGGAAGAATGGTCGCGTGGAGAAGTATGAGCGGACGAACGGGAAGCCTGTGGAGATGGAGCGGTTGCTACGGCACGATGTGAGTAACCGACAGTTTTACACAGCCGAAGATTTCTCGACAGACAAACAAGAATGCACCTTCACGACCTTCGTTGAGCGCGTGAGTGAGAAGATGGCACAGGCTCTTGACAGCGTAGAGCGTGTGGCCATTCGCCATGACTTTTCCGCCCAGGAGCGTCAACTGGCACGATGCAACGTGCAGATGCAGTTTGCGATATGGCTTTTCGAGTATGCCCCCTACAAGTCGTCGGAACTGCTTGCCTACGCCAGTCGGCACGAAAGCGGCTGGCAGAGTCTGCCTGAGCAGGATGCCGAGGTGGAGGCTTTGCAAGATGTCCGCAACTACAGTTTCCTCCAGCACCTGCCCCTTAACGACAGCACCATCCTTGCCTCCCGATTCTTTCCCGCCTTCCTCCAAAGCTACGAACATACGCAGGTGCTCAACTACGACCAGTATCTCTATGCAGGCACCTCCGAGACCGACAAGGCACGTATGGACTCGGCATTTGTGGCGAAAGAAATGGCTATCACCCATCGCTCTTGCCCCTCCCTCGCTATGGACATAGCCTTGGCACGTCGCAACATCGAGGTACACACTCCCGTCGATGATGGCAGCATCCAGTTGCAGGAAGTGCAAGTTGTGGGCATGAACCTCAACCAGTTTCACCGCAAGTTCGGTCATTCAGAATACAATCCTAAGGAGGTGGTGGAGAAAGCTTGGGCACACGATGTGAACCTGAAAGGCGTTGTCTCCTCCCTACTCAACCGCAAAAAAATCAAGAATTACAAGCGAGCCAAGAAACTCATCCAGCAGTATTCCGTCGACGACGCTGAACGTGAGGCGCTGCTGAAGGCGTGGGAAGAGGCAAAATAAACCCAAAATGTGTCACAAAACGAGGGATTGAACGTCTTGTATAATATGCTTTTAGGAAAATAAAGAGTAGGGACGTTGGTTAATCGTTCTTCACTAATTCTGTGAAGTTTGACCAGTCTTCTACTCTGAAACCTCGAATGTCACGGACGGATTTTCGGAACCAATTAATGTTCTTTAGATCCATGATTGCCTTGAATACGATGGAAAGGTCGTTGCTTTCAGTCATGTACGTGCTACCTTGAAACCAATAGAAACCGTCCTTCTTTAGGATGGTTCTGATTTCGTAGTATGCCGAATTGTAAGGCGTTCCGTAGTTCGCTTCCAATTCTGAAATGACCATGTCAAAACTGATAGCAAACATGGTCAGGCAATTGATTTGAAGAGGTTAGAACGTCCAAAGAAGATGTTGCCATCTTCGGTTTGTGCTGAGAGCACAATGCCATTGAAGGGGTTGTTCTCCACATCAATGATTTTTCCCTTTATCCATTCCTTCAGCATAGTGAGGTCTGGGGAGATAAGAACGAGGTCGCCAAGTTTCATAACTCATACTATTTGTTTTCTTTTGCAAAAGTACGACTTTTCATGCAACACACCAAAGTTTTTATGTTTTTTTTCTGGTACACGCTTTTTTGTCCTTTTTCCTGTCACAAAAAAACGTACCTTTGCGTCATCTATGCAGAACGTTCTCTGTGGAGCAATCGAGTGACAATTTATGACTTCAGATACATTCAAGGAAAAGGCTCAGACCATGCGTCCGATGCTGATGGCAACCGCCCGACGGATTGTGGACGATGAGGCAGAGGCAGAGGATGTGGTGCAAGATGCGTTGCTGCGCTTGTGGCAGTTGCGTGATGAACCAGTCCAGAATGTGGAAGGCATGGCGAGGGTGGTGGTGCAACATCTGAGCATTGATGCGGTGAGGCGACGAAGAGAGAACATTCCTGTTGAAGAAATAGAACTGGTTGGCACTTCCCTCTCCGAAGGGCTTAACGACACAGAGATACACATGATGGCACTCATCCGACAGTTGCCCACAATGCAACAAACAATACTGAGACTTCGTCATGTGGAAGAAATGGAAGTCATAAAAATAGCCGAACTAATAGGCGCAACAGAAGTGATGGTGAGGCAATCGCTGAGCAGGGCACGACGAAAACTCTTAGAACAATTCACACAGAAAGGACTGAAACGATGAAGCGGCAAGATATACATACGTTGGTGACACGTTTCTTCGATGGAGAGACAACTTTGGAGGAGGAAAGAAGGCTCTATGCTTTCTTCCAGAGAGAGGATGTGCCCGATGACTTGAAGGAATATCAGGAGATGTTTCGGGGGTATGCAGCCTTAGCCCCTAAGAAGGCGAGGAAACACGTGCTTATCCCTCGTTGGACTCGCTTGACAGGCATTGCAGCGGCATGTCTGGTGGCCATTTCACTGATAAGCTATACATTCTTTCTGCATAGTCCGTCCAAATCTCAAGAAGAACGTTTGGCCGAGGCTGTGGCATCACCCGTGACGAAAAGGACCAATAAACAGGTAGATAAAATGACTGAAGAAGTGAAAAGGGAAGTGAAAGAAGTCGAGAAACCTTCTGTGGAAGCGACGGTGAAAAAAGTGGTGAAGAAAGAGTTGCCACCAGCTCCGCCTGAGGATGTGCAGATGCCCGTACAAACAGAGGAAGAAATATCTATGCCCGTAGAATGGCTTCCCGTCAACCCTTCCCCCCCCGAGGAAGGAACGTTGCTCTATGCCTCCAGCGAAACTCTGGAGGATTCCACCTATCAAGACCCGAAACGAATGGAGGACTTTATCGTGAAGTTTGCTGCCTATCACGGTGTGGAACAGATGCCCTTAGACTGTTCCCACTCAGCAGACAGCACGGTAGTGAGTGCCGTCTATGTCTTTCCTGACAAGAAAGAAGTGAATGTGTTCGGACGACTGCTGCAAGCGGCGTGTTGGTATGACGATGCCACCCCAGGCTATCTGCTCAATTTTTCGTACCAACAATTCTTCTTCTGCCTGAAGGATTTGCGTCTGGGGTTGAAGTACTTATGGATAGCAGAGCGCCTGAACGGCAAGATACTGCTCTACAGCACCCACTCGCCCATCGATGCAGAAGTGCCGTCGGAATGTTTCCGGAATGAGCGTGATAAACTTACGAATGCAAGTATTAACCCTATAACAAAACCAATATGAACAAGATGATTATCCTCGGTCTGCTGGCACTGACGCACGTTGCTACGCAGGCACAAGAAATCAGAGTGCGTGTAAAGAGTCCCGCATTCATGGCGTCGGCTCCTGAAGTCATCGTTGACAAAAAGACGAAGTTGAAGACTGCTGTCTGGGAGAGCACAGAGAATAACTCATGGCATGAGGACATCGGTTTCGTGGATAGTGTTCCTGTCGTCAAAGACATTCAGAACATCTTTCCAGACCTGCCCGTTCCCAATGAGAAATATCACTTATTCCCTTTGCTGTGGGATTTGAGCGACGAGGGCGATGTAACCGTGCTGAACTGCTATTTCCACATGACCGCCGACGTGGTGAAGAACCTGTGGCTGGGCAACAGTGAGAGTTGCATCCTTGACAAGGAGACGGGCATCATTTATCAGGCACGTAGTACAGTGCCCGAGAAGTGTTTCAACAAGGTGTTCAGCGTGAAAAGCAAGGAGGGCACCACGCTTGTGCTGAAGATTGTCTTTCCGAAACTGCCTGAAAGTGCAAGAAATCTTGTCATCTACGGAGTGCCCATGTGGTATATGCGGGGATGGAACGTGACGGAGGGGGGCGGCATGGCAGTTTATGAAGGAAAAGTGGAGGCATACGACTCCGTTCCCCATTTTCATGCAGCCCGTCTGGTAAAGGATGCCGTAGGCTACGACAAGAACAACCACGAGTCGTGGGCTGTCTATGACGATGCCCACCTCATCAAGCCTGTGACGGAGGGGACGATGGCTCTCTGGCGGACTCCCGAAGCTGCCTATTTGGCCATTGCCACCGAACAGAACTGGGTTCGTGAGTATTATGGTCGTGGCGGCAACACCGTCCTTCTTGACGAGCGTGGTCACCAGTATAAGTGTAAGGGTGTGCTGGGCTATCCCAACGATAGGATTTTTTGGCTGGAAGGTTTTCCAGGCGATTTCTTTGCGATGGTTCTTGTGTTTGAACCGCTGCCGCTATACGTTGAGACTTTCACTTATGTGGTTCCCGAGAGCGAACCTTTCACAGCATGGGGTGCCAACTGGGCTGGTGAAGTGATTCCAGACCTCAATGTTCAGCAATTGCGCCAGAACCAGTATATGTTCGAGTATCATAAGAGGGTTGTCGTGAAGTGACAGGGGCTTTCTTCGGGGGCTGGGGGCTACGAAAAACGGTCTGAGTCACACCGTGGGTGGCGGTGTGACTCAGACCGATTTTGTCTTATCGTGCAGAGACATACTTGTGCAGCGTGGCACGGACTGCACCCTTGCCAGCGTACAGCTCTTTCACCATGCCTTCAATCTGTTCACCGAGACCTGCTTCGTAGAGGTTGACACCGAAGACATCGGCGCGACTGTAGAGGCTCTTCAGGCAAGCGTAGTCCTGGTCTGCCTTGCCCACTTCGAGCGGTGCCACTACAGCTTGCAGTTCGGCCAGCATCGGGTCGGGCGATGGGTCGAAAGGCGTGCCGTCGTCCTTGATGCCCTTGAGGTAGCGTGCATAGCCAGCGAGGGTGAGCGGAATGAGAACGAGGTTGCTCTTGTCAAGCCCACGGGCGAGGTACTTCTTGATGGTCTCGCCAAAGCGGATGGGAAGTTTCTGCGAGGTGTCCATGGCGATGCGCTGGGGAGCGTCGGGCATGAACGGGTTCGGCAGTCGGCGGTTGATGACCGCACCGATGAACTCGTAAGGGTTGAGCACGCCTGGGTCTGTCACCACAGGCATTGCCTCTATGTAGCCAATCTTCTGGATGAAGGCACGGAGGTCATCGTCGGCCATCTCGGCACTGATGAGCGTGTAGCCCAACATGCAGCCGTAGATGGACATGGCCGTGTGCAGGGGATTGAGGCAAGTCGTCACCTTCATGGTCTCCACCTTGTCCACAGTCTCACGGGTGGTGTAGAGTGCACCGCCGAGGTCGAGGGGAGGACGCCCATTGGTGTAGTTGTCCTCGATGACGAGGTACTGCACCTCTTCTGCATTGACGAAAGGAGCCGTGAACGTGTGCTTCTCCGTCTCGATATAGTTGTTGTCCTCGAAGCCATCCGCAGCGAGCATCTCCTTCACCTTTTCGTGGGGACGAGGGGTAATCTTGTCAATCATCGACCACGGGAACGTCACCTTCGTTTCGTCCTTCAGGTAGTCGAGGAAGGCAGCAGGAACCAGCCCGTCAGCCACCCACTTCTCAGCGTAGGCGAAGACACCGGCCTTCACCTTGTCGCCGTTGTGGGAGCAGTTGTCCATACTCTGAATGGTGAGAGGAAGTTGACCAGCCTTGAAGCGTTCCAACAGCAAAGCGCACACCTTACCCATGGCGAAGACAGGTTGGAGTCCACGAGCCAAGTCTGCATCGTTGAAGCTGTAGCCCTTCTCGGTGATGGTGAAGGAAATCATCTGGAGCGACGGGTTCTTGAATATCTCCACGAGTCGCTGCCAGTCCTCGAACTGATAGTCAGCCTTCAGCGCCTCCGTCACCGAAGCGATGACCTTCTTCTCGATAGTGCCCGTGGATTGCAGGGACACCAAGAGAGACAGGTTGTTGTAAGGTGTGTAAGCCTTGTCGATGACCTCGAAGTCGAAGGTCTCTGCCACAATCACGCCACGGTCATACTTACCCGTGTTGAGCGCATCATTGAGGATGGCGGCAGGGAAGGCACGGAAGATGTTGCCACCGCCGAAGTGTACCCACGTAGGCTCTTCGTGTGTCTTCTGACGCACAGCTGCTATGTCAAACTTGGGAAGCTCATAGCCCTTGGCCTCCCACTCTGTGGCATTGAAATTGCCAGAAAATATGTCGTTTAATCTCATTGTAAATGTTTTTAACTTTTACCTTAATCGAAGAATCCCGGTTGTTTATACTCGATGCCTAACTCTCTATCCACAGTGGCGAGGATGCCCTGCACCTGTCCGAGGGCGAACATACGTCCGAGGAGGGTGTAGCCAGCATTGTGTCCGTGACTGCTCTCATCCATGATGCCACCAGGCTCGTCGGTGAAGGTCATGCCATGGTCAACACGCATGGGCAGGTTGGGGTTCTCCTGCTCAAAGATGCGGCAAAGCTCGATGAGGTCGGCACGTCCACCCAAGTGGCTCGCCTCGGTGAAGTCGCCGTTGGGGAAGATGTGGCACGAACGGAGGTGTACGAAGTGGGTGCGTGAAGCAAACTTCTTCGCCATCTCCACCACATTGTTGTAAGCTCCAGCCGAGAGACTGCCAGCACAGAACGTGAGTCCGTTGTGCTTGTTGGGCACAGCATTGAGGAACCACTCGATGTCCTCTTCGGTGCGCACGATGCGTGGCAAACCGAGCACCTCGATAGGCGGGTCGTCGGGGTGTACGCACATATTCATGCCACACTCCTCACACGTCGGCATGATAGCCTCCAAGAAGTACTTCATGTTGGCACGCAACTGAGCCTTGTCGATGCCCTTGTAGAGGTCGAGGAAGTCGCGGAACTTCTGGATGGGAGCCTCGTCGTTCTCGCTGAAGTTGCCCGACACGAAGCCCTGTGTCTTGATGATGATGTTCTCCACCAGCTTGTGGTCTTTCTCTGGAGTCATCGTCTTGGCGAGCGCATCAGCCTCTGCCAACACATTGCGACCAGCACCCACACCAGCAGGAAACTCAAACTTCGCCCATTCCTCGCGAGCACCTTCACGCTTCAGGATGTAGATGTCGAAGTAGGCAAACTCCGCATAGTTGAAGTAGAGGTTCGTCGAACCGTTCGGGTTCTCGTGCAAGAGGTCAGTACGTGCCCAGTCGAGCACCGGCATGAAGTTGTAGCAGATGCAGTGGATGCCCTCTGCCGAGAGGTTGCGTAGGCTCTCCTTATACACCTCAATCTGCTCATCGCGGTCGGGACCGCCATACTTGATGGTCTCCACCACAGGCAGACTCTCCACCACGCTCCATCGCATCCCATAACTCTCGATGTACGACTTCAAGTCGTGAATCCTCTCACGAGTCCACACCTCGCCCAGAGGCACGTCGTGCAGGGCAGTCACGATGCCCTCCACGCCAATCTGTTTCAGCATGGCAAGCGTAATCTTGTCCTTCTTGCCAAACCAACGCCATGTTCTTTCCATATAGTCCGATTTTTTAGGTAAAATATAATAATATGTGTGTGCAAAGTTAGGCAAAAAAAAACAAATCCGTTTATTCTCCCGTATCATTTTTGTTCAATGACGCACCAAAAGTATTCAAAAAGGGACACAAAAAAGCCCAGAACCACGTTGGCTCTGAGCTTAAACATAGTTGTGCTTTGATGTTCCGATGGTCTTACCCTTCCATTTCTGCCTCCAGCGCATCGTCCGAAATGTCGTCGAGCATCTTGCTCTTGTCCTCGGGAGCGATGATGGCATTGCTCATCTCGTTGCTGAGTTTTTCAATCTCCGCCTTTATCTCCTCTTCGCTTTTCAGTTGTTCATGCGCTTGCACCTCGTTGTAACTTGGGTCTGTCTCTACGATTTCCTTGATGTAGATACATCTCTGCATATTCTTGATAGCCTTTTCGTCGAAGCAGCCCAACTTCGCGAGGTCTTCCTCTTCGAGGGCACCGTTTTTCAGGCTCTTCCAAGTCTTGGCATTCGCCTTTTGCTTGCCTACAACCTCCTTTATCTCCTTTGTGGCCAACGAGATGATGTTAGGTGCTCCCTTCAGATACTTTCCGTAAGTCAGTGCCTTCATGCCGAGGCTGGGCAGAGCCGTAGCCGCACTTGCCCCCATCGCTCCAGCCTTCACCGCTTGCGAACCAATCGCGATACCATTGGAGATGGAAGTCACCATTTGCCAGTTGCAGGTGGCACGAGTGACATACTCCCCCTCGCTGGTGGTCATGTACGCCTTGATGTAATACTTCCCGTCAATCGTAATCGTGTCTTGATGAAATTCGTAGGCATCCATCAGTTCGCCATAGTTCTGAATCTTGTTCCAAAGCGTGTCAATCGTCACGAGATAGTTATCCACCTTCTCATTACCCGACTTCACACCGTCCCAAGTCCACTCGTAAGTCTTCTCCGATTTCTCCTTCTTCTCCTTCTTTTGAGCGTAAGCCGTACTGGAGAGTGTACATACGGCCAGAGCCAAGATTAAAAGTTTTCTCATAATCATAATAGTTTTAGTTAGTAATCGTAAAAAATAAATTTTACATTTAAATTTAAAATTTATATTTCATGCCCCTGCGGGGCGTAGAAAGAAAAAATAGAAAAAAATAGGCAAAAATATATAAAAATCTCAACTTTCGCAAGTTCTTTATTTCTGAACGCAGAGGCGTAGAGAGAAAAGGAATATATGACACACGTATATGGCGAGAGGACACGGAGAAATGCCAAGGCATTTCGCAGAGTGCGCAGAGTTGTGCGCAGATCTCTGTGTCCTCTGCAAGCAGCAAGGCTGCTCTCTGTGCACTCTCATATCCAATACGATATTAAAAAATCTCTGCGGCTCTGCGTTGAATGTTAACATGCGAAACTTAAATAAAAATTTTTTTTATGTTTTTATCTGTTTTTCTTTATTTTTCTTTTTAATGCCGCAAAGCGGCAAATCATCCCAATTTATTATTTAATAATGTGTTTTGGAGTTATTGATTTCTCTTATAGTTCTATCTGAATGGTGGTCATCTCTGGTGTGATGTGGTGCGCCTTCTTCTCACCGTCGATGAATATGTAGTGATAGTCATCAGGCATGGTGATGGAGAAAGTGCCGTCAGCAGCCACGTTGCCCACCATCTTAGCATTGAGACGAGCCTCCTTCTTGCCCACATCCGACTGCATCGACACATTCACGTGCAGCGAGTTGAGCGGTCGGGTGTCAAACTGGTTCTTCATGGTCACCTTGCCCGTGATGACCTGCCTCTGCACCGTCACCGTCTCATACACCGTTTCCTGCGATTTCGGATGCTTGCTCAGACGGTTCCACACCCTCGTCTTCATCTCCGTCAAGCCCTCCATTTCGGGATGGTAGGCAATGAGTCGTTCGATGAACTTATACTCGCCACTCAGGTTCTTAAACACCTCGTCGCTCCCGAAACCCTGTTCCGCCTCAGCCTTCTGTGCCCTGCGTTCCGTCTCCTCCACGAAGTAGGTATATTTGCGGATGCTGGCCATCGTGTCCCGTTCGCAGCGTATTTCCTCCCGCTTGTCGATGGGGCAGTCGGCATGTTCCAGCACCTTGTCGTAGGCCGTTCGAGCCGCGTCATAATAAGAACTCTCCGTGTGTGAAGCATATTCAGCCATGAACTTCTTCGCATGAGCCAGCAGACTCTCATACGACTCGGTCAGTGCCATGACCAAGAAGGCACGGCGTTCCTTGTAGCCTATTTCACTGATGTCTATATACATGACATTCGACCCAGGAGCCGATACCTCTATCTGGCACATCTCCCTGTACGCACCCTCCAACTGGTCTTTCTTCTCTTCCTGTTGGTCTATCCTGTCTCCCAGTTCATCGACCGCCTTCTCGTTTCCTGCCTTCGACAGCTCCTGCAGTTGCTTGTCCAGTTCAGCAAGTTCCTTCTCAGCGTTCGCAGCCGCCTCCTTCGCCTCTCTGAGCTTTTTCGAGTCGATGCGCACCGACGTGATGGTGACCGAAGCGTCAGATTCCTGTGGATGAGCATCCACCGTACATTTCAACTTGCTGCTGGGCTTAATCGTCAATCCTTGTATCGTAGATGAAAACTCTATGAGCATCAAGTCCTCTTCGCCTGAAAAAGTGTTACGCCCCGTTTGGTCTTTATAATCGATGGGATTGGCCACCTCCTCCACACGACAAGCATGCCAGTGGTTTTTCCTGAGCGGTTGTTTCAGTTCGGTTTGAAGCGCCTTGCCTTGGCGACTGAAGATGAATCGGGCATCGCTGCGTTTCGCCAAGTCAGCCCTCACCTCGTAGCAATACATCCCCTCGCCACCCTTACGCGGTCTCGTCACCTGCGCATGGCAGTCGATAGGCTCCACGCTGACGATGAGGTCATCGTGGGGAGAGAAGACCAACATTCCCCCCATGCCCCCCAGACCGCTATCATCCCTCTCCAACGGAGGTTGGCTCACCGCCTTAAAATACTGGTCTTGTGCCGCAGCTCCCATGCAGCAGAAGCCCCACAGCACCAGCACCATCCATAATTTAAATCTATCCTTCATCATTTCTCATTTATCATTTATCATTTAGCGCAGCGCATTTCTCATTTCTCATTTCTCATTTCTCATTTAGCGCAGCGCATTACAACCCAAAGTCGCTCAGCGTGAACAGCTCGCTGTCATCTATCCTTTGAGTCTTCGCCTTGTCCGTCCATTCAGGTTGCCATGTGCGCACATGCACAGTAGGCGAACTCCCATCCTCTGGAATCTCCCACAGCAAGAAGATGTAGCCCGTGTCACTATAGTTGCTCGACCGCCATTCCTGCCTCAGACGTACTCCGAAACGAGTCTCATCCTTCGTCGATTTCGTGATGCCAGGACAACCGCCACTCTCCCCGTTCTCCCCAATCGGGCTGAACTTCACGTCAATCCACTTGTTGCGAGCAAAAGCGCGACGCAGATTCGTCAGATACTGCTGTTTGTTCTGTTTCGAATACTCAATCTTGGCAGTGCTCAGCCCCGAATAATCCGAAGGAGCCGTGTAGGTCACGTGTCCTGTGATGATAAGCGCGTCCTCGCTGAACACCTGTTCCAGATACTTGATGTCTTTCGTACAATAGGCAGTGCGGAAACGCTCCACATATTGCAGGATAATCATCTGCTGTTCCTTCGTGGCTACCTCGCCACAGCGACTCATGCTCTCGCTTGTCTGGTCATCCAACGCAAAACGGAAGTCGCTGATGTTGCCCTGATTGTCGAACTCCACCACAGCCTCCTGATAGTCACCATCGCCAAATTCGCCGTTGCCTATTGAGATGATGAGAGGGATGCCACTCACCATCATGCTGTTTTTAAACACCCAGCAGCGTTCCACCACTTCGGAGTCATCCACATAAAACTGCCCGATTTCCCACAGCATCGTGATGGATTCGATGGCAAACTGAGTCATGCTGCCCACTTTCGTGTTCAGGGCACGCTTCTCTGCTTGGGCAGTATTGATTTCAGTAAGCAGAGCCGCAAGGTTCCTTTCAGCATTCAGCACCTTTTGTGTCTTAGGCTGACCCTCGTCCAAGGTGAGAGTCACATTCACGCTGCCAGCCGCTTCTGCACACAGCCATGTCAGCAATGTACACAGGACGATAGAAAAAAGTCTTTTCATGGAAATATACATTTTATCATTTATCATTTATCATTTATCATTTGTCATTTGTCATTTAGCGCAGCGCAATCACTTAGCGCAGCGCATTCATTCACAGTTTCACGCCGAACGCTCCACGCCCAGGATAATTCTTCTCGCTGTCGGGCAGACCTGTCTTCACGTTCGTGCGTTCAGGCTTCGCAGGAGTCAAGATAGCTTCCAGTTCTCCGCTGGTGTTGTAGATGATGAGGTAGAAATCCTCCTTTGGGTTGAGCCGCTCATATTTGTCATACTGACTAATCTTTCCCTCCTTCTTCAGGCGCGTGATGCAGTCTTTCAGTTGGGAGAAAGCCGTCAGCCGGCTCAGTTCCTCGATGGCTTCTGGCACGGCCTGTTTCGGTGTTGCGGCAGCGACCTCTTCGATGGAAACCTCCAGCGGATTCTCCACCGTCACGACCATCGGGTTATACGCTGGCATGATGTCCCCTTTCTTCACATATCGGAACGTGCGGAACATATTGCCACGTGGCAGTTTGATGACACTTTGCAAGTCTGTCGAGTTGTTCACCACCACATTCTGCGAAGAGCGCAACTTCTTCTGCGTGGCCACCCATTCATTGATTCTTTCCAGCAGCATCTCTTCTGCCACCTCGTTAGCCTCTTCTTGAGTCTTGCACACAGCTTCGGCATACAAATACTGTGAACTTTTCTTCACCGAGGCAATTTGTTCCTTTTGTTCGTCTATGCTCTGTCCTGCCATGGCAAGGCATACCAGTAGCATAAGGGTCAATAGATAAGTACGTTTCATTTTGAGTTAAAGAATTTTTCAGTCATGTAATGTAGTGGGATGTAGGCATAGAGCCTTGCTTTGATGTGTGGAACCACTTCTCCTTTGGGATGAGCGAGCAGGACGGTGGGGAAGGACACGCTCAGCATGTGGTTATAAGCCATTTGGCTGTTCAGAGCCAGAACGATGCCCGTCACCCTATCCTCTTCCACCTTCTTTGTTCCCCAATAGAGTTTACAACCCTCCATTTGACAGAGCGATAACCACTGACGCAGAGAAATAGTGAAGTCCTCCGTGTCATAGCCATACTTGTCCAGCTTCACATCCAGCAGATAATCATACGTTCCGCTGCCACAAGTCATCACATTAGCCACAGATATAGCACTCCAGTTGGCATCCTCCACAATCGTATATACTCCTTCATCCTTTGTTGGTTTCAGATAGATATTACTGTTGATATTATTGGTGAGATATGTTTCCCCCTTCAACAGCAGCATACTGTCGTTCTTTGCCACAAGGTTGCCCCCTTCTGGGTAGAACGGCTCAATATGAGTTGGCTCTATCCGTTGAAGGTTGCGTGAGATGATGTGTTCCAGTTCAATGGCATTACATCCTGTGAGCAACTGGCAATCCTTATTGAACGCCATGGTCAGCGTTTGCTTTCCCTTGGTCCAGCTGACTTTATACTTCTGCAACCCTTTTTCCTCGATGCTGAACGTTTCCGTTCCGTCGAAGGTCTTGGCTATGGCGAGGTCGCCCTTCACCACCACTTCGTCCGTTTCTAAACGTAGCTGTGTGGAAAATTCAGAGGGTAGATCCAGTTCAAGTAGATAGCGTTCCAAGAAGTCGTAAACAGGCGATGGTTGTGCCGTTCGAATCGCATCGGAGAACAGGTGATATCCTAAATGCTCCACTTGTCCCCAACGGTTCTTTCTGTAGTTTAGAGACTTTCCCCTAAAAGCGAAAGCTTGGTTACTTTCTGTTAACTGCTCCATCTCAAGTGCTTTGGCCATGGAGTTCAATCGGCGTGTGGCAAACCTTCCGTCCTGACCGTACCCGTTGAGTGATACGGCCAGAACAAGAAGGAATATGTAGATGATACGTTGCATAAAAGAACAATCAAGAATGAACACGCCAAAGTGGAGGACTGGTGATTACCGATTCACACGTTGCTGGGTTCCGTCGTTCTTATACCATTGCCCTGTTTGCAATTTGCCATCACGGAATGTACCTGTCACAGTTTCTCCTGATTGAGCCACATAATCTTTGCTTTCCACAATTTTATGAGCAGAATTGTAGGTGATAGTACCAGAGCCATGTGGTTGACCTGCGCTGTTGATTTTGCCAGAGTAGGTGCCATAACCGAGATTGATAGTGCCTTCTCCTTTAGGGTGCGACGAATCTTTCCCCTTGTTCTTTTCAGCCTCTATCTTTGCTTTCTCAGCTTCTGCTTTGGCTTTCTCTGCCTCCGCTTTAGCTTTCTCAGCCTCTGCTTTGGCTTTCTCAGTTTCGTTTTTCAGCTGTTCCGCTTCTTTTTGAGCTTTTTCCAACAACGTGTCAATGGTTGTGGTGTCGGTACCAGCGTCTGGTTGTGTAATCGGAACAGAATCTTCAACAAGAGGAGGTGGTGGTGGCAAAACTTCTTTCTTGCCACCTATCACGCCTGTTCCCCAAAGGATACCAGCCACAATGGCGAGGGCGGCGACAACACCACCTCCCAGCATGAGCTGTTTCTTAAATTTTATGTACCAAGGAATTGTGGTTTCCTCAATGGGGTAGAGGGGTTTATGGCACTCGGGACATTCCATCTCGGTGCTTTCCACTTCCAGAATCTCTTTATTGTCAGCTATGTCGCATTCGCCATAATTGTGGCATTCGCATTTAATTTTTCCCATATTATTAATAATGTGTTAAGTTTGATTGTTTAGAGTTCTTTGAGTTCGTTGTTGAAAATCTCAATGGCGAGATTCTTGTAGAAGGTATAGTTGGGACTGAAGGTGCTGCCTTCGCAAAGCGAACTTGGCAGGATGCGCTGTTGTACCACTTGCCCTACGGCTTTGCGCAGGGCTGCCTTCTGGTCGTTGCTTCGGGCTTGCTTCTGTAGTTCTTTCTCCACTTGTGACTGAAGTAGCTGTGCTTTGGGGAAGTCTTGCTTGAGGGTCTGGATGGTACCCACGATATCTTTGCCCAGTGGCACCCAGTTGGTATCGCTGAATTCGTCGGGAATGTTGATGGCATCGAACTTCTGTCCTGTCACGGGGTCTTGCTGTTGGCTGATGATGCCGAGGGCGTAGGCCAGCATGACGGGTTTGCGGATGGCTTTCTCTATCTCGTCGGGTGACATCTCGAAGAGTGGTGGCAGCGGTTTGGTGAAGCTTTCGGTGTGGAGTGCCATGCGGTTGAGTTCAGCTTCGGGAGCAGCCAGTAGTCGGTCGTATTTGGCTTTGAGCACGGTCAAGTTGTCGAGGTAGCGAAGCGGAAGTCCTGACTTGGCGGCCACGACGACAATCTGGTTGACCTTGTAGTTCTCTGCCACGTCTTCACGACGGTTGAAGCCTGGAATGGTGGTCTCGAACGCGCTGATGAGCTGGTCACGGAATGCTTGTGTGTTTTCTGTGGCTTTGGGCAGACAGACTTGCACCATCGACATCATGGCTCCTGTGTTGCCCTGAATGGCTGCGGCGGTCTCCTTCGGATTGAGCCGTGCGTAGGGGCTGGCTTGTTTCACGATGGATTCGACGAACTTCTCTCGCAGTTCCTCGGTGTTGAGTTCCTGCTTGAGTTTTTCGAGGATGTTGACGCTGACCATGCGGTTGAGGGGGTCGCTGGCGGCTGTGTCTTCCATGGCGCGGACGGCTGACTCTTGGCAGATGTCGAGCACGATGTCGAGGGTGGCGTTGTAGTCGGTGACATCGTAAAGGTTGGCAAAGCTGTGTTCGCCGTCTTCGCCCAGATTGGCCACGAGGCGGCTACGGATGGCGGCAGCATTCTGTTGCTGATATTCTTTGTTGGCGACATATTGACGCGTGAGTTCGTGTACCTTCTCTGGGTCGTACTTCTTCATGTTGGTGTCATCCTGTGCCTCGTTGGTGCGGCATTTGCTGCCAGCCTGTTCCACCACCTCTTTGGTGATGTCAGTAATGCGTGCACGGAAGGCTTGGATGCCTTGTTGCATGTTACTGAGTTGCTCGATGACGGCTTGCAGGAGGAGTCGGGCGTAGTCGTAGGCATCGATGCGTGTGGCGAGGGTGTAATATTCGCACAGCACCGACTTGTATTGGGCGAACACCTTGGCTGAGGCGTTGGTGATGGCATCGCGCAGCCAGCCGATGTTTTCCCAGTCGTTGGTGATATCCTTGATTTTGACGGTACACTTGTTCTGTTCCTCTTCCAGAAGTCCTTTTTGCTGGGCGAAGGTACCCACACGGTCGTTGCAGTCCTTGATGAGCAATGACACGTATTTTTCTATTTCGAGGATGCTCTTGCTACCTACGGCTCCGCTTGCCCACTCGTCGAAGAGCAATTTCTCGATGTGGCGACGGATGAAGCGTGAGTAGCCTTTGATTTCGCTCTGTTGCAACTGGTAGAATTTCTTCACGCCATGATTGCGGAACTCGTCGTCGTAGTAGCGTTTGCAGCGGACGGTGAGTTCGCCGAACCAGCTTTTCTTTTCCACTGTGCGTTGCACTTCGTCGGCATCGGCCTGTGTGCGGTTCGTCCATGTGATGTCCAGTCCCTTCCATCGCTTGTTGGTGTCGTTGGGGATGATGGGTTGAGCCAGGGTCAGATGGTTGTTGCTCAACATCAGGTTGTTGCGGTTCTCTTTCTTCTTGATTTCGTCGAGGAAACCTACACCCACTTCGTCAAGCGAGCATTCTCCGTAGCCGATGCCTTCTTGCCAGAAGTTGAAACTGAGTTGGCGGGCGGCTTGGATGGCGTAGTTGTAGGTGACGTATTCTTGAATTTCCGTTTCGGGGTATTCCACCCGCGTGATGCCGAAGGTGAGGAACTTGCGGCTACGTGTAGGCTTGCCGTTCTGGTCGTTCTCAGGCCCCGCACCGTCGTTCTCGCATCCGACGAGGTGTCCCATCTGTCCACTGCTGACCATGGCACTGGCCACGGTGGTTTGGAACAGGAAGTCTGCCACGGCTGATGGAAGTGCGTTGCCGATGTCGAGGGTCTTACCTGCCTCATTCTCATTGCTGTAGATGTAGGCGGCTTCGAAAGGCTCTTGGCTTTCCAAGAGTCTTTGGGCTTCTCCTGTGAAGATGTCTTGTTCGCCTTTGATGCTGACTGGATGGTAGTGTCCTGTGCTGAGGGCATTCAGTTCTTGCAGGGCTGCATAACCATTGGCTTGATAGAAACCTGCATCGTGCTTGACGCTGGCGAGTGTCTTCTCTGGCATATAGAGGAAGAGGCGCATCTTGAATTTCGAATTGGGTGCTGGTTCGTAGGGATACCAAGTCCGAATGAGGCTCACTGTGTCGATGATGCTGCCTGAGCCTGTGCCACCTGCCAGACCTGCACAGATGTGGAAGGTCACGTCGGAATCACCTGACTTCTCCTGTAGCCGCCCGACTGAGGCACGGACTATTCGCTCAAAGTTGGCAGGATTGTCCTTGTCGCTCATGTTGTTAGCCATGAGTGTGCGGCCAAGGCGACGACGCTGTCCTCCGATGCCAGCGGTGATGAGGGGTCCCATCGATTGGGTCATCAGGTTGAGGTCGTTCTGGTTCAGAAAAGCCTTCAAGCCAGGGTACATATTGATGTTCTGCAGCATGGCGGCATTGATGCCATTGATGCTCACTTTCTGAGCCGTACCCAGATGTACACTCTTGCCCAGCACTTTCCAACCTGTGCGGTCGTCAAGGTCAGTTGGGGACGAATCCACATAGATGTAGTCGATAAAAACGTTGTTACCAGGCTCGTTGGAACGGAACTCTTCGTAAATACGTTTGCGCATCTCGCGTAGCACTTTTCCTCCAGTGCCACCAAGTCCAATGATGAGATGATTTGCCATAGTGATTATAGGTTTTAGATGTTAGTATGAATTGTAGTATTAGAAATTGTCGTAGTCTTTATAGGATGTGGTCGAACCGCTGCGAGTGGAGCGGTAGGATGAGGTGGTTCCTTGGTATTTCCGCTGTTTGTCGAACATGAACACTACCAGTACCGCTATGGCGATGAATGCCGTACACCAGCCAAAACGTTTCCACAGATAGGTGTTGAGGTAGTCCCGTATTCCCTCTGCCATCACTGATGCAAGTTGTTGAGCGTTTTCTACTTGGGCGTTCGTCAAGTTGACAAAGTAACCGACGAGTGGAAAGTCTTCTGTCACTTGGTCGAGGACAGCTTGTGTCTCGTGTAGGTTCATGGCACTTTGGTCGTATGCTCCGACAATTTGTTGTACCTCTATTTCCAAAGCGTCCACCATCCCTTTGGCTTGAAAGGCTGCCACGATGAGCGTGTCTTGTACCATGAGTAACGGAGCAAGAATCACGCCAGTGATGTAAAAGGGAATGGTCTTGACACAAGTTTTGCTCACCATTTGCAGGATGAAATAGAGAATAATCATGGTGACGGCAGCCAGCAGAATGCCATACCAAAGGCAATCTGTGGCGTTGGCTAATAGGTTTAGGTAGTTCATCATTATATCGTAATTTGGTGGCAAAGATAATTTTTTTTATTGATATTTTAACTTCTTGTCGCAAAAATTATTCAAATATTGTCTTTTTTGTTTCAAGTTTGTGTGTTTTTTGTTGATTATAGCAGAAAGAGGGATGATTTTACAAAAAGGGAAGGCTATTTTGATAACACTTTCCCTATAGGCTTCGACGTTGCCTCGCATGACGAAAAATGTATGCGGTAGCAAATTTTTCCCTTTTTTACATTTCACATTATACATTTTTATTCGTACCTTTGCAAGCCGCATGGTCTTTAACCTTTAAACTTTATTTTATTTTTTTATGAAACGACTGATTTTGATGTTTGGTGTGTGTGCTTCGGTTCTTGTGGCTGGAGCGCAGGGGTTTGTGATGCGGCAGGGTAGGGATGTGACGGTTTATTTGGAGGAGACGGGGGAACCTGTGTCGAGGACGGCGCTGGAGATGTTGCAGGGGGATGTGAGGAGGGTGCTGGATGCTCGGTTGGTGGAGGTGGCGAACCCTGAGAGGGCGAAGGTGGTGGCGACGTTGGACAGGACATTGCCGCGCGAGGGTTTCCGACTGAGGGAGCGGAAGGGGCGGCTGCTGATTGAGGGTGCTGATGCACATGGGTTGGCTTACGGCTTGATGGAGGTGTCGAGGCGGCTGGGTGTGTCGCCCTGGGAGTGGTGGGCTGACTGTCTGCCTGTGCCACTGCCGAGGGGTGGGCGCATTCGGTTGGCGTCGGCACTGCCGCCGTCTGGCATCGAAGAGAGTCCTGCGGTGGCTTTTCGGGGCATCTTCATCAACGACGAGGACTGGGGCATCTTGCCGTGGAGTGGGGGTGTGATAGGTTCGGAGACGAACGAGCGGATTTTCCAGCTGATGCTGCGGCTGAGGGCTAACTACTATTGGCCGTCGATGCACGAGGTGAGTAAGCCTTTCTTCACCATCGAGGGCAACCGCGAGATGGCGCATAAGTATGGTATTTATGTGGGTGGGTCGCATTGCGAACCGATGGCGACATCGCCAGCCACGGAGTGGAAATTGCGAGGTGTGGGTGACTATAACTATGTGACGAATCGTAAGGCGGTGCTGAAGTTTTGGCAAGACCGTGTGGAGGAGGTGAAGGGGCAGGACATTGTCTATACGTTGGGTATGCGTGGGGTACATGACGGTTCGATGCAGGGAGTGAAGACGAGGGAGGACAAGTTGAAGTATCTGCAACAGGTGATAGATGACCAACGCAAGATGTTAGCCACACAGGTGGATGCGGACGTGACGAAAATCCCACAAGTGTTTGTGCCTTACAAGGAGGTGCTCGACATCTATCATGCAGGGCTGAAAGTGCCTGATGATGTGACGCTGATGTGGACGGACGATAATTATGGTTATATTCGCCATTTCCCCGATGAACAGGAGCGTTTGCGCCGGGGTGGAAATGGGCTATATTATCATGTTTCTTATTGGGGAAGGCCGCACGACTATCTCTGGCTGGGCACATTTTCGCCCGAATTGATGCGGCATCAGTTATCTGAGGCTTACCGTCGAGGGATTCGTCAGATGTGGATACTCAATGTGGGCGACATCAAGCCGGCGGAATACTTGGTGGAGGATTTCTTGAATATGGCGTGGGGGGATGTACGAGGTGCGAAGTGCGCCATACGTTGTTTCTACGAACGGGAGTTTGGAGCGACACTTGCCGACACGCTTACGGCTGTGATGGCTGACCATTACCGTCTGGCCTTCGACCGTAAGCCTGAACATTTGGGAGGCACTCGCACGGAGGAGGCTGACAAGGCTTATTGGAACACGTTCCGTCCCGTCGATGGGTGGTCGAAGGAGGATGTGGAGCAGCGTGTGGCCGACTATCAGCGATTGTCTGATGCGGTGGAGGCTCTGGAGACGCAAGTGCCGAGGGGTAGGAAGGATGCTTATTTCCAGTTGGTGAAGTACCCTGTGCAAGCGGCGGCACAGATGAACTTCAAATTCCTTTCGCCAGAGAGGAGTGCAGAAGCCTACGACAGCATCGTCGCCCTTACACATATCTATAATAATAACCCTCGCTGGAAGGGCATCATGGACATGGCACCTCGAAAGCTTGCTGTGTTTGGCAAGGTGACGGAGCCGCTCGTCTATCCCGATGCTCGACCTGTGCGGAAGGTGTTCGATGCCGACACGTGGTTATCGGTACGATTGGGCGAGGAGAAGACTTTCACGTTTGTGCCCGATTCATCCGTCCTTTCCTCTTCACAAGGGGAGACGGTGGGGGTGTTCGACATCCGACTCCTTCCCACCCATCCTGTCAGCGGCGACCGTCTGACCTTCTCCGTTTCGGTGGATGGTGGAGCGCCTCAGACCTTCGATTATCAGACCTACGACCGCAGCGAAGAGTGGAAGCAGAACGTGCTCCGCAACTATGCCCAACGGTTGGCCACTTTGCCGTTGACGGAGGGAAAAGAGCACACTTTGACCTTCAAGGCTCTCTCCGAAGGGGTCTATTTGCGCAGTATTCGGCTGCGAAAGGTAAAAGTTAAAAATGAAAAGTGAAAAATTTGCTACCGCATATAAGGATATATGGAGAATTATGTGTACCTTCGCAACCGGAAACCTATTATACATTACTCAAATATGAAGAAAATTATCTTAGCAGTGCTTGCTATGGCAAGCGTATGGTCGTCGGCATGGGCGACAGAGAAGAGTTTCAGCAGTCCTGATGGCAAGTTGACCGTGGTGGTGGATGACCAGAACGGTGCTGCCAACTATCGTGTCTCCTTGGGTGAGACGGAGTTCATCGGTCGTTCACCCTTGGGCTTGAAGACCAGCATGGGCGACTTCACGCAGGGACTGACCTTGGCAGGTTGCGAAGTGAAGACCGTGAAGGAGTCGTATGACCTTCGCAACATCAAGAAGAGCCACGTCGATTACGAAGCCACCGAAGCCGTGTGCAGTTTCGAGCAGCAGGGCAAGAAGGTGATGGATGTGGTGTTCCGTGTGAGCAACCGTGATGTGGCATACCGCTACACCCTCCTTCCGAAGGGACAGACGCTTGTGGCTGTGATTGAAAGCGAGGCGAGTGGGTTCCAGTTGCCAGAAGGCACCAAGACGTTCCTTTGTCCGCAATCTCGTCCGATGGGTGGTTTTGCACGCACATCGCCCAGCTACGAGACCAGCTACACGCTCGATGATGAGATGGGCAAGAACGGTTGGGGCGAAGGCTACTCGTTCCCCTGCCTGTTCCGAGTGGGCGACAAAGGTTGGGCACTCATCAGCGAGACAGGCGTGGATGGCCGTTATGTGGCTAGCCGACTGCTCAATGTGAATGGTGGACTCTACAAGATAGGTTTCCCGCAACAGGGTGAGTGCAACGGTTGGGGCAGCACCTCCGCTGCTGTGGCTCTGCCTTGTGCAACGCCTTGGCGCACCATCACGGTGGGTACGACTTTGGCGAACATCGTGGAGACCACTGTGCCTTTCGACCTTGTGTCTCAGAAGTATAAGGCTTCGCAGGAGTACATCTACGGAAAGGGTTCTTGGAGCTGGATTATCGGTATGGACTCCAGTTGCAACTTCGACGAACAGAAGCGTTACATCGACTTCTCCGCTGCCATGGGGTACCAGACCGTGCTCATCGATGCCCTTTGGGACAAACAGATTGGTTATGAGAAGATGGCAGAGTTGGCTGCCTACGGCAAGAGCAAAGGCGTGGGGTTGTTCCTGTGGTACAACTCCAACGGTACTTGGAACGACGCACCTCAGTCACCCCTCGGCAAGATGGACAAGAGCCGTGAACGCCGTGCCGAAATGGCATGGATGAAGAGCATCGGCATCCGAGGCATCAAGGTGGATTTCTTTGGTGGCGACAAGCAGAACATGATGCAGCTCTACGAAGACATCCTCAGCGATGCCAACGACTTCGGCATCCTCGTCATCTTCCACGGTTGCACCCTGCCTCGTGGTTGGGAGAAGATGTATCCTAACTATGCTGCCAGCGAAGCAGTCCTTGCCTCGGAGAACCTTCACTTCGGACAGGGTGCTTGCGATGCGGAGGCGATGAATGCGACCATCCATACGTTTATCCGCAACACGGTTGGCTCGATGGACTTCGGCGGTTCGACCCTCAATAAATTCTACAGTGCTGATAATAAGCGTGGTACACATCGGGTCACTTCCGATGTCTATGCCCTCGCAACGGCAGTCCTCTTCCAGAGTGCGGTGCAGCACTTCGCCCTCGCTCCCAACAACCTGACCGATGCACCAGATTGGGCGATTGACTTTATGAAGAACGTGCCCACCACATGGGACGATGTGAAGTTCATCGACGGTTATCCTGGCAAGTATGCCATCATTGTCCGTCGTGCTGGCGACCATTGGTTCATCGTCGGCATCAATGCAGACAAGCAACCGCTGAAGGCAAACATCGACCTCAGCATGTACGGCAAAGGTGCAGAACTGCTGGTGTATAGCGACGATGCTCAGCTGAACGGTAGCGTCAAGACCGTCAAGGCCAAGAAGCAACTCGCCGTGACCATCCCGACCAATGGCGGTTTGGTGATTGTGAACAAATAAATATTATCTCTACAGAGACTGAGGGCGTATCAAAAGTAACATTTTGGTACGCCCTCTTGTATTTCGTCACCTCAAAAACGGTCTGAGTCACACCGGGTATGTCGGTGTGACTCAGACCGCTACCCTCGGTGTGACTCACACCGTTTCTGGGGTGACGAGCGCACCGTTTTTCAGGTGGTGCCTGCTTCATCTTTGGAGTCCTTTGTTTCGTTCCATGCCTTCACCACGTCGTCGATGGTCATGTCAAGCAATCGGAGGCGACGGAGGAACTCTGGCAGTTCGTGCTGACGGAACTCGTGTTTGCGGGCGATACGGATTTTGTGGCGGGCACCAGGGGAGACGAACACGCCGATGCCTCGCCGTTGGTAGATAATCTCGTCGCGTTGTAGGATGTCGAAGGTGCGCAGGACGGTGTTGGTGTTGACCTCATACTCGGCAGCCAGTTCGCGGATGCTGGGCACCCGTTCGTCTTCCTGATACTTGCCGGAGAGGATGTCGTCGCACACACGGTCGGCAATCTTCATGTAGATGGCTCTCTCGTTCTGGTAAATCATAGGGTGACGAATTTGTGAGTGACTATTTGGGCACGACAGAAGGAGCGGTAGGCGAGGTAGGTAAAGGGGATGGAGAGTAGGGGAACTCCATAAGACCACATCATACGTGCAATGAGTGGGGCTCGTTGATGCAATAACCCCATAAAGTCTAGTACAAAGACAAGAATTGCCATCAGAACGAAGATGATGATAGTGGCATAGATCCATCCTGCCCGACGAAAGGCAATGCCGAACCAGATAAAGAACGAATAGAATGCCAAAGCCATCATGTAGCTCCAAAACAAGTTATAAATAAAATAACTGAGGAAAGATGTGTCGCACATGACTGCATTTGCCAGATTTCCATATAAACAATAGTAGAAAAAGATTTTCATCCATTCAGGTTGATTGCCCGCCAACGTGTCCATCGTTCCGAGGAATAGTGTAACAACAACATTTCCAGCCAGAAGGGCGACATTCACAAGAATGGGCACTCCGACAACACCCATGATGAAGCGTGAGAGGAACTTCTCAGCGTTGCTGGCAGGGAGGCTGAGGTAAGAAATGGCTCGTTGTTTGTGATGGATGGCGTCGAAGAGATAGGAAATGAGGATAAGCGTCCCGATCCAGTATATCTGATGGATAAGGGCATACTGGGAATAGCCATATGCCACAGAGGAAATGCGCATGAGAATGAAGTCGAGAATCGCTACCTTCACAAGAAAAATGGCGAAGCAGATAAGAAAGAGTCTCAAGTATTGGTATTTTTCTGTGCGCCAATAAAAACGCCACAGTTGCAGGATATAGGAGATGGTATTCATAATTAATTATAATTCGTTGTTAAAGAGAAATTTGGTGTACGGCATTGAACAGCAGTTCGAGGTTGAGGGGAGTTTCCTCGTCATCGGGTTGACGGAGGGAGAGGGTGGCGTTGCCCTGTGGGGTGCGCTCGGTGTAGAGCACCTCGTCGGTAAGGGCCTCGTTGGAACGGATGTCGAAGGTGTACTTCTCGCAGAGGTCGGCTACCGAGGCATTGAGCAGGAGTTGTGAGCGTTGCAGGATGATGACGTGGTCGAGCAGAGCCTCCACGTCGTGCAATTGGTGGGTGGCCATGATGAGGGTGCGCTCTTCGGTCATAGTGGTGGCAATGACCTTGCGGAACTGCTTCTTGGAGGGCACGTCAAGTCCGTTGGTCGGCTCGTCCATTAAGAGGTAGCGCACGTTGGTGGCAAGGGCGAAACTCATGAGTGCCTTTTTCTTGTTGCCCATCGAGAACTGGTCGATTCGTGCGTCGAGGGGCAGGTGGAACTCTTCCATGCAGCGTCGGAGGATGTCGTCGCTGAATGCAGGGTAGAAGGGACGGTAGGTCTCCACATAATCGGTGAATCGCATCCGAGGCAGGTCGAACTCTTCTGGCACGATGTACATCTGCTGTAAAGTCTCGCGCTTGCGTCGGCTTACGTCGATGCCGTCCACCAAGATGCCCCCTTTGTCGGGACGGAGTAATCCCATCAGCAGGTAGAGGAGGGTCGATTTGCCCGTTCCGTTCTCTCCGAGCAGTCCATAGACTTTGTTCTGCTCCATTTGCAAACAAAATTCGTCGAAAACTGGCGCACTCTTGCTGCTGTAACTGAAACTAATGTTCTGAACTTCAATCATAATAGTATTGCGTTTATGTGTCCTAAGTAAGTAAGACACTGCAAAGATAAGTCTTTCCTCCTTAAACTTCCAAATGTTGACAAGAGTTTAACCTTTGTTAACGCGAGTGGAGCGGTACGAAAATGGAAACCGGATGCTAAAAACAGCACCCTTGATTCACTTTTTTCAGTCTTTTTTGAAAAAAACTCTTAACTTCTACCTTCCGTCTCCTAACTTTTTACTATCTTTGCACCCGTTTTTTGGCGAAGCCGCTGTCCTACAGGGAGAGAGTCCCGGAGAATGCTTCGTTGTAATTCTTTAATTAAAATAAAAAAATCAAACCAAAACAATGGCAGTAGATTTAATTAAAGTGGCAGAGGAAGCCATGCAGACTTCTGAGCCAAAGCAGTACCCTCAGTTTAAGGCAGGTGACACTGTGACCGTGGCTTACAAGATTATCGAGGGTTCAAAAGAACGTATCCAGCTCTATCGTGGTGTGGTCATCAAGATTGCTGGTCATCAGGACAAGAAGCGCTTCACTGTGCGCAAGATGTCAGGCACTGTAGGTGTAGAACGTATCTTCCCTCTCAACTCACCCAACATCGATTCTATCGAGGTGAACAAGATTGGTAAGGTACGTCGTGCTAAGCTCTACTATCTGCGCAATCTCACAGGTAAGAAGGCACGCATCAAGGAAAAGCTTACAAGCAAGAAGAACACTGAAGCTTAAACACTTCCAAAGTGGAAAAGTGAAGAGTGGAATGTGAGAAATCAAGAAGAAAGGACGTATATGGAAAAGCTTATTGTCAACTCATACGACGAGTTTGCCTCGCATTTGGGCGAAGTGATAGGTACGAGCGAATGGCTTGAGGTGTCGCAGGAGCGCATCAACCTCTTTGCCGACGCCACGCTTGACCATCAGTGGATTCATGTAGACCCTGAACGCGCTAAGGTGGAGAGTCCTTACAAGTCCACCATCGCACACGGTTACCTCACCCTTTCACTCCTTCCGCACCTGTGGCAGGAGCTGATTCAAGTTAATAACGTGAAGATGCTTGTCAACTACGGAATGGATCAGATGAAGTTCGGGCAGCCCGTACTTTCGGGGCAGCGAGTGCGTCTTACCGCCTCTCTCCACGACATCTCCAACATTCGGGGCATCTGCAAGGCACAGATTAAGTTCAAGCTTGAAATCGAGAACCAAAAGAAACAGGCTCTCGAAGGTTTGGCCACATTCTTGTATTACTTTCAGTAAGTTTGTGTAAGATTTTCAAAAGGCACAAAGAAAGGGAAGCTGAAAACCAGCTTCCCTTTCTTTGTGCCCGTTCGTTTTCCTTTGGAATGTGAGTTGGTGCTACCAAAACAGTGCGTAAAAGATGAAGGATGCGACGCAGATAACGATCGTGCCATAGGTGTACCCTCGTGTGGTAGAGAAGAGGGAAAGCTTGACCACCACGGCCTTTGCGTCCATTTTTCGGTCTTTCGAGTTGGATATAAGGAAGAATGCGCATACCCCCATAAGGACACCGAAGAAGTAGAACGCTTGGAAGCCGATGTCTTTCAGGTATGCGAAAGTGCTGTTCTCGGGTGTGGCGTATGCTGGCAGTTGAGTGTTGACGATGGTCACCACAGCGGCAGACACGATGGACAGGATGGAGAGGCCTCCTAGGATGTACCCCCAGTGCATCATTGCTTTTCGGTCATGGTCAGCCGGTAGGTCGCATTCAACGCTTTTCTTGCTGAGTAGCGAGACGGTGACGAAGAAGACGGAGAGGATAATGAACACATAGCCAGCACGGAACAAGAAGGGTGCTTCGGGGAGCATAAACTTGAACAGCACTCCGAGGGGGATGGCGAGGAAGGCTGTCCAGATGGATGCTGTGGTGGTAGCGCGTTTCCAGAGCAAGCCAAGGCTAAACACAATGATGATGCCAGGGTAGATAAAGCCTGAATATTCCTGTATATATTGGAAAGCCTGGTCAAGGTCGCCCAGCAGGGGTTGCACGGTGATGGCAGCTAAGATAAGGGCTACCAAAGCTACATAACGCCCCACACTCACTAGTTGCTTGTCGGTAGCTCTCTCGTTGATGTGCTTTCTGTAGATGTCTATCGTGAAGATGGTGGATGTGCTGTTGAAGAGGGATGCCAGCGATGAGATGACGGCAGCGATGATGGCCACCAGCGAGAGCCCTTTGATGCCTGTTGGAATGAAGTTGCGGATGAGCCAAGGATAGGCATCGTCCGACACCTCGATACTTCCTTGAATGTGTGTGAAGTAGTCGGGGTGTTGAGTGATATAGTAGGCGCAAATACCTGGAAGGATGGCAATGAAAGGGATGATTAGTTTCAGGAAGCCCGCAAAAATAATACCCTTTTGAGCATCCTTGATGCTCTTGGCCGCCAGTCCCTTCTGGATGATAAATTGGTTGAAGGACCAGTAGCCGAAATTGGTCAGCCACATACTGCCCACCAAGGCTGCAAGACCCGGCACGTTGGTAAATGCGCTCTCGTTGTGGCTTCGTTGGATGATGAGGTGGAAATGGGTGTCGTTCAAGTGGTCGCCAGACGTCAAGTACGTATATACCTTGTCAAAGCCGATGATGAACGAGTTCTCGGTTCCAGACACCGCAGTCACCGCGAAATAGGCTGTGATGAGGCCACCGCAGATAATGAAGATGGTCTGCATCACGTCCGTCCAAGCCACCGAGGCAAGACCTCCATGAATCGAGTACAAACCAGCAATCAGGAAGAGTACGAGGATGATGAGCAGACGAACAGAAACCATGACTCCTCCGATGGACAGCATGATTCCCCGCAATCCCAGAATCTGCTCAATCGCCAATGCACCCAGCCATGCCACCGAGGTCAGGTTGACAAAAACATAGAGAAAGAGCCACAGGATGGAGAAGGCGAAGCCCACACCCTTATTATAGCGAGAACGGAGGAATTGTGGAATCGTGTAGATTTTCTGGTCTATCATCACGGGCAGCAGAAACTTTCCGGTGACCACCAGCACTATTGCCGCTATTACTTCGTAAGCGGAGATGGCGAGGCCGTCTGCAAAGCCTGTGCCCGACATGCCGATAATCTGTTCTGCCGAGATGTTGGCGGCAATGAGCGATGCACCCACAGCCCACCACGTCAAGGTGTTTCCTGCCAAGAAATACTCGTTTGCATCTTGAATCTTGCGCGAGTGGCCAAGGGTAATGCCCAGGCTTACCAATAGAATAATATAAGTAAATAGAATGATGAAGTCAATGACTTCAAAACCGCTCATACTCAAAGCGTCTGTGAAACTCATTTGTGCGTCCATGCTGCTTCTTTTAAAATTAGTTTTGCAAAGTTATACTATTTTTTGGACAGCACCAAATAAATTGGACATAAAGAAGGCTCCCCACAACATACTTCGGTTGTAGGGAGCCTTTCTTGTGGTGGTACCACCAGGATTCGAACCGGGGACACACGGATTTTCAGTCCGATGCTCTACCAACTGAGCTATGGCACCTTGTTTTCGTTTTGCGAGTGCAAAGGTAGGGCTTTTTTTCTTAATGACCAAACTTTTGTGGATTTTTTTTGCTTTTGGGCATATTTTTCTGTTTTCTTTTCTTAACTTTGTCGGTGTTTTTACCTTAAAAAAGAAGAATATGAAGAGAAAATTGTTTTTGCTGACGGCCTTGATGTGGCTGTCGCTGATGGGGTTTGCCCAGCGAAAGGAAGTGGTTATTTTAACGTTGAACGACATGCACGCCGCCATTGAGAATTTCCCGAAATTGGCAGATGTGGTGGACAGTTTGCGCGAGCAGTATCCGCAGCTCATCGTCTTTTCGGCGGGCGACAACCGGACGGGCAATCCATTTAATGACCGCTATTCCGACCCGTCTTATCCGATGACGGCCTTGATGAACCAGATTGGTGTGGCGGCTTCGGCCATCGGCAATCACGAGTGGGACAACAAGGCAGAAGGCTTTCGCCACCAGATGCGCCGAAGCAATTTCCGCTACCTCTGTGCCAACATGAAGGCACCCGATTCGCTCCGTCTGCACGTGTTGCCCTACCAGTTTTTCAACATCGAGGGTGTGAAGCTCGGCGTGTTGGGCACCATCCAGTTGGGCATCCACGGCATCCCCGACTGCCATCCCGACAACGTGAAAGGCATCGGTTTTCTCCCTGCCAACGAGGTGATTCCCGACTACGAGTGGATGCGCAAGGAGTGTGACGTGTTGGCTTTGTTGAGCCACGACGGTTACGAGACCGACCAAGAGACGGCAAAGCTTTTCCCTTGGTTCGACGTGATTTTGGGCGGACACACCCACACGTTGGTGCCAGCCAACACCTTCCACAATGGGGTGCTCGTCACCCAAAGCCTGAACAAAGTGAAGTATGCCACGTTGGTGAGAATCGCTGTGGAGAACGGCAAGGTGGTGTCGAAGGAGTCGGAGGTCATCGACATTGCCCATCATCAGGGAGAAAATGAGGTGGTGGCGAACATGATTGACTTCTTCCATCAGAATGAAGAGATGCATCGTGTACTCTGTACGGTGGAACGCCCCCTGACGGACGTGGAGGAAATCGGTTGCCTCATGGCAGACGCCTTGCGTGAAGAGTCGGGTTGCGATGTCTATGTGCAGAACGGTGGTGGTGTGCGCTTCAGCGAGTTTCCTGCTGGCCCCATGACCGTAGGCGATGTATTGAGGCTCGACCCCTTCGGCAACGAATCCATGGTGATGGAGATGACTGGACAGCAGTTGGCCGACTTCATCATGCAGTGTCGCGACTACGACGAGGAAGTACCGCCCTTCGTGTCGGGCATTCGCTATTCGCTCACCATCAATCCGAAGGACAAGGCGCACAGCCAGAGCATCAAGCTCTTCACCGAAGACGGTCAGAAGCTGAAGCTGAAACGCAAGTATAAGGTAGGCACAAGCAATTACATCCAGACCCTTTGCCCCTTGTTCAATGGCGAAGGCGTAGGTGCCACCACCAGCGACCTCATTGAGCGTTTTCTTGCGAAGAAGGGTTCAGTGGATTATGCAGGGGTACATCGTATCGAGGTGAAGTGATGTATTCCAGAAAGAGGTCTGGTTTATCGTTGATGATGAGTTGGTCGGGAAAGTCCGTCTCGGTCAACAGGGGAAGTGCATAGCGGTAGTCTGCGATAGAAGCGGTGTGGTGGGCATCGCTGCCGAGGATGATGGGCGTGTCGTGCCGCTTGCAGAGGCGGAGCATCTCGCAGAACAAGGGATGTGCGAGCGTCTTGTGGCGGGCAGGGTTGAGCGAACTGCTGTTCAACTCTAAGAGTGTTCCCGTGCGCTTGGCGGCGAGGACAACCGCCTCAATGTCAAACGAAGTGGCCGTACCGTCGCAGGGGTGGGAGATAATGTGGATATAGGGATTTTCGATGGCACCTATGAGCGCAGAAGTGTTCTGCTCATGGGTGCCATTGGTGTAGCAGAGTGAGTGGAGACCCGCAATCACGTGATCCATGCAGCCCAGTACGTAAGGGTCGGTGATGTCCACATTGCCTTCGTAGTCGATGATGTTCAGTTCTGCTCCGAGCAGGAGGCGCATCGAACCGTATTGGCGTGGCACGACGTGGAGGTTGCGGAAATAGACAGGGTGGCAGGTGCCAGGAATGGCAGGGCCGTGTTCGGTGATGCCGAAGAGGGCGAGGTCGTGCTTCTGAGCCTCTTGCACCATCTCGTTGAGGGTGCAGAAGGCGTGGCCAGAAACAATGGTATGGGTGTGGATGTCGATGAGGGTTTGGGTCATGGGGCGGAGTTTCAGTGAACTTACATCAGTTGGTCGAAGGGGAAATCTTGCTTCATGCGATAGGCGAGGCCAGTCATGGCGGCGAGCAGGTGGCCGTGCTGGTTGGTGATGCGCATGTCGCAGTAGGGCAGACGATGGTGGTCGAGTAGTTCGCGGCACTCGGCGATGAGGAGGTCGCCCAGTTGAGCTGACTTCAGGAATGTGATGGTGTTGCTGATGCCCAACGTGAGGATGCCGTGACTGTTTGCCACACCAGCAAAGGCGAGGTCTGCCAAGGTGTATATCACGCCGCCTTGGCACACGCCAGCCCCGTTCAGATGGCGTTCCTCCACGGTCAGCTCTGCCCGTGCATATCCTTCGCTCAGTTCCGTGAGCTGTGCGCCGATGCTGGCAGCAAAACGGTCTCCCGTGTTGAGGCTTTCGAGTAGTGTCATTTCTTTTCAGATTATTTTTCGAGTGCAAAGTTAGCCTTTTTCTTTCACTTTTCTTCCGTTTGAGGCAGAAAAAGTGTGGGTGAAGGTCTTTTCGCCGTTTTTGTCTCTTTCGTTTGTTCTTGTGGCTAAAAAGTACACCCGTCGGGTGCGGCGTGTCGTACCCGTCGGGTCCGCTGTGCCGCACCCGACGGGTGCGATGCTGATGCGCCCTGCGCACGTCAAAGCGCGAATCGGGCTGTCGAAGAAAAAGGTGACGGGTACAGATTTATAAAGGCAAAAGGTGCGTTTGTTTCAAAAAAAAACGTTACCTTTGCACATTGACAGACAATCTATTAACTAAAAATACCCTATTTGACCATGAAAAAGATTTCAAAATTCCTTTTGTGGATGCTGTTGTGGGTCGCTCTGCCGATGCAAGCACAGCAGACTGAGACGTATTCGGGCACTGTGGTGGCCGACGAAGGTGCGTGGTGTTGGTTTGCCGACCCACGTGCGTTGCACTATGAGAATGCGGCTGGCACCATCAATGCCACCTACATCGGCTACATCGACGTGCATGGCAACGTGAAGGCCACGCAGTATGACTGGCTGACGAACCGAAAAACCGATGTGCTGATACGGTCGTATTTCCAACCCGACGACCACAACAATCCCACCTTCGTTGTCCTGCCCGACGAACGCGTGATGATTTTCTACACGCGCCACACCGACGAGGCGAAAATCTGGTATCGTATCTCCGTGAAACCTGGCGACATCACCGCCTTGGGCGAGGAGAAATATTTGGCAACTGCCAACAACACCACCTATCCGTCGCCGTTCATCCTGAGTGACGACCCCAACCACATCTACCTCTGTTGGCGTGGCATCGGCTGGCATCCGACCCTTGCGCGACTCACCATGCCCGATGCCAACGATGACTGTCACTTCGACTTCGGCCCTAAGCAGATTGTGCAATCGACGGGTGCCCGTCCCTACGCCAAGTATCAGAGTAACGGTAAGGATAAGATTTACGTGAGCTACACCACAGGACACCCCGACAACGAGATGCCCGACTGGCTCTATTTCAACGTGATAGACATCAACAAAGGCAACGGCCCCATCCTCCGTGACCTCAATGGCAAGCAGCTCAGCGTCATCCAGAACGGTGCCTTCAACGTCAACAAGTCCGACTCCTATGCCTCTTCCTATCCTGCTACGATTGTCGATAAGACCGCCACCATCCGCAACTGGGTGTGGCAAATCGCACTCGATGCCGACGAGCACCCTGTCATTGCCTATCCCCACATCGACAATGCCAAGACAACACATGTTTATTGGTACGCTCGGTGGACGGGCACGACGTGGCGCAACACATGGGTGCAGTATGCAGGTCACGCTTTCCACCAAAACTGGAACTCGACCGAACGCTGTTACAGCGGTGGCATGGCACTCGACCCCGACCACATCAACGACCTCTATCTCAGCATCCCCACGAAGGATGGGGTGTACAACAAGGATGGAGTCTATGAGATTTGGAAATATACCATCGACGACAATGGCAAGGTGGCCTCCTCGGAGCAAATCACCCGAAACAGCGTGAAGAACAATGTGCGTCCCTTCGTCTTCCCTGGGTCGAAAAACTCGCCCATGCGGTTGGGTTGGATGAACGGCGACTACTACTACTGGATGGTGCAGAAGAACTATCCCAAAGGCTATCCCACCGACATACGCTGTCACTACGACTGGCAGGAAGAACTGACGCCCGAAGACCCCACGGCTCCGCGCTACAAGTGCCATTGCCTCGGCAAGGACAAGACGCTCCATCTTGGTCTCTCCAAGAATGCCGACGAATATGCGGGCAAAATCTTCACCATCGGGGAGGACTTCACCTATTCTGTTGACAAAGATTTCTACCCTGTCATCACCATTGGTGGCAAGAGCTACAGGAGTCAAAACCGTCTGCTCACCTCCGACAACTGGGCCACGCAGAGCACGGGCACGAGTGGCGACAACCACCCCACGAAACTCACATGGTGGGTGCTTTCGCTGACTTACGACGGAACAGTTTTGACCACCTACCGCAACGGATTGGTGGACCAAGTGATTGAAGTTGAAGGGCTACAGGGTGGCACAGCCAATGCCGATGGCTCTAACCACTATCTCTTGGTGCAGTCGGATTACTACGCCTGTGCCTCCCCTTTGACGGTACAGCACCAGTTGAAGACCATACGGAAACCCCTGCCCACATCGCTGACGAATGGCGACTTCGAGGGCACTTACACGGTGCAGGAGGGTAGTGGCGTGACCAGCGACCGTGCCATCTATGTGCCTGAAGGATGGACGATTAGTCGTGCTAACCCTAACGAGAACGACATCACCGCCTTGAAGGATGGTGACTTCTATTTCAGCCGATTTTTTGGCAGTAACCCCGCTCCCTCGATCGACAGCAAGCAGACCTATTGGATTCGGCAGAATTGGGGCACACCCACGTTGACCCTCTCGCAGGAGATACGTCTGCCAGCAGGACGATACACCCTCACGGCGGCTTTGTGGAAGAGCGGTTTGGGAGGCGATGCCTTCGTGAGCGTCATCACCGAGGGCGGCGCTGTGGTGAAGAGTCCCTCGCTACAGAACCAGACGGCATGGCAGACGGTGACACTCCCCTTTAATAGCGATGGCGCCGCCTCGACCACCATTCAGCTGGAAGCCATGCACAACTCGAATGGCTCCGAGAAAATCATCGGTTTCGACAACGTGGCGCTTACCTACATCGACAATGGCATCCTCGGCGACGTGAACCAGGACGGTACGGTGGACATCAGTGATGTGACCGCTATGGTGAACATCATCCTCGGCAAGGCCGTTGCCACGACTGACATGGCAGACGTGGACGGGAGCGGCGAGATAGACATCAGCGACGTGACGCTCTTGGTGAACATCATTTTGGGAAAATATCCAAACTAACTCAAAAGAAAACGTGAAGACTATGAAGAAGAAGCAGACTTTTTGGGGTGCGCTCATTGGGACGATGGTGCTCCTCTTGGTGCCCGCCATAGTGTGGGCAGACAGTGCGTTCGGTGGTGGCTGGGGCACGGAGCAGTACCCCTACCTCATCAAGACACGGGCGCATTTCAATCAGTTGGCCACCGACGTAAAGAACGGAAACACCTACAAGGACAAGTATTTCCGTATGGAGGCCGACATCGACTACGGGGGGTACTCGTTCTATCCTGTGGGCACGAATTTCTTTAACGATCAACATGCCTTTAGCGGCACGTTCGACGGCAATGGACATTCTATCAGCAATGTGTCCTATACGGGTGGCACCTACAACAATGGTCAGGGTATAGGACTGTTTGGCTACGTCTCGGAAGGCACCATCAAGAACCTGACGTTGGCAGGGAAGAGCGTCATCAAGGGATACCACGAAGTGGGTGGCATAGTGGGAATCATGACATGTGGGAGGATTCTGAATTGCCACACCAAAGGGGATGTCACCATCGGTCCATATAATTACAATTGTCAGAATTTATATGGCGGTATCGTCGGATGGGCTGGTGCATGGAATGATAACAGGGATGAAGATTATGGCTACCTCGAAATTGACGGCTGTACCAATGAAGCCACGGTGACCAATGGCGGATATAATCAATGTGGTAGAGTGGGTGGTGTCGTCGGATACTTAACTGGACAAAATAGCAGTAGGGGTAAGTATTATTATACCGTTCTCAGCAACTGCTACAACTACGGTAAGGTGAGTGGAAATGAAAGCGTCGGTGGAGTGGTAAGCGCCACAAATATTAGCACGTCTAATGGTTCGGGAGTGTACGACTGCGCCAATTTGGCATCCGTCAGTGGCAATAGTTATGTGGGAGGCATTGTGGGGCGAGATTATAATGGAAACGCCAATAGTGCCATCCACGGCTGTTACTTAGGCGGCAATTACACCATCGCTGCCGTAGGTGTAGAAGGCTCCAGCACAGGCACCGACGAGGGCATCGATGCCAAGCACATCGGCACATTGAATATCCTCTCATACGTGGATGCCACACTCATCACGCAGCCCACTGTCATCCTCAATGGCACTGACTACTATGCAGAAAGAACACAGATACAGTTTTCGGAACTAAGCACTTCTGGCACTGTGGCGAGCGGAAAGGTGTGGGGCTTCCAAGCGAAGACACCCGACAATCGGACGGTTCCCATCCTCGAGATGGACAACGGAGTGTGGCAGTTCACGATGCCGAAGGGGAATGTGACCATCTCGACCAGAATCGGCACCGACATCAATGGCACGACCATCACGGTGGACCGCACCAGCCGATTCACGGCCAAGGCGCAGGTGCCGAACATCAGCCTGTGGGATAGGAAAGCAGGGAAGCAACTCGTGCTGGGCACGGACTACGTGACCGACCGCAGCGAATCTGGCTATACCGCTAAGGGCACCTACACCATCCACATCTGGGGCATCGGTGACTACGGTGGCAAATATACCTACACTTATACGATAACGAACCCGTGGGAGGGCGAGGGTACAATGTACAACCCTTTCCTCATCGCTTCGACCGACGACCTGGACTTGCTGGAAAAGTTGGTGGACATGGGCAACGACTATACAAACACCTATTTCCGACAGACGGCAAACCTTGACTATCAGGGTAAGAGATATCAACCGATAGGCGACCGGACGCACCCCTTCAACGGAACGTATGACGGCTATTTTTACACTATCTCGAATGTGACCATTGGCGGCACCGACTATTCCGGACTGTTTGGATGCGTGGACCGGAATGGTGAAGTGAGAAGTGTCGTATTGGGAGGCGAGAACACCATCAGTGGCAGGGTGTTTGTTGGTGGCATTGTGGCGATGAACCTGGGCAATCTTGGTTTGTGTGGCATCGAGGAAGGGGCTTCTGTGGTCGTCATGGGCATTGCAATTTCGGGAGGAGGTTATGTGGGTGGCTATGTGGGCTACAACATGGGTCAGGTCTATGGCAACTGGGACTGCCGTGCGGAGGTTAGCTGTTGGGCGAAGAGGGAGGCTTGTGTGGGTGGCATTGTAGGTTTGAACAATGGCGGTGAAGTGGGGGATACATTCATCGGTAGCATCTCGGCGAGAGGTTACGTGGGTGGAGTCGTGGGGAAGAACCAGAATTTCGGCACGGTACATGGTCTCAACAAGGGGAACATCCAAACCGAGGGTGGCGACAACACGGTGGGCGGTGTCGTGGGTTTGAACACAGATGGCGGTATTGTGATGCACAGCACGAATGTTTGTCTGATGAACGATGTGCAAGTGGCCACATACGCAGGTGGTGTCGTCGGACAGAACGACGGTGGCGTGCTTGAAAATAACTATTACATCGGGGATTGCAGCTTCGGTGGCATCAACGGCACCGACGTGAAGGGACAGGCCATGCGTGGTTATCCCATCGCCACCGACGAACGTGTGCGCCTATTCCCGTGGCCTAACGATGAGGATATGATGGTGGGTACCTACTACGATGACGGAACGAACAACTACTACTATGTGGGTGAAGGAGAAGAACTTCGATTCGTGATGGGCACGGAAGAACCGCTGGTATCGGGCTATACGGCCAATGGCGAGAAACTGCCCCTTGTCGGTACCTCCCACTATGGAGATAATATCTATTCGCTGACTATGGTCGCCGACTTGATGTACGTCGAGCCGCTTTTTGGCATCCTCGGCGACGTGAACGATGACGGCACGGTGAACATCAGCGACGTGACAGCATTAGTGAACATCATCCTCGGAAAGTCTGTTGCCCCCAATATGCTGGGCGACGTGAACCAAGACGGCAACATCGACATTAGCGACGTGACCGCCTTGGTGAATATCATTCTGGGAAAGTGAAAAATAAGTGAAAAGGGAAAATAAGGTAAAAGTGAAAAATGAAAAGTGAAAAATGAAAAGTGAAAAATTTGCTACCGCAACTGTTTGCCACCTGTTGACATGCAAGTGCGGTAGCAAATTTTTCACTTTTCGTTTTTCACTTTTACCTTTCACTCTCTTCTATCGGAAGTCTGCCTCAGTCAAGAAAGCGAGCTTGCTGAGCATGATGGTCTCCTTGGCTTTTTCGCTTGGGTCGGCACGGAAGACGAGTACGCCTTTGCCGCGCCAGAGGAAGGAGTAGAGGTAGAGGATGCTCACGCCGGCATCGGAAATCTGCTTGACGGCTTCGGCTGCACGGCCTGGCTGGTCGTCGATGCTGAGGGCGAACACGTCGGAAAGCTGGACGTTGATGCCAGCCTCCCTCAGGATGAGGTAAGCTTGTGCCGGATTGTCGGTGAGCACACGGTAGATACCGTAGTCCTTGGTGTCGGCCACTGTGGAGGCGATAATCTGTATGCCTGCCTTGCTCAGCAGGTCGAGAACCTTAATCAACGTGCCTCCCTTGTTCTCGATAAAGATGGATAATTGCTTTATAGTCATCGTTTCATTTACAATTTACCATGTACAATGTACCATTATCATAGGGTCATTTAGTCATTGACCTAATGGCATGTTGTTCCAATGTCTCAATGAAAATTGTACATTGTACATGGTATATGGTACATTACTGGTATACTTTTCTCTTGTCCACCACTCTTACGGCTTTGCCTTCGCTGACGGGCAACGTACCTTTCGGCACGAGCTTCACGTGCGGCGTAAGGAGAATCTCGTCCTTCAGGCGACGCTTGATTTCCTTCTGCAAGGCAATGAGGCGCTGGTAGTCGTCGGTGAAGAGCTCTTCGAGTTCCACTTCCACCGTCATGTTGTCGTTGTCCTCGTCGGTAGTGAGAGTAATCAGGTAGTTGTTGGCCAACTCCTTGAACTGCATGAGTATCTTCTCAATCTGGATGGGGAAGATGTTCACGCCGCGCAACACCATCATGTCGTCGGAACGTCCGCGCATACGGTCGAGACGGATGTGGTTGCGTCCGCAAGGACAAGTGTGTCCCAGCACACGGGTCAAGTCCCTCGTGCGGTAGCGGAGCAACGGCATGGCCTCGCGGCAAAGGGTGGTGAGCACCAGTTCGCCGATTTCGCCATCAGGCACAGGTTCGAGGGTCTGTGGGTCAACAATCTCCACGAGGTAGTAGTCTTCCCAGAAGTGGAGACCATTCTGTTCCTGACACTCGAAGCCGACACCAGGACCGCACATCTCGCTCATGCCGAACGAGTTGTAGGCTTTCACACCCATCATGTCCTCGATGCGCTTACGTTGTTCCTCCGAGTGAGGCTCGGCACCGATGGCCAACACCTTCAGTTTGGTGTCTTTGCGAGGGTCAACACCCTCCTGCTTCATCACCTCATAGAGACGGGTGACGTAGCTGGGCACGGCATGGATGGCAGTAGTACCGAAGTCCTTGATGAACTTGATTTGACGGAGTGAGTTGCCCGCTGCAGCTGGCACGGTGAGCATACCGAGTTTTTCGGCACCGTATTGGAAACCGAGACCACCCGTGAACATTCCATAACCTGAAGAGTTCTGGAACACGTCGTCGGGGCGCAGCCCCACCATCCAGAGGTTACGTGCCACTTGGTTCGCCCACTCGTCGAGGTCTTTCTTCGTGTGGAGAATCACGGTTGGATTGCCCGTCGTGCCCGACGAGGAGTGCAGACGCACACACTGACGGAGTGGCACGCTGGCGATGCCGAACGGATAGGTGTCGCGCAGGTCTTGCTTGGTGGTAAATGGTATCTTGCGGATGTCGTCGAGGCTCTGGATGTCCTCTGGCTTCAGTCCGTTCTCTTCGAAGCGTTTTTTGTAGAACGGTGAGTTCATGCAGTGCTTCACCGTCGCTTGCAGTCGCTCCAACTGCAGTTTTCTTAACTCCTCGTGCGAGAGTGTCTCGTACTGCGGATGAAGGTAAGGTGATTGATCGTCCATTGGTTAAAAAAGATTTTTCCCTTTTTACGTAACCATAAAAAAATAAATTGGTTTGATTTGCCGCTTTGCGGCAGTTTCACTTCTTGGTGGTTTCCAAGGCTTTCGCGAAAGCCACTCCTTAACTCCTCTACTCCTTAGCCTTAAAAATATCCATCCTTAGAATTGCTCTCTTTGGAGATTGTTTTTGT
>CADCDP010000022.1 GCA_902800305.1 uncultured Bacteroidales bacterium
AGCCGAATACTTCTCACGATACTCTACCTGGAGTGGCATAAAATCTGTTCCCGGTACTGCATCTTTCGCTGCACAAACAGTGGCGAGGAGCATGGTGTCGTTCATGCGGAGCATCACCGCTCCATCCGCTTGCTTTGCCAGCTTTCCTGTTTCGATGCTGATTTCTCTTCCATCAGGCAACGAAACCTTCTTTGTAATTACGTTCATCTTGTTTGATTGAAAATATATAAAAACATCTATAGTTGTGCCACGCAAGGCACAAAAATCGTACAAAGGTAGCCTTTTTTCCGCATACGGCAGCTATCTTTGCCCTAAAATCTTTGTTTTCTTCTATTTTTTAGCCGATTAGGAGTGGTTTTTCACTTTTCACTCTTCACTTTTACCTTCATTTTAGCCTTATAGGCCAACTGACAATGAACTCTGCAAAGTCGGCTTTGGTAAGATGGGCTTTCACTTCAATTCCTGCCGTGAGGTTCTGCAGTTTCGGCATCGTATAATGAACGCCTATCCGATTGAAGAAAGGCAAGTCTTTCCGGTTGGAAAAATCGCCCATCTCTCTGTATAAATACACACCTCCACCCAACGCAAACGACACATTGCCATAGAAGAGAGTGTGCTTCACATCGAGGGCTATCGACCAAGGGTTGTGTTTGCAATCGACACCCATCTCGTTGTCTATATCCCAAATGTGAGAATAGCAAGCACAGTACTGGATGTCGATGCCACCACCCAAAGCACCTATCCTGGCATAGCGGTACATGGCATCGGCCTGCAGGGAGGCCACGGAATAAAGGGTGAAGTCTTCTGTCCTCCAGTCGGGGTAGTCTTTCGGAATTTTATATTGGGTGCGCTCCCAGTCTTCGAAACAAGTCTTCACACCGACACCCCCTTTGAAGTTCAAGTACCAATAAGGTTTGAAGCGAGGAGGGACGAACGTGTAGCGATCCTTAATCAAGGTGTCATAATAGGGATAATAAATCACGCCAAGGGTGGGGCCAAGAATATTGGCACTACGATTGGGTTGACGGGTGCTGCCGTTGCTGATGTGCCAATAGTCGAGACCGGCCTTCACGCCCCATGAAGGTGCCATGCGATAGGTGGCACTCACACCTCCGCCTACATAAAATAAGATATGTGAACCAATCATGTCATTATCTACACTAGTTTCCTTGTCGTATTTACGGGTTGAATAGGCTAAGCCCAAATTGCCTGTCACGTCGAACTCCCAGCAATTCGTTCGATAGAAAGGATAGGAGAAGGAACCAAAGACAGCAAACGAATTGCCCAAACGGGTGTTGTAGGGAGCAATGTCGTAATAATCGTCGTCGAGGTCATCCCAATGGGGGAAATCAACATCGCGGTGCATGGTGGCACCATTGTTCTTGCTGAATTTGCAAACGATGGAGAAGGTGGGATAGTGGTAGTCGTAGGCGAAGGCATCGCTGTCTGAAGGAAGACTGACGTGATTGAACTTGAAGGCAGCAGAGTAGTCGGACTTCCCTCTCATGTACGCCTTCTGGTATTTGTCCAACATCAGCACCTGCCCTCCCTGCACCTCCGCTTCATAACCCCAGTGCCGCACACGATGCGTGCCATCCACGACCGTGTCAGTCATGGCCGCCTGACCATACACCGCCAGACTTGCCAGTAAAAAATATATCAAAATAAAAAATCTCATCAGTTGTCTGCTGTTTGTAAGTAGAGCGTACAAAGGTAGCCATTTTTCTTTTGCCCACAAAATAAAAAGGGGAAAAGGTTACAATCAACCCTTTTCCCCTTTCATTCTGTCCATTTCACCACTCTCACACTTACTTCATAGAGCAAGTAGAGAGGAATGGTGACGAGAATCAACGTCATCAAGTCGGGTGGCGTGATGATGGCTGCTACCAACATGATAGCGATAAAAGCATGCTTGCGATAGGTGGCAAGCATGGAAGAAGTGATGACACCCATCTTGCCGAGAAAGAAGGCAACAACAGGTAACTGAAACACCACGCCCATGATGAGGGTGAGCGAGGTGAAAGTGGAAATGTACGAATCAAGCGTGATGGTGCTATGTACCTTGTCTGCAACACTGTATGTTCCCAAGAAACGGAACGAGATGGGGAACAAGACAAAATAAGACATGAGCACACCTACAATGAACAACACATAAATGGTCAGCACCACCTGCACCGAGTAACGCCGTTCATTTTCGTACAAAGCAGGAGAGACGAAACGGAACAACTCATACAGAATGTATGGTGATGCCCCCAGCAATCCTAAATAGACAGCCGTAGTTATGTGTGTCATAAATTGGCTCGAAAGGTCGGTGGCAATCAACTCGATGTGGTATTCCTCAAAGTGAAAGTCTATGCCAACGGATTGCATCAAGTCTTCTATCCAACGATAGGTAAGGAAGTTCCATTCACTGGGAGCCAACAGCAACTGGAAGGTTTCATCTTTGAAACAAAACACCACCACTGCTATCGCACCCACCACCCCAATGACACGAAACAACATTTGGCGAAGCACTTCCAAGTGTCCACCAAAGGTCAACATATTGCCATCACTCTTTGTTTGCATAAAATGCATTAGCGATAATTCGTGGACATTCATGATGATTGATGTTCAAAGAAAAAACACGAATGTCCATGAAACTTTAGTTCGGCGTAGTCAATACTCACGAATTATTCATGAATAGAATTTTTTTCCGGAGAATGCTCCTCATCATCCTTTACGTCAGGTGTTTCCACCATCGGCTCATTCATTCCCTTCTTGAAACTCTGTACACCCTGTCCCAAACCCTTCATCATTTCAGGCAGTTTCTTTCCTCCGAACAAAAGCAGGGCAAGACCACCGATAAGCAAGAGTTCGGTCGTTCCAATAAATAAAGGTTGTATCATGCTGTCACTAAATAGATTTCACATGTGTCGAAGTTAATCTCCCAGTTACCGTTTTCAGCCGACTCCCACTGATACTTCTCAGCCATCTGGTTCCACCAGTCCTGGAACTTCGAGCCAGTCTCGCCCATGTCCTTCACCAGTTTCTCATACAGTTCAGCATTGTCTGCCGTGAGAATCTTTGCCAACTCATTCAGTCCATTGCGACGTTCGAAGAGCGTCTGAATCTCATTCTTCTCTTCAGGTGTCACTTGCCCCACTTTTCTTTTCATTGCCATGTGTCTCTTTTGTCAAAAGGGTCTAAATAATCTATTTCTTTAATCTCTTCCTGTTCAGGTAGGAACGAACCATGCTTGCGGATGTTCTGCAAGAGTTCTCTTGATGCATTACGCTCCAAATGTGCCAATACACACTGTTCATGGCTCGGCGTGTTCACCTCCAATGTTGTCTTGCGGTTCAACCAGATACAACGTTTGCACTGCCAAGCATCACAATGGCGACAAATCGGCGCATACCCCAACTTGTAAAGTTGTTTGTTCTTAATGTCAAGTCCATGCTCCAAATCGCCAATGCTATCGGCTTCATCCTCATAGTAGAAAGCAGGACAAACGTAGAACTTTCCGTTAGAAGCAAGTGTAATGGTTGTGTCACCTGCACCACAATTGTTCATTTGGGAGAGCATCATGCGGTCAGTCAAGAGGTTCAACTGTGGGGACTTGCCTTCTACGTAGAGCTTTTTCACTTCCGTAGAAAACCCTGCAAGCACTTTCTTGTATGTTTCAAAGTCCTCGTCTGTAAAAGTCTCCACATCAGTCAAGACTACATTCAACCTTGGCACACTTTTTAGCATCTTCGCCACGGCATCGGTCAGAGCGAAGAGGTCTTGCTTCTTAATGCGCAGCACCACGGGCTTGTCTGCGTTTATCTCTTGCGGCGCATCCAGCACCAACACATCTGCATCATCTGCTAATGGCTTAATTTTCGAGTGGTCAATGCTCTCAATCACGTCTTTATACTCTTCTGGCAACTCATAATCGGGATAGACATACTGAATCATCAAGTTTTCCATCATCCCAAAACGGATGCCTTGCCGAAGCACTTCAAGAGGTATCAAGCAACGTTCTTTCTTCGGGTTATCGTAGTGACAAAACGACGCACTTGTTTCGTCCAATAATATAATAAGGTATTGTATCATAGCTGTCAGCAAATTACATCGTTCGATTTCGGTTTGTTCGCTTCAAACTCTTCACGCATTCCCTCTAACTCCAACTTTCGGTACAACTTATTCCAATAGTAGTTATTAGCCCTCACACGTGCTTTGTGCATCTTACAGATGGCTGTAGCTCGCTGATAGATAGTATTAGTATCAGCGGCATCGTAGTTCTCGCCTTGACACCACGCACAACCAGATGCCACTTCACAATCAATACACTCTTGACGTGACTGCGTAGTGCGGTCAAGGGACAAGAAGGGACGCAGTTTGTTCTTGTCTATACCATCATAAACATTACCGATTATAATAGGCTTTTTTGAACGCAGAGAATAAGCAGCAAAACGAGTACATGGGTAAAAATTGCCGGCTGCATCAACAGACAGCATACGACCTGCACCACACCAATTCTGATTCTCCAGTATCTTGTCAAGCGGTTTACCGATATTCTCGGAGAAAAAAGAACAAGCGTAATCTTCATAATACACTCCATCAATGATTGCATCAGCCAATTGCATTAACTGTTCTTCAAAGAGTCTGTCATCCCCTTCATTCCATACATCTTCGAACACGCAGTTAATATTCACTTCATGGATGCCTAAAGAATACAGATGGAGTACACTCTCCTTGATGTAAGGGATGTCCGCCGAACTAATGGTGACCTTTGTCGCGGCATTGGAAAACTGTTTTAACCACAGAGGTATATTTCTCACTACACTTTGATAAGAACCTTTCTCGGAACCTTTATATACACGATTCAAATCATGTTTCATTTCTGTGCCATCGATGGTGATGCCGATACTCAAATGCTCATGATTCTTCTCAATGAATCGCTGCACCTTTTCACTGTCATAGTTGATGCCATTGGTGGAGAAGGAGAAGCGGTAGGAGTTGAACCAATGATGATTCCGTCTGTACATCTCGGACTTCAGATAGTCACAGATTTGGTTAATCAAGTCTATCTCCAAGAAAGGCTCACCACCGATGAAGTCCCACACCACACTCTCTTCCTCGAATGCGGTTTCATGGTCAAGAATGTAGTCAATGGCTCGCCTGGCAATATCGAAGGACATCCGCTCCTTCTCGTTTTTGCCGACGAGATAGCAATACTTGCAGGCAAGCTGGCAGTCCTTGGTGACAATGAAAGTGATGTTTCTTGCCTCCATTGCAGGAGGTAGCCTTTTTACTGTTTCTATACTCATATAAAGAAAGATAAGGCTATGCCCACCACTAAATCAATATACATGGATAAGATTTTAGGTGAACATAACCTATTAATTGATTAACGAGAGTGACCATAGCAACTTGTATTACAATGTCCACTACAACTGCCAGAACATGTACGATAGCATGTTCCTGTACATGTAGAATCACATCCCGTGCAAGCATGGTAGCAGCGACCGGTACATCCTGTAGCACAAGTGTTTGTACACGAATATTCGGAGCATCCCATAGGAGTGCTTTCCGCTTTAAGGATACTAGGGGTGTTGGCCAATAAAATCGCACCTAACACAGGCAGAGCACCTTTGGCGGCTTGCTTAAAGAACTCACGGCGACTTTGGAGTTCTTCGTTCTTTTTGTTATTCTCCATAATTAAAACTATTAATTGCCTATAGACTTTCCGAGATTCGGCTGTTCATTTATATTAGAAATACAGAAGTCTACGTACTAATGGGCACGTGCATTTCTTAGTTTTTTAGTTCAGGCTTTACATCCTCTTAAATATATATTCGAGAGGATTATACTGAGTCGGGACTGGAGATAGCAAGGTCTTTGTTACAGTTGAACGATCTTTGGATATTCGGATGATTTCAGTCATATATGTGTTTCCAGCTATTCCTGTGGTAACTGCATATTTCCTTATATATACAGATGTGCCGTCATCCTCTATCCTATCAAATTGACATGTGTATGATTGTGATGGGATATTTCCATCTTTGCCAAGATCTTTGCACGTACATCTGTCAGCCTCTATGGTTAGCTGGATTTTCCAACCGACACTCATATTAGATTCTTCTCCTGCAATATATTGTTCAACACATTCATAACGGTAAGTTTGTTGAGAATAACCTCGTTGATAACAAAACACTAATAGAAGACCTAACAATAATACACCTTTAATCCGAGTGTGAGATTTCATCTTTTTCTCCATAATAGTTTGAGATTAAGATTCAGCCTATAAGTCTCCGGATTCGGCTCAAAGATTGTTGATTATCGCATAGTCCATAATATACAAAAAACGTGAGACCTGCATCTGCTGCTCGTCCCACTTTCCGAGGCGCCTGAGATTGCCCAAACTGTCAGAACGAGCAACTCAAGACCTCACGCCGATACATTATATAGAATACCTTCTGTGCACAATTACTTACAATATAACCACCATCTCCCTCTCCGCAGGGAGGGCTGATGTACTATATATAAATTAATGTGTACAATAAGGGTTGTTATATAACATACCCATGAGCATCTATCGTTGCAATGTCCGTTGACAGTTTCTGATAAGTTTCTCAGGCTATTCGGAAAGTCAAGAACAAAGCGCATGATAAACGCTTTTTCCATATATGGTATCCCCACACGTCAGTCTGCCACCGCAAGACTTTGTTTCCCGCCACCCGAGGGTGACCTCGGCGTGAAGACATTGCAAAGATATGGGTTTTGAAAGAAACTTCCAAAAGTTTTTTCACTTTTTTTTACGCTTCCCCCATTTTTTGTCACCTTATTATGTCTATTATCTCACATTTCCATCGTATCTTTCATCAACAAGAGGGAATATAGTGTTGCTTGCCAGTCCTATCTACTGCTTTAATATCATGCGGAATAGACAAGCATCTCATGCTTATATCCACTTGCTTCCCTCTCCTGTATTCACTTTATTTTCAAACTTTGAAATAATTTTTTGAAAGTTTCAAAAATATTTTTGCAAGTTTGAAAAAATTTTTTGCAACTTTCAAAATATTGGGGATACGGGCATAACAACGAAGTCTTTCCCGATGCAACAACGAGTAAGTTGTGTCGGGAGGTGTCCTATTCTTTTTTGCAAAGGGAAAGGCCATTTTACCAAAGATTTCACTATAGGCTTCGTCGTTGCCTCGCATGACTCTTCGTCGTTGCCCCTCGTGACTCTTCGTCGTTGCCCCTCGAGACTCAACGACGAAGAGTCATCGGAAGTTTTGTAGCTTCCTCATCGTCCGATGTTCAGACGACTCTGGATGGCTGCACGCACCGTGTCGGTCATCTCTTCGTAAGTGGTGGCTGTGGAGGGTGCGATGGGGGGTAGGTATTCCACGACGATTTTCTTGGGAAGTGGCCAATGGCGACCTCGGGGAAGGGCTTCGAAGGCTCCGTGGATGACGACGGGAACAACGGGAACGGAGAGTTCCACGCTAAGGATGGCGAACATTTTCTTGAACTCGCCTAATGTGCCGTCGGCTGTGCGGGTGCCTTCTGGAAAGATGATGATGTTCTTGCCCTGACGGAGCACGTCGCCAAGTTTGCTGATGGAACGTTTCATGTTGTTCTGCTCCAGCACGACCACGTTGTGACGACCTGCGAGCCAACGTCGGAAAGGCGTGTTGACGTGCTTTTCCTTGGCAAAGAAATAAGTGTTGCGAATCTGAGAAAGACGAACGTAGGACATGACAAACATTCCATCGAGATAGCTCTGGTGGTTGGCGGCAAGGATGAAGGGGCCATGGTCTGGGATGTTCTTCACCCCTTTGGAGGCCAAGCGGAAGTGCATCTTGAAGAACGTCTTGAACGAATGTACAATCCAAGGGCCTGTAGGCCATGTGGCAGGGAGCCTCAACGTGGGATGCTCTTCGTGAAGGAGGCTGTGCCAATCGACTTCTGCCCATTCCATGCGGGTCTTGAAATGAGCCACATGCTCTGCTATCTCGGCAATGTTGCGGAAACGGGACAGGTCTTCTGCCGTCATGCCCAACCCGAAAGTGTTCTCAATAAAGTCCTGCAAGCCCACTTTGTCGAGCGAGTCGAAGGCAAGATCGGTCTCCAGATGGTCGATGGGGCGCACTTCGTCGAGGTGCTTTTCTTCAAGAATATATTGCTTGATCAGGCGGTATTCCTCAAATGTCGGCTCCACCAACTGAGGCTTCGGGGCAGAGTGTACGCCCGACTGAAGAATGGCACTCAGTTTGAAGCGTTGCAGCTTGTCGAGTTTCGTACGGGGAAGTTCGCCGTCATAGACAAAGAGGCTCATCACCTTCTTATATGGCTCCACACTCTGGTTGTAGGGGCGTAGCACTTCCTCTTTCAGGCGTTCCTCTTGCTCTGCGAGCGTCCGGCCTTTTGCCCATTCGGTTTGGGGCACAAGGATGGCACAAAGTTTGTCGCCATCGGGCAAAACGGCTGCTTCCTTCACTTGTTCCTCGTACTTCTCCAACCGAAACTCCAACTCGGCAGGATTGACGTTCTTGCCATTCGAAAGAACGATAATTTCCTTAGTGCGCCCTGTAATGGTGATGTAGCCCTTGGCATCGATGGTGGCCAAGTCGCCCGTGTGCAGCCATCCGTCCTGCAACACTTGCGCGGTCTCTTCGGGACGCTGGTAGTAGCCCTGCATGATGTTCCGTCCCTTGGCCCACAGTTCACCCTCCACCAACTTGCACTGAACGGCGGGGAGAGCCTTGCCCGCACACCCTGGACGGATGTCGCCCGGACGTGTGAAGGCGATAATCGGAGCCGCCTCAGTCATGCCATAACCTTCCAACACATCGAGTCCGAGGGTCTTCATGCCTCGCCCTATTTCGAGGTCGAGTGCCGCGCCGCCACACACACAATAGTCCAGATGTCCCCCCATCTTCTGCCGCACACTCTTGAAGATGAAGCGCGACAGCCCCCGACTCTGCACCTTCTCGCACAGCCAGAAGAGGAACCGTGTCACGGCATGGGCGTCTATCTTCTGTTTAATACCTTTATATAATGTCTGCCACAGACGAGGCACTCCGATGATGATGGCCACTTTGCCCCGAGCCATCGTGTCCATGATGTCTGCCCCCGACAACGACGGACAGATAGCGATGCCACCGCCACATAGAATCGGTGCAATGACGGAACCCATCAGCGGCAGCACATGGTGGACAGGCAGGAGCATCATCGTCCGCCGATGCTCACTAAAAATAGGCACATCCTTCCACACGCCCTCAATGTTGGCCAAGAGATTGTCATACGACAACATCACGCCTTTAGGAGAGCCAGTCGTACCCGAGGTGTAGATGATGAGTGCCGTGCGCATCGCATCGCCTTCCAGCATGAGGATGGACAAAGGACATGGAGTAGCCTCAGCATCAAGCGTAAGGTAGTCCTCCACAAACAGCACCGTCGGACGCACATCGGCCATCTGCATGGCGGCTTCCACGGTGTCCATCTTCGTGCGAGAAGTCCAAATACACAAAGGGGTACAATCTTTCAGCACATAGGCAAGGTCGTCCACCGTCGAGGTGACATCCACAGGCACAGCTATCCCTTTCCGCATCCACACAGCATACAGCGCATACACCCATCCTTCCCCATTCGGAGCAAAAATCAAGCATCTTTCTTCGTCAAGCGAAGGCAGTTGTAGCGCGTACACACCCACCCGTTCAAGCATCTGCACGTAGGTGACCTCACGCTTGCCTGCCATAACAGCAACCTTGTCTAAATCGATAGCCATGTTCAATAAAAGGTATTAGTTTTCCATGCAAAGATAGAGATTTTTCTAAGAAAAAGTCGTACCTTTGCCAAAAATTTCGACACAAGATGAAGAAAACGTTCTCACTCATAGCAGCAGGGGCATTCATGCTTGCTTCCTGCGACAACACACCTAAGTTTCAAGTGACAGGAACCATCGAAAACGCTCAAGACTCGATGCTCTATTTTGCCCAAAGCACTTTGGATGGCATACAGCACCTCGATTCTGTCAAGTTAGGAGCCGACGGTTCTTTTTCTTTCAAGGCTGCCGCCCCTGTCGGCTGCCCAGATTTCTATCTGTTGAGAGTGGGCGACCACATCATCCATTTTTCGGTGGATAGCATCGAGACGATGTCGGTGAAAGCAAAGCTGCCCTCGATGGAAAAGGACTACACCATCGAAGGTAATGAGAGCAGTAAGAAAATCAAGGAAATCAGTGTGATGCAGCAGCAGGTGCAAGCACGATTGGTGGAGATAGAGAAAAATGAGGACATGCTGCCTGGCGACAAGGTGGACAGCATCGAGAGCATCATCGCCAATTACAAGGAGCGCATTAAGCAGGGCTACATCTTCACTGACCCCTTGTCGGCAGCAGCCTATTATGCTGTGTGCCAAAGTCTGACTGACCTTAGAGGCACGTTCATGTTGTTCAATCCGCTTAACGACCGCACCGACGTGAAGTGTTATGCCACGGTAGCTACGGCATGGGACGGTTTCTACCCCGACGCCCCACGCACTCAACAGCTCTGCAACATGGCCATCAAGGGAATGAACAACACGGCTCAACCACAACAGAAGGTGCTCAATGTGGACGGGAGCAAGGTGGCGGAAACTGGCATCATCGACATCAACCTGCCCGACATCAACAGCAATCTCCACAGCATCCGCGACCTAAAGGGGAAGGTTGTACTGATTGACTTCACGGTCTATGCCGCCAAGGAATCGGCTGAACGCACCCGACTGATGCGCTCGCTCTACGAGAAGTATCATGCACAAGGTTTTGAGATTTACCAGATTTCATTGGACGAAGACGTTCACTTCTGGAAGTTCTCATGCGAGAACCTGCCTTGGGTGTGTGTACATGAGACTGATGGCTCTGCCACCAGCATCTACAACGTAGTCAACCTGCCAACGTTCTTCCTCGTCAACCGCAATAACGAAATTGTCCTCCGCAGTGACTTCATGGAAGGCACATTGGAGGACAATCTTAAGAAACTCTTGTGAGGTATAGGAAGGGAACCTAAACAAACTCCTCTCCGAGGTTTAGCTGTGCATCGTTTACGAACTTGCGGATGTTCTTCTGGTCACCCTTGCGACAGATGACCAACACGTTGCCATCCTCTACCACCACGTAGTCTTCCAAACCCTGCACTACAGCCACATGTCCATCGGGCAGTTTGATGATGCAGTCCTTACAGTCGTAGAGGAGTGATTTCGAATCGATGACCACGTTGCCCATGTCCGACTTCAGCAAGGCTTCGTGAACAGCCGCCCAAGTACCGAGGTCAGCCCAACCAAAGTGACAGAGCATCACATCCACGTTGTCAGCCTTTTCCAACACACTCTGTTCCAGACTCATGTTGGGACACTTGGTGAACAGTTCCATCAGCAGGTCGGCGACGTACTCTCCTTTGTCGTACTTCGTGATGACCGTTTTGACTATGCTGGAAAACTCTTCGCTGGCACCCTTCACAGCATCCAAGAATGTGTCGGAACGCCACACAAAGAGACCCGTGTTCCACAGAAATTCGCCACTCTCATAGAAAATCTTGGCAAACTCGTTGGCGGGCTTCTCCGTGAAGCTCCTCACATTGTAGATGTTACAGTAGCCATCCACCTTGTCAGCCATCTGAATGTAGCCAAAAGACACTTCGGGGCAAGTGGGCTTAACGCCCAAGGTAAGCAGCACCTCATGCTCTTCCACATAGTCCAAACTCTTCAGCACATCCGAACGGAAATCGTCATAACCCGTGATGTTCTGGTCAGAAGGACTGACGATGAAACGTCCGTCAGGACAACGACGTCTGATTTCCAGAGCTGCCCAGGTCACAGCCGGCACCGTGTTGCGGCGCATCGGTTCCATCAAGATGTTTTCATATTTCAGCCCTGGAATCTGTTCTATCACCAACTGACGATAGGTTTCATTAGTCACAATAATGATGTTGTCGGCATCGATGCAGCTGGCAAAACGTTCGTAAGTCATCTGCAAAAGTGTCTTCCCTGTGCCCAACACGTCGATAAACTGCTTAGGCTTTTTCTCGCGGCTCATTGGCCATAGGCGAGTGCCCTGACCACCAGCCAAAATTACACAATAATTTTTTGTGTTCATAGTCACTTTATCTTTCTATCGGTATTTTTTTAGGTTAGTTACCATTTACTTTGCGAAAATAGGGAGAAAAAACGACACCACCAAATATTTCAATCTTTTTTATACTATAATTATTATTTATTAAGTATTGGGGACATTACTTTTTCTGTTGTGACGCACCCGTCGTGCCATCCACAGGCACCTTCTTCGATTCCTCATCCACTTTCTTGTCAGCCACCACCGAACCGTCGAACCCCACTTTCTTCAGGGCGGACAGAATGGCTTTCGAGTCCGTCTTTTCGGCATCATAATAGACCGTCACCGTATTCGTCGAGCGGTTTGTCAGGATTCGCTTCACGCCAGCCGTAAAACGGAGATTACCCTTTATTTTCTTTTCGCAATTTTCGCAGTGCATCTCAGGCGCTGTCTTCACCACCAAGACCTTCAAGTCCTTGGCCATCGTGGTGGCACACACCAGCAGGGCAGCCACCATCAGTGTCATCATTCTTTTCATTCTTTCGATTCTTCTTTTAGTAAATAGTTTGAATTGTGGTACAAAGTTAGGCAAGTTTACCGTACCGACCAAATTATTTGCCTCCATTCCTCCTTTTTAACGTTCTATCCATCGGAAAAAGCGAAACACACAGCACAAAGATGGGGTTTTTACCCCTTCTTGTAACGACTTTCCTACAAATAATAGTGGTTTTCCTACGCTTATCTCATCAAAATATCGTACCTTTGCCTTCGTAACCAATCACGATCAAAACAAATACTACATGAAGACAAAGAAAAAATGGTTTGAGGGTATCTGCTTGATGTTGGCAGTGTGCATGATACTCACCTCATGCAGCAAAGATGAGAAACTATCCAACCGCCTCTCTGGAGGATGGGAAGGCGACTGGGGAATGTCGTATGTAGATAGAGACGGCAAGTCGCACGACTCACACCACACGGTCATCGAGTTCTATCCCAACGAGAAATTCGACACCTACGGCTATGGTTACCAAGAGGACTACTACGACGAAGGGCCTTACACCAAACTGGGTTTCTATTTCGAATGGAGCATCAACCACAAAGTCATCTACATCACCTATCCAGGTTATCCCGAATACAATGCCGTCATCCGCGACTACAAGATGAAGAAAAAGCACTTCACAGGTTACATCGGCAACACCTACTTCGACCTCGACAAGGTGTGGAAGTACTACAAATGGTATGACTATGCGGGACTTTATACCGCTCAAGCCGTGGGTGTGCTTTTATGGGTGGCTGAAGACTATTATTATTATAGTAGCGCATACGGGCCGACACGCAGCATAGAAGCACTTGACAACATGGGTGGCCATCCGATTGGCGACCAACTTCCTATCAGGATTTATAACCGCTTTGCCGAGCAATAAACATCCTCTAACAGAATTCAATCCAAACTAAAGAAAATGAATATGAAAAAGTCAATTACACTTCTGAGCATAATGGCACTGCTGAGCATATGTGCCGTATGCACGTCTTGCACCGACAGCGACACCGAAGAAGCCATGGTGCTCTCTGGACAATGGCAAGGCAACTGGGGTATGTACTACGATTATCTGTATGCTGGCAACATTTACACCTTCGACTCCTACGACACCGACATCGTCTTCTATCCCGACTACGACTACGCCACCCACGGCTACGGCTATCAAGTCGATTGGTACCGCGAAGGCCCTTATTCACGACTGAGTTACCGCTTTACGTGGAGAATCGACAATGGCGTGATTCGTATGCACTATCCTGGCTATGAGAAGTACAACACGACCATCCGCGATTACCGCATCAACAACAACCGATTCACGGGGTATTTCGATACTGGGACAGAACCCTTCTATCTCTACAAAATTGCGGACTACTACGACTGGGGCTACTACTCTGGTTACGGAGATTACCACTACTGGGTGTATGATGAATGGAGTTGGGACTATTACGCCAAGACCCGTGGCATCACCATCGAAGACAACTCTGGCAATGCGTCTGCTGCCACTGAAGGTTGTATCGTGAAGATAGGCAGCCATCTGGCTGAGTAAACAGGCACGCAAAAAAGGCTGCACCGAGGGTTCTTGGTGCAGCCTTTTTTTGTGTCTATATGGTATGTCCCAATCGCTTGAGATGGCACAACATCAGGTTTCCTTCTTCGTCGCGCAGATGCATTCCCCCACCCTCGCAGTAACGGAACATTTTGCAATGGGCACAATCACCTTTGCGCATCCAGTCACGATTGCGGTAGTTCTGGAAACCATGTTCCCATACGTCCCAAAAGTTATCTTTGTAGATGTTACCTTGATAATACTTGCCCCGAATGCTGGTGCAAGCTGAAATGTTGCCGTCTATCAAGATGGATGCCACGCTGATGCCAGCGGCACAATGGTAGAGGTGGTCGCGCACCTTGCCTTCATACTCTCCGAGGAAACCTTCACAGGCAAAGCTCGCATGCACCTTCCCTTCCTTGCGACAGGCGATGATGAACTCCATCACTTCACGGAATTTCCCATCAGGGATTTGTAAATCGGGATGCTGCTTGGCGCGTCCTGCTGGAAAGATGGTGAAGAGCCGCCACTGGCGCACACCTGCCTCATACAGCATCTCCTTCAACTCCGGCAAATACTGCACGTTGCGGTTGTTCACACACGTTACCACATCCCAAATGACTTGTTGTTGGTTGGCCAACAGATGAATGGCTCGCATGGCATTTTTGAAACTACTTTCATGCCCACGCAGCCAGTTGTGGTCAGCTTCATTACCATCAAGACTCACCGCCATGCTCCGCAAACCCGAAGCACAGAGCCGACGGAAACGCTCTTCGGTGAGCATCATGCCGTTGGTCACCATGCCCCACGGGTATTCACGTTTATACAACTCCAAGCCCACATCTTCGAGGTCTTTCCTCGACAACGGTTCGCCACCCGAAAAGATAATCATCACTTCATGAGGGTTGACGTGCGGAGTCACCTGCTCGTCTATCACCTTGAGGAAGTCTTCGGCTGGCATATCGGGAGTCAGTTCCTCCAACTTGCAGTCGCTCCCACAATGCTTGCAATGGAGGTTGCAACGTAGGGTACATTCCCAAAAGAGCTGCCGCAGAGGGTGCAGCAGCTTCTTATTCTGACGGAGTTGGCGTTCAAGTTCCAACCCTACTCGCTGTTTCAGGGAGAGTATCGCCATACCGTTATTCTTGCTTGGTGTTGACTTTCGGTTCCTCTTTCTCCACCTCCAAGAAAGTAGCGGAAGGCACACGATTCATCAGTCGGGAGGTATCGGTCGATAGCGTATCGGGCACACCGTACATCACTGGAGGACCATACATGGCCTGGTCTTCTTTTGAACACGACACGACACCCAACATCGCCAACGCAGCTGCCAGCACCTTACTGTACCACCATACACATTTTGTTTTAATCTTCTTCATACGTCCATTTTACTTTTGTTCTTCCTTTATATATTTTCTTTCTCGTTCTGTTGGCAAAGTTATCTATTTTTTGCGACTCCACAAAGCCCTTTGCCTGAAAAAGAGGCCAACGGGTTAAAAAACGTTTAATTGTAGTTTAAGAAATACTAAATATTTTGTCAGATGGGAAAGGATTCGTATTTTTGCAACCGATTAAGTCGTTTAGACAGATGAAAAAGATTCTAAACATAGCGTTTGTGGTGGCCGGTGTGCTGTCAGCATTGGCTTCGTGCTCCACCAGCTATCATATCACAGGAACATCGTTGCAATCGATTTATGATGGCGATATGGTCTATCTGCGCCCATTGGGTTCGGAGGATGCCAAAGCGGTTGACTCATGCAAGATTCTTCATGGCTCGTTCACGATGAATGGTCCTGTGGATTCCATCATGTGTGTGCGTATGTTCTTCGGCAACAGTGGCGACAACATCCCCGTCATTTTGGAAGAGGGGAATATTCAGGTGATTGCCCTGAACAATGCCATGAAGGTGGAAGGCACTCCGCTGAACGATAAGTTTTATGCCTTTATGACCGAACGCGACTCGCTTATGTTCCTGTTGCAGGAACTGCCCCGCAAGGAGAGTGCTATGATTCTCGATGGCTACGACCACGACGAGATTCTTCGCCAGCTGGGTGAAGAGGAAGGCACGCTTCGTCAAGCCATCGACAAATTAGAAACGGATTTTGTGACAGCCAACTATGACAATGTGCTGGGTGTCACCTATTTTTTGGTGCTATGCGATAACGCTTACAACCAGTTCGGCTATCCCACCACCACCCCACAAATCGATGAGATTTATGGTCGTGCTCCCGAATCCTTCCGACAGAACAAAAACGTGATGGAGTACATGAACCTGTGCAACGGCGAATAGGCTTGTTATCATCCAACCTCGCTGAGAACAGCAGAAAAAAAATATCGGGGAGCTATACAAACCGCAATTTGTAGGGCTCCCCGATGATTTTATTTGTACGGATTTCGACAAGGACGTTACCCGTTCATACTAATCAAGAATTCCTCGTTGTTCTTGGTACGATCCAACTGCTTCGACAAGAAGTCCATGGCCTCATTAGGAGTCATGTCGGCAATGTGATTGCGCAAAATCCACATACGGTTGAGCGTCGTCTGGTCTTGCAGCAAGTCATCACGACGAGTAGAAGAAGCGGTGAGGTTGACGGCTGGGAAGATGCGCTTGTTGGCCAAACCACGGTCAAGCTGCAATTCCATGTTACCCGTTCCCTTGAATTCCTCGAAGATGACTTCATCCATCTTAGAACCTGTGTCGATGAGGGCAGTCGCGATGATGGTGAGCGAACCGCCATTCTCGATGTTACGAGCTGCACCAAAGAAACGCTTAGGCTTGTGGAGTGCATTGGCATCGACACCACCCGAAAGCACTTTTCCCGAAGCAGGCGAAACGGTGTTGTAGGCTCTGGCGAGACGGGTGATGGAGTCAAGGAAGATGACCACATCGTGACCACATTCCACCATGCGCTTGGCTTTCTCCAACACGATACCAGCTATCTTCACGTGGTTCTCGGCAGGTGCGTCGAAAGTACTGGCGATGACCTCCGCATTGACGGTGCGAGCCATATCCGTCACTTCCTCCGGACGTTCGTCGATGAGCAGCATCATGAGATAAGCCTCGGGATGGTTGGCTGCAATCGAATTAGCGATATCCTTCATCAGCAAGGTCTTACCTGTCTTTGGTTGAGCCACGATGAGGGCACGCTGGCCTTTACCGATGGGAGCAAAGAGGTCAACCACACGCGATGACTTGCTATCATCATATCCCTTGCAGAGCTTGAATTTCTCATCGGGGAAAAGTGGTGTGAGGAACTCGAAACCCACACGGTCGCGCACTCGTGCTGGTTCGCAGCCGTTGATTTTCTCCACCGAAGTGAGAGGGAAGAAACGTTCGCCTTCACGGGGAGGACGAACAAAGCCATCCACCACATCGCCCGTCTTGAGACCATAGTGCTTGATTTGCTGGAGGTTGACATACACATCATCGGGCGATGGCAGATAGTTGTAGTCGCTGCTGCGAAGGAAACCGTAGTTGTCAATCGTCTCCAACACACCGCTCACACGAATGATGTCGGAAAAGTCGTAGGGCTTCTCCTTCTGAGGCTTCTCGTATCTTGGCATCTCCTTCACAGGTGCAGCAAAGTTGTCATAATCATCGTATGGCGCAGCCTCCTCTGGCATCTGGAATTGAGGCTTCACCACCTCTGGGAAGATGTCTGCTGGTGGCGTGTAGATGCCGTTGTTGTTGGGAATATCCTGCAAGATGACGAACTCTGGAGATGACCAATCCTTTTCGGGTTCTGGCTCTGACACATAGATGGTCTGAGGACGCGAGGTATCTTCGGACTCATAGCTTTCTTCAGGCACAACCGAGATGGTCTCCTGTTCTGTCACCTCTTCAGTCTTCTCCTCCGGCACATTATTATTGATGTTTTGTTCCTCTTCCTCCACTTTGGCTTTCGACTTGCGGCCACGTTTCTTCGGAGCAGGTTCTTCCACCGCCTCTGCCTCATTAGGGGCAACAGCACTCACTTCCTGCTGTTCCGCCTCTTTAGCCTTCGACTTGCGGCCACGTTTCTTCGTTGTCGTGCTTTCAGCAGGAGCATTTTCCTCTTTTTCCTTCGAAGCCAGCTCTTGGTCGGAAGCGGCTATCATAGCCTTTTCCTCCTCAGAGAGGTCGGCAAAAAGCGACTCGTCTTTCGTCACTTTCATGTTCTTATCGACCTTCTTCGCTTTGTCCTGATTGGCGGTATATACACGATCCACGTTCTTCACGCTGACACGAGAACGCTTGCGAGAAGCCTTCTCTGTGGCTGCTGCGCTGGAGGCGAATGTCGTGGCCTGTTCGTCAATAATGGTGAGTCGCAATGTAGCAGGCTCCATGCTCTCGGCATCCTTAATGCCCAGCTCAGAAGCGATGCTGACAAGTTCTTCCTTCTCCTTGCTTTTCAGTTCTTCTAAATTATACATAATATGTTATTGGTTGTTTAGCGGTATAGTGATGGGGCGAGCCTGATGCTCCCTTTTGCCCATTGATTCATCTACTAATTTGCCAATTAAAGTTGCTTGAAAATCTAATAGTGAAATTGTGTCTTCTTGCGATAGCTTGATAGGTATAAAAGTGTTTGTTGCCCCAAAAAGACGGTGCAAAAGTAGTGATTATTTTTTATTCCACAAAAGAGTGGCTTAAAAAATTCATCTTTTCAAGCATTTTTTTCTTCTTTTCGTTCAAAAACTCGTTGTTGAGCCTTTTACTTTTGTAGTAACAGGAAGTCCTTGGGGGGAGAAAAAGGGAGGGTGCATCGACACCAAACCAAGCAGGGAAAGTTCTGCAAATCCATCACCTCGAAAACGGTACGCTCGACACCTCAAAAACGGTCTGAGTCACACCGAGGGTATCGGTGTGACTCAGACCGCCACCCCCGGTGTGACTCAGACCGTTTTTGGGGTGCTTACAGCGTCTTGTTGATGCTGTCGATATAATCCAACAATTCTTCCCTCCCTAACTTGCTGGTGGCACTGGTGATGAAGTGGGGAGGCAGTTCTTCCCATTCCTCTTTCAATGTGTCGAGGTATTTCTCGACAGTCGGTTTGATTTTCGAGGGGGAAAGCTTGTCGGCTTTGGTGAAGACCAAGGCGAAAGGAACGCCTTTCTCCCCTAAGAAATGGAGAAAGGCCAAATCGACCTTCTGTGGGTCGTGACGGATGTCGATGAGCACGAAGAGGCAAATGAGCGGTTCTCGGTTGAGCACGTAATGGGTAATCATGGTCTTCAACTTCTCCACTTCTTTCTTGCCTCGCTGAGCGTAGCCATAGCCAGGGAGGTCAACCAAATACCACGCTTCATTGATGAGGAAGTGGTTGATGCACATAGTCTTACCTGGAGTGGAAGAAGTGAGAGCGAGGTTCTTCCGCTGGGTGAGCGCGTTGATGAGGGAAGATTTGCCCACATTGCTTCGACCAATGAAGGCGTATTCGGGACGTCCGTCTTTGGGACAGAGGTCGGCATTAGGCTTGCTGCCGATGTAGTTGGCGGATGTTATTTTCATTGTTGTTATGCAAATTCTGATAGTTCGAGCCAGCGCATCTCTTTCTCTTCCAATTCTTCAGTCAGAATGGGGAGGCGCTTGCTCATTTGGGTGATTTCATCTACAGAGGTGGTGCCGCCACAGAGGGCTGCTTCGATTTGCTTTTTCTCGGTTTCGAGAGTAGCGATATCCTTCTCAAGTTGGGTGAATTCTTGACGCTCCTTGAAAGTGAGGCGACGGGCGCGATTCTGATTGCGACGCTCTGGGGATTTGTCTTCCTTGGGTTGAGGCTTTTCGGCTATCGGCTTGGCATTCTGTTCTTTCCAGTCGCGATACTGGCTATAGCTGCCAGGGAAGTCCTGAATGTTGCCATCGCCGTGGAAGACGAGGGTATGATCCACCACCCTATCCATGAAGTAACGGTCGTGGCTCACGATGATGAGGCATCCACGGAATGACTTGAGGTAGTCTTCGAGGATTTGCAGGGTCACGATGTCGAGGTCGTTGGTTGGCTCGTCGAGGATGAGGAAATTGGGGGCTTTCATCAGCACGGTACAAAGGTAGAGCCGACGGCGTTCGCCACCACTCAACTTGTAGATGTAGCTGTGCTGCTCTTCTGGGGGGAAGAGAAAGTGCTGGAGAAACTGGCTGGCGGAGAGCTTTTCGCCATTGCCCATATCGACGTACTCGGCAATGTCGCGGACAGCATCGATGACTTTCTGGTCGTCTCGGAAAGCCATACCTTGCTGAGAATAATACCCGAAACGTACGGTCTCACCGATGTCGATGGTGCCGCTATCGTGGGGTTCCAAACCCAGGAGCATCCTTACAAAGGTCGATTTCCCTGTGCCGTTATTACCGACGATGCCTAATTTCTCGTAACGTGTGAAGTTGTAGTTGAAGTCTTTCAGGATAACGTGCTCGCCGAAAGCCTTGCAGACGTTATGTGCCACAAAGATTTTGTTACCGATGTAGGTGCCACCCATCTCCAGACGGACATTGCGCTCTTCGATGCGTTGCTTGGCACGTTTCTCCAGTTCGTAGAACGACTCTATGCGGTAGCGGGCTTTCGAACTTCGGGCACAAGGCGTGGAGCGCATCCACTCCAACTCGGTTCGGTACAGGTTGTTGGCACGGGCAATCTCAGCGTTCATGTTGTCGATGCGTTCCTGTCGCTTCTCCAGATAGTAGGAGTAGTTGCCGCGATAGGTGTAAATGCGTGAGTTGTCCATCTCGATGATGCTAGAACAGATGCGGTCGAGGAAGTAGCGGTCGTGGGTCACCATCAGAATGGCCATCGTACTGCGACTTAGCAAGTTTTCGAGCCATTCTATCATTTCGAGGTCGAGGTGGTTGGTAGGTTCGTCGAGGATGAGCAAGTCAGGCTCTCCTGCCAACACACGTGCCAAGGCGATACGCTTCACCTGTCCGCCACTCAACTGCGATTCGGAACGGGAAGCCTCTTCCTCCGTTATCTTCATGCGAGTAAGATACTGCTTGTAGCGTTGCTGGTACTCGTCGTTTTGTCCCTCCACCTCCTGACGGTCGATGGTGGGCATCTGCTCCAAGTAGCCCACTTTCAAGTCGTTACGGAAAACCATCGTGCCTCCGTCGTCGCCCTCCTTGCCAGCCAGGATGCTCAGCAGGGTCGATTTGCCCGTACCATTCTTAGCTATCAAGCCGATATGCTCCCGTTCGTTGATGGTGAACGAGACGTCTTCGAAGAGCGTACGATGCCCGATGCGCTTGGTCAGTCCTTTGATTTCGAGATAGGGTTTCGCCATGTCTGTTTACCTGATAACCATTCTTTGTTCCTTCGCCGTCAGCGCACGGAATTTCTCAGCATGGCGAATATGGTTTTCGAAAATATCTATAATCGCATCCATCTGTCCCAAACCATTCATCTCTGTGGTCACCTTGTAGCCAACACTCTGTAAGCGTTGTGCCCATTCGTCACAAACTTCCTTGAAGGTTTTCGTTTCTTCTGCAAACATGAAGGGGATAAGATGCACCTTCTTATTCTTCTGCCGCTTCAACTGACGAATGAGGCTTTCGAGTGAGGGCGTGCCATTGATGGTGCCTACATACCACCCCTTCATGTCTTTGTCGCGAAGGACATAGTCGAGCATGGTGTACTGGGAGTCGGCGATGCCCATCGTACCATTGCAGACAAGCACATTCACCTGTTTTGCCTGACCACATGCTGTAGCCGTAGCCTTCAAGACTTCCTCATAGTCGGAAGCATCACTCAGGAGCGGTTCGCCCAGCCGGATGTGCTTGAACTGCATTTTGGCCACATCCACCGCATAGCGCAGAAACTGCATATCGGCACTATTGATGATGTCGGATGACTGCACCAGTACATGGGTGTAGCCATCCTTCTGCAACTGGTTGAACAACACGTCTGGCGTAGGGATACGCTGGTCAGCTCCTTTCGTTGTCCAAGCTTCACGAAAGTCGTAATTGGGATAAGCTTTGCGCAGACGTTCGTTGAAGCGTTCGATACACAACAAGCCAGCATCATTTTGGGTGCCAGAGTGGACTGCCACCACCACCGCCTTGTCGCCATCGCGCATGTTCTCGAACATATCCTGCTCCATTTCGGTGCTTTGAGCGAAGGAGAACGTGGATACAGACAGTAGGAGAAGAAACTGGAGAATCTTTTTCAACATGGTTTATCGGATATAAATTTTACGGGTCGTTCCGTTCTGCCGAACGATGTAGATGCCCTTTTCAGTCGGTTTCGTCGTGGGAACACCACTTAACGTAAAGTACTCCGTCACACCAGCATCCTCTGCCTCCACCGCTGAGATGGCAGTGACATCTGGAGTGAAGACTTTGATGCAGTTGATGTAGTAACGTTTTCTTGCCTTAGCGTAAAACTCCACCTTAAACATGTAGTCAACGTTCGTAAAGTCGAAGGTATATTCAACGTCTTCATCAGTCAAATCCACCTTTTGTTCTGCCTTTTGTGCTCCATTGGTATTGAGGATGCGCACAATCAACTCTGACGAGTCGCCATGATAATTTGCTGCATTCACTTTAACAGTAACAGTTTCGTCTTCGCCGGGTACAATCTGAGGTGAATCGAGTTTACCATCATATATAGCTGACGCAAGCTTCACTTTACCATAATTTCCATAGAATCTCGACCCTGTCCATCCTTCCGTCTCAAAGTAATCGTCATAATCTTTCAAGAAATCGAAATAATGATCAGTCGTAAATTTCATTTTCGACATCGTTTCCGACAGCACGGGCACATCCTTTTCGGGGTCTTCTGGCGTGTCCGTCCCGTCCATGAACTTAAACGAAATCAATCCGTCCGACTCCGTTATCTCCGTGACGGGCTTGTTCATGTAGAACGTCCCATCCGTATTCTTGTTGAATAGCTTTCCGTTATAATCCACGTGCGAAGTGTTGGTCAACTCCGTCACCCCTTTGCTCCCAGGGAACAGTTGCGAAGCATACTCTGCCTTCGTAGGCGAGTACTGTCCATGCGCTGAATAGTAAGTGCCATAGTCCTTCCCTGCCGGTATGATGCTCATGCGCTGATGCTTCGCGTCCTTATTTACCTCATTCTTCTCCCATGCCGAAGCATTATAATCCACATGGTAAGCCAGCATCCCGTGCATGGTGGTATAGTAGCTCACATACCTGAACCAACCCTTGTTTTGTCGATTCTCCAGAATAAAACCTTCGTTAGGGTTGTTGTCGTTGTAGAAGATGCAGGCAAAAGCCGTGTCCTGCAACGCTGGCATGTCGGTAACCGTGCAGGGTTCCGACAACACTTGGAAGTCGAGCCATCCTGCAAACCATCGTTCGTAGGCCGTAAATCCTGCTGGCACTTCCCCATTCATAGAAGGGCCATTATATGCCCCAGCATCCAGCAAGTCCCATGCCCCCATGCCGAATCCACCCGAATAGCTCGTGTCGTACATATCGGGCAAGCCCAGACAATGGCTAAACTCGTGGCAAGCTGTACCGATGCCGTCCATCGTGCTGCCCGAAGCACCTGTCAATTCACAACTCACTGCGTATGTGTCGATTTTCACCCCGTCGAGTGTCAGTACACCCGTCCCGTCGCCGTATGCCACACCGCTGGAAAGTTCCCACTCATGCGGCCAAATCGTCTTCGCTGGCGCACCGGCACTCTCGCCGTAGCCAGCATAGACACAAAACACCATATCGACCTCACCATCGCCGTCCCAGTCGTAGTTAGCAAAATTCACCCCCTCTTTGTCGGCGGCACGACAAGCCTCAATCACCATTTCGCAGGGATATTTGTCGTTACCCTCGCTGTCGTTCTGACCATAATGAGAATACTCCTTGCTCACCGTCACGGGACCCACCACATCAAAGTCGATGTCGAACTTCCCGTATGACTGGTCGTAGAAATAGTCACGTACCGACCCAATATGTCCACTCTCCGTGTAGCCCTTCTGGTTAAACTGCCTGTTCCACTTCGCCTGGTCATACTCCGACTGCATGGCGAGGTCTTTGAAATTGACCAGAATCACCAGTCCCCTCTTTTCGCCAACGTAAGACGTAGAGTGGCCAAACGCACGTCGAGCCTCCACCCGACTCATCGCCTTAGCACGTCGAGCCGCATAACGTTTGGTCATACGGCTCTTCCACTTAGCAGCCATCTCCCCCTTCAGTTCAGGAGCCAGACGGTAGAAACCCTCTCCATCCTCCACCACAGGGATGCCATCAAGCGTGGCGATATAGTGGAACGACTCGTCGCCCACCAGCGTCACCGTCAACACCACACCGTCCCTCTGCATCACGGTGAAAGGAACACGCTTTGCTGGAATGGCCGATGCACTCAAGCCCAAACACAAAGCCAACACGATAAGAAACAAAAACTTTACAAGCCGCATAATCTTTAAACTTTAAACTCTAAACTGTAAACTTTACAAGCCGTATGGTCTTTAAACTTTAAACTCTAAACTTTAACCTTTACTTATTCATACGGATTCATCTCAGCCGCCTCACGGATAGCCGTAATTTGGCACTTCGTAATGGTTGGTACAATCGTATGGAGCAAATGCTCTATCTTCTCCACCTTGATAGTCTCCTTCCCCTTTTCCAACAGACGGAACGTGCCGTCGCCCGACACCCTAATCCTCACATCGACACTCCCCTGCATGCCCTCCATCGTAGTCACAGGACGGATGGCATTGCGCACCAGCGCCTTGCAGCATAAACGATAGTCGAGGCTCTCAGCGTCACCCTCCACAAGCACATCACGAGCCGTCTCATGCTCAATGGAGAATGCGCACCGCTCACGGTCGAACAGCAAGCCCTCTTTGGCGAAATAACGCTCCACGCTGCCATCCCTGCTGAGGTCTTCTGGCAAACCCGTCGTCAGTCCTAATTCACGGTCAAGCAGCCACACCTGGTCAGCCACCTGCAACGCATGTTCGAGGTCGTGCGTACTCATAAACACCGTCTTCTTCATCGCCTTCGCCAACCGATGCAGCAGGAGCATCATGGCAATCTTGCTCGGATAGTCGAGATAAGCCGTCGGCTCATCCAGCAAGATAATGGGAGTCTCTTGAGCAATCGCCTTGGCTATCATCACCTTCTGTCGTTCACCGTCGGAAAGCGTCTGCATCCTGCGAGCCGCCAAGTCCTCAATGCCCACCCATCCGAGACACTTTCTCACCACCTGTCTGTCCTTCTCCTTCAGCCTGCCCCAGAAACCAGTATATGGACTCCGTCCCATCGCCACCACTTCTTCAGCGGTCATGTTCTTGATGCCCGAATTGTCAGTCAGCACCACACTCACCAGACGCGCCAAGTCCTGATTCTTGTACATTCGGATGTCACGACCCGACACCTCCACCTTGCCATCCAGCGCTGGCTGGAAAGCCGCCAACGTGCGCAGTAACGTCGATTTGCCAGCACCATTAGGCCCCAGCAAACAAGTCATCTCGCCACTCGACAGCGAAGCATTCAAATCCGAGGCAATCACCTTCCTGCCTCCCTTCACCTTATAGCCTGTCGAAAGGCCCTTCAGTTCGATAGATACATTCATAATGGGTGCAAAGGTACGAAAATTTAAGGGAAAAAAGAGAAATGAAAAGTGAAAAAATTACTACCGCACTTGTACGTCACCTGTTGACGACTACTGCGGTAGCAAATTTTTCACTTTTCACTTATCACTTTTCCCTTTTCCCTTTCATACGGCACCGAAAGCACCACTCAACCGCACCCGTCGGGTACGATGTGCCGCACCCGACGGGTGCGATGCGTCGAACCCGACGGGTGCGGTTGAGTGGTGACGAGCGCACGGAAAAGAGGGTTAGCCCATCGGGGAATTGTTAGGAAGCAGTGCACCGCTTTCCCCTTTGACTGGAGTGTTAAAAAAAAGAAACTGGAGGTAAATCATTTGGACAATAAAGGAAATTGTATTACCTTTGCAACAGTAATCCCATTGGGACGTGTCTCTAATGCCCTATTTAATAAATATATGTTGGGATACACCAATGTGGAAACACAAAGAAAGAGTATTATCGAGTAGCTAAATCTTCATCAAATGAAATCCGCTATTTTTAGTGTATGGATGTGGCTCATAGTCACTTTTTCATATTGCCAAACACTCACAGAGAATCTAAAGTTTGGCAAACCGACACAAGAAGAGCTTACCATGACTACTTATCCCAAAGATGCCGATGCCGAAGCCGTCATTTTGTGCCGAAAGGTCAATATTTTTTACGAATACATGAATATGGGATTCCGTGTCTACCAACAAGTGCAAACCCGCATCAAGGTTTTAAAGCCCGAAGGCACGGAGTGGGCGAACATCTCCATTCCCTACACCTTCAACACCACCAACAACGACATCTACAAAGATGTGGTCAGCAAAATCAATGCCAGCGCATTCAACATGGAGAATGGCAAGATGGTGGAAACCAAGATGAAAAGCAATTTGGTCTTTCGTGAGCGTATCAACGAAGACGACATGGTAGTGAAGTTCGCTGTGCCACAAGTGAAAGTGGGGACAGTATTTGAGTATGAGTACACGATACAGACGGACAACATCTACCACATCCCCACATGGTATGCCCAAACCGAGATTTCCACCTTCTACACCCAATGCGATGTCCTGCTCCCCGAAATGTTCAACTATTCTGTGGAGGTCACAGGCGAAGCACCAATAGAATCAACACAGAAATCGGAAAACCAAAACTTCATGCTGAGCAATGGCGATGTGGTGAGAAGCAACTCCAAGCACTACACTTTTGTGGGACGTGAACTGGCAGGACTGAAAGATGAGAACTACGTGTGGTGCGTGAACGATTACCTGTCGAAAGTGACTTTCGACCTCAACTCTGTGCATATCGGAAATAAATTCGAATCCTTCAATACCACTTGGGAGCGCATCAATGCCTTATTGCTTGAGCACGAGGAGTTTGGACAGAAACTCAGTTCGAGTACTCCCCTGAAAGACGAAATGGCGGCGTTGAAACTGGAGGACCTGGAGGGAGCGGAACAAAAGGTGATGGCCATCTATCAACTACTGATGAATCGTGTGAAATGGAACGGAGAATACAGTTTGTTTGGGAAAGGCAACCGCGCGGTGCTGAAGGACGGGACAGGCTCGAACGCCGACATCAACTTCATCCTTATCAACATGCTGAACAGCGCAGGTTTCAAGGCTTTCCCCATTGTGGTCAGAACCCGCGACAAAGGACGGTTGCCCCTCACGCATCCCAGCGTCAGCAAGCTAATCACCTTTGTGGTGGGAGTGGAGTTTGATGGAAAAGTTCACGTGTTGGACGCTTCCGCCAAACTGGGCTATTTGGATGTGGTATCTCCCCATCTGATGGTGGAACGTGGCCGAAGTGTCGTGAAAGGTGGTGGAGACTGGATTGATTTGACCCCGATGTGTCAAGGCAAAGAAACCATTCGTCTGGCAGCCACCATCACAGCCGACGGGAAGGCCACAGGAGAACGCGTTCACAAATCGACGGGCGAATGTTCTTATTACTTCAAGACTGAGTATGCACGCCTGACGGACAGCGTGAGTGTGAAAGAAAAAAGAGCCAACGACTTGAATGCCACGATTCAAGACTTACGAGTGGAGGGCATAGATAGCTGTTCGCCAGAAGTGATTGAAACGATACAATTCGAGAAAGAAATTCAGACGGCAGGCAATATGATTTACGTGAATCCTTTCGTCTTCCCCATTTACAAAGAGAATCCTTTCAAGCAAGAGAAACGCATCTTGCCGATTGAAAAACCTTGGTTTGTGGCCGAAGACTTTAAGGTGTCGCTGACCATCCCCGATGGCTACGAAATCGAATCCGTCCCCAAGAACCTCCATGTTCAAACTCCTGATGGCAAAGTGTCTTGCCAAATGCTGTTCATGGCTAACGGCAACATCGTGAATGCCATCTATAAATACCATTGCAACGCCATTTTCTTTCAGGCAGAAGAATACGAAAGTCTGCGAGAATTGTTTGAACATATTTTGGCAAAGAACAATGAAATGGTCGTACTCAAGAAGCAGTAAGGGGAGGATGCGTGTATGAGACCTGTATCTGTTCTTCTGTTCTTGCTACTACCCATCCTCGGCATGGCACAATCCAAAGTGGCGCAGGTGTTGGAGGACGTGACAGAGGTTGACTATGTTTCGCCCACCAATGTGACCACACACCATCGGCGAACGGTGATGGTGTATAACGCCAAAGGACTTTCTGCCGCCGAGTTTTACTGTTCCTGCAACGCTTCGGCCACCCTGACGAAGTTTAGTGGGGAAATACTCAATGCCACAAGGACTTCGTTGAAAAAAGTAAAGAAATCGGACTTGAAGCAAACAGAATATTCGCCCCACCTTGCCTCCGACGCTTATTACTTCTTCTATTCACCCACGTTACTCGCTTATCCTGCCATTGTCACCTACGAATGGACGGAGCACCAAACGGATGCCGTGCTGGGATTTGACGTTTTCTGTCCCATGTCCGACTATGATGTGGCAATAGACACGGCATCCTACACGATTACCTGTCCCCAAGATGTCGACATCAAGCACTCGTTGTATAATATCGACGAGCAGTTGGAGGAACAGAACACCGAAGACGGCAAGAAAACGATTCGTCTGGTCATGAATGCCATTCCTCCCATACGTCGGGAAAAACTGACTCCCGCTCTGTCCGAAAGATTGCCTATGGCCTATTTTTCCCCCGACTCCTTCACATTCAAGGGGACGAAAGGCTCGTTGGCATCGTGGCAGGAGTATGGCGTGTGGAACCATTCGTTACTGGAAGGTCGCGATGTGCTGTCGGAAGACATTCGGCAGAAGGTGCATTCTTTGACAGATGGATTGAGCAGTCCGCTGGAAAAGGTGAGGGCTTTATACAATTATCTTGCCGAAACAACTCGCTATGTCAGCATTCAGCTGGGGATAGGAGGAATGCAGCCAGAGAAAGCGGAAAACGTGGGGAAGTTGGGCTTTGGCGATTGCAAAGGATTGTCCAATTACCTGTCTGCCCTATTGAAGGAAGTGGGCATTCCCTCAACGTATGTAGTGATTGGCACACGCCATCAGCGTCTGCCCGACGATTACGCCAATGTCGCCATGCTCAATCATGCCATTTTACAAGTGGCATTGCCCGACACGACTTTGTGGTTAGAGTGCACCAATCCTCAGTTGCCGATGGGGTATGTGCATCAATACATAGCAGGACATGACGCCATCCTCATCACCGATCAGGGTGGCCAGAAAGTGCATGTGTCAGAGGGTACAGCCACGCAGAATCGGCAAAAGAAGAATGTGGTAGTTCACCTCCAAGCCAATGCCTCAGCCAGCATCGAAATGACAGAAGAAAAAGGGAATGCCATGTATGAAGAAGCCATGCCTCTGTTGCTCATGACAGAGGACAAGCAGAAAGAAGCAGCCCGTGAAGCCATCTCCTTGCCCGATGTGGCCTTCCATTCCTTCAAAACAGAACAAGGGAAAGACGAGAATTCACGTCCCATCCCATTGATAACGACATCGTACACAGGCACATGTGGCAAATATGCCAGTATATCGGGGGAACGGATGCTCATCCCAATCAATCCGTTTACACACATTGCGAAACTACAAAGCACAACGACACGGGAAGCCCCTGTGCAAGTGGCAAATGTCCCCACAGCAAGGGAATGGAACATCAGCCTTTCCATCCCCGAAGGCTACGAGGTGGAGAGTCTTCCTGAAGCACTCACGTTCTCCGAACCATGGTGTACATTCAACGCTACCATCAGCCAAGAGCAGAAGGAGCTTCATGTACATGCAAGCATGAACATCCCTTCCATCGTCTTTAAGCCCGAGGAGTATGCACAGATTCTAGCCTCTCTGAACAAAGTGGCACACTGGATGAACAGCATCGTAGTCATTACGAAAAAGTAGCAACAAACATAGTCAAACACCCCCGTGGACATAGACATCTATTTACTTTATGTGTCGCCTCTATGTTCCCAATACCATGCAGGAGATGGCTTTTTTCGGAGAGCCATCTTCTTTTTTCCCCAAAAAAACGTCACCTTTTTGTAACAAATTGCCTAGAAGTCTCGTTTCTATCAGTAGAGAGGCTCTTGAAACAATAACAATTTAATAAACTGAGAAGAAACATGAAAAGAATAGTTTTATTGGTGGCCATGGCACTCTGTGTCGGTTGCACGTTCGGACAAAGCGAGGCTTTCAAGCCGTTGGCTAAAATTAAGGGAGTGGAGTATGTCCACATCGGTAAGTTTTTGCTGAATCTGGCGGCGAAGAATAACAAGGGTGAATTGGACTTGGGGGAGGGTGCTTCTTTTAATATAAAGGAAGGCAATTTTCTCAAGAAGATTGACAACATCCGCATTTATTCTACAGAGGATAAGGATGCTGTAAGTCAAATGAGCGAGCGTGTGAAGAATGTCCTGAAAAGTAAAGGATGGGAACCGCTGATTGAAATGACAGAAGAAGATGGGCAGAAGGCGAAAATATATCAAGCCAAGAAGGGCAAGCACTGCACTATAGCCATCTTTACAGAGGAGGATGACGAGGCTTCGCTGGTGGTCATCATGGGCAAGGTGGACTTTGCAGAACTGGTGGATCGGGAGATGAATGAAGAAGAAGAGGCACAAAAGATGTCGCTCTCTGTGAAGACGCATCAATGGGAGAATGATGACGAAGACGAGAAGGAACCTCGTAAGTACAGGGATTGCCTGATTGTGATTGATGGAAAGATCTATCCAAACCTCCATACGCAGGATGAGGCTGTACGGTATATGTTCGACCACAATATGGATTGGAGCGGAAGCCCCAAAGACATGAATGTACTAGAGGGAAAGGACGTAAAAAAGAAGTACCCGGACTCAAAGAAAAAAATGGCATTTGAATATACAACATCTAAAGGTCAAGGATAATATGAAGAAGTTATTTTTATCGATGGCGCTGCTGCTCTGTGTGGGCAGTGTGCTGGGGCAGACAGCGGACAAGCTGATGAAGAAATACAAGGGCATAAAGGGTGTCCAGTACGAGAACATCACGAAGAAAATTATAGACATGAAGGAGGAGGAAGCCCCTGATATGTATAGAGCTTCGCGTGGTCTGACCAAGGTGGAATATCTGAGCGGCGTACTTTCATCAGATAAAGTGGAACAACTACAAAAGGAGTTGAATGCCCTAAAAGGCTTCGAGCGAGTTTATCACGAAAAACACAACGGCAACAATGGACCACTCAGCATGTTGACAGGAAATTTCAAACTGTTCAACAATATCCAATACTATGCAGTGGTGGATGGCGAGTACTTCAAGGAACTGATTGCCAGAATCGACGCGGATGCCAATGTGGGCAACCTCGTGACACTGATTCACATGAAAGGCCCCATCAAGCAAGAAGATGTGCCTTTAATGATTCAGATGGAAGAAAGTCATGATGTGAATATAAAGGAGGAAGAAAAAAATGAGAATGTCCTTATTGTCATCAATGGTCAGGAGTTCCCTAACCTTAACTCGGCAAAGGAAGCCGACGAATGGATGAAGGCTCGTGGTATTAGGTGGAACCATCAGAATACGATTGTTGGAGAGAGTGCCGTGAAGGAGAAATATCTTAACACCGACAAAAAAGTGGCGATAGAGTTTTCAGAGGAGTAGAGACTGAATGGACGCACGGGAGTTTAAGCAGCGGTTTATGCCTTTCCACAGGCGGCTCTATCGGGTGGGGTACCATCTGACGGGTAATGCGCAGGATGCCGAAGACCTGCTTCAGGACACGTATCTGAAGCTTTGGCAGAAGCGTGATGACCTGAAGGAGGAGGCGGTGACGGAGGCTTATCTCGTGACGCTGATGCAGAACCTTTTCCGAGACCAACGGCGACTGAAGCGCATCGACACCTCGGAGGACATCGAAGACCACGCCGAACCACCCGACGAACAAAGCCTCTCCCAAGCGGTGGAGGCGGCAGACGAGGCAAAGCAAATGGAGACGCTGATGGACAAACTCCCCGAACGGGACGGACGCATCCTCAGAATGCACCTCGTGGAAGAGAAGTCCTACGAAGAAATCGAATGCGACACGGGACTCTCGCAAGGTAACCTCCGCATCATCATGATGCGCACAAAGCAGAAACTGAAAGAACAATACTTAAAACTCACGAAGACATGGACGGACTGAATTGGAAAGAACTTGAACAAATCCCCATCCCTGAAGGGTTGGAGGAACGGCTGGAGAAGAAGATTGATGAGTGGGAGAAGACCCTCTCCCCAGCCCTCCCCCATAATGGGGAGGGTGCCCATGCGGAATCTTTGGAAAGCAAGTTGCATAGTCTGCCTCTCCATAGAAGGAGAGGGGCTGCTACATGGTTTTCCATTGCCGCCAGCTTCGCCCTCATCTTTGGAGTGGGGTTTTACTTCCTCAGTCACGAGGAACCGGTTAATCTTGCTGAACAGGACACCTACCAAGACCCCGTCAATGCCCAGCAGGAAGCAGAAAAAGCACTCAACCTCTTGGCGTACAATCTGAATAAGGGCATGGGACAACTGGAAAAGGCGAAAGCCATCAGCGACCGAACGGAAAAGACATTGAACAAACAACTTAACATTTTAAAATAACATGAAAGATTTTCTGCAAAAGACACTCCTCTGTATGCTGTTGGCACTCGCCAGCATCACGGCCAACGCCCAAGTGAAGGAGTTTGAGAAATATGCTGACACCAAGAATGTGACCTACGTTTACATTTCGAAGTTCATGCTCCGTCTGGCTGGAAAGGCGGCTGCACCCTCCGTGCCAGGCGTGAACACCCAAAGCATTATGAACAAACTGCATGGCATCCAAATCATTACTTCCGAAGAGAAGGGTGCTGCCGCCCGACTAAAAGCGGACACGCAAGCCATCATCAAGAACGGGAAGTACGACCTACTCATGCAAGTGGACGAGGACGACGAGAAGGTGCGCATCTACCACCGTGAGGGTAAGCAGCAGTCGGTGGTGGTCATGCTCTCCGACGACGATGGTGAAGTGTCGGTTATCGTCTTCTCTGGCTCATTCACGCTGGAGGACGTGATGAAGCTGACGGAGAATTAAGGGAAAAGGGAACCGAAGAAGCAGCGAGAGCCATCCAAGCTCGCTTGGAGATGGCCGTTTCTGTCCCCCGATGACGGGGGAACCGAAGGGGGTGTAAAGACCATTGAACGCGTCTGAGGAAGGCGAAGCCAAAAGAAAAAGTGAAAAATTTGCTACCGCAGCAGTCGCCAATAATTGACGTACAAGTGCGGTAGCAAATTTTTCGCTTTTAATTTTTAACTTTTACTTTCTTTTACTTTCCGTTGCGATACATTTCGGCATCATACTTTATTTTGTCCATCTCTGTGGGTGGGATAGGACGCCAGTTGAACTGTGGAGCACGGGTCTTGGCCGAAGCACTGCCGATGGTGAAGGTCATCACCTTGGTGTGGTCGCCTGAGCAGTCGCCAGAAGGATAGGTACCTGAGGCGGGGTTGGAACCTGTCTGAGGTCTGATGATTTCGTCGCGGTAACGAGCTTGGATGCGCCAGCTGGCTCCTGTCTCTTCGTCGCAGTTCTCATACATGTTGACTTCCACGGTGTAGGTGCCCTGCTGCACAGCCTCGGCTGGGATGACGATGTTCTCGTTGTTGAGTCCATCGATGTCGCATCCCGCGTTAGAGTCGTGGTCAAGACCCCAGCGTGTCTCTGTGCCGTCGCCATTGGTGATGTAGCCACCACGGTTGTTGTAGTAGATGTGCTCGCCGTCGGGCATGTAGAGGTGGAGGTCGATGTCCTTAGCTGGGTGGAAGGTGAGATTGATTTCGAGGTCACCCGACTGACTGCTGACGAAGGTGATAGTGGCTTCGTAAGGCTGGGTGATGTCGCCATCCTCTTCTTCGGCACAGATGAACATCACGATGTCGCCATCCAGTTCGGTGCTGTAGTCGATTGGGATTTCATAGTCGTAGGATTCCGCACTATCTTCTGCACGTGTGGTGGAGGGCACGTATGACCAATATCCGTCCACGCCCTTCGCACCTAAGTAGAAACGCTTGATGCGGGTGTCGGATGTGACGGAAATAAAATTCATACCGCCAGCCAATGCACGGTCGTTGTAGCTGATGTTCTCTCTGGAGATGGCTGCCACATTAGCTGTGGGAAGCGCACCTGACACGTAATTAGCGTTTTCGATGGAGAAATACTCTTTCTCCAAGGTGCTGACGTTTTTGCTGCTGTCCTTGTCGTCGTCTTTGCTGCACGACAGAATGAATGCAATGCCCATTAGGCATACACCGATTGATAAAAGATACTTTTTCATGTTTAAAATGTTTTTTAGTGAATAAATAAAATGGGTTATTTCTTTTGTGCTTTACGTATAACAATAGCGTGCGTACCATCACCACCCTTCTGCATCATTCGGCGAACCTGGCTCTGAGGCACTTCTGGTGTGCCAGATTTCAGTACGCAGCCCGTGAACTTCTTGCCATTATTGGTCAGCTGGATGTAGTCATCAGTAACGACATGCTTGTCTTCTTTTCCTGACCATCTGCCGACACCTTCAAGATAAACGCGGAACTCGCCGTCGAATGCCTTTTCGTCGTAGTAATAGTAAACGGTCAACACATTGGCACCATCAGCTGGATAGGTGCTGTTGGGGTCGATGTTCTCCCAATCGCTCCAGCCTTTTCCGCTCTCTTTGGTCTTCACATTCAGCCATCCAGCACCTGTGCAGTCGAAGTTCACCTTAAAGACGGTCATGTATTTGTATTTGGTGTCTTCGTAGGTCACATCGGAAATGGTCTCGTCAAATGTGCAGCCAGTAATCTTGATGGATATTTCTTCTGGATAGGTAATCTTGAATTTCTTTGGCTCCATGTAGTAGAGTTTCGAGTCGTTCTTGTACTTCACCCATCCATAGATTTCCACTTCTTCTTCAGGAACATCGAGATAGAAGGAGTGCTTTTCGTCGAGAAACTCCTTTCCTTCCACATCCGCTGGGATGGCAAGACGTTTGCCGCTCGGAGTGACATAGACGTAACCCCACTTATCTACGCTCTCCAGTTCATCGATGACGGCCTTGACGGAGAGTTTATAACGGAACGAGAACTTCTTGTTGTCTTGGTTGGGGTCAGTATAGCCATCGGGACGGTAGGTGGCTGACATGACGTGAACATCCTTGATGTCTATCGTAGCACCCAGCTTAAACGTATCGACAGGCGTGGCTGGTAGTTCCTTGCCCCAAATCTCGATGAGCGGAGCGGCGATGTAAGGCTGATTGATTTCGAGGTCTTTGAACTCCGTGTCAATCGAAGCGTAATAAGTACCATCATCTGGATTGTCGCTCTTCTCGCCATACTTGCGGTCGGTACGGTAAACCTTTTTCAGCAGGTTGTGCTTGAAGTCATACAGACCGATACCAAGCTTGAGGGCGAAAAGAATGTCGCGTGAAGGCATGGTGGAAATCTTTGCTTTTTTGTCGCTGAAGAACGTCTCTGTCTTGGGTTCGGAGAACTCTGGGAAGATATACCAGTCGAAGTTCATGAACGAGAACGAACCATCGAAGAAGGTGACTTCCTTTTGAGCACTGTTCCAGAACTTGCGCACACCCTTAAACTCATAGTCGAAGGAGATGAGCGAGAGGGAAATCTTGCTGTCTTTCACCGTGTTATATAAATCCCAGTCCAATACGCCACCTGCATCAAACGTGAGATTTCCTGAAAGTTTCGGACCTAAGAAGCAATCAAGTTTCACGCCAGCGTGACTACCAAAGAAAGAGATAGTGCCAACGTTGGGTGAGAAATAAATACCCGTGTGTACAGTGCCGTTCAGTTCAATACTTGCATTGAATTTAGCTTCTTCTGCTGTATAGCCGCCTGTATCCTCATCGGCTGCACCACCATCAAATTGGTCGGTTTCGCTGTTGTAGGAGAAGGTGTAAGCCACCACTTTCTTAATGGGGCCATAGCTGATGCTACCTGCCAAATGTGCCTGGGCACGGAAGAAGAAAGCACAATCTACTCCAGCCTTAAAGATGGGTAGGAAAGAAGGGAAACGTGCATTGGGCAAACTCGTTTCACAGCATTTCATGGGTTCGGTGTCGCCAAGCGTCAAGTCGAATCCCAAATTGAAGTTGAGATTGAATTCAGACTTGAGGGTGCATTCCATGAAAGTTTCACTCCTCGTTATTTTATAGACCGACGTGCAGCTGATACCTCCGCCGACGTTGACTCCACCCGTGATGAGGAATTTTTCGGTTCTGGGGAAGTCGGCATGGAGGTTGAGGTTGAAGGAAAACAAGTTGCCCTCTTTTCTTCCCTCGATTCGGTGTGGCCCTCTCACTTTCACCAAGTTGCCCTCATCGTCGGCCACTACGTCCTCCACGAGGATAAGCTGTTCAAACACGTCTGAAACACCGTGCAGAGAGTCACAATAGACAACAAAATTGCCCGCTGCATCGCTATCGGTGCTCGAAACACGACCTCCAAAGCCGTCCTCAAACTTCTCGAAGTCGAAGCTGACAATCACATCGTCCTTGCGTGGACGCAGAATGGCAGGCATCTCGCTAGAGAAAGTCAATTTTAAGCCATCAGCAGACAAAAAATAGTTCATCATGCCTTCATCGTCCATACGACGCAGCTTCACGTTGTAGATGATTTCTGGCTGGACAAAGCTCACGCTGTCAATGACGGCAAGCGGAATACGGTAAAGACTATCCTCCGTCAAGATTTCTTCCACAACATATTCGGGATGTTCCACCCCTTCGAGGTCAATCTTGCTGTACTCAATGCTTTTCACCTCTTCGTAGAAGAAACCATTGAATTTGCCATCGTTGCGGTAAATATAGAACGCTTCCTGTGCGTTCATGCCGATTGCCGACAAGACGAATAGAGCCACAAGGCTCATGTACTTATATAATATATGTGTCTTCATTTCTTCAGCAGTTTATAGGTTACATCGTTTGCTTTCACCACATACACGCCAGCAGGGCGATTGGCAATAGAGATGGTCACGGGTGTTTCCCCGTCCGATTGGAGCGTTTCGAGCAGAGCACCATTCGTAGCAAAAAGCTGTACATCACTTCCACTCTTCAAGTTCTTGAAGGTCACCGCATCCTCTCCTTGTTCCACATATAGACCATCGTCTGCCGTAAGACTTGGGATGGCAGTAGATTCACCTTCGTAAGTGTAACTTCTGATTTTGTTGATGGGATAAGTGACCGTCACATTCGTAGTGGTAATCACCATGTCCGTTCCAGCAAAGGTCGTCTTTGGCTGGTCGGCGAGGTCATAGTAAATTTTCTCTCCGTTCATCTGCCAAACAATCAACCTTTGTTGTGCATGGCAGTTCACGCCCACACCCAACAGTAGGAGTAGCGCGACCATGTGTTTCTTCATTCTTGTGGTCATAAGATTTTGTATTATTCGTTTAAGTGTTAATAAATAATTTTAGTTAGATGTACAAAGGTAGCAAGAATGTACGACTCTGCGGTTTTCACATTCACAGAAAAACATTACAAAAACACAGAAAATGCCTCGAAAGTCACAAATACAAGGAAGAAGTTCCGCTTATGTTTCCTTTTTGGGGACATAAGCGGAACAATCGGTATTTGAGTCTTTCCAAAAGGCTGTGTTAGTTAAGATTCTCTTTGTACTCCTTGGGGGAGCATCCAGCGAATTGCTTGAAACAACGATAGAACGTGACATTGGAAGAGAATCCGGACTCGGTAGCCACTTCGTACAGCAACTTATCTGGGTAGTCTTTCATCAATTGTTGGGCATACTCTACCCGTTGCTGATTGATGAAGTCAGAAAACGACACACCCATCTCCACGTTGATGGCATGGTAGATGTAATCACGGTTGGTGTGCAGGAAGCCAGCGACATCACTGATTTTCAAATTAGGTCTCAAAAAGAGTTTCTCATCCTTGATGGCACCCACAATGCGCTGGTTGGTTTGTTCACGTCGGCTAAGGGTACCACCTGATTCATCTTCTCGGTCGTCTGGAAGATTCGCCTCTGTCTCAGGTCGCTCCGACAAAGACTGTCCATTCATTTCCGTTTCGAGGTTGACCGCGTTGAAATGCTGTCCATAGCCCATATATCCCACAATGTAGAGCAAAATGGAAAAAGTGAGTGAAGGCAGGGCAAGCAAAGCAATGGAATCAGCAAAATAGTAACGTCCGATAATATTGCAAACAAAAGAGATGAGAGAGATGGCCAAAAAGAGGATGAGTAGGTACTTGAAGTGGCTGAGCGTCTTGTCATCAGTGTCAGCATAGTAACCACTAACTTGTTGATTAAAACGGTTAATTTTTCGGATACCAAACCATAAGACAGGAATAATCTGTATGGCGAAAATCACTTTGGCCACCGTGTGCAATGAGGCTTGAATGTGGCCATTCTCCGACAACGCGACTGACTCGTTGTGATACAGATAGTTTTCAATGAACAGAATACTTTCATCACGGTTCATCCGAATGTACAGGAAAGCCACGACGGTACTTGTCAAGATGGCTGGCAGGAGATACAGCACCCGTTTCCTCCAACGTCCTTTCCCATCGGTTAATTCTTCTGTATAAATGTAATAGAGGGGAAAAACAGCCAAGTTGCAAAACGTATACATCGCATCAGAGACCGGCAACGCGTCGATATCGCGATAGAAATAAAAGCCATGCCCGAGATAGAGCAAGGTTGCTACAAACATAAAAATACAGAGAACCCGCTTAGCTCGGTCACCGCCCGGCTGCCAGCTCGAAGCCAGCATAGCTGTCCAGAACGCGCACACAAACATCGGCATAGATGTAAAGATGGATTGTATCATAGTGACGACAAAGTTACGACTTTATTATTAAATGGCAATAGCCAAAGTACAATTTTACTGTTCAGATGATGGATTGGCCATTTTTCCCACATCTTTGGCTACTCCGAAAGCACTCACGCTCGGAAAACCCCCAATATATTTTGTTTTTCTCTCACTTAATCGTACCTTTGTAGCCTATAATTCAACACATCAATGAAAAAGACAACGCTTATTCTATTCTTACAGCTGTTCGCCATCGCTTCGGTGGCGCAAGTGAAGACCGTGCAGGTGACAGTCAGAAACGATTGGACAGGAGACAAGGTACATGAGCCAGTGGTGGTAAAACTGCCTCCAACGAAAAAAGTCGGCTTCGACGTGAAGAGTACAAAGGTAACGTGCCATGGACAGGACGTTCCATGCCAGTTGGATGACATGGACGGTGACCTCCGTTCCGACGAGGTCTTCTTCTTGGCAGACATAAAAGCAGGGGAGACAAAAGTGTTTGACGTGACCCTCATGGCTAAGGAGCAAGGAGCAAGGGGCAAGGAGCAAGAGGACAGAATCTATACCGCTTTGCAGTTGCGCGACAAGCAGGATAAGCACCCCGATGTGCACCGTGTGGAAGCCCCAGGTAAAAGCAACATTTTCAACGACATATACATGCACGGCATCACCATCGAGTCCGAGCTAACAGGCTATCGCATCTACTTCGACGAACGTCAGAACATAGACCTTTACGGCAAAAAGTATCGCCGCATCGAACTTCCAGAAACACAATTCTACACCTCTGCCGAGCAATTGGCACAGGGCTATGGCGTGGATGTCTTGTGGGCAGGACAAGCCATCGGATGCGGCTCGTTCAAGGATTATCAAGACAGCAAGCCCCAAAATTGGTCAGATGTGGCCATCAGAGGCCAAAGAGTGGTGACATCAGGTTCCTTGCGCACGGTGGTGGAGGTGTACGACCTTGGGGTAAAAGCCGAAGATGGCACCACCTACGACATGCACCAATACTACTCGCTCTATGCTGGTCATCGTGACCTGCAAGTGGATGTCCTCTTTGACCGTCCCCTCAGCAAGCCGTTCTGCACAGGCGTTCAGAAAGTAGGAGTCACAGCCGACGAAGCCACACGTCGAGGCCACACCCCCGAAGGCATCCTCCGCACGGATGGCATAGCCGCCTCTTGGGGATGCGACTACCCCGACATGGGCAAAAAGCAACAGTGGCCACCCGAAGCCATCGGCATGGCGGTCTATGTGCCCACCCCATACATTCGTGACACGCAAGAGAGCGACCTCAACTATCTCTTTGTCGTTCAGCCCGACAAGGACAACGCCATCCATTACCACCTAACGTTCTGTGCCGATAAGGAAGCACAAGGCTACCACACTGCCAAAGACTGGTTCGCCTCATTAGACGATTGGAAAGAGGGGGTGAGCCATCCTGTGAAGGTGAGGGTAAAGTGAAAATCCACAACGGCTCTTTCGGCTGTGCCGTAACCACCTGTGACTCTACCCCACTACCGCTTCTGACTCAACGCGTATGCTAAAAGCAATCGCAACCTACGATCGTACTATCGAAGGTTGCGATTATACTATCGAAGCTTACGATTGTACTATCGAAGCTTATTCCCGCTTCTTGGTGCAAAGATACGAAATATTTTTGAGAAAAACAAGTATTTTAGGCAAGACCGTTCCTTTCTGTCGTGCTTATTTCTTGTTGAACTTCATACCGAGGTACATACCTTTGTATTGACTGAGCACAGTTGAGATGGTGCCCATCTGACTGGAGTAGGCACTGGCTTTTGTGGCGATGGTGTTGACGATTTCGAGCATCTTGTCGGCATTCATCGCCAACTGGAGGGTACCAAGAGAAAGTTTGGCATTCGACTTGATGGTCTTGTTGGGAGAATTGAAAGTCAGTAGGAGATCTGAACCACTCACCTCGAAAGTGCCGGAAAGTTTCTTTTTTCCCACGGCCATGGCGAAAGTTTTGTCTTCATTGAAGGTAACGGTAAACTTTCCTTCTTTGATGCCAGCCTTGGCGAGTGCCTTCTTCATTTTGTCTTCAATCTTGCTGGAAGCTACACTTCCACCGATGTTGCTGAGCACGTTCTCACTCTCAAATGCCACACAGGGCTGCGTGTAAGTCCATGTACCAGCGAGGCTCTTCTCTGTAATCTTGCTGGAACCGAGGACGTTACCAATAATGTCGGTAGCAGCCTTGGCTGTGGAAGAAGAACCCATGATGCCTCCCAAAATGTTGGTGATGGCATCGCCAGTGGAGGTAGAGGACTGTTTGGTGCTGTCATTGACAGTAGTCGTGGTAGCCGTGTTGCCTGTGGCAGCATCTTTCACCTTGTTGAGAATGTCGTTGAGTTGCGCATCCATAGAGGTAGGCATGAGGAATGCGGTCATGGCCACGAGGGCGATTCGAATGATGTCCTTTTTCATAAATATTGTCCTTTTAATGTATAAAATGTATGGATGAATTGTAAAAAACGGCACAAAATTACGCATTGTAGCCCGTTTCTGCAACAAATTCTTGGAAAGATGCTTTGTGTTTAATAAAATTTAATTTACCTTTGTACGACTTTTCTATTCATTTATAAACTTTGGAGGACAAACAAACGTATGAAACACAGCATTAAGTATTGGGCATTTAAGCTGAAGTATTTGGTGGCTTTGGCTATTTTTGTCGTGGCCATTGGGTTTGTCGGCGAAAATTGTCTTGTCAATCGCATTGGTCAGCAGCAGGAAATCGCTAAACTGAAAGGCGAGATTGACGAGTATAACCGTAAGTTTGAGAAGGACAAGGCGACGCTTGATGCCTTGAAGCACGACCCTGATGCCATGAAGGAGGTGGCTCGCAGCCGTTACTACATGAAGACGGACAATGAGGACATCTTCATCATTGAGGAAGAGGACGAGTAAGGCGCTACGCTAAATGATAAAGGATAAAGGCGCTACGCTAAATGATAAATGATAAATGATAAATGATAAAGGATAAATGATAAAGGATAAATGAGAAATGAGAAATGAGAAATGAAAAAGGATAAACTCTTAGGATATTTAGAGGTAGTCGGGCTGTGCTTAGTGGTTGTCGCTGCCTGCCAATGGATATTGCCTCGCCACACCGCCCGTGCCATAGCCTGTGTGGAGATGGTAGTAGCCACGGTCATGTTGTTCTTGGGAAGGTTCTTGCAGACACCATTCTACGAGAAATACGACCCACGCGACCCAAAGAAACTGACATTGCGCCGACTCTACCACCAACGTGTGTTTGGCATTATCGGACTCATCCTGGCAACCGCTTTCATGTTTGTGCCCATAGGATTCTACGGAGGCATGTATGTGGGGCCATCGGCATGGCTGATACCATTCATATTCTTCGTGGTGGTGGAAGTGTACACCACATTTCGCATTTCGGCAGTCGAAAAGGAGTGAAAAAGCAAAAAAGAAGGGGCGCAAGAGCAATTTCTTCATTCTTCATTCTTCATTCTTCATTAAAAAGCCGTACCTTTGTACCGTGTAAAAGCAAAAACAGTGAATAAATAAAGCGAAATTTACAAAACGAACAGACAGAAACAAAAGGACACATATTTATATATAAGAGAGAAACCTAACAGGATAGAGAGAAGCGTCTGGGTGACGCAAGGGAACAATATAAACGACAAGACTAACGATAAAAATGGAATTGGATGTACTTACGGCCATTTCGCCTATTGATGGCCGCTACAGAAGCAAGACCAAGGACTTAGCTTCGTATTTTTCAGAATATGCACTTATTAAGTATCGCATACGAGTTGAAATCGAGTATTTCATCACGCTTTGCGAGTTGCCCCTGCCACAGCTGAAAAGCTTCGACCAGGGACTTTTCGAGCGTCTGCGTGACATCTACCGAAACTTCTCGGAGGCCGATGCCCAGCGGGTGAAGGACATCGAGAAAGTGACCAACCACGACGTGAAGGCGGTGGAGTATTTCATCAAGGAAGAGCTGGACAAAATCGGCCACTTCGACGACTACAAGGAGTTTATCCACTTTGGCTTGACCAGTCAGGACATCAACAACACCTCCGTGCCACTCTCCATCAAGGAGGCTTTGGAAGAGCTGTACTACCCACAGATGGAGGAGTTGATAGCACAACTGACTGCCTACGCCGACGAGTGGAAAGACATTCCCATGTTGGCCAAGACCCACGGACAGCCCGCTTCGCCCACCCGTCTCGGAAAAGAGGTGATGGTGTATGTCTATCGTCTGACCGAACAGCTGAACCTGCTGAAAGCTTGCAAGATAACCGCTAAGTTTGGTGGTGCTACAGGCAACTACAATGCCCACCACATTGCTTATCCCGACTACGACTGGAAAGCCTTCGGCAATCGGTTCGTGAGCGAGAAATTGGGGTTGGAACGTGAGCAATATACCACGCAAATCAGCAACTACGACCATCTGGGGGCTATCTTCGATGCCATGAAGCGCATCAACACCATCATCATCGACCTCGACAGAGACTTCTGGATGTATGTATCGATGGAGTATTTCAAGCAGAAAATCAAAGCTGGAGAAGTGGGTTCGTCGGCCATGCCACACAAGGTGAATCCGATTGACTTCGAGAACTCCGAAGGAAACCTCGGCATGGCCAATGCCATCCTTGCCTTCTTGAGTCAGAAACTGCCCGTCAGCCGCTTGCAGCGCGACTTGACCGACTCGACTGTACTGCGCAACGTAGGTGTGCCCATGGGACATACAGTCATCGCCATCCAATCCACCCTGAAGGGGCTTCGCAAGTTGCTTCTGAACGAGGATGCCATCAACCGTGACCTCGACAACTGCTGGGCAGTATGCGCCGAAGGCATTCAGACCATCCTGCGTAGGGAGGCCTACCCGCATCCCTACGAAGCACTCAAAGCGCTCACACGCACGAATGCCGCCATCACCGCCGAAAGCATCAGCGGTTTCATCGAGGGGCTGGACGTGCCAGAACGTGTGAAGGAAGAGCTTCGAGCCATCACCCCCCATTCTTACACAGGAATTTAACGAGAGAACAATACAAACATTTATTTTTAGGATTACAATTTAACAGCATTAACGACTATGTCAGAATTTGACGAATGGCAGGACAAAGCACCTGCATCAGAAGAAAAAGCAGAAAATGGAGGCAGCCGAGAGGGCTATCGTCCATCCTACAACCGTGAAAACAATTATGGCAACAGCAGCCGTCCCACTTACAACCGTGGTGACCGTCCGCAGCGTCCACGCATCAACCGTGGCGCAGCCTATAGTGCTAATGGATCTCAAGGCGAACGCGGTTTCCGTCCAGCAGGCTTTGGCGGTTCCTTCTCATCGGAGGAAGGCGGCCAGCGTGGTGGTTACCAGCAACGTCCTTCTTATAATAATGGTGGCTACGGCAATCGTGGTGGCTATCAGCCTCGTCAGGGCGGCTACCAACAACGTGGTGGCTACCAGCAAGGTGGCTACCAACCTCGTCAGGGTGGCTACAACCGCGATGGCGAGCAGGAAGGTGGCTATCAGCAGCAACGTGGTGGCTATCAGCCCCGTCAGGGTGGTTACCAGCAGCGTGGTGGCTATCAGCAAGGCGGTCGCCGTCAGGGTGGCTATCAGCCTCGTCAAGGAGGTGAGGGCTACAACAATCGCGGTGGATACCAGCAAGGTGGCCGTGGAGGCTATCAGCAGGGCGGCCGTGGTGGCTATCAGCCTCGTCAGCGCACAGCCGACTACAACCCCAATGCCAAATATAGCATGAAGAAGCAAATCGAGTACAAGGAGTACCTCGAAGACCCCAATGCACCGATTCGCCTCAACAAATTCCTTGCCAATGCTGGCGTATGTTCACGCCGCGAGGCCGACCAGTACATCCAAGCAGGTGTGGTCAGCGTGAACGGAAAGGTGGTGACGGAGTTGGGCACCAAGATTCAGCGCACCGACGAAGTACACTTCCACGACCAGCGTGTCAGCATCGAGAAGAAGGTCTATGTGATTCTGAATAAACCCAAGGACTACGTGACCACTTCCGACGACCCACAGCAGCGCAAGACTGTGATGGAGCTGGTGAAGAATTGCTGCCGCGAGCGCATCTACCCCGTTGGTCGTCTCGACCGCAACACGACGGGTGTGCTTCTCTTTACCAACGATGGCGACATGGCCTCGAAGCTCACTCATCCTAAGTTCCTGAAGAAGAAGATTTACCATGTCTTCCTCGACAAGAACCTCACGGCTGCCGACATGAAGCAGATTGCCGAAGGTATCACGCTCGAAGATGGCGACATCAAGGCCGATGCCATCAGCTACGCCTCCGAAACCGACCGCAAGCAGGTGGGCATAGAAATTCACTCTGGCAAAAACCGCATCGTGCGCCGCATCTTCGAAAGCCTTGGCTACAAGGTGTGCAAACTCGACCGCGTGATGTTCGCCGGTCTCACCAAGAAGGGCATCAAGCGTGGCGACTGGCGCTTCCTCACCGAGCAGGAAGTGGCCATGCTCCACACAGGACATTATGAATAAATAAAGAAACAATGAAACGTACAAAAATAATCGACCTCTTGCAACGCACCGACTTCGGTGCAGAGGTCACCGTCATGGGTTGGGTGCGCTCGAAGCGAGGCAGCAAGTCCGTCAACTTCATCGCCCTCAACGACGGTTCCACCATTAAGACTGTGCAGGTGGTGGCCGACGTGGAGAAGTTTGACCCTGAATTGATTAAGCAGATTACCACTGGTGCTTGTCTCTCCGTGACAGGCACAATGGTGGAGAGCATCGGCTCTGGACAAGCAGTCGAGGTGCAGGCCACCGACATTAAGGTATTTGGTGAGTGCCCAGCCGACTACCCCATGCAGAAGAAAGGGCAGTCGTTCGAGTATATGCGTCAGTACGCCCACTTGCGTCTGCGCACCAACACGTTCGGTGCCGTGATGCGCATCCGCCACAACATGGCGATGGCCATCCACACCTACTTCCACGAGCATGGTTACTTCTACTTCCACACGCCCATCATCACCGCTTCCGACTGTGAGGGTGCAGGTCAGATGTTCCAGGTGACCACCAAGAACCTCTACGACCTCAAGAAGGACGAGAACGGTAGCATCATTTACGACGACGACTTCTTTGGCAAGCAGACCTCCCTCACCGTCTCTGGACAGCTGGAGGGAGAGCTGGGAGCAACAGCATTGGGAGCCATCTACACCTTCGGTCCCACATTCCGTGCCGAAAACTCCAACACCCCTCGCCACTTGGCTGAGTTCTGGATGATCGAGCCAGAAATCGCGTTCATGGACCTCGACGACTTAATGGACTTGGAGGAAGACTTCATCAAGTACTGCGTGAAGTGGGCACTCGACAACTGCAAGGACGACCTCGAATTCCTGAACAAGATGATAGACAAGGGACTCATTGAGCGTCTCGAAGGCATCCTGAAAGAAGACTTTGTGCGCCTCGACTACACTGAGGGCATCCGCATCCTTCAGCAAGCCATCAAGGACGGACGCAAATTCGAGTTCCCCTGCAACTGGGGCGACGACCTTGCCAGCGAGCATGAGCGTTTCCTCGTGGAGGAATACTTCAAGAAGCCTGTCATTATGACTCACTATCCCAAGGCTATCAAAGCCTTCTACATGAAGATAGACGAGAAGAACCCCGTGCTTGACGGCAAGGAGATGGAGCAGACGGTGCAGGGTACCGACGTGCTCTTCCCACAAATCGGCGAAATCATTGGTGGCTCGGTCCGTGAAGAAGACTACGGCAAGCTGATGGGCGAAATCGAAGAACGCAACATCCCGATGAAGGATATGTGGTGGTATCTCGACACTCGCAAGTACGGTTCTTGTCCTCATGCAGGATTCGGCCTCGGCTTCGAGCGTCTCATCCTCTTCGTCACGGGCATGCAGAACATCCGCGATGTCATTCCGTTCCCCCGTACACCCAAGACCGCAGAGTTCTAAGCATCACACTTTTATACAATAACGGCGCTCCAAAGGCAAGACCTTTGGAGCGCCGTTATTGTTGAGTAGAACTTATCTCTCAGACACTACTGCCTGATGAGCTTTCCGTTCTTGATGACAAAGCCACGATAGCTGCCATCGACTGGCTGACCGCTCACGTTGTAAGCCTTTCCTTCGAAAGCCTTCTTCGAGACATTCACGTCAACGATAGCGTCTTCTTCACCCGATGGAGCCACCACAGTGATGTTGTACACATAGTACTTGCCCTCATACTCCAGTGCCATCTTGACCGTGTAGCTGGCACCCTCAGCGAAGTCCTGCCATGCTTCCGCATAGAAACCACCTTCCTGTGCATCGTAGCCAAGGCGATAGATCGCGGCAGCCGCACCTTCCTCCGTATCGACATTGCAGGTCTTACCCTCTGCATCGAAGGCATAACCCTCGTCCATATAGTTCACTTGGTCGTAGAGTGTAGCGAAGGATGGAACCACCCATCTGGCCTCTTCTGGAATCTCAGTCTCTTCGATGCCCAAAGCCGTCAACGCTGGCGTGATATCCACTTCGGTGAGTGTGCCGTCGTCGCTGGCCACCACCGTCACGTCTTCTTCACCCACCACAGCTGACTCCACAATTTCACTCACGAAGTCAATGCGGTAGCGAACCGTATAGTAATAGCCATTAGCCTCGTTCACATAATAGAATTCCCCTTCGTAGGTCGTGCCGGGGTCATCAGCGTTAGGTACATGTCCCCAGTTGCCAATGACACCAAAGTTCACGTTCTCAAAGAAATAAGCATTACCATTACCATACTCACACCATTTACCGTCTGCCGTCATCCAGAAGCCAGATGCCACCGTCGTCGTGGTTCTCTTTTCCCACTCGCCATCGGGTGTCTTGGCATAAAGGGTCAGCACATCACTCGGACCAGCCCCTGTCACCTCAAGAGCTTTCTCGTAGTCAAGCTGCACATTGTATCCCACGCTCCAATCGCTATGATTAGCAAGACCTTGCAAATACAACTCACCATAGCCCTTCTCCACAAATTCTGTTGGAGCTTCAGAGTCAGGAATGACAGTCATCTCGACGTTCAGTTTGTAGATATTCGAGTAGTAACGCAGATAGAACGAGCCTTTGCACACCTCCGTGCCATCACCCGTGAAGACATCACCAGGCATGTGGCCCACATTGATGTTGCCATTGTCCCTCACCTGAGCGAACCAACTCTTAGAGCCACTCGTGAACGGAATCACCTCGCCCTCCATCGTCATCCAGAAGCCAAGGCCGTCGTAAGTCTGACCAGCGTTGCTCATTTCACCTTCCTCTGTCAGATAGAAAACTTTGAGGTCTGCCACCGAAGGACACTCCAGCGCATCAAGTGCTGCCTGCAAATCCCAACGCACGGCACGACCATTCCATCCGTTCGACACACGGTTATCGGTTATCACCGTCACCTCACCCACCAAGGTACATTCTTCAAACGTAGGAACCTTCTCCGCCACCACCTCCACATTGATGTCATAAAGGATGGCATTGTCACCAATGATGGCATACATCTGGCTATGCGCTTTCTGACCCACCTGAGCACCCGTGTAGGTGCCGAAATAAATCTCACATACACCCTCATCGTTGAGTTGAGGTTCGCCTGCTGTCCATGCAAAGCAATTCTCGCTCCATGACTTTGCCACAAAAACGTCCTTCTTCTCGTCAGCAAAATCTATCCACCAATAGCCTTCTGGCTTCACCATCGGAGCAAGTTCATCGGCCACAAAATAGTCCTCTGCCGTTTCCGAACTATCGTACTGCCACAAATAGAAAATGTCTTTCACATGGGCCTGTGCCTCTTCGAGACTGAGTCCCGACGTTTCGAGCAGCAGGTTGATGTCGCAATAGACAGAGGCACCTCCATTCAGTTCCCATTGCATATCAACAGGCACCGTCGCAATGACATTCAGGTTCTTGTAATTCGTCGTAGGTGCTGGCAGTTCTGCCTTTGCCACCACACTCAACATAGCCATGCACACCGTCATGGCAAAGAGCGCAACAGCTCTTGGGGTAAAGTTCTTCATACGTAAATGAGTGAGTTACATTTGACATTTAACATTTAAAATTTAACCTATGCCCCTGCGGGGCGTGGAAAGAAAAAATAGAAAAAAATAGGCAAAAATATATAAAAATTTTTTTTCATGTTTTTATCTGTCCAAGTTTAAAAGGTCAAAAAAAACAAGAGACGGGGAGGAAATCATTCCTCCACCTCCCCAAAATACTTCGTATCGGCCAACTTCATCAGATACTGACCATACTGATTCTTGATCATCGGCTGAGCCAGCTCACGCAACTTCTCCGTAGAAATCCAACCCTGTCGATAGGCAATGCCCTCCAGACAGGCAATCTTCAATCCCGTCCGCTTCTCCAGCACCTCGATGAACGTCGAAGCCTCCGAAAGCGAGTCGTGAGTGCCTGTGTCGAGCCATGCAAAACCGCGTCCCAACAACTGCACCTTCAGGTTCTTCTCCTGCAAGAACTCCTGGTTCACCGTCGTGATTTCCAGTTCACCACGGGGCGATGGCTTGATGTTCTTTGCCACCTCCACCACCTTGTTCGGGTAGAAGTAGAGACCCACCACAGCGTAGTTGCTCTTCGGATTCTTCGGCTTCTCCTCGATGCTGAGGCAGTTGCCCTCGCTGTCGAACTCTGCCACGCCATAACGCTCTGGGTCTTGAACCCAATAACCAAACACACTCGCCTTACCGTTGGCAGCATTCGCCACACACTCCTTCAACATACCCGAGAAACCACGTCCATGGAAGATGTTGTCACCCAACACGAGGCACACATCATCGTTGCCCACAAACTTCTCACCAATGATGAACGCCTGAGCCAATCCGTCTGGAGAAGGCTGCTCTGCATACTCAAAATGCACGCCGTAGTCGCTTCCGTCGCCCAACAGACGCTTGAAGCCAGGCAGGTCGTATGGCGTCGAGATAATCAGAATCTCACGGATGCCAGCCAGCATCAGCACAGAAATGGGGTAATAAACCATCGGCTTATCGAAAATGGGGATGAGCTGCTTGCTCACGCCCTTGGTGATGGGGTAAAGCCTCGTACCCGAACCACCAGCCAAAACTATTCCTTTCATTGTTCTACCATTTAGTCTTTTCAACAAAAATATAATTGATGATACAAAGGTAGCATCTTCATACGTATTGACCAAGAAAAAGAGAGAAGAACCTTGTTTCTTTGTCCGTTTTTCAGTAATTTTGCCCCCAATTTAAACAACTAAACAACCAAACAACTAAACAACCAAACAACTAAACAACCAAAAATATGGAATCAATCATGTTTTTAGGCTTCGGCCTTGATGCCTGGATTACCATCGCGACGGTGCTGGGCATGTTCAGTATTTTATTGTTTACCAAATGGCGCACCGACCTCGTGTTCCTTGGAGCCATTGGCGTGCTCTTCGTCACAGGTGTGCTCGATGCCAAGGAAGCCTTTTCGGGCTTCAGCGGCACGTCAGTCATCACCGTCGGCGTGCTCTTCGTGGTCGTGGCAGGATTGACGCATACGGGTGTGTTGCAGTGGATAGTGAAGCATCTACTGGGCACACCCGACTCCTACTCAAAGGCAGTGACGCGGCTGATGCTGCCCGTAGCCGTATTGAGTTCATTTCTGAGCAACACCACGGTGGTGACGCTCTTCGTCGGCATCGTAAAGATGTGGGCCAAGAAACTCGGCGTGTCACCCTCGAAACTGCTCATCCCACTCAGCTACGCCTCGGGCATGGGCGGTGTCTGTACACTCATCGGCACACCGCCAAACCTCATCATCAGCGGACTCTACGAAGAGCAGACGGGCGTGGCCATGAACATTCTGGCCACCACCATTCCTGGACTATTCTGTCTGGCCGTCGGCATCCTGTCCGTCATCGCCCTACGCCGTTTGCTGCCCGACCGCAAGCCATCAGAGAGCGCATTCGAGCAGACAGGCGAGTTCACCGTGGAACTGCGTGTGCCAGCCGACAACCCCTATATAGGCAAGACGTTGGGCGAGGTGGGACTGCTCAATGTGCGTGGCGGCAGCCTGATAGAGATGTTTCACTACGACAACATACCCGTATTCGTCACAGCCGACGAACCCATTATGGGCGGCGACCGTCTCATCTATGCAGGACAGACCGACGAACTGATAGACATAGCGGAGAAATACCAGTTAGTTAGTTCAGACCACAACATATTTAAGATGAGTGAACTGGACAAGAACCGCGAACTATGCACCGCCTACGTCTGCTTCGGCAGTTCCCTAATAGGCAAGACTATCGGCGGCAGTACGTTCGAGAAGGACAACAACCTGACACTGGCGGCAGTAGCACGACGCGGACAGCGCATCAACCAAGCACCGCGTGAAGTGGTGCTGGAGGCTGGCGACACGTTGCTGCTCATCTGTCCGAAACATTTCAATACCAACAGCAATTCGATGAGGGACACCCTCCACTTCTTCGACTCCAGCGACGTGCCCAACATCGGCACCGGCACCATCGTCTCCACCGCCATCATGATAGCCATGATAGTACTGTCTGCACTGGGCATCATCCCACTGTTGCAGTGTGCCTTCCTCGCCGCCGCCGCCATGCTCATCTTCCGCTGCTGCAACATGGAGCAAGCCATGCGAGCCATCAACTGGGAGATACTGATGGTCTTCGCTGGCAGTGCCGTCCTCGGCCTCGCCATCCAGAAGACAGGCATCGCCGAATGGCTGGCCACAGGCATCCTCGACATCTGCGGCACCAATCCCCTCATCGTGATGACCGCCATCTGTCTGGTCGGCACCTTCATCACCGAGTTTATCTCCAACACCGCCGCTGGTGCCATGTTCTTCCCCATCATGTACGATGCCGCCGAAAAACTGGGTTACGACCCCTTCCCCTTCCTCGTCGCCCTGATGATTAGTGTCAGCAGTAGCTTCGCCACCCCCATCGGCTCACCCACCCACATGCTGGTCTATGGCCCAGGAGGCTACCGATTCAGCGACTTCATGCGCATCGGCTTGTTGATGAACCTCATCATCCTTGCCGCCAACATCCTCATCGTGAACCTCATCTATCCGCTGACACCGTTACAATAGTTTACTTCAAATACTTCCTCCCGTTCTGAATATACACCCCTCGCTCTGGCACTTCCTGCAACGGAAGTCCAGACAGGGTGTATTTCTGTGAGGAGGAGGGACGTGCGGCCAGAGGGGTGCTGATGGCAGAGGCGTAGGGCCAGCGCACGGAGGCACAGCCGTCCATGATGCCGTCCAAGGCTTTCTGATTGAACACCGTGAGGGTCTTGCGGTTGAGGACATCCATGGAGGGTCGTTTGCAAGCATTCGTGTCCCACACGAAGGGGACAACGCCATTGAACACGGCATAGCGGCACACGGTCTTGTACCACGTATAGACGGAAGCATCATGCTTCTCCTGGTTCTCTCCCTGCGGCATGGTGCGCCACAGGGTGCCAAATTCGCCCATGATGACGGGGATGCCCTTCGAGGTGTACTTCGTCTTCATCTGTCGCAACTGACTCTGCACGTATGCCTCTTCGCCCCACGTTGCATTGTAGTTCGAACCCGCCACGTGGTTGCCAGCACCCCAGTAATATGCCTGATACCCCCACCACTCGTCCTTGGTCATCATGGTGAAGTTGTAGGGAGAGTAGAAATGCACCTCCAGCATCATCGCATCGGGGGTCTCGTCGGTAGGCATCACGTCGTACTGATAGGCCAAGTCGATGCTCGTCGAAGGCGACTGCACCACCAACACACGTGTGGCATTGTTGCCTCCCGTCTGCCGCACGGCATTGACGAACGCCTGTTCATACCTGATGAGCGTGGCCACATCGCCCGCCTTGTCGCTGCTGTTGTCGCCAGCCGCATCAGGCTCGTTCATCCCAGCGAAGAGCAGGTGGTAGTCGTAATCGCGGAAGCGTGTGGCTATCTGCTTCCACAACATGCCGAGGATGAAGCAGTTCTTCGCCACCGACTCTTCGGTCTTCCCACTGAACGAACGTTCTATCCAGCCGTTGTCGTAGTGGTCGTTCAGGACGACGTAGAGGCTGTCCTTGATACAATAGTCCACCACCTCCTGCACCCTGTCCATCCACTTCGTGCTGATGTTGTAGTTGGCATCCGTATGGACAAACCACGAGCAGGGGATACGCACCGAGCGGAATCCCTGTGCCTTCACGAAGTCGCTCATCTCCTGCGTGGTCTTCGAGCCTTGCCAAGCCGTCTCGTAATCCAGTTCGTTGCTGAGCCAGTTGCAAGGGCCAGGCTCCATCGTGTTGCCCAAGTTCCACCCAGGCACCATGTCGGCAGCAATGTCCATCGCCGTCTGAGCCTGTACCGATACGGTGTGCAGCGACATCCATGCCGCCAACATCCAAAATAGCTTCTTCATATAGTTAGTTGTTTAGTTGTTTAGTTTATTTTTGCAAAGTTATGACTTTTTCGGGAGAAAGAAGGGAAAAAATGATTCTGAATGGGGCAAAAATGTTGCCACCATCCAATTATCTTTTAAATTTTTGCTTTATGGAGGCAAACGTATCGGGGGCGATACAGCAAAGAGGCACAAACAGCACCCCCGACCACTCGGAGGGAGGGGTCGGGGGTGGAAGTGTAAAATCACAAATTCACTAATTCACTAATTCACTTTTTCACTTTTTCACCAAAAAAAGAGCCTCGTTTCGCAACGAAGCCCCTCAACGCATGAATAACAATTTCCAAACAATCCTCAAACTAATGGGAAGGTAAAACGGTGAGTATGACAAGAAATGAATGTCACTTTTTAGCCAACCTTATCATGCGAAGTATCTTTTCAGCAGCCGACTCAACTCCTAACAGCGTTCCTGCAAATATCAGGAACTGAGCCACGACATACAAAACCGATGCGTCAATTTCTCCTTGGGGAGGCAACAGGAGTGCCGTAATGGTCACTCCTGCCGCCACTATAAGAGAAATGGCTGAAAGTATACTTTTCATGGGTTAAGGCTGTGGAGGCGTGGGAACTAAATCCACGTTCTTACCAAACGTAATCATGCGAACCTTCACATTCTTCAACGAGCAAAGCTGTTGCATCTGCTGTGAAGGGAAGAAGCGAATCTTCGTCTTACGAATGGTTTCGTTGGTACATTCTGCAAGCGTCTTGGCACACTTGGTCGTTGACACCATCTTGAACGTGCCGAGTCCATCCACCTGCACACCGTGACCGTTGGCCATGAAGTAGGTGAGTGCATCGAGCAGGGCGTTCAAAGCAGTATCCACGTCGTTGGATGGAGCGTTACAAGCTTTTGAAGCGTACTGCACAATCTCGTTGTGGCCAATCACGTTGCCTCGAACAATCTGCAAGCCGTAAACGGTAGGCTTTTCCTCGAGGAAACCGAGGGTCTTTTCTACCTTCACGAGGTTAAGTGCACCCGTGACGGCTGGAATCTGGGAATACATCTTTCTCATAATAAAACCTCCTTTCTTTTATTCCTCTTCGGAGTAAGTTTGACTAATCTCATGACGAGTACGCTTGCACTCATCGCGAAGCTCTTTGTGCCAGATGAACTCTGGAACGAGGCGACGGATGGTCTTGGTGTCTGCTTCTTCCTCGGTCTTTGCAACCTTGGCTTGCATCTTGAGGTGGAACGTGCCAAAACCATCGAAGTGGACAGCGTGACCGTTAATCACGAAATAGGCGATAGCCTGAGCGATAGCTGCTACACAGGAACGGATGGACGACTCAGGAACATTGGCCGACTGGCTGATGTACTTAATCAAGTTGTCGCTCGTTACGACTGGGTAGGTAAGCTGACGAAGCTTGAAGACAACTGGCTTCTCTTCGAGATAGCCCAGTTTCATCATGCCTCTACGGAACATAAGAGTACCTGCCATAATCTAACAAATTTAGGTAAAACAATAGTAAAAACTAACACTAAAACGCAGCGAAACAAAAATCTTTTCTAAAAGTCGGTGCAAATATAGTCATTTTATCTGACATTTGCAAGAAAACACCGATGTTTTAACTATTTTTATACCTTTTTTCTCTCCTGCAAACTATCTGCGTTGACAAAAAGGGCAAGCGGCGTTAGTTGAATAGGGCAAGCGTAAGGAGTCGAATAAGGCAAGCGACTGGCACACTTATCGGGCAAGAGACTGACGGGTGAATTAGTGAAAAAGTGAATTAGTGAATCTCATGCGTGCGTTGCGTTTGGCTATATGTATTATATATTATATTATATTATATATTATATATTTATATATTAGGCCTAATAGTAGGCCACAGAAAAACATCCTGCAAATTCACTAATTCACTTTTTCACTTTTTCACGAAAAACAAACCAATATCTTGTTCTATCTGTCGAATAATGTGTTCTTTTTGGAAGATGTTATCAAATTTAACGTTTTTTTTTTTTTTGTTAACAAATGAGTTATTACCTTTGCCACGAGTTTAACAAATCCAATTTAACAACCCTCAAAAACAAAAAGCAAAAATGAACAAGTTACAATTAGAGCCAGGGCGTAAGTACCGTGGGAGTGCTTGGCTAAATGAGTACGGAGAAATCCAGTTCCGACCCGAACAAAAAGGCTCGAAGCCTGGCAATTTGAAACTGGTGGTGGAGAATGAAATGTTTTCACTCTACGAAAGTAAAAAGAAAATGAAGGTAACGATGAACTTTGACAAAGGAAGTTTTGACATCGCAACTGCGTCACATAGGTTTCTTTTCGTTGCCTCGACCATCAAACAATACATTAAAGGAAATAAAAAATGATAGAAGATGTTGGACTTACTCTCGTTTATATTCTCTGCATCGTATGCCTATGGGTGGCCATCTGCGAAATAAACGAGGACTTAAAACCCTAAAGACAATGGTATTTATAATGTGTATATTCATGGCCTCAATGGTGGCCGCCGAGACATTCAACTATATTAACAAAACCCAAAATTAAATGTATTATGATTAGAGAAGGATTCATTAAACAAATCGGAACGTTCCGTTCGTTCAAAACTCAGGATGGAAAAGAGCTGTTTTCCTACAATCTGGAAATCGCCATCCCATACGCAAGACAGGACGGCTCTAATGGCGAGGATACGCTTATTGTGGAATACCTCGTCGGGAATCAAGACTACATGCATGGGATTGAAGAGATTATCCAAAGGCAAACACGTTGCGAGTTTACGATTACATTCTTTATTATGCAAACGAAAGATGGCCGACGTTTCAATACTATCAAGTGCCGCACAATCAAACAACTTATTGGATAATGAAACTATTCGAGAAATCAAAAAACTTCTTCGATGTTCTTATAAACATCATCGATTTAGTGAGAGTAATCATCGCCGTATTGGCAACAAAGAAAGGGAGAAAAAATGAGTTACGCAAAGAAACTTCCGAGGGGGATAAGGAACAATAACTATCTCAACATTCGGGCAAGCAAAACACCGTGGATTGGCCAAAATGGCTCAGACAAAGAGGGCTTCTGCATCTTTTTGTCAAGGATAATGGGCTATCGTGCTGCTTTCAAAACACTTGATACGTATTGTAGAAAATATGGTATCGTCGTATTGAAAGACATCATTAAAAGATGGGCACCTCCTTCGGAAAATAAAACCGAAGCCTACATCTTTGCAGTTTGCAATTTTACAGGATATGAGCCAGAGACTCGAATCACTACAAAGGAACGAATCGTGAATCTCGTTCGAGCTATGGCTAAAGTGGAAATTGGTGTCAAGTGGGCTGATTTCATTTTCACAGAAGAACTGCTGAAAGCTTATGAAATGGCTCATATAAAAGAGGAAAGGAGTGAGTAAATGGACGAGAATTTTCCTGTTAAAGTATCGCAAGACGGCAAAGTATTTTGCCAAGGCAAAGAGTGCAGAGTCGGGCAGCTCATCAAAAAAGGAATGTTCGATAAATGCAAAGACGAATATTGCCCTTTAGCTAAAGTCATTCGTGTGTCTGCTTTATGCACGGGTGTTGCCATCGAGGCACAATTCCATGATAACATGAATGAGTTTAGAGCCGAGTTCAAAGACCTTTTAGATGATAAAGAAGAAAACCAAGAAAATAAAAAGTGATTATGGAAAATGTACCAAGTATTGTAATAGCGACTAATGGGGAGGTTTATTGTGATGCCGAACATTGTAGAATTTCTAAACTTTACGAAAAAGCCCTATTACGCGATAACTGCGAAGGTAAAAAGTGCCCATTAAGACATATTATTCGCAGCGTGGCAAAAGGTGTTGTTGCTGGTATAGGGCAAAGTTTGGCACAAAACTTTCAAGAGAACCTGAATATAATTTATAAAACCTTTGAGGATGGAACTACAGATATTTCAGAACAACAAAAGCATTAAGCCATGTGCCGTTGTGCGTTCGTGGGCAGATTTAGTCAACTGGCTCGAAATGCACAAAGAGGTTGCTACGAATTGTCAAAAGATTCGTGAAACTGGCGATAAGTCCTTCAAGAACTTTCTCCCTGCTATTATGCCGATGGGCAACACTGGCGATAAAGCAAGAAAGAAGGAGAATTGTGTGCCAACTGGCCTTGTGATGGTTGATATTGACGGAAAAGTCAAGATAGACAAAGAGGTGGCAGCGATGGACTTTGGTAATTTGAAACCCGAACTACAGAGGCTTCACGTTCAAGCAATTCACATCACTCCTTCAGGGATGGGTCTTCGCTTGTTGGCTCATTGTCACGCTGACGGAATGCCCGCCACCATCGAGAGGCTTACTAACGACTTGAAGCTGACTGCATACGGTAGTGTTGACCCTGCTTGCAAAGACCTTTCTCGTCTTTCCTACCTCGTTCCTTTTGACGATTGGATTTATACAGACGAAAAGATGTTTGATGAAGTGCCGAAAGTCAGCTTGGAGCAGATGGAGCAGTACAAAACTACTGGAAGCTACTCCACCGAAAAGCCAACGTTGATGACACTTTTTGACATTTCAGCGAGTGACGAAGAATGGAAGAACTTTACGTACAACGATGTGCCTGTTTCACAAATTGCACAGGAGTTTATTGCCTCGACTGGTGGAGAACCTGCAAAAGGAACTCGTCACAATTTCTATAATGAAATGGTCGTGAATATCCGCAATATTTGTGACAATAACCCTAAAATCGTTCACGCTGTTCTGCCATCATTCGACTTACCTGCCGAGGAAACTTGGAAACAATGCGAGTCGCTTTGCTCGAATAATCGTAGCAGACAGATTCCGCTGAAGCTCTATATTTTCTTGAAGGAGAAAGGCTATTTGGCAGAGCGTTTTGTTGAGGTTGAGGATGAAAAGCAGGAAGAAGTGAAGGAAGAACTTCCTCCTATGCCATCCCTGCCGCCAGTCTTTAAGCAATTCGTCAATGCCGCTCCTGCTGATTTCAAGATTCCTACCGTTGTCGCTCTGCTTCCCATTCTTGGCACACTTTGCAGCCACCTTCGAGCACCCTACTTTGATGGTAGCGAACAAAGCACCGAGTTCATTAGCTTGTTATTTGCACCGCCTTCGTCGGGCAAGTCCTTCATCAAACGGCTTTCTGTCCTGTTGCAAAACCTGCGTGACCGTGACGAAATAAGCAACGCTCGCGAAGAACTCTATGCACAGAGCGAACGGAAGAAAGGTGCAAATGAGAAAGGCGAGGATGCTCCAAGGGTAAGCGTTCGTATTGTGAAGCCTCTTATCTCCATTCCCGAATTGCTGACCAAGATGCGTTACAACCAAGGCCACCACATGTATATTGAGGCTGAGGAACTGGACACTTTCTCAAAAGGCAACAAGGGAGCAGGTGGCGATAAATCAGACCTTTGGCGAGTCACTTGGGATAATGGCTTTTATGGCCAGTATTACAAGAGCGTGCAAACCTTCAAAGGAGAGGTGCAAATGTTCCTCAACTTGCTGTTCACTTCCACCCAAGACCAAATAGACCGCTTTTTCAAGAATGTGGAGGATGGTCTTGTCACTCGCTTCTCTGTTTGCCCCATCGAGAATCAGCAGTTTGCCAAGTTCACACCTTGGAAGAAGATTTCCAAGAAAGACCAAGTGATTATAGATAATGTACTGGCGAGGCTTGAAGTCAAGAACTACAAAGTGCCGTTGAAATTCGATAAAAGCAGTCTTTTCGAGATTAAGCCAGAAGAATTTGATGCAACCGTACCTTGGCAATATGAGTTTCAGCCTTTCGAGCAAGCCGACCTGTCCTACTTGTACAAACCACTTTTAGATTGGCTGGAAGGAGAACGTTTGAGAGCCGCCAGCGAAGTGAATCCTGCACGTGATGTTTTCCGAAGAAGAGCAGCTGTAAAGGCTTTCCGCTTGGGTCTTGTTTGTCACGGCTTGTATAAGCAGATAACGAAGAAGGAGCGTGAAGTGATAACTAAATTTGCCGTTTGGTTCGCCACTATCGACCTGCGGAACTCGTTGTTCCAGTTTGGAAAGCGTTACAATGAATTGGTGGAGGAAAAAGAAAGCAGGGCAAAAGGTGCTCAATTTGGAGAGCTTCTTAATAAGTTGTCTGACACTTTCACGGTAACAGACTTACGAGTTCAATGCAGAAAGAACTTCATCAAGTCTCCAGTAAAGAAAATCATTTACCTTTGGAGGCAGAATAAGCTAATCTCAAAAGTTGATTATGATAAATATAAAAAGAATTGATTATGTTGACCATTCATATAGAAAGAACGTCGGGCGATAGCGAATGGACGTTCGGCCGTTTGTGGATAGATGGAGAAACTACGTTTAGATGTAACACGACTGAATTACCATCTTTGGAGCATTCGGGGCTTGATGAATCCTATTGTGCTCTGCCTCTTGGTAAGCGTGTGTTACGTTTGACGATGGATGGCCTAAACTACGTGCCCACGGTTGATGTAAACGGCAAATATTCATCTGCGAAAATTCTCGATTGCAGTTTGAGCGAGCTACAAATGTATGGCCTTGGCTCTATCAGAATATGGACACAGCGACCTATGCAGAGAAGCCTTGGGGAAGTTTTGACTGAATACATCAAGCGTCAGCAGTATGCAGGACGCATGAGATTACCAAAGCCGAGGCGAGGCGAGTTTTTGTTGGAGATTACCGAGGCAGAGGATTTCCGATACATCAAGAAAGAAAAGCCCAAAGTTGAGATTCCTGAAGACGAGTTTGACTTTGGCGATGATGATTATTTTGATGATGATATATGACTGGATGAAATGTTCATGCGTTGGTATTAAGAAGGTGCTCACGAAATATCGTGGGCACTTCTTTTTGGTGAAAAAGTGAAAAAGTGAATTAGTGAATTAGTGAATTTGTGATTTTGTGATTTTTTAAGACTCCGACTTCACCGTCGAGACTTTGGGGCAGGAGTTGGGCATGTCACGCTCCTTCCTCTACAAGAAGCTCATGGCCGTCACAGGACAAGGCCCTGCCGAGTTCATCCGCACCCTCCGCATC